>JBLHNU010000026.1:0-78769 GCA_047622095.1 Desulforhopalus sp.
AGGCATCATCTTTTTTATTGCTGATTCTTTGAACTCATCTGAGTAACGTTTTGACACTAGATTTTCTCACTTCGCCCATTGGTTATATGTGGAAATATTTAAGGTGCAAACCATTCTGACACATAGGAGAAGGATAAATCATTATTCCCATAACACCATAGACAACCGGTAGAAACCATGTAGTTTTGACTCTGTTTCTGGGGTAAGGAGGGTAGTTATTTGATGTTCGATATTATAAAGGTAACTAGGCAGACACCCTCATTTTAAAACCATCGATATACCATTACAGAAGGGGTGTTTTTGCCTATAATACAAGGTGTATGGATAACATGGGATTCAAACCTTGATTTATCAAATATTGTGCTCAGGACAATCTTATGAGTCGTCCTGAGTATTTTTTATTGATTGTCCACATCGTTCTCCCTTTCATCGAAAGGCCGTAATGCGAATTTGTATGCTTATCAAATCAAAAACTTTGTGCATTCCCAGGTGTTCGAAAAAACGTGTCGATCCGTAAATCACATTCCACCGAGTTCTATCAATATCGAAATGAGCTTCCAGGCTTAACGTATTATTGTCAGTTAGACTCACTGTCATGTCAAAATCAAGAGCAGCAGTAACTCCTCGCAATGTCAATTCACCCTTTACATGAAAATTGGGTGATGTCTGCCATCCAGGCTGAATAGGAGTGACCTCCTTGAAATTAATAATCGCCTTCGGAAACATGCTGGTGAAGAAAAAGTCATCCGATCGAAGATGAACTTCGAGTACTGGCTGCAATTCGTCACCCTCCAGGTTAACGTTGCGAATGGAGTTCATATCAACTTCAACCGTTCCGTTAATCTCTCCGCCATTACTGCTCAGTGTTCCTTCGGATATCTCCACGGTTCCCACATGACAGGTGCTGGGATTACGCCCGGTCCACTCTATTGTGCTAAGATCTGTATCAACAATAAAATTTCCATCAAGTAGGGACAATTTAGTTTGCGGGTCATCTGGCTGGGCAGGTGACTCTCCATCAAAAGAATATCCAGCCTCGCGCCAAGATTTTATCCCTCCTGCAAGCTCAGAAATGTCCAGATAACCGGCTCTGGTCATTTTCTCGATAGCCATTTTTGTATCATGACTCCGTGCGCTGGAACCATAAACGACAACTTTTTGATTTTTATTTGAAATAACCGTAGCCAAATCATCCAAAAAAGATACGAAGAAAACACAAGCATTTTTAGCACCTGGAATATGTACATTTAAAAAATGGTCAGGAGGTAATAAATCAATCAGTACTGTGTTTGGATGTTCAGTCATCATTGAATCCAAATCACGTGGTGATACGGTATGTTGTATATTTTGGGTTGTCATATCAGTGTCCTCTTCAATACATTTTGTCCGTGAACAACAGAAGGTTCCTTATAGATTTTCAAGCTCTTCTTTGGGGTAAATACGCAATATCTTCGACCACCGCCGCAAAGCTGTCAGCTGCTCGACAACAAGCTTTTGAATCTTTTCGTTGATTAAATTTCCTTCGTTATCAAAACTTCCGTCGAAGGCATTACTGAAGACTTCAGGTTTATTCAGCAGGTGTATGTCGAGAAACACGCACACCTGCCTAAGATGGTATTGAGCTCTCGTCGTTCCCATGCCTCCTCCAGCGTCCAGTATCGCTGAGGGTTTACCGGCAAGCAAGTGGTTCTCAGGCGCACGCGAGGCCCAATCGAGGGCATTTTTAAGTACCGGAGCCATTGAATAGTTGTATTCTGGACATGCGAGAAGCAGAGCATCAGCCTGCGCGATATCATCCATTAATTTCTGCGCAGGTCTTGGTACCGTCAACAAGTCTGCATTGTAAAATGGGACATCTGCGAGATCGGCTAGTTTGATTTCAAGATCCGCAGGTGCATTCTCTTTAGCATATTTTAACAATCCGAAGTTGGTTGATTCCCGACGCAAACTTCCGCAAATACCAAGAACTTTTAATTTAACCATTACTTTCCTCTTGCAGTGATCAAAGACCTTAGCTTCTCGACATTGGTACTTCGATCGCAAGCAATTGAACATCGGTTTCAGCTTTGATCAGATGGCCCTCACCATGTGAGAAGCCTAGTCCATCTCGTTGTTTAACTGAATGTCCGTCAATTTCGGCTTCACCTTCAATCACAAAGAAATAGACGCCATTGTCTTTGATCTGTTTCTCGTAACTTATTTGGTTTTCGGGATCAATGTCCGCCATGGAAAACCAGGCATCCTGATTGATCCAAATAGTTTCATCAGAATCTTTCGGCGAAACCAGAATCTGGAATCTGTTTTTTCGGTCTGCAGCATCAAAGAGCAACTGGCCGTAACGCGGCGAAATATTTTCCTTTTTGGGGATAACCCAGATTTGTAGGAAATTCACATCCACCTGGTCAGAGTTGCTGTACTCCGAATGCGTCAAGCCACTGCCTGCCGACATAATCTGGACCTCACCAGCAGAAATTGTGTGCTTGTTACCCATGCTGTCCTGATGCTTCAAAGAACCTATAAGTGGAATCGATACAATCTCCATGTTTTCATGGGGATGAGTTCCAAAACCCATCAATGGCTTGACGATATCATCGTTAAGAACTCTCAACAGGCCAAAGTTCATTCTTTCAGGATTGTGATAATTGGCAAAGCTGAAGGTATGTCGGCTAACAAGCCAACCGTGATCGGCCAAACCGCGCGAATTATTTTTGTGGAGAATTTCGCTCATTATTTACCTCTTAAAATCTGAATTTCAGGATGACGATAGTACATTCGCAACCGTTACGATATTAAATGGTTGCGAAGAAAACCTACCCGCCCAGTTTGAATATATTTAAGATTTTTGTCAGTTCAGTTTTCCCTTCACTGCTACGTAATTTTAGTTCTTTTGCAAGGACTTCTGTATGTTGCGGAAAGACTCAATCAGTGTCGCACCCAATTCTGTAAAGTGAGCAGTGACGAAGCAATATTAAAAGCAATCCGTCGTGGTACAATCTTGTTTTCTCCTAGTTTTAAAAGTACTGAAGGTATTTAGTCCATCAGCTCGAAATCGCCCGGTTTCCAACTCTAGTCAAACCAGGTTTCCAAAGGGCTATAGAGACGAAGCAGTACGTTATACATTCCAGTGTAGGTATTTCTTGAATTTAAGCAACCGGCTAAATAAGAAATAATTGCAGATAGAAAATTTACTTATCTCATTGGCAAAATGTCGCTATACATGCCGTTCCCTATGGTTGAACTTCATGGAAATCGCGAATAAACTAACAATGTATGGGCGGAAGCGATATTAATGGTGGTAATTCCGCTGCCGGAAGTCATGAGAATGTTTGAAAAAGTCCAGTTCGATATATGGACAGAAGACCAGGGTTTGACTGGAGAGACTCCTAATAGAAAGACAATTTGGTATCTATTCTGTCAAATAACCGTTGGGTTGCATAACAAATCCCCAGCACCTGGTTGTTTTTTTGCAATAGAGGCATTTTTCTGTTGGCCTGACAGTTATTATAGGAACCGGTTATTCAACATATTCCGAGCAATCAGTAGAACAGCTAAGAAAAATCCAAGATCAAAACTACATAGTGAATCACTATTGATTAGGGTCACAGCCAAGATTGAAGAAGCAGGTATTTGAATCTCAAGTGTTGCCTCTGAAAAAGATTGACCATGCAATTGCCGGTTCTTCAGGATTGAGCGTACTTATCTGTATGTCGCAGTAATAAAGGATTGTGGACGAGGTGAAGGAGCACAACGCTCTGTTTTGAAAGATTTTGTTGCTTCGAATATTTTCTATCTTCCCCTTCCCACCCTTTGAAAAAGGGAAGGGAGAAGAAAACGCTATTTGAAAAGTTGTTTTCCTCACCAGATTTGTTGAAACTAGAGAAATCTCTCTTTCAAACCTCAATAATTATGGGCGTTAGAGACAAAAGTACGCTTTAGTCGGATGAACCATAATTATGAACTTGATCGGTTTATCAAGCATATTAAAAGCTCCAGATCTTTCACACCATGAAGGTGTGGATAGATGCTGATGTTTTAGCAATGTCCGTGATTTCAACAATATTATTTTTCGATAAATAGTCCGGACAATGAATCCTGAAAGGCATGTACACTATTCCCGTTGATTCACAGCTTGTATTATCACAACGGGTTGCAAGTAACTTAGCTTGAGGTAATGCTTCAAAAAAGCAGCTTCACCGGCATAAGAATGCATATAGGTCATCGCTCTTAGCTTTGTTATCCCGAGTAGTTGCCAATTATCATCTGCGTCACGTATAGGAGAGCTGGCTGCAACTTGATGGAAGCTACCTTTAGGTATGTACTCATATCATGGCTCCTTCATCAGGTGGTCCGGATCCATTAAAATGGTAGAAGTCACATGGGAGCCTACACCCGCGTGACTTACTGCCACCCAAATCCTTAATGGTTTGTTAATGCTATTTTCCACGTCCCTTAAGGTAGAATTGGTAATGCTGTCTTGTATTTCACCTGTTTTAGGGCAATACTGGATTTCATAGTGGCAACGTTTGGAATGCTTGCTAATTTATCAGTAATAAATCTCTGTAATGACGCCAAATCCTTTGCTACAACCCTTAACAGGTAATCCGAGATACCTGTCATCAGGTAACACTCCATTACTTCAGGGTAGCTTTCAATAGATGCCTCGAATTCAGTAAGACAACTCAAGGTTTGTTTTTCCAATCTGATTTCAATAAAGACACTCACGTTCCATCCAACTTTGTCCGGATCGAGCAAGGTCGCATATTCACGTATCACTCCACTCTGCTCAAGCTCTCGTACTCTTCTTAAACATGGGGCTGGCGATAAATTAATTGATTCTGCCAAAGAAACGTTCGTAACTCTGGCATCATTTTGTAATCGACTAAGGATTTTCAGGTCAAAGTTATCCATAATTGCTCATTCTCTTCCATATGTTAGTTAATGTTGCGAACATCATATCAATTCCGCCTTAACTAGCAATGTAATTTCATACATGCTCGATATACTAATGCACATTAGATAAACGGCTTTTCATGTTTCAAATGAAAGCCAATCGCCAGCTTAGAGAGGTTTGGCTATTGGGACTGATAAGCCTCGGGTTAGGTAAAACAACTTTATCCGAAACGTAAGATTATATGGTGTACTTGGAGGGACATTGTGATTGAAATCAGGATACATGGACGAGGAGGTCAGGGGGGCGTTACCGCCGCAGAGCTTCTCGCACAAGCTGCAATAAGTGAGGGCAACTATGCCCAAGGGTTCCCATCTTTTGGGCCCGAAAGACGAGGCGCCCCTGTGACTGCGTACATTCGCATGTCAAAGGAAAAATTTTACCTCCGCGAGCCAATAGAGACACCGGATGTGGTCGTTGTAATGGATGCCAGTCTCATTGACATGGTTAATGTATTTGAGGGCGTGAAGACAGGTGGCACTCTCATTATAAATGCACCCTGGAACATGACTGCGAGGTTGCAGGAGATAGCAAAATCACAGTCCATTAATCTTGCCTGCGTTGATGCCTCTAAAATTGCAATTAATCTTCTAGGGGTGCCTATAACCAACACAGCTATCATTGGGGCAATAATCAAATCCACCGAGATATGTACAGTTGCATCACTGGAACAACCATTTGACAAACGGTTTGGCAAACTTGCGAACAAAAACAGGGCAGCAATGCAACAGGCTTACGATAAAACAACCCTGTTTGGCAATATACCAATCGATACAACGGTAAAAGAAGAAATTTATTCCATTGATGCCCTTTATAGTTTTGAAGATCTTCAAATTGGCGCTGAAATCACAGAAACAGGAAGTAGCGCACAGTTTGAAACCGGAAACTGGCGAACCTCAGGTCGGCCGGTCACCGACTCTAAACTCTGTATAAAGTGCGGGCTTTGCTGGCTATTATGTCCAGACATAGCTTATTCAAGAAATCAGGAGGGTTACTATGACTGGGATGGCCGATACTGTAAAGGATGCGCTATCTGTGTCGTTGAATGTCCTAAAGATGCTATCGAAATGAAAGGAGAGATGCCATGAGCCGACGTGTCGGTATTGAAGTTTCAGTTGCCGCTGCACAGGCGGCCGCTCTTGCAAATGTGGATGTAATCGCTGCCTATCCAATCACCCCACAAACTCATATTGTAGAACATCTGGCTGATCTTAAAGCAGATGGCTCTCTTGACGCAGAATATATAGCCGTTGAGAGTGAACATTCAGCAATCAGTGCCTGTTTAGGGTCTGTCGCCGCAGGGGCTCGTACCTTTACTGCCAGTGCATCACAAGGCCTTGCTCTGATGCATGAGGTTTTGTTCGCTGCATCAAGTATGCGCTCACCTATGGTTATGGCAGTGGCAAATCGGGCAATATCTGCTCCAATTAACATATGGGCAGACCATTCAGACATTATGCCCCAGAGAGACACAGGCTGGGGGCAGGTTTTTGCGCAAAATGGTCAGGAGGTGTTCGATCTCATATTACAGGCTTTCAAGGTATCGGAAGACCACAGCGTACAGCTGCCTATAATGGTTAATATGGATGGTTTTATTGTTTCCCATATGATCGAGGCGATTGAAATGCTCGATCAGGATGAAGTCAATAGCTTTTTGCCAGCGATGAACCCGGTGCGAATGCTGGACACAAAAGCCCCACGCACTATTGGAGCCTTTGGCCCGCAAAATGTTTATACAGAGGTCAAAAAAGCTCAGGATGTCGCACTTCTGCGATCAGGGGAGATTTGGCAAGAAGTTTGGCAGGAGTATGGAGAGAAGTTTGGACATCATTATTCCGCCGTGGACGCCATCTCTACAGAGGATGCGGACATTGTCTTTGTCACTATGGGCTCCATCAGTGAAACCGCTCGCAGTGCAATAATTGATCTTCGTGGAAAAGGAGAAAAAGTAGGCCTTGTCAACATCCGGTTGTGGCGTCCGTTTCCTGAAGCTGAATTAAAAGAGGCCATCGGTAGTGCCAAAACAGTTGCTGTTATTGATCGTATGTTATCCCCTGGTAGTCAGGCTGGGCCAGTTGGCCTTGAGGTCCGTTCAGCCTATTACACGGAGAGTGAACGCCCTGATATACACAATTTTGTTATGGGTCTTGGTGGCCGACAAATATCGAGAGTGACATTTAAGCAGCTTGTGACCGATCTCAAAACAAATGTCTATGCACCAGAAAAATACCACCTCTATGATGCGAGGGTGAAATGAACACAATGTCTAAAGAAATAAAATTTACGGCAAAAAACACTCCGGACTTTGAACCTCTGGCCAGCGGACACCGGGCCTGTCAAGGATGCGCAGAAATACTCGCCCTTCGTCTTGTGTTAAAGGCTCTTGGGGAGAATGTGATTGTTGTTTCGGCAACAGGATGTATGGAAGTCGTAACGACCCCTTTCCCACAAACGTCCTGGAATATTCCCTGGCTCCATGTGGCTTTTGAGAATGCATCAGCGGTGGGTTCTGGTGTCATCGCCGCCCGTAAAGCCCTGGCAAGGAAAAAGCGCATCGCAGAAGAAGATGTAAAGGTTGTTGTTATGGGTGGGGATGGTGCCACGGCAGATATTGGTTTTCAGGCACTGTCCGGAGCCTTAGAGCGAGGCCATGATTTTGTTTATGTGTGTTTTGACAATGAAGCGTACATGAACACAGGTGTTCAGCGCTCCTCCTCTACCCCATATGGTGCATGGACTACGACGACACCAATCGATACCCGTGGGGCAGCTAAGCAGGGAGGTAAAAAGGATATGGCCAAGATTGCAGCGGCCCACAATATTGACTATGTCGCAACAGCCTGTCCCGGATATCCATTTGATCTTATGAATAAGGCCAAACGTGCAGCAATTACACCCGGCCCTGCTTATCTCCACGTGTTGTCACCTTGTCCAACTGGTTGGAAGATGGATACACGCTACGCAGTACAAATATCGAAATTGGCAGTGGATACGAGAGCATTTCCACTCTATGAAATCATAAACGGTCAATATGTGCTGGGTAAGCATAAGAAAAATGCTAAGCCAGTTGAAGAATACCTCAAGAAACAAGGTCGCTTCAAACACTTGAACTCATCTCAGATTCAGGAAATACAGGACCAGATTGATATAAACTTCCAAAAACTTGAGCAATTAGCAGAAATGGGGCAACCGAGCAAAGAGCAACTTTCCGCATAATAGAGGCCCATTGTATCGGCCAACAATATTTTTTATAACAAGGCGACATTATGAATGGTGCGGACATATTAGTAAAAAGCTTAGAAGATCTTGGAGTTAAACGGATATTCGGATATTCTGGGGCTGCTATTCTTCCAGTATTCCACTCTCTTGGAGTCAGTCCAAT
The DNA here is from genome assembly GCA_047622095.1 of Desulforhopalus sp. Lineage (GTDB taxonomy): Bacteria > Desulfobacterota > Desulfobulbia > Desulfobulbales > Desulfocapsaceae > Desulforhopalus_A. Next base: position 8,331 of record JBLHNU010000026.1, read on the forward strand.
TGACATTACTGTCTGTTCCAATGAGCAATCATGTGCATTTGCTGCAGCTGGGCTTTCCCGTGCCAGTAATCAGGTTGGTGTAGCCATTGTAACTTCAGGACCGGCAATAACCAACACTTTGACTGCGGTGGCAGACTCTAACGCTGATTCTATTCCTCTGCTTGTTTTTGCAGGACAGGTCTCATCAGGTAAAATGGGAACCGATGAATTCCAGCATATAGATGTGAGTGGTGTCTTTGCAAAAGCTGCAAAAAAGGTAATTCTTGTAACTGATGTTGCAGACATAGAGACAATTATCAAAGATGCCTATTATTATGCTAAGTCTGGAAAGCCTGGTCCTGTGGTTATAGATTTTCCAATGGATGTACAAGTCGGCTCTGGAGAGTATAAAGGGCTGGACCCATCAGTTTTTATAGGGAAGTACGAAGAGGAACGACATCTGGGAGTAAACCAATGCAAGGATTTTTTTGAACTTTTAGCGGCTGCTAAACGGCCACTCCTCTACATAGGCGGAGGGCTGAATAATAAGAAGGCAAGTAAACTTATACGCAAATTCAATAGCCTTTTTAATATCCCATCTATTAACAGCTTAATGGGAAAAGGGATTCTTGATGAGTCACTCGATACTTCATTGGGAATGCTTGGAATGTATGGTACTGCTTACGCTAATAGAGCCATCCAGGAGACTGACCTGTTTATCGGTATGGGAATACGTTGGGATGATCGTGTGACCCAGAAGGTTGGGGAGTCGGGATTGAAAGCGGATATCGCATACATTGATATAAATCCGGCTAAAGTACAAGAGGTTCGAAGCAGCAGGTATGTCAAGTTTTCTTTTATAGGAGACGTCGCAACAGTAATAGAAGATTTATTGTTGTATGCCTCAGAGAATCCGGTACAACTCGACATCGGCGACTGGCAGAAGAGTGTAACTCGTTTCAAAAGTGAAATGCGATTGGAGTACAACACAACTTCATCTTCTCTTCAGCAGGCTGAAGTAATAAGTATGCTCTCAGAACATTTACCTGAGAATATTCGCATTACGACAGGAGTTGGCAATCATCAAATGCTTGCGAGTCAATATCTGAAAATTAAGAAGCCACGTTCATTTATAACATCAGGAGGATTCGGAACCATGGGGTTCTCGCTACCAACTGCGGTTGGTGTATACTTTGCCGATCCTACAGCAACGGTTCTTGCTATAGATGGTGATAGCAGTCTGAGAATGAATATGGGTGAATTATACACGATTGGTACGAGAAAATTGCCTATCAAAGTTCTCGTTATGAACAATCAAAGTGCTGGTATGGTGCGAAATATTCAGACTGCAAGGTATAAGGGACGTGTTGTTGCAACAGAAGAACCTGTAAACGAAGTGAGTTATGCTAAGATTGCAAGGGATTGTGGTTTCATGACGACTATGAGAGTCGAACATAGGTCAGAACTACAGGAAACTCTCACTCAATTTCTATCCATTAAAGGTTCTGCATTTTTGGAGGTTATGACGGATATAGAGGAGGTGGTGTATCCCATAATTGCACCAGGAAAAGGATATAAGGATATGGAGGCAGGACCTTATATAAAAACCACTGAGTCAGATGCCCCCAGTTAATCGAAACCAGCTTAACAGGTCAGGACTAGTTTCTCCGACTTTTTATCAAACTAGGCAGCGAGTTTTGGTTATTTAAAGTCGGTGTTAGTCAGTGCTACAGTATATAGAGAGCAATTACCCTGTATTATTTTCAGTCTCAATTAAATTTATTTAGGAGTCAATGATGGAAGAACAGGTCTATGTTATTACGATGCTGGTATTAAATAAACCGAGCGTAACATCTCGGATCACTGGTCTTTTTTCTGGGAGAGGATACAATATGGAAAGTATCTGTGGAGCTCCTACTCATGATCCTAACATTTCAAGAATAACGATCAAGACTAAGGCTACACCAAAAATATTCATAGAAATTCAGGCGCAACTGAATCGTCTGATTGATGTTGTCAAGCTACGGGACATGACTTCCGAAGAAAAAGCTGTGAAACGAGAGATGGCTTTAGTCAGTGTCAAGGGATCAGAAGATCTTCAAAAAGAACTTATTGAGCTTGTTAGTTCTTCTAATGCCAAGACAATTAGCGCAGGAGCAGATTCTATAATATTCGAAATAACAGGTACAGAAGTAGAAGTTGATGAACTCATCGAAAAGCTTGCCCCTTTCGGGATAAAAAAACTTGCTCGATCTGGCATTTTAGCTCTTTACAGGGACCTGGAAGAAGCATGATATTTAAGAGGCTGATGTAGTAAGTAGTCATGCAATCTGTCCTAATTTCTGATGACCTCAACAGACATGCGCATGGTTGACATTGTACATCACATAATCCCGTTGAATTATTTCAGCGGGATTATCTGAATTAATTCAGACCTAATCTGACAATTACAGCTTCAAAAACGGTAATTGTCAGATAGGATATGGATAACTACAGCTTAGCGCCTTAGTTTTTGTAAGCAGTTAAATGTTATCCATATTGTTATGAAGTCAACTAGGCTCATTACACTTTTAGGTCATTACGCCAAAGCGAAAATTTTTCGTGTCTTTTTTCTTGTTGTTTGAATCTTTCTGCTTAAATAAGGAGACTTTTTTGGCAATCAATCCTTGTTTACCCAGATGACACTCAAAATTAACGGTTGCTCCGATTTTCAAGAATGTACAACCAACAAGATCCTCTTTGCGTACCAGTATGTCTGGACCTCCTCCATTGTCGAGAAATCCAGAGTCTTTATCACGAAACCACTTTTTAACTACTGTTTGCAAAAATACACCTCTAATCTGTTATGCAGCTCTATACGTTTTCACAAATCTGTAAAAGATATCAGTCAATAAGCATCATTATTTTTTCCAGCATCTACGTTTTGAGGATCTGTTTGAAAATGAAAAAAAACATAGGTGCTCTGATGCCGATTAAATAATGTAGTGAACGGTTGTGTGGATAGGTAATATACCTATATGAGGGTTGCTTTTATGACTTTTAATCGCCAGATCATCTGGCTTCGATCTCTATGAAACTTTAGAAAGGAATTTTGCGCCCTTGGCGATGGATACTTTCATGTCGCCTTCAAAGACAACTCTAATCGTACCACCCTTTTCTATTTTAACAATTTTCCCAATACCCCAATCCGCTTTATTGTTATGTCGAACGTTTTCACCTGCACTCAGTATTTCTGACATTGTTTTCCCTCCAGAGAAAAAATTATGTTCCAACATTACAAGATAAGACTTAATTTAATTAAAGCCCTTTATTTTATTAAAAAAAACAGAATAATAGGTGCAACGATATTTGGCTGAGGTTTGGAGATAGGCAGAAAATTTTATTATATAGCAAGAATCTGAGTGTTTCATTTCATGAGAGCAGATATATTGTGCCGAGATAAATGAGTCTGTTGATTTATTAGAATTTCGAAGTCTACGCTTACCTCCGAGGATTGTTGTTTTTGTATAACGAAGATATCGGGGTAAAAGGCAGTAAATCAATGGGCTCATAAATTCCCTACACAAAGACAAGGATGAAACATAATGACAACTAAAACATACTTCAATCCAGGTTGTGCGTTAAGCATTTATAAACCCGAGATGGAAAATGTTATCTTAGAATACTTGAACAAGAACTATACAAAAACTGCTCTACACAAAATATGCTGCCAGCATGAACCTCAGGTTGAGAAAGGGGCAGTGCTAATCAATGTATGCGCTGGTTGTGATAGACGGTTTAGTACTTTGTATGAGGGGATTTCAACAATATCTTTATGGGAAGTAATCGATAGTCTTGATTCGTTTGTTTATCCCAATTACCAGGGATTCAAAATGTCGGTGCATGATGCTTGCCCTATACGTGAAAAGCCGCAGGTGCACCAAGCAGTTCGCAGTTTGCTCAAGAAGATGAATATAGAAGTTGTTGAAACGAAATTTAATGGCACACGATCTATATGTTGTGGAGATGACTTTTATCCAAAACATTCAGTGGAGAAAGTTCATAAAGCTATGAAAAAACGGGCTGAATCGATGCCTTGTGAGGATGTTTGTGTCTATTGTGTCTCTTGCATAAAATCCATGAGTATCGGAGGAAAGACACCAAGGCATTTATTTGATCTTTTAATGCATGAGGCAACGTACCCCCAGATATACGATACAGTAAAATGGCATGAGCAATTACAGGAATATATTGTCTGTCATTAAATGATACTCCTGACAATAGAATCATTTGGACTTAATGTACTGAAATTATGGGGAATGTAATTTGAAATTACTAAAGTCGATCCTGGCTATGTACAGATGGCACGATAAAGCTCGAATCTCGCTTATATTCCCAATTAGATTATGAACGTTAACTATAAAAAGAAATCGATACAATCAGCAGTAGGAGTCCTCGTAGCAATCTTGCTATTTTTCTCTTCTGGCGTTCAAATCCCAGTTCTTGATTCGGCCGCAGAAAAATACTTCCAAGATTCAATAACAACGGCAGGCGTTAGCTATGGCGTGTGTCGACTGATTAACGGCACAGTATCAGTTATTCAGCAATCCAGTGTCCAGTTGGAGCCTGCAGGAATAGGCATGTCTCTTGCTGTGGGGCAAATTGTGGATCCCATAAATGATATGGTGGAAAGATTATCAAATGTTCTTGTGTTGTCTATCACGTCCCTTGGGATACAAGAACTTTCTTATGAGATCAGCATTGCCTTGGCACCTCCAATTCTTGCCGGTTTACTTTTAGTTTTATCGGGTCTTCTCTGGTTTAAAAGTGATAAGCTCTTTGCGTTGCAGAAAGTGGTATTGAATGTGTTGATTATCGTTTCTGTTGCCAGATTTTGTCTGCCTATCTCTTCTATTGCCAATGAGTTTCTTCAGACACAATTTTTTGAAGATAGAATTGTTGAAGCAAGGGGTGCGTTGGCTGAAGGGACGGCAGATCTTGACAAGCTAAAGGACGTGGATTTACCCGAGTACGACGGGATTTTGGAAACAATTGAAAGCAGTGCTTCGTATATAAAACATAAGTCTGTTGAATTTAAAAATGCGGTGAGGATCACCATTGAAAATAAATCTTTGATAATCGAAAATCTTCTACAACTGACTTTTCTTTATTTAGGGATTTTTATAATTCAGGTTCTACTGCTACCTTTGACATTTTTTTGGTTTCTTATGCGCTTGGTTAACGCTCTATTTCTGTCAAATGTTATAGCGAGTCAGGGGCTATTGAAACAGTCTTGACGAGTGGCTTAAGATAACTCGAATACTGACTGCTGTTTGTAGGGTTTGTTGTTTCCGAGGATCATTTTTTATGAAAGGTCTCCGGTCGTACATCACCATGTCTCAAAAATAGATGTATTCTTCTTTTCCATGTTGTCCTTTCCCAATTAGACCTTAGTTTTATTTTTCACTAGAGATGTGTTGTTCTGCTGATAACAATGCTTCAACTATTTTATTGGATAATAACATGAGTCTGTTGATTTACTAGGGTTTCGAAGTCTACGCTATCTGGTTCGAGATCAGGTAAGCGAAGACTCCGAGAAATGCGAAAAAAATAACCACAGGCATATAGTTGATATCGGAGTCTGCGCTTACCTCCGAGGATTATTTTTTTCGCATAACGAAAATATCGGGCTAAAAAACAGTAAATAAACGTGCTCATAACATAATAGGGAGAAAAATATGGCTCATATACGTTTGGTATTAACACTGGTCTTTTTAAATATATTGCTTGTTTCATATGCTGTAGCTGATGTTACCAAGTCAACTGTCAAACAACCAAAATGGATGGAAACAAAGACAAAAGAATTGGTAGATGCAGCACGTGCATCTACTGTTCAGATGCCTATTCAGGAGTTAAAACAGTTACTCGATGCAGATGAAGATATTATTTTGTTGGATGTGAGAACTCCTATAGAATATGAAGTGGCTCATATTCCAGAGGCCATCAATATCTCACGAGGCCTGTTGGAGTTTGGTGTATGGTCTGTGGTTCCGGATCAGAACGAAAAAATATATGTCTATTGTAAGTCAGGTGCCAGGGCCGCCTTGGCTACAAAACAGCTTAATGAATTGGGTTATAAGAATGCTGTTTCAATAACCACTGGTGTTGTAGACTGGGCAAAATCTGGTTACCCGCTTCAAACATCTATCACGGATGAACAGTTTACTATTGTACCAGTTAACAATGATTAAAAGCTGGGATGGTTTTCTATGCTTAACCAAAGGTGGTGTCGGGGTATTGATACCGCCGTTGAGCAGTATGTTTGGACAATATTTTAATTTGAGTTTTGGGAAATCCACCAGATCATCTTTCGCTACAATTTTCGGTATTCCGTTAACTCAAATCGTGTACTCTCAGGTTTACTTATTTGCCTATAGTGACAACTTGTTGTCTTCAAAATTTGATAATATGAATGCTCAGGGAGAGATATGCAGCAATATTTAGAGTTATGCCAAAGAGTAGTAGATGACGGGAAGTGGGTTGAGAATAAACGTACCGGAAAACGCTGTCTTACAATTATCAATGCAGATCTGGAATATGATATCAGCGAAGGCGTGTTGCCTGTTTTAACGACTAAAAAGGTGTTTTGGAAGGCGGCTATCGCTGAAATGCTAGGCTATGTGCGTGGTTATACCAGTGCTGCTGAATTTCGATCAATTGGTTGTAATACTTGGAACGCAAACGCCAATGATAACCCTGATTGGCTGGCAAATTCTTTCCGTAAAGGTGAAGATGATATGGGCCGCTGTTATGGAGCCCAGGGAAGAGATTGGCGTAACCCTGAAAATGAAAGGGTCGATCAGTTATTAAATGTATATAACGATTTACGACAGGGAATTGATAATCGTTGTGAGATTATGACCTTCATGAATCCGGGGGAGCGTGATCGAGCATGTCTTAACTCCTGTATGCATACTCATACCTTTAGTCTTTTGGATGGACATCTCTATCTGACTTCATACCAACGTTCAGATGATTTACCGCTGGGGCATGGTTTTAATCAGGTTCAGGTTGGCTGGTTGCTTATGATTATGGCGCAGGTAACTGGGCTTAAACCTGCCAAAGCATTTCATAAGATTGTGAATGCTCATGTTTATGAAGATCAGCTTGAATTACTCCGGGACGTCCAGTTAAAACGAAAGCCTTATCCTCAACCCACGTTAAAGATTAATCCTAAAATAAAGACATTGGAAGATTTGGAAACATGGGTGACGGTGGATGATTTTGAACTGGTGGGATACGAGCACCATCCCGGGATAAAATATGAGTTCAGTGTTTAATTTAATATAGTTTTTTTTATTTAGAGCTTAAACCCTTGTGAAGGGTGACGTAACAAAAAAGCCAGAGTAACTCTCTGGCTTTTTTGTTATTTGAGGTGTTGATTGCAGCCGAAAGTCTCTCGAACTCTAAGTGCGCCGAACACTGACAACACTGCGAAAATCAACATGAGAAAGAATCCGCTTTTATAATCCTGCTCCATATAGATTCGTATATTATTAACCGTAGTACCATCCCAGGTTTTATCAGCTAAATAACCAAATAGTGGTTGCATAAGTGCTGTACCAATAAAGCAGCCGGTATTGACAACGCTTACCGCCATTCCTGATAAGTTTGGATCCATTATCTCTTTTGCTGCTGCAAATGTAAGAACAAATCCAGATCCTATAAAACCCATAACGCCGAAGAGGAGAAGAGTTTGAAATCCTGCCGCCAAAGGAACAAATATGAGGATTAAAAGGAGGAGGGTGTACGTGATTGTACAGAACAACAGCAGTGGCTTTCTCCTGCCTATTTTATCAGAAAACCAGCCAAAAAATAACGCGCCAAAGGCGAAGCTGAGAAGCATAGTCGTCAGATGATTTGCGGCATATGAGCGGCTTAATTCATAGACATCTCTTAGGTAGGGGACTCCCCATAATCCCATGAAAGAGTAGAGGCCACCTATCATGCCAAACTGAATCCAGAATCCTGGCCATACTTTAAGTGCAGTTACAACTGAGAGTAGTTTTTTGATCCAACTGTTCTGGCTGGCAGTATCTGTTTTGGTGATGAAATTGTTTGGTGGAGTAAAACCGAGATCTTCTGGTCGATTCCGTACAATAAAAAAACCAAGAAGAGAAAGGCAGAGCGAGAGACAGCCAATGCCAATAAATACAGTACGCCATTCATAATGTGTAAGAATAGCAGCAAGAGGACCGGCAGCCATTACCGATCCCAGATTCCCTATAAGAAGGGTAAATCCACTCATTATTCCAAAAACTCTTTCGTGGAACCAGACGGCGTTGTTTTTCATTATCGAGATAAAAACAACAGAGACGCCAAGACCTACAAAGAATCTTCCAATGCATGCTACCTCGAAGGAGGGCGCTAAACCGAAAATAATTGAACCAAGTCCTGCTACAAGGTTACCAAAAACAATAGAGGTACGAGTGCCTAAGGTATCTGCAATGACCCCCGATGGTAGCTGCATAAATGCGTATACAAAAAAATATATGGCGGAAAGGGTACCTAGTTTTGTGCCGGTGATATGAAAGGAACTCATCAGGTATTCTGCAACGACACCTGGCGCCATTCTGTGAAAGTAGACGAGAATATAGGTCAAAATTAAAATCGAGAAAATTGACCATTTAGCGAATGCATAAGAACGAGAAAAGTTGGGTTTTGTAGCAGGTAGAATAGTTGTCATCAAAAATATACTCAATAGAAGATCAGAAAAAGTAGCCACATATTTAAAAGCGTTTTCGAAGGTACTCTTGCTGTGGTTCTTTGTCAATGAATGCGCCTGTTTTGGCGGATGAGTTGGAGTTAAAGGGCATCTTGAAATTAAATAGTTGTGAGATGGTCTTGTATTTGCTCTACCTGGACGAGAAGACGATAAAAAATGGAAAGTTAAGATACTAAGAGTATTCTGGTGTTTCCTCGGTGCGCAAGTGGATACTCTGGATTGAGAAAGATTTAAGAAGATTTTTAGTCGAAATATGTGACTATATTTGCACATATCATAGTGAAAAAAATGCACATTAACTGTCTGGTTTTTTTACCGATTGTTTACTAGTAAAAAGGGTTTAGTTGATTTATGGTATCCGTTAGGGAAATTTAGAATTTTGGTCGTATAATCTGTGTAATATTACAATTTTAATTTTTGGAGGGAAAACTTTGAACAGAATTATCATGTCTGTTATTACAGTCGCTATGTTGGTACTTGGATTAAGCACCGCTAATGCATCTACAACATTGATGGAAATAGGTCGCAGTCCATTTCATCAGCCACCACTGACAACGGTGGACACATTACATGCGATGGTCCAGGATAAGGATCAAGATGTTAAAAAGGGCTTTGAAAAAGCCGGTCGACCAGAGCTGTATGAGCCATTTGTTTCACAGTTGAAGACCACTCAAGTTCAGAGTGTTGATTTTCAGAAAGGTTCTTGGTTTGAGTGGATGTTTTTTAAGAAAAAGGGAAAAGGTGCTGTTCGCGTAGCGAAAGATGTTACCTGGGCAAACGAAAAGTCATTTCCAGGATTCAAATTTGATATTGACCACGAAGGTAACAGATACACCTTTGCAGTTCCTCTTGGCTGTGGAAACATTGCTCTCATGGGAATGTATCCAATTCCTGCGGCTGCTGTTGTTCCTCCACCTGTAGCAGATAACCAAGCTCCTCGCTGTGGAATGAACGTTTCTTCTGCTAGTGCTCAGTGTGGTGAGATAATTACCGTTGATGCAAGCGGGTCCACCGATGCTGATGGTACTATTGAGAAAATGACCATTACTTTTATGGACGATCAGGGCATTGTTGTCAGCGAAAAGGTCGTTGACGGTGCACTGGTTGCAGACGTTGCAATGCCATGTGATGCAACGAGTTTAAAAGTGACCCTTACAGATAATAATGGTGATACTTCCGTTCAGGACGAATGTATTGTTGCTGTCGCTGCAACTGCCGCCGCTAGTCCTATTCGTTTCCTTGCTGATCTAGGATTTTCTCATCAGATTGATCCTGCAAATTACATCTTTGGCCGGGTAGGTCTTGAGTATAAGATTAATGAGCAGTTTGCAATATTAGGTCTTATTGGTGGTGCGCCACAGGTTCATGGACGCGACGGTGAGTCTGCATTACTTATTGATGTGCTTGGGGAATATTCCTTTGGTTCTAGATACTTCATTGATCTTGGACTGGGGGCTTGGATTACTGATGGAGATGATGATCTTCCAACAGAAAACAGCCAGCTTGACTTAGTTGCTGGGGTTGGTGCTAGAGTTTATGGTGAGCCTGAAGACTTTAATGCATCTTTGTTTATCGAGCTACGTTCCGCATTTGACGAGCTTGATGAGATGGATGAGTACGGCCGTTTTGGTGCTGGAGTTCGTTTCAGATTCTAAATTGAAAAGACTATCGTAATTACAAAGCGGTCCCCCTCTGCACCTGACGGTGTAGAGGGGGACCTCTTTTTTCGTTTTAGCCAACTTTTTTTAAGGTGATTTTCTAACTGACATCTCTGGTCAGGTTAGGAGCATCCTCTGCAAATTCTGTGGTCTCCAGCTGTTTCAAGTTTTGTTTCCATTACCATCTCCCCACAAATATCACATCTTTTGGATGCTGCCCGTGGCGCTCTGTCAGGTAGAGTGAAATTGTCAAGATGTTGTACAGTAAAAAATCCGGCAGGACCTTGTGCGAAAAGCTCTTCACCGCGCTGTTCGTATAATCCTTCGTAGGCTTTTTTTTCAGCAGGACTGCAGTTAGGTGATGAAATCGTTTGTGCCAGCTCTTGTTCTTTTCGAGGCACTTCAAAAATCTCATTTTTCAAAATCAACCGGACACCTTTTCCACTGTTACGGCTAGCGAAGGTGAAAGCCATTTTCCCATAGTCAAGATAAAAGAAATTACCTTTTCCAAAAGTACAGCCGGTGAGCACTTGTATGGCATCGCAACAACAAGCGTCGGTTTCGACAATAGTGATAAGTTCTTCGTCCACGGATCGTATTTCGGTCAGTAGTTCTAATGCGAGTTTTGCGACCAGATAACCAATCGTAACCCCCATACAGGTATGCCCATGAAAATTAATGCATTTTTGGTAATCGGGTTTGGATTGAATGGATTGAGGTATATACATAGTGGGTCCTTGTCGTAAAAGAATTGAAAAATGATACCTTCAAAATAGCATTTCTCTGCACATGAGCAAGGATAAAGATTGCTTGGAAAGTTGAAAGTATTTTCAATTATCTTTAATCGAGCTCTGGAAACTTTTGTAAGTTGAACTTCCCCTTATCAAGGTATCTGTTAATTATTTTATAACCAACTCTCAGCCTAATTCGATGATTTTACTTTATATAATAGCACCTCAGATTTTGAAGCAATTGCACTGTAAATAAATGGTGTGTTTCCCATTTTTTTAGTTGAAAAAAATGCTTGCCTCTGAACTGCCTAATAATGTGTGTGTATTGAAAAAAGACACCATATGTTGTAGTTTGTTCTTGAGGGATACATAAATGTAGTGTATAAATCTCGCTGTGTGATATTGCGATTAGCATGTAAATTAGTGCTTTATGGCGGTATTTTTCTTTATGACTATCGCACAACCATTCTTTTACAATCCTTGATTAATTATTATAACGAAGAGGTCCCCATGACACCTGATATGACGAAACAGGTTTTGACAAGTACTGCCGAAACTGTTCTAGCGAGAAGATACTATTTGAAAGATGCGGAAGGAAAAATTAGTGAGACATGGGAGACCCTTTCGAGGCGTGTTGCTGATGCGGTAGCAAAAGTTGATGAGGGGCAAGAAAATTACGAACAGATTCGTGAAGTATTCTTCAATATGATCTACCGTTTGGACTTCTTACCCAATTCACCATGTTTGATGAATGCGGGTACTGATCTCGGACAACTTTCTGCGTGCTTTGTTTTGCCTATAGAAGATTCTATGGATGGTATCTTTACGGCGATTCGTAATGGCGCACTGGTTCATAAAACGGGAGGTGGGACAGGGTATTCCTTTTCACGTCTTCGCTCTCAAAATGCATCTGTACGATCAACACAAGGTGTTGCCTCTGGTCCATTGTCTTTTGCTGCTGTCTTTGATGCTGCAACAGAAACTATCAAACAGGGTGGCAAACGTCGTGGTGCTAATATGGGTGTTCTTCGCATTGACCACCCCGATATTATGGATTTTGTTACTGCAAAAGAAGATCAGGAAAAGTTTAACAACTTCAACTTCAGTGTAGGCGTTACTGACATTTTTATGCAGGCTGTTGAAGATGATGAGGAATACGATCTTATTGAACCGAGCAGCGGGATGGTCGTTACCTCACTCAATGCAAGGATGGTTTTTGAAAAAATTGTTGACCTTGCCTGGCATAATGGAGAGCCTGGGGTACTTTTTATCGATACCGCCAACCGGGATAACATGACTCCCCAGCTTGGCGATTTTGAAGCAACCAATCCATGTGGTGAGCAATGGCTTCTTCCATATGAAAGTTGTAATCTTGGCTCTATTAATCTTGCAAATTATGTTGTTGATGGAGAAATTGATTATGACCGACTCAAAGAGACTGTTCGTTATGCAACAATTTTTCTCGACAACGTTATAGATTGTAATCGTTTCCCTATTCCTGAGATTAAGGAAATGACTCTCAAAACCAGGAAAATTGGTCTGGGCATAATGGGGCTTCATGACATGCTCATTCTGCTGGAAATTCCTTACGGTAGCGAGAAAGGGCGCGAGGTGTCAGCAGCTGTAATGCTATTTATTAGAGAAGCCTCAGAGGAATGTTCCATTGAAATGGCTGAACTCAAAGGGCCATTTCCAGCCTATGACGGAGCTGTAAATACCTATAAACCACGTAGAAATGCTGCATTGACTTCGATTCAACCAACTGGAACCGTATCTATGATAGCGGATTGTGGCTCAGGTTGTGAGCCGTATTTTTCTATTGTAATGGTAAAGCATGTTATGGACGGTGATCGGCTGATCATGGTGAATAAGCTTTTTGAAAAGATTGCAAGAGAAGAAGGCTTTTATTCGGATGAATTGCTGACCAAGGTCGCGGATAGTGGCACAGTTATTGGCCATGATGAAATACCTGTGAAATGGCAAGAGATTTTCCGTACTGCACAAGATATTGCTCCTCAAGATCATATAAAAATGCAGGGGAAATTGCAGAATAGTGGGGTTGATAGTTCTATCTCCAAAACTATTAATTTACCAAATGATGCTTCCAGAGATGAGGTAAAGCTCTCTTACATTAGTGGTTATAAACTCGGCTGCAAAGGTCTTACGGTGTATCGTGATGGTTCACGTGACCAGCAGGTACTCAACACGAAAGAGAGATCAGAAAAAGATCAGATGGCTGTCGTTTCTGCTCAGGGACCGGTTAAGAGAAACCTGCCTGACACACTGGATGCCAAGCGCTACAAAGTAAAAGATCAGCACCAGAAATCTGTTTATATCATTGTTTGCTTTGATGAAAATGAAGAACCAATGGAAGTGTTTGCTAAATTCCCGTTTGATAATCGTGTCGATTTAAAAGATAAATCAACTATGTGGACGACTACTTGTCGTCTCGTTTCCCTGGCGCTTCGTTTTAATGTGCCTATGGATGAGATTATCAAACAACTTGACAGGTCAAGTGGGCATATGCTAGATCTTCCCGCTCAATTAAGTAAACTTTTTAAGTCATTTATGGCTGGTACACAGCAGGGTTTTTCATCTACCTGTCCTGAATGTTCAGGGATGTTACGGTTTGAAGAAGGGTGCGAGACCTGTCACGAATGTGGTTATAGTAAATGCTCTTAATGTAAATATAACTTTGACCCGGGGTCGTATTGATGGCAAAGATCGGTAGAAATGAAAAATGTCCATGTCGCAGTGGTAAAAAGTTTAAACACTGCTGCGCCTTGAAGGAAAAAGAGCAGATAAAGCAGCTTAGTCCTGAACAGGCGATGAAAGTTACCTTAATGGACGCTGTGAAAAAGATTCAGGATGATGCTGTTAGTAAAAAGAGTATCAATCATGAACTAGGGGTCTTTTTCTTTTTTTCAACCGAAGAGGGCGATGGTTGGTTGATGGAGATGACTGATTGTGATTGTGTCCAGGTCGCAGCAGCAGGTAAAGCACTGGAAGCACCGATCGATGAGAATAGTGAAACCATTGAAATCAATTGGAGTCACACCTTTAAGGTCGTTAATAAGCAGATAGAATTGACGGCCTATGCAGATAGGGTTGTCACTGTTCTTTCATCAGGACCAAGTAAGCAATTGAATGCTGCGATAAAAAGAATTCGTAAGAAATTTACTCCACAGCAGCTTGAAAAGGTACACGTTACCAGTGTAGAAGATGCTGCTTAAAGTATGACAACATCGACTTACAAACTCTATAAAATGGTTCCCATGCTTATTGTCATGGGAACCATTTTTTTTCTATCGCATAAAACGGGTGACGAGATCCAATTGCCCGCGTTTGCCTATAGTGATCTCGTGGCTCATATGCTGATTTATGCACTACTTGCTGGTGCTTTACTCTATGCATGGAGCACCAGGTTTAAGATATATCAGCCCGTTAAGGTGGTTTGTTATACTGTAATGTTTTGTCTGTTGTATGGTATCTCTGATGAGTTTCATCAATCATTTGTACCGGGTCGTTATGTGAGTGCTATGGATGTTGCGGCTGATACGGTTGGTGCAATAATTATATGTTCCGGCTGGTGGGTGTATTCTAAGAAATCCTTTATTTATAAAAGCTTACGCTAGCTCTCGTATATTCTCGCAGTGTTTAATTGTGTTTCTGTTGTATCTTCCTGTGTTATCAAAAAAATATTAGTTTCTCCTTTTCTCTCTGTGGCCTTGCATTCTATCCCCTAGGCGCCTATAACTCTTTGTAGGTTGTTTTAAAGGTTTTAAAATAGGAGGATACTATGATTGAATCAACTGGTGTTGCCGGCCTAATATATCAAGAACAAGTTGCTCGAGAAAACCAGATCCTGAGAGATCAAACAGCAAGACAGGAACCTGAAGAGGAGAGTAGTCGGCAGGGATCTGCAGATGTTACATCTTTTTCGTCTGAAGGTTTAGAGCTCGCGAGAACGGCTGTTACTGCAACACAGGCGGCACCTGAAGCAGACCTGGAACAGAAACCACAAGAAGAACAAGTTGTACCCGTAAGTCAGACAAACGGCTCATCACCTGCTCGGTACCTTGATATTCAGGCCTAGAGCTGCTGAGTGTCTCCCCCTGAGGTACAGAGAGTAATCTGGGTAGTGTAGAATATATGGAAACAATAAAAGGTCGTCGACAATAGTCGATGACCTTTAATTGTTTGTAGAACTGTGAACTATCGGTTTTTAAGAATTCTTGCCATATCTTTAGCAAAGTAGGTGATGATAATATCTGCACCTGCGCGTTTAATGGAAAGGAGGGTTTCTTCCATAACCCTGTCACCATCAATCCAGCCTTTTTCTGCGGCCGCCTTAATCATGGCATATTCGCCACTTACATGGTACGCGGCTATAGGAAGATCAAACTCATCCCTTAATCTTGAAATTATGTCAAGATAGGCAACGGCAGGTTTGACCATGAGAATGTCAGCGCCTTCATCCACGTCAAGAGTCGCTTCACGCAAAGCTTCGCGGCTATTGGCTGGGTCCATCTGGTAGCTTCGTCTGTCGCCAAATTGCGGCGTGCAATCGGCAGCTTCCCGAAATGGTCCGTAGAAGGCGGATGCATATTTAACCGAATAGCTCATGATAGGAATGGAATCAAAATTATTCTCATCAAGAGTTGCTCTGATTTCAGCAACTCGGCCATCCATCATGTCTGAGGGTGCAACCATATCCGCACCAGCCTCAGCATGGGAAAGAGCTGTTTTGGCAAGAATCTCAAGTGTTGCATCGTTATCCACAGTTTCACCAATCAGGCATCCGCAATGGCCGTGATCGGTATACTCACAGAGACAGACATCGGTAATGACGAGCATTTCCGGAACTTTTCTTTTAATTTCTTTAATTGCAGTCTGGATGATGCCATTTTTTGCATGGGCCCCAGAACCGACAGCGTCTTTTTTCTCAGGAAGACCAAAGAGGATAACTGAGTTAACGCCAAGCTCAAGGCAATCCTTGGCTTCTTTTTCCAGCTGATCTACTGATACTCTGAAAACTCCTGGCATAGAGCTTATTTCTTCTCGCTTGTTTTTTCCGGGCATTACAAAAAGTGGATAGACAAATTGTGCCGGGGAGAGTTCAGTTTCTCTTATTAGTGCACGAAATGCATTGTTTTTACGTAGTCTTCTAGGTCTGTATTCTGGGAAAACCATGTGATCTCCTATGGTTAGGTTATGTTTTTATTGTATGATTTGAAAAGATTTGAGTTTTTTATGCAGGTGACTTCTTTCTAGTCCAACCTGTTCTGCTGTTTTAGAGATGTTGTTATCATTAGCTAAAAGTTTTTGCTGCAGATATTCCTTCTCAAACAGTTTTTTTGCAGTTTTATAATCCGCTTCTAAAAATGGGTTGAGAGATTTTCCATGAGTAGCTGTGGGTATACTCGTTCCAGTTGGATTAATGAAGAGACGAACATCGGCGGCACTAATGGATTCTTCCTGGCACATAATGATCATTCTCTCTATAAAATTTCGGAGTTCTCTCACATTGCCTGGCCAATGGTGATCCATGAGAGCCAGATAGGCTTCTTCAGAGAACGTTTTTTCCTGTAGTCCTTTGTTGACAAGGCTCTTGAGTATCGCTGTAACGAGGATAGGGATGTCTTCGAGACGATCTTCAAGCTTTGGAACGTGAATAGGTACAACATTGAGGCGCCAGAAGAGGTCTGCTCTGAAATTCCCAGATTCAATTTCTTCTTCAAGGTTTTTATTTGTTGCAGCAAGGACTCGGACGTTAACGCTGATTGTTTTATTGCCTCCAACGCGCTCAAATTTTTGCTCTTGAAGAATGCGAAGAATTTTTGCCTGGGTTGTGAGGCTCATGTCTCCAATTTCATCTAGAAAAAGGATACCTCCGTCGGCAAGATCAAATTTACCACGTTTACTTGCGTGTGCCCCGGTGAATGAGCCTTTCTCATGACCAAAAAGTTCAGATTCGATGAGTTCCTCAGGGATCGCAGCACAGTTGACTTCAATCATAGGTTGTTGAGCGGATTGAGACGATCTGTGGATAGATTGGGCCACGAGCTCTTTGCCTGTCCCATGATCTCCTCTGATGAGTACCCATGCATCGGTCGGAGCAACCATTTCAATCTGTTTTTTTAAAGCTAAAATTAAAGGTGCTTCACCTGTTATAATAGTTTTAGGGGCAGAACCTTGACGTAGAATTCTGTTTTCCTGCTCAAGTTTGGCTAATCGTAGACCATTAGATATGGAGAGGATGACCTTATCGTATGAGAGAGGTTTTTCGATGAAGTCAAAGGCACCTTTACGGGTCGCTTGAACAGCAGTCTCTATCGTGCCGTGTCCTGAAATCATAATAACCGGCATATCGTACTTTGCAGTGATATGCTCGAGCGCTGTCAAACCGTCCATATTATCGCCAAGCCAAATGTCGAGCAGGATAAGGTCTACTACACTTGCTTCTATTATTTCAAAGCCCTTTTCTGCTGAAGAGGCGGTAACGGGAGTAAAACCTTCATCCTCAAGGATACCAGCAATCGATGTCTGGATACTCACTTCATCGTCTATAATAAGTATTCGTTTACTCATGTCGTTCAATGTCTATTTATGAAGGCAAAGCCTCTGTGCATTTCAGACTTGTCAGGTCAGTGCAATTTGATTTTGAAGTGGCAGTTCAATGATGAATACGGAGCCGGTGGGTTCATTATCCTGTACACGTATATAACCACTGTGGTCAGCAATAATGGTGGAAACAATAGCAAGACCAAGACCAGTTCCAGTTTTTTTGGTTGAAAAGTATGGCTCGAAAAGCCTGAGCTTGTTCTCTTTACTGATGCCTGGACCGTTATCAACTACCTTTAGAAATACGCTTTCTTTTTCTTCATTGAGGCTTAAATCTATTTTTATAGTACCGCCTTCGGGTAAAACTGCAACGGCATTGTCAAGGAGGTTGATGAAGGAACGTTTTATCTGCTCTCCATCAAAACTAAAAGAGGGAATGGGCTCCTGTTCGGTAAAAGTGAAACTTATTTCCTTATGAGCCTCTCTGTAGAGAAAGAGTGTTCTTTGTGTGAGTTCTACAAGGTTGCCTGTCGACTTTTGTACCTTCGGCATACGGGCAAATTGAGAGAATTCGCTAACCAGGGTTTTGAGCTCATCAACCTGAGTGATGATCGTGTTGGTACATTGGTCAAACACACTGTTTTTTTCTTTAAGAATTTCTGGATAACGTCTTCTGAGGCGCTGAGCAGAGAGCTGAATCGGAGTCAGTGGGTTTTTTATCTCATGAGCGATTCGCCTTGCAACCTCTCTCCAGGCAGCCATTCGTTGCATCTTCTCAAGTTTTGTCAGGTTGTCGAAAACAAGAACAAAACCAATAGGTTGCTTTTCTTCATCTTCTAAACGTGTGAAATTGACAAGGAGGGAAAAGTGTTTTCCTAAAACATTAAGTTTAATATGCTGCTCAACTGTAGTTTTTCCTGTAACTTTTAACTCTTCGATAAAACCACTTACAATCTGTGCTTGATAGGGTGGTAGAACGTTGTCGTATTTTAGCCCGATAAAAAGGGATTTATCAATATTAAGTAGTTTTTCTGCAAAGCGGTTGATCGTGGTAATTTTACCATTTTCAGCCAGTGAAATTACACCTGCTGATACATTGTGGAGAATGATTTCAGTGTAGCGCCTTCGTTGTTCAGACTCTTGAGAGCTTTGCTCAAGTGCTGTATGGGTTTCAGCAAGTCTGTTATTGCTTTGATTAAGATTTGCTGTCATCTGGTTAAATGAATCTACGAGTAAACCCATTTCATCGTTTGACTCGCGTTCCATAGTAAAAGCAAGATCCCCATCTGCAACCCGTCTTGTTGCAAAGACTAGGTTTTCTAATGGAACAGTGATACCTCTTGAGATATAGAGGCCAAACCAGATAGCGGCAAAAATCACGAGAAGCGTTACGATAAGGAGGATGATCAAAAGCCAGAATTTGAAAGGTTCTTTGAAGTGCTTAAGTTGTCTATATCCTTCAATTCCCTGAGAAATAGTGCTCATCCGGCTGAGTTGGTCTTGATTGACTAGAAGAGAGGTAATGAGGATTGCTGAATCCTTATGATCGCTACCGAGTTTGATTGGGGAAATAGAATTAACAAGATCTCCAATTTTTAATTCCTGCAGTAGATTCTCACGTGTTTTCGAGCTTACAACTCTTTCATAAATACTGGGTGGAATATTGGGGACAAGAATATTCTGTAATCGCGGTCCAGTAACAGTAATTTCGAAATTTTTATCATCTGTTATTACCCGTACTGCATCTGGACCATTAATAGGATTAAAACGGAGGATATTGGCAAGGGTTTGTTGAATGAATGCTGCGGAGGTGTCTCCAAGATCCAGAGATTGTAACTGTATGCTGATGGTTTCACTGATTAAATTTGCCTGTGCTTCTTTTTCATGGAGAAGTGACTGGGCAAGTTTGAGAGATTCTGTGAGTGAATCCTCAATCGAGTCATTGAACCAGTAGTCCATACTGGTGGAGACGAATTGAAGAGAAACAAAAAACAGAAGAATGGTCGGTATCAGTGTGAGAGAGAGAAAAGAGGCGATCAGCTTTGTTTTGAGTTTGTTTCCTAATCTATTGACTTTACGTTCAAAAAGGAGTTCTGCCAGGTTGCGAAGGACAAGAAAAAGAACGAACAGAACAAGTAGTACATTTATATTAATAAGGGTAAAGATGAGAATATTGTTACTAAAAGGCAATTGTAAATTGCCCTTAAAGACCTGACTTTGGATCCATATGAAAAAAGGAATAAGAAGAAGGCAAAAGAGTATCGCACGCCGTACCAGTTTACGCTTTTGGCGTCTCTGTACAGCGTTGTATGGTTGCTTATGATCAGGGCTTGCTGAATGAGCTGGCGATGTCATTACGGTTTGTTAGTGCCTTACTCCAGATAATTTGTCATAAAAATAAGAAATCCGGAGTGTGTTGTAATATTAGAAAACTTGTGTAAGCACCAGATAGCGAGCTCAGAGAGATCTTCGAGGCACTTATGCCGGCTTGCTTACCGTTTACCGGTGTTAGTATGTGAACTCTATTGAATGCCATTCCGTTTCAATATCCCACCAGGAGAGAAATGGAAATATAGAATGAAGGCTGAGTGGCAACGTCTTCTTAAAAAGCTCAGCTTTAACCTTGAGCTTATAGTGGGTTTCGGGCAGAAGTTGTTTAAGCTCGACCACCTTTATACCGTTAATCTCGTTGATAATCTTTTGGGCTTCAAAGAGAGACTTAAAGCTCTGTTCCTTATTATTATCTTCTTCTGTTGTAACACGATACATTTCTTTTAAAGTATCAAAAGTCATTATGTGCTGAAAATTGAGCGATGCTATCTGCTCTTCAGGCCAGTCTTTCTCTATTTTATGAAGTTCAATAAAAAACGAAAAATGTAGGGGAATGCCACTGTTGAGGATTTCAATCATTTCTGAGGTGAAACTGTTGACCAGAGTACCAAACATGATGAGGTGAGTTTCAGAAGTGGTGGCTGTGAGTTCCTGAATTGTTGCATGGCGACTACTTTCTGCTGCAACTGCGGGTCCTGTAAATGTAAAGACAACGAAGAGATGGAGAAAAAGCAGTTTAAAGAGATTGGTCATAATGTTTAAAGCTATATGAAAAAAAGGAATGAATAATTATTTATGGCAATTTCTTGTTCTCTGGCTGAAATTATGTGATGTCAGAGCCGCGAAACACTTGAAATAGATTGTTGTTTTGGTTAAATACCCACATTGTGATATCTTTTAATATCTCAGTTGATAATTTACCTGATCTCTCCTCTGTTGTCTATCTGGATCCGCCTACTGAAGAAAGATCTCTTCGGCTCTTTTTTGCATTGTTTTCAAATTTGGTCGAGAATAAAAAATCTATTGTGTATATACACAGTAGTAGTGTAACATATAAAGGAATAAATATTATGCGTATTGCTATACCAAGTAATAAACCTGGTGGTCTTGAAGCTTCACGTTCTGACCATTTTGGCCACTGTGATCTTTTCACAATTGTGGATTTGGATGAAAATAAAGAAGTCAAAGAAGTCTCGGTAATTGCTAACGGTGATCATAAAGCGGGTGGCTGTATGGCGCCTGTTGAGCTCCTACATAAAGCAGGTATCACAGTAATTATAGTCGGTGGTATGGGTAAGAGGCCAATGCAAGGTTTTGCTGGAGTTGGCATTGATGTTTACTTTGCTGATAAAAACAGTGTTAAGGTGGTTGGTGAAGCCGTTGAAAAGTTTACAAACGGGAAGTTGCCGGTAATGCATACGGATCAGGTATGTACAGGATCGGGTAACTGCCACCATTAAATTTGAGTTTTAGTCGCAGATAACAATTTAATATTTCTGAGTAGATGGCCTGTCTTTTATGTTATTAAAATGCAGGAGTCGTTCTGATTATTTTGATTGATCTGTTTAAGAAAAAACGCTCACAGGAGAAAACTTCTGTGACTCATTAAACAAAATACTACCTATGTCTCCACGTCCTAAAAAAATTCGTAAATGTCAGGGGAGTTTTTGTGGAAAAGCCTTTAAACCCACAGGAACGCCCCTTACAGAACTTCGAAAAGTCGAGTTGCATCGAGATGAATTAGAAGCCCTGCGATTATGTGATGCAGAGGGGTTGACCCAGGAAGAGGCCGGTACAAGCATGGGGGTTTCCCGCGGGACGATTCAAAGAATTATAACTGTTGCCAGGAAAAAGACATCGACAGCCTTGACTGAAGGGTATGCGTTGGTCTTTGTCGATGATGAAGATGAGTAGCTGGTGTGGATTTATAACATGCGGGTGTTATGTGCCCGCATGTTATGATGCTATAGCATCATTTACTATAAGTTCTCTCTTGTTTTGTTAAACTCAATAGCCGGCCATTTTTCCATGAAGTAGTTCAACATCCATTCACTTTGGGCAAGATAGGTAAGAAATCCTTCTGCATCAGAGGCAAGAGCAGACTGGTTTTTGCGTTCAAACTCTGCAAGAGCCTTTTTGTCGTCGCATTTGACCCAGCGTGCAGCTTGGTAATCTACCGGTTCATAGATAGCTTTTACACTATACTCATTTTGCAGCCTCGCCATTGTGACTTCGAATTGGAGCACACCTACAGCCCCCATGATGTAATCCGAACCTATGAGCGGGCGAAATACCTGGATGGCACCTTCTTCTGCCAGTTGTAGCAATCCTTTTTGCAACTGTTTCATTTTAAGAGGGTCTTTTAAGAGGACCCGTCTGAAAAGTTCTGGAGCAAAGTTGGGAACACCTATGAATTTGAGTTCTTCCTTAGGAGTGAAAGTGTCACCGATCTTAATGGTTCCATGATTATGAAGGCCGATAATGTCTCCTGGCCAAGCTTCATCTACATGCGCTCTTTCCTGTGCCATAAAGATGGTTGCATTTGAAAGAGTGATGTCTTTGCCAAGTCTCTGATGTCTCACCTTCATGCCCCTGGTAAATTTACCTGAGCAAACCCTGAAAAATGCGATTCTATCCCTATGTGCAGGATTCATATTGGCTTGTATTTTAAAAACAAAGCCAGAAAAATCTTCTTCACTGGGAAGTACCTCCCGAGAAACGGCTTGTCGAGGTCCCGGTGGCGGAGCCATTTCGACGAAACAGTCGAGCATCTCCTGTATACCAAAATTATTAATGGCACTTCCAAAGAAGACAGGTGTCTGGCTCGCTTCTAAATAGTGATCATATTCAAAAGGGTTAGCTGCTCCTTGCAGCAACTCAATATCGTCACGTAGCTCATCCGCAGAATGTGCGCCCAGAAGTTCATTTACCTTTGGATCGTCAAGGTCTTCGATGACAATGCCTTGAGTGTCGCGGATATTTTGTCCGGGGCTAAAAAGATGCAGTGTATTATGGTACAGGTTGTATACACCCTTAAAGGTTTTTCCCATACCAATGGGCCAGGAAAGTGGGGTGCATTCAATTTGTAGCTTTTCCTCAATTTCTGCCATGAGGTCGAGAGGTGATTGTCCCTCACGGTCAAGCTTATTGATAAAAGTGATGATCGGTGTATTTCGCATCCGACATACTTCCATCAGCTTTTCAGTCTGAGCTTCAACACCTTTGGCGCTGTCAATTACCATGACAGCAGAATCCACAGCGGTGAGAACTCTATAGGTATCCTCAGAAAAATCCTGATGGCCAGGGGTGTCAAGGAGGTTTATCTCATAGTCGCGATAGGTGAACTTCATTACAGATGTTGTAACGGAGATTCCACGCTCCTGCTCAATCGCCATCCAGTCGCTGGTAGCGTGACGCTCAATTTTTCTAGATTTGACGGCACCAGCCATATTGATAGCGCCACCAAATAAAAGGAGCTTTTCTGTAAGGGTGGTTTTACCGGCATCGGGGTGGCTGATAATGCCAAACGTACGTCTTTTGGCGATCTCAAGATCTTGTTGTTTGCTCATGGCGGGAAAATATGACTTTGAATTATTCAGTGAAGTTATTATAAGAACAGTCAGAAAACCTACTAGGATATGGTCTTTTTCCAATAATGCAAACAGAAAACTGATAATCATGAAAAATAAACGTACGGTGCTCGTCACCGGAGGCGCAGGATTTATAGGGGCTAACTTTGTCCGACTGGTACATAATGTCTGTAAAGACTGGAGAATTATCAACCTCGACAAATTAACCTATGCTGGAAATCTTAATAATTTGGAAGGCGTTGCAGCGGACGATTCGTATAGATTTGTGAAAGGAGATATTTGCGATGCAACTTTTATTGAGGCTCTTTTTGCAGAAGAAAATATAGATACTGTGGTTCATTTCGCCGCAGAATCCCATGTGGACAGATCAATTACCGGTCCAGCTGATTTCATTCAAACTAACATTGTGGGAACGTTCACACTGCTTGAAGCGGCAAAAAAGAAATGGCTCGGTGGAAAAGAAGATGTGAGTAATAAGTGTTTTCTCCATGTGAGCACGGACGAGGTGTATGGTTCTCTTGGGGAGACTGGGTTTTTTACAGAGAAAACTCCTTTTGATCCGCGCTCTCCTTATTCTGCATCAAAGGCCTCTTCAGATCATTTAGTCAGTGCGTATTTTCACACCTATGGGTTGCCGATAAAGATTACAAACTGTTCTAACAACTATGGCCCTTATCAATTTCCGGAAAAGCTCATTCCGCTTATTTTCAACAATGCACTCCACGAAAAAAGCCTGCCTGTTTATGGTGATGGAAAAAATGTTCGGGACTGGCTGTATGTACAGGATCATTGTGAAGCGATTGTAGAGGTGATAGTTGGTGGACAAAATGGTCATTGCTATAACATCGGTGGAAATAATGAAAAGCAAAATCTGGAAGTTATCCATGTTGTCTGTGACCTTTTAGATAAAAAGGTTGGTCTTGCCCCGTCGGGTAACCCAAGAAGATCGCTTATCACCTATGTGGATGATCGTTTAGGGCACGACCGTCGCTATGCAATAGACGCCACCAAAATTAAAGAACATTTAGGATGGCAGCCGAAAATGACTTTTGAGCAAGGTATGGAAAAGACCATCGACTGGTATCTTGCAAACAGAGCATGGATCGATAACATCGTTAATGGTGAGTACCAAAATTATTACGATACAATGTACTCTAACGGATAAACTGGCGATAATTGAACTCTGGTGAACCTTGTGGGACTCGGTGTCTGTCGCTTACCTGAGGGGGCTAAAGTACTTAACAAATAATAAATAACGAATAGAACCAATTATGAAAGTTACCCAAACATCCATTGCTGATGTGTTGATTATTGAACCCAATGTTTTTGGCGATGATAGAGGATTTTTCTTTGAAAGTTTCAACCAGAAAGTGTGGCTTGAAAAAACGGGTATAGAAAGAAATTTTGTTCAGGACAACCATTCTCGCTCTGTGAAAGGGGTCTTACGTGGTTTGCACTATCAGATTAAGCAACCCCAGGGAAAGCTGGTGAGAGTCGTTGCTGGAGAGGTATATGATGTCGCGGTTGATATTAGAAAGTCTTCGACAACCTTTGGACAGTGGGTTGGGGTTCACTTAAGTGAACAAAATAAAAAACAACTTTGGATTCCTGAAGGTTTTGCTCACGGTTTTCTGGTGTTGTCGGAAGGGGCCGAATTTCTGTACAGAACTACCGATTATTGGGCTCCGGAGCATGAACGTTGTATTATATGGAATGATTCAGATCTTGGTATTGAGTGGCCTGCTGATGTTGAACCTCAGTTATCTGAAAAAGATGCTCTTGGTTCTCTCTTTAAAGATGCAGACCTTTTTGCCTGATTTCTTATTATTTTTTTGGGGGGGAATATGAGAATCTGGGGCTATGTTATCTGGGCTGAGCGTTAAATCTCAGTACTTGTAAAATCTGCCCCGTAATGCAGTAAATTGATTGTTTTTGAATCTCATGCGGTGCACAGGGTGATGGCTTCTTGTCATTAGTCCGTGATATCATGGTTTTCTGTGATAAACTCAACAATCAATATGATTTCTGTTGATTGGTAGAGTCTCATTATGTTTTTTAATTTCCTCCTGGATGCTCTTTGCCAGGAGGCTGAGTGCGACAGGTTTTGCTAGATACCTGCTGACTCCAAGTTCTTCTGTTTTGATCCTATCCGGATGGTTTAGCTGCCCAGAGGTGATTACTGCTTTTTGTTCGGGATTGATGATTCGGATTTCTTTGAGTGTTTGGTAGCCATTTATACCAGGAGGCATCACCATATCAAGGAGTATAAGATCTACTGAATTTTCTTTGATGTATTCGATTGCTTTTTCGCCACAGGCAACAGATGCTGTTTGATATCCGAGTCTATTGAGTACTGAGGTTATGATTTCTCGTTGCTCCTTTTTATCGTCAACTATGAGTACCGTTTCCCCTTGGCCAAGCATCGTTTCAAGAGACGTCGGTTCCTGAATCAGTGGTTCCTGCTGTGCGATAACTGGGAAGTAGAGCTCAAATATACTCCCTGTAGCCCCCCTTCGAATATCAATATATCCATAATGGTCTCTCATTGTATGCTGTATAATGGTGAGGCCCAGACCCGTTCCTGTATTTCTGCCTGTCTTTTTGTTGGTGTAGAACGGCTTGAAGATATGTTTGAGGTGATGGCTTTCAATGCCGACTCCAGTGTCAGCTACAGTGAGTACAGCATACTCTCCCGGTGGAATATTTTCGTAACCACAGTAGGGCTTTTTGAAATAGTGTTTACTTGTGTGCAATGTTACTGCACCCCTGTTTTGAATGGACTCAGTTCCATTTCTCACAAGATTCATAATGGATTTGAGGACATTGATAGAAGAAAGACGGCTATTACTGAGTCGAGCTGATGTATCAATTTCAAAAACAATATTGGGAAAAATTGTACAGAGATGATTAAACTCTTGAGAATTTTTGTATTCATCAATTATTGTATTGAGATTACCTATTGCTTTATTTGAGGTCGAACCACGGGTGATGGTGAGGAGATCACTTACTACGGCAGCGGCTTGTTTTCCAGCCGTTTTTATTCTATTGATGTCTTGTCTGTATTTTGCTTTTTCAGGCATGTCCAGAAGTAAAAGTTCTGGGAGCGTGACCATGCTACTGAGTAGGTTGTTGAGATCATGTGCAACACTGCCGGCCATCAGTCCAATTGACTCCATTCGTTGAGCATTGGTCAACTTTTTTTCAAGACGGTCCCGAGCACGTGCGTCTCGGTAGGATTGGGTGAGATCACGGATAACTGCAACCCATTGCGGCTCAGTGGAAATTGCAAGTGGGGCTATACGCACGTCAACAGGAAAAATTGTTCCATTGGGATGGATGGCTTCACTTTTTAAAATTGAAGCAGGTTGTCCGGCTCCTTCGTTGCCCGGAGTAAGAAGGAGCGCTAATTCGGGGAGGAAGTCAAATATTTTATAGGTTTGAGCTTGATCTTCGTCGATCCCAAACAGTGTACAAAACTGATGATTAACTTGTACAATTCCGTTTGTAGTAAAAAATGCTATACTTTCCCAACTTGCTTCTGCAAGCTTTTGATTTCTGAGCGTAACTTTGTCGAGTTCGAGTTTGAGTCGTCTCTGTTCAATGCCGTTTGTGAGTATGCGGTTTACACGGTCAACTTCGCATGGTTTCGTTAAATAATCAAAACATCCGAATCGAACCGCCTGTTTGGCAGAGATAATCGAACTCTTTCCTGTGAGAATGATGACGGCACAATATGGGTCTTTTTCTTTAATATATTGAGCTATTTCCATACCATCAAGATCAGGAAGAACGAGATCAAGAATCACAGCTGCATAGTGATTTTCACGAATCTTTTTAATTGCCTCTGTACCATCGGCTGCGCAATGCACGTGAGAGTGGCGTAATTTTAAAAGTCTCTGCATGCTATTACGAAACAAAGGGTCATCATCTACAATGAGAATCTTATCGGGCATAATGGGGTTATCTGTTTGAAAATTAATGAAAAAATTTAGGTTATAATCTTTAGTTTGGCTATGTGTTAGGTTTGTGGATTATTGGTAAATGGAGTGTGAACTGAGTGTTACCTTGCTTCCCGGTACTGTGATAAATTCGACCGGAAAGGTCTTTGGTAAGTCTATTGACTATGGCAAGACCTAAACCCGCATGACCGTCTTCCTTGGTCGTTTTCCCTGCTCTGAAAATCGTATTAACGATGGCAGGTGGAATCCCTGGTCCGTTATCTGATACTGTGATGACGACTTCGCCAGGATTTGTTAGACTTTTTTGTGGAACGAGGTGGCAGTTGATCTCTATTTTACCCTTGTCTTCCAATGCGTCAATGCTATTTGTTAGAAGATTTCCAATTATCTGTTTAAGAGGATTTATTTCCATCCAGACGAGGGGGATATCCGTTGGTGGAGCAAAATCTATAGAAATGTTGGCTTGAGATGGAATGGAATTTTGAAAAAGATCGACTATTTCTAAAATTACCTGATTGATATCAGTATGAGTGTTATGGGCTGGTTGAGGTGGCAATGACAACTCATTGAGCTGACTGCTGATATTTGCGATTCTCTCTATTTCATTATTGATTGTTGAGAGATCTTTACTCATTTGTGGGTTGTTCTCATTTTTTTCAGCAAGAAGATAAATATAGTTTTGAATGACACCAAGTGGATTAGAAATTTCATGCGCAATGGATTGTGCTATTTCCTCTACTGCGGTAATTCGTTCTTTAGCAA
Organism: Desulforhopalus sp.; assembly: GCA_047622095.1. Taxonomy (GTDB): domain Bacteria; phylum Desulfobacterota; class Desulfobulbia; order Desulfobulbales; family Desulfocapsaceae; genus Desulforhopalus_A. The sequence continues at coordinate 36,669 of JBLHNU010000026.1, forward strand.
ATGCCGTCGCATACTCCTCTCTTAAGATCTCTTGATAGAGTCGGTTGCCTACATGACTACTGAGGAGTTGGAGCGTTTCTTCCTCGTCTTTAATTGAGTCATTACTTGGATCGAGTCCAAGGAGCAATAATCCTTGATGGTCTCTTGAAATTCGAACTGGAACAGCAAGAAGAAAATCTTTTGTAATTGTTTGGAAAATTGTATTTAGAGAAGCATTGTTTTCATTTACTGAAAGAACAACAGCCTTATTTGTTGTGATTAACAATAAGTGATTGCCGGTTTTTTCTTCAACGTATTTTGTTTCAACAGCAAGAGAAAAATTTTGTTCTCTTAGCTTTTGTGCAACTGTATTGCGAGAGGATCCTTGAACAACAAGCGTATCATTTAACTGATTTGGAAGAAGGAGGACTGTTTCATCACAGTTAAAAAGCAGTGACAAGCTTTCTTCTAAGGCGAGAAAAACCCGATTAATGCTCTGGGCCTGGATGATATTGTCCATAAACCCATAAAGCTTGGCCCGCAGAGTGACTTTATCTTTCAGACGTTTTTGGTCGTTCTTATCGTGAGCTCCCTGGTCATAAGAATCCGGCTCTTTAATCTTGATTCCAAGTGATTGGGCTACTTCTTCGAGGGTTTCTTTCTCCTGTATTACAATTGTGGCTAGTGAAGAGGGAGAAATACAGAGAATCAAAGCATCTTTTAGCGTTTGTTCATCAAATTCGTCGGTTTGTTTAGCAAGTGCGTTGGCAAGACGGAGTATCCTGCCAAGAACACTTGTGGTTGCATCTTCGCTATCTCTGTTGTGGTGATCTCTAATCGCAATTCCAAAATTTTCAGACAATTTCCAGTTGTCGAGAAGCCATTTCCCCGCATCGCAGTGTGTCAGGCCGAAAGTTTTTTCCTCTTCATCAACCACGTTGTGTGTATTGCTTTGGCTGTCAATGAGTTTTCTATAGTCTTCGCCAAAGTGTTGATGTAGCAAGTATTTTCCCGTGTCGTGAAGGAGACCGGTAAGATATGCCGTTCCTGGGGCATCATAACCACTTTTCTCGGCAACTGTTTTACTTATAAGAGCGGTGAGGAGACTGTGATACCAGAATTTCTCACTATCTAATTGATCACTATTGGCTTCTGTGTCGCTTCCGAATACGTTATGGACAGAAACAGAAATAGCCAAATTACGAACAGTATCGACGCCTAGAAATATTACTGCTTGGTCTATATTTTTGAATTGTGATCTTGCGCCGAGAAAAGCAGAGTTTGCGAGCTGAAGAGTCTTGGTTGTTATTGAAATGTCCTGCGCTACAGTTTGAGCTACCAGGCGAATGTCCACCTCTTCCGCTCTACACACATCAATTAATTGGATCAGCACTTGAGGCAGTTGGGGAAGTTCTAATCTGCTGACTTTTTCGTGTATTGCTTCCTTATGTTTCAATCTTGTCACCACCTTGTCTCTGTAGAAAAAATAATACTTCTAGTATGTTGTATCAGAGTTTCAATCTAATTCAAATCTCTTTGTATAAGTGTATCACAATTGAGAAGCGAGTAACGTAAAGATGGGGTAAGTGAAATTGAAAAATAAACGTAGTCTGGTGGTGTCAGTGAGAGTTGGGCCTGGATACTCCGGGACCTGAGATTGTACTTCTGCCGTCAAGACCGGCAAGGAGGCGGAGTTGTACATCGATTCTTTCTTTGAGAAGAGGGACGTGGGAAATGATACCAATGATTTTACCCCGTTGCTGGAGAGTGCTCAATGTTTCAAGGGCAACCTCAAGAGAGTCTTCATCAAGGGTGCCGAAACCTTCGTCTAAAAATAATGAATCGATCTGTACTTTTTGACTTGCCATAGAGGATAATCCAAGTGCGAGGGCTAGGCTGATTATAAAAGTTTCCCCCCCTGAAAGATTGGCTGTAGAACGAGTTTCACCGGCTTGGTATGCATCAATGACCGTGAGTTCTAAAGGTGCATCAGGCGAGCGTTTAAGAAGGTATCGGTCACTCATTTTGTCAAGCGTCTGATTTGCATGATGGACCATGAGCTCAAATGTAAGACCCTGGGCAAAGTTACGAAATTTTTTCCCGTCAGCGGAACCAATCAATGTGTGGAGTTGTTCCCAATAATCATACTCTTTTTTCTGTTGAGCCAGAAGCTGTTGTTTTTGCTGTTGGTGTTTAATGTTGGTTTCGTAATGAGTTATTTGTTCAGACAGGGCACCCAGCTGTTGTTGCTGTTGAGCAAATTCTGCAGATTGCTCTTCAAGTTGTTTTGTAAGGTCGTCTGCATTCAGCGTAGTTGGTTGCTTTGCAGTTTCTTCATTTATGGTTTCATCTATGCTCAGCCGTTTTGCCTCTACTTCCTTGTATTGTGTATCAAGTGTATCAATTTGAGCTTTGAGTAGGGCCCTTTTCTCTGCAGGTTGGATTGCCTGGAGAAAAGATGGTTCTGAGTCGAAGTAATGATCATCTAGTAACAGTGTAAATTTATTTTCTTCCTGCTCAAGATCATCTTTTCTTTTAACTATTGAGAGAGCGAGTTGTTCACTGCGCTCTTGAAAAATAGCTATCTCTTTTTCTTTGTTGGTGAGTTCCTCCTGGTTCTTCTTTAATTCGAGTTCAGTATCAGATACCTGTTTCTGCAGATTTTTCTCTACTACGAGAGGATCTTTATTCTCAAAAAGATCATGTCGTCTGGTTAAGATGTTTTTTTGTTCAAGGTACAATGTTGAGAGTTTACTAACCATTTTTGTATGTTCATTTTTCGCCATTTCTATGCTTTGCAGCGTTCGATCTCGTGAGGCATTGAAGCCTTGTAGGAGCTTCTCTTGCTCATGAAATGAGAAAATAGATTTTTTCCAAAGTAATTGTTTTTCTTTGAGTTTATCGAGGGTTGACTGTAACTCCACAGAGGTGGAGAAAGAGGTCTTGGCGTAAGGGGCAATAAGATCAGAGAGAAGTGAAATGAGAAGGGCGATTTCCTGTTCGCTTTTTTGTAAAGCCGTTGTCGTCAGGTGTACTTCGGTCTCAATGGTACCTTTGATTTGTTGAATCGGTTGTTGTTGATCTTTTTGAATGTGCAATTTTATAACAAGCTGTTTTAGGTCCTGTTCCCCATTAGTAACGAGCGTATTGTACTTTTCTGCTTGGTTAATATTTTGTTCGGCTATAAGGATCTGATCATTAAGGGGAGGGATAGTCGCATCAAGATCATCTAAAACTGTGTCTTCAGGACACAGTGCTTGGATACTTTTACTCAGTGTGTCTAGTGTTTCACTGATTTCCTTTATTGCCGTGGAACACATTTTCTCAGCAAGTAATATTCGGTTCAGGTTAATTTCCTGAGTTCGACTTTTGCTGTCCAGAGCATTGAGTTTTTCTTTTTCTATCTTGAGACAATCTTTTACCTCACTGCTTGGTCGTACAGTGGAAGTGCTGTAAGGGTGGTCTGGTGAACCACAGAGTGGGCATGGTGTGTGATCTAAAAGTTTTGTTCGCTCTTGTTCGAATCCTTCAATTTTATTAGCCAGAAGGACTATTTCTTCCTGTTTGACCACGATATTTTTCTGTAACTGTATCAGATGTGTTGTTTGTTCAATTTCTTTTTGAGCTTCTTGTATCTGTTTCTCAAAATTTATCTGGTTAGTTTTCTCTGTGTTATGTTTTGTTTGCAGGTGAATTTTTTCGTGGAGAAGTTGTGCAATTTCCTTACGATTATTTACATCACGTTTAAGATCCTGCACCCGCTGATAGAGAATGGAGAGTCCTTTCGGAGCATGGCGGAGGAGTTTTTCCTTTGTTGAATCTAACTGGACGTTGAGTTGTTGCTCCTGTTTTTTGAGTTGTGTAATAGTGTCGTTGTGTTGTTGATCCAGTTTGTTTTGCTCTTTAAGTTTTTCCTGGAGCTGCGCAACACTTTGTTTCATTTGTTTTACTGCGCCGGTCAACTGGTCGAGGCGAGCAGATTTTTCGTCAATACCCGATAAGATTTCAAGGAGTGTCTCATCAGCCTGATGTAACTTTTGGTAATCTTTAATTTTAGAAATGGCTTTAGCTGATACACCTATCTGTTGATCAATATTTTTAAGGTTCTCGCTTTGAGCCAAGAGATCTTTTTTGAGGTGTTTTATGTCGCTTTCTGATGTGCTAATATCTTTTGAATATTTCTGGGATTCGTAATCCAGCTGCCGTACAATTGTTATTGCTTTAGCTGTTTTATGTAGGGTGTGAAGCTTTTCTTTGTACAGCTTTTCGGCAGCACTTCTTTGTTGAATGATCAGAGGTATATTTTCTTGTAACTGTTTTATTTGCGAGGTTGTGGTTGATAACTGAAGGTGATCATTTTTCTGACTTGTTCTGAGATGGGTAAGATGATTGTATGTCCCTTCCAGTAGATTACTCTGTAAAGCCTTCGCGAGCGTTTCTCTTAAAGGGCGGGCTGTCTCCCATTTTTCACGTAGCTGAGATGACGCAGTTTCCAGTTCTTTCTTTTTGGCTAAAAGGTTTTTAAGATTAAGGTGCCAGTGTAAACCTCTGTTAGTTATATTGATTTTTTCTTGGAGTTGTTGGGCTTTTTCACCTATTGTCGCCTGGGTATCACGTACAGCCTTTATTTCCTCATGACTCAAGATATGTAGATTTTTTAGTTCACTTTGTAAAAGCTCGAGTTTCTTCTCCTCATCGGTTTTACACTGGTGTACTTGTTTTGAGATTTGACTGTATATTGCTGTTCCTGTAATTTGTTCAAGGATTGGGGCTCGTTGATCGGAGCTCGCCTGGAGGAATTTACTGAAATCGCCCTGGGCTAAAAGCATTGAGCGGGTAAATTGATCAAAATTCATCCCAGTAGCATCGGTCACTCGATCAGCAACATCTTTTAATTTAATCGCGAGGACCTTACCCGTTTCAGCAAGAACAAATTCGTGTCGTGGGGGTTGTAAATCACCACCTGGGCTTTTACGAGCCCGATGTTGACTCCAGTGTACTCTGAATTTCCCTTTAGATGAGGCGAACTCAACTTCGGAGAAACAATCACCAGCCTGACGGCTCATGATTTCATTTGTAGATTTGCTGATCTGTTTAAGTCTTGGTGTTCGCCCATAAAGTGCAAGGCTTATGGCATCGAGAATTGTAGTTTTCCCCGCACCCGTGGTTCCGACAATTGCAAATATTCCACTGGTTGTAAAGTGAGGGTTAGTGAAATCAATAAGCCATTCCCCGGACAGTGAATTGAGATTTTTAAAGCGTACAGTTTGTATTTTCATACTGAAATATCTACCACAGCTAAGCTTGATAAGTGGTTCGTGAGAAGTTCGTCAAAATAAAAGTAGTATGGGCCTATTTTTTTAGTCAGTTTATCATAGTGAAAGGTTATTCAATTTCTTGCTGTAGAATATCTACAGTCTGATTAAAACGTAAGGTAAGTTCATCATACTGTGTACCGGTGATATTGTTTTGACAGAGACATCTATCAAAAACTTCTTCTACGGAGAGTTGTTCCAGGGTCTCAAGGTTGCCTTCACTCGTTAAAACAGACGCAATAATGCGGGTGTTTATGATGCGCAGGATTTCAAGCGTACTTCCTGCAACAGCCTCCCTCATATTTTCCTGAAGTGAGGCAACAAGGGCTTGTCCGCTATATTTGATTTCCAACCATATTGAACACTCTTCTGCTTTTAAGTACTCTATTTTTGAGAGGAGCTCTGCCATATTACCGTCAATGGACTCCAGTCGTTGAAAGGTTGGGATCTCTATGGTGTCTATGGTTGGTGTTGTTTGATTAAATTCAACTGTGACAAGAGTCTTTGGATATCTTCCTTCACCAAAGTTCATATGTAGTGGACTGCCACAGTATCTTCGGGATTCATTTTTTGCAAGGAGCTGCCCGCTGTGAAGGTGACCTAGTGCGAGGTAGTCAATTGATTCCGGAAATATGGATGCGGGTACGTGAGCGAGGGATCCTACATATAACTCTCTGACACCGTCTCCTGTAACGCTACTTCCACCGGCTGCAAAGAGATGCCCCATAGCGACGAGAGGAACTTTATTTTGGTTGTTTTCCTGCGTTTTTCTAGCATGATCTACGACATCAGCATAGTGTTGTTGAATCCCTTGCACGAGTTTGGCTGATTTTTCTTCAATTGTTTCACCAGGACTTGCAAACCTGATATCGCGTTCACGGAGGTAGGGGACTGCGCATACCACAAGCTGTGTTTCGCCATTTTGTCCAGGAATTTGAATTATCTCTTTTTCAATATCCTCATTTATACTGCCAATGACATGGATATTCAGTGTTTTTAAAATTCCAGCAGGCGCTTCAAGGAACGTTGCCGAATCGTGATTTCCCGCTGTTATAACGACATGTCTACAGCATGTTTCTTGGACGAGAGTCAGAAATCTATAGTAGAGGTTCTGAGCCCAGTTACTTGGTGTTGTGGTATCAAAAATATCTCCGGCAATAAGTAAGACGTCGATTCTTTCAGAAGCAAGCGTCTCGATCATCCAATCGAGAAATTGTGAGAATTCTCTATGTCTCTTGCGGCCGTATAGTGCGCGGCCCAAATGCCAGTCTGACGTGTGAAGTAGCTTCATTGTGTTAATGTACTATGGAGATTATAGGGATAAAACAGTATATGCGGCTATACTAACAGCTCAATTTTTATTTTGAAATACTTTGTCAGAATTGATGCAAAAGAACGAGACCTAAGCAGCGTAATCTCTTAGGCAAATGAACTGTTTTTCAGATGAGGTGAGTAGATAGGGGAAGAAGGGGCGCTGGAATGATAGTGTTGAAAATGAATTTGTTCTATGGACGATGAACTTTTTTAAGGATAGTGCCGTCCTGAAGCTTGAGTATTTCAGGATCGCTCGTTTTATACACTACTGCACCTTCAATGGTATCGATATTAAGAACATTTTTGTACTCTTGGGGATTTGCATAGGAATCAATCGCTTTTTGGCTGATAATGACTTCTCGGAGTTCGTTTTTATGTGAGATTACGGTAAAGGAGGTAAGAGGCGGCTTCTGGGGATTGTGCATTGTCTCGTCCTGAATTGAGGAAATTATGAAGTTATAATTTACATCAAAAATAATAAATATTATTTAGTGGTTGTGCAATGGGTAGGAATACCCAAATCACCACTAAGTGAATGTACCTATTGTGTCTTGTATCTAGCTGAAAACAAAACTAATTTCTGGTAAATATACTGAAAAATAAAGTGAAGTACTTTTGTACATCGTAATAAAAAACGGGATTATTGTCCTTCAAAATTTGGGTAGGCGATGGTTCAATCCCAATCAAAAGCTGGATAATGTTCTCTGGTACAATCAGGGCAAAAGCCGTGGGATATTGAAGATATTTCTATGCGTGATCCACTATGCTCAATGGATTTCCAGCTATTGTCGAGTATTTTTGAGCAGAAGGAACAGAGAGTTATGAATTCTACCTGCGCTAAATGAACCGTTCTCTGGTGCTGCATGTGAGTGAGTGAAAGGGCAATTGTCATTTTATACCAACCGGATCAAAATATGTTTTTTGTTTTTTTATATTTAGTGTGACTTGCTCAACACAATAAAGGACATTTTCCAAAAAAACAGTAAGATTACGGTGAATTTAATGTGTGTTGGCACAAGGTCGGAGCGGTAAATTGAGTGTAATAGAATGCAGGAAAATCAACTGTTGGTTTTGGAAATACGCTATGAGATTGAGCGTACAATAAAAAGATTGTGACCAATAAAATGGTAGAGTATCATATGACACCGCTCTTTGTAGTTTTGTTTAGGCCAGGATAAAAATTAAAATTACCAAGCTTTCTTTTTCTCCACCTCTTTAATTAGTCATGGTTTACAGCTCTGTATTCTTCCTGTTTTTATTTCTTCCACTTCTGGCAATCCTGTCAGTAAATATGTGCCACATACCGGGTGGGTTTGAGTGGTCATGTTTTCATTTTAATGTGTGTGAGAAAAATGATTGTAGTAGTGATTTCTTTAAAATATGAATTGTAAACTGAGATAATAAATGCCGTACAATCTTTTGATGAAAATATTAAGCGTCACCCTGTCTTTAGTGATCGCTTGTATTGCGTCACCAATATTTTCCCTAGCTGAAGTGGGCGAGAATATGAATACTGATATCCGTACAGCAAACAAGCCGACCACCATTTCTCTCACCGATGCGATAGAACTTGCTCTGAGACAAAATAGGTCTCTTGTTCGTGGGCAGCTGGGAGTTCAATCTAATAACTTGACTCTGAATAGTCAGGAATCTGAGTTTGACGTTAAGGTCTTACCAACTGGTGGGGTTGGCTATTCATCTGAGTCTGATGAGACTTGGAGGGTTGCGGCGGATATTTCTAAAAAAACATCATCTGGCGTTATTGCAACTGTTACCCCTGAAGTGGCAAATGGTGAAGCTGGAGAGCATACAGGATTTGGTGTTTCTCTGCGTGTTCCCCTTTTACGTGGTCTTGGAGAACAATTTACTAGGGACGTTGTTTACAGTGGTCGATTTGCGGTTAAGCAATCAAAGATAGAATATTACAAACAGCAGAAAACAATCATTCTGCAGACTGTAAGCCAAGTGTATGCAACTATTCAAACCGAACAAAAGTTGGGATATCTGAAAAAACACCTCCAAGGGCTTGGAAAGCATCTCGCTTTAGCAAAACTTAAAGAAAGAGCAGGTGTCATCACCGCAATAGATCTTTACCGTGCTGAAATCAGAATAAAAGAAGTTCAAGAGGAACTGACGGCTACCATTGAATTGTATGAAAATAATCGCGATCAATTAAAAAAAATACTGGCAATGCCCATTACGGGAACCCTGACAGTTACAGCACCAATTGATTTTGTGCCTGTTGATCTTGTGGAAAGTGATACGATTGAAATTGCGCTTGAGAATCGAATTGAATTAGAGCAAAGCCAGTTAGAAATTGGAGAAGCTCAACGTAAGTTGGCTGTTGCCAAAAATAATCTGTTGCCCAATGTTAGTTTAGACATTGGGTACAATAAGTTTGGAGAAAAAGTTGTTTTTGATCTGCCAGACGAGAGTTGGACGGTTTCTTTGACAAGTGATACAGATATCTTTAGAAAGGTAGAAAAAAATGACTATCAGGAAAGCCTTATCAGGCATCGCCGAACTCTGATAAATCTTGAAGAAACAAAGCAAAACATCATTCAAGAGGTAAGAACTGAATTGAATAGTCTTGAAAAACAAGAAAAACAGATAGCAATCCGTAAAGAGCAGGCAAAGCAGGCTCAAGGAAAACTTATGCTTTCTGAAAGTAAGTTTCGTCACGGTATGGCTGGTAACTTTGATTTAATCGAGTCTCAGTCCCAACTGCAAAGGGCACAGACTGATCTTATCTTTGACCGAATAGGATATATTGTGGGAACGTATAGGTTACGATCCGCAATAGGTACCTTGGTAGCACAGAACGATAGAGAGGGAGTGACACAATGAAGAGTGGACTGATTCTTTTTCTTCTCCTTGTTTCATCTGTTGCTGCTGCAACATATTTTCAGATGGATGAGGCAACGCCTAAAACTGATTTTGTTGATGGGGTTGCAAGCCAGCGGAGTTTCACGATTGATCTGGATGTGGTGGGTGTTTTAGATGCAAGTCAATCTCATATGGTGGCGTCTGAAATTAGAGACTCAAAAGGTAAGATTATTTATCTTATCGAAGATGGTGTCCGGGTTAAACGTAATGATGTTTTGGTACGATTAGATCCAGGGCCGTACGAGCATCTTGTTGAACAGCTGCGAGCAGAGTCTGCAGGCCTTGAAGCGGCGGTGCAAGCTTCAACGCAGAGTGTTAAATATGAAAAGAACCAAGTCGAGAGTGAGGTCGCCAATTCCAAGTATAATCTTAATGTGGCGGAACTTGAATATAAACGCCTTCGTGACGGCGATGGTCCTTTAAAAATATCGTCTTTGCAGGAAGAAAAAGATAAGGCCAAACTTGAATTGCAGCGTTACGAGGCTTTTCTTGCTGATTTACTGGCGATGGAAAAAGATGGTTATGATAATAAATCGGAAATCAGTTCGGTAAAAGAAAAAATATCAGTTTATCGGGATAAGTTAAAAACTGCCAATGATAGATATGTGAACTATAAAAAGCATGTTTTACCGGCACTGTTACAAAGTGCTCTGGCAAAGAAGGAAAACAGCAGTCTCCTCGTTAAACAAACATACCAGGGTGGCCGACATAAAATAGCAAAGGCTGAAGCGACCTTGATTCAGATTGAAAGTAAATTAAATGCCAAGAAAAGTGCTTTCGCTTTTGCTCAACAGGAGCTTGCCAATACAATAATAAAAGCACCATTCGACGGTATTGTTATTCATTATGAAACCTTTCGGGACGGACAAAAGCGTAAACCTAGAGTAGGTGATGGCGTCTTCCCTAATCAACCTATTCTTTATCTACCTGATATCTCACAGATGATCGTGAAGACGAAAGCTCGAGAAATCGATCTACACAAGCTCGCATTAGGACAACATGGAGATATTCGTGTAGATGCCTATCCCGATGCAAGTATGTCTGGAGAACTGACTTTTATAGGTGCCCTTGCAACAACAGCGGATGCCAGGCAGGGGCAGGAAAAGTTTTTCCAAATTATCTTTACCCTTAATCAGGAAGATAATCGCTTTAGGCCAGGGATGACCTGTCAGGTTTCTATTGTTTCACAGGTATTGGAAAATATTTTGACTGTTCCTATTCAAGCTGTGTTTCATGATAGAGAGTCGAGCTATTGTCTGGTGCGAAATGGATTGACAGGTTATGAGCGCAGAGAGGTCACGACTGGGGCTCAGAATGAGGATTACATCCAAATTATCTCAGGGATAAACGTTGAAGATCGAGTCAGTTTGGTAAAAGAGAATCAGCGCTGATGGCAATGGATATGCTCGTACAATTACGCAACATAAAAAAGAATTACGTTTTGGGAGCAAAAGCTGTAAATGTGTTAACCGATGTGGATTGTGCAGTTGAAGAAGGTGATTTCATTTCTATTATGGGAACCTCAGGGTCTGGTAAGACAACTCTATTGCATATTATAGGAACGCTTTTGCAGCCGGACAGTGGGACGTATCATTTGAATGGACGAGATATTGTTTCATTGTCTGATAACGAGAGGTCATGGATCAGGGCCCATTGGATTGGGTATGTCTTCCAAACATTTGACCTTATTTCCGAACAAAATGTAGAGAAGAATGTTGCTCTGCCTTATTTGTATCGTGATGTTGATGCAGATATTGTACGCAGGCAAGTTGATGCGGCGATTGATCTCGTTGGGCTGACGGAGAGGAAGCATCATAGGCCGTCGGAGCTATCGGGTGGGGAGATGCAGAGGGTCGCTATAGCAAGAGCTCTCTCGATTGAACCAAAACTCATTCTCGCAGATGAACCGACTGGTAATTTGGATGAAGAAAACAGTAGAGAGATATTATCACTTCTGAAAATGCTCAACGACAGAGGATCTACGATTATTTTGGTAACACATGACCCAAAGGTGGCCAGCATGACAAACAGGACAATGACCATGGAAAATGGAATACTGACTGGTTGATATGTTAAGAATTTTCAGGTTTTCACAAGTTGCATTTCTCTCATTACTTTCCCATAAGCTGAGATCGTTGCTCAGTATTCTTGGAATTGTTTGCGGTGTTTTAGCTGTTATGGCTATGATATCTACGGGAGAAGGGGCAAAGCAGAAGGTATTATCTGAATTAGCAGGTTTAGGGTTGAATAATATTTATGTTCATAAAGCTTCTAAAAATGATGAACAGGAGCGAGTTAACTCAGGAAACAAAAGTTACGGGCTCACTTGGAACGATATACACCGACTGGAAAATCAACCGTTTGTCGAGAGTGTTGCCGGATTAAAAGAGATCAAAATAGTACCGTTTGGTATAGACAAGAACATTAGTGCGAAAGTCGTATTTGCGAGTCCGGAATATATGGACATTGCAGGGAGAAGGCTCAGCGAAGGCCGCTATATCCTAATGGAAGATTCAAAACAAAATAATCTTGTTTGTGTGTTGGGGGCTCAGGTGGCAAAGCTACTTGGTTCTTCAGGCCGAGTCGGTGCTCATTTGCGCCTTGGAGATCAACTCTACCAGGTGATTGGTCTTCTTGAAAATACTGAGAAGGTAAACACTGAGGTGAAAAAAATTACTTCGGATAACACCAACGAGATGGTTTTTCTTTCTTTTCCTTTTTCTGTGATGGATCGAGATGATTCTTTGAGATCATCACTCTCTTCTGATTTAAGCCAGATTATTGTTAAAATAGCAGAGGGCATTGATGTCATAACGGCATCAAAGGCTATAGATCGGTTGTTATATATAAACCACCATGAAGTTCATGACTACAGCATGCTTGTACCTCGGCAGTTGTTAAATCAATCGATGAAAACACAGGCTGTTTTTAATTTGTTTTTAGCTGTAACCGGCGGGATTTCACTGTTTGTTGGTGGAATTGGTATTATGAATATTATGTTGGCTAATGTTTCAGAGAGAAAGCGGGAGATTGGTATTCGGCGAGCTGTTGGCGCAACAAAACAGGATATTATATTTCAATTTCTGACGGAGTCAGTGCTCCTAACAATAACTGGTGGATTGGTGGGATTGGTTTTAGGGTTTATAGCCGTAATATTTATCGAACAGCTTGCAGGATGGGCGGTAAGGGTGACATTTGTGTCTATGCTGTTGCCTTTTGCTCTTGCTGTATTTGCAGGTATATTTTTTGGACTGTACCCTGCGATTCAAGCAGCTAATCTGGAACCTATTAAGGCACTTAAATCCCTTTGATAGTGTGGTTCACCTCCATCATTTTCGCATTATCGAAACACATCTGCTGTGAGGTGAAACCGTTTGACGGTGAATGTCCTAAGGGATCGTGAGTGCTCTCTCTCTGTTAATGTACCGCTTTAATCTCACAGCGCTGCCCTGTTGTTATGAGTAAACTGGTCATGTCTTGTTCTACTTTCTCTCCGTTAATAAGCCAATACTTGATTGTATTGTCTCCTGCAGGAGCAAGAGTAAGTGCTGCCCCTGGAAAGTAGGTTCCTTCATAGGGGGAATTTTTTGTAAATCCATCAATTTCTATGGGGTAGTTCTCAGCACTAATGTGGCAAACTACAGGTTTTTCTGTAGGGAACTGAGTCTGCATTTCCTGCAGAAGGAACTGCTCTCGGTTGTTGAAAAAATCACGCAGTATATTGATATATTCATCACCGCCTAGGTAAGAAATCGCTTCTAGCTTTCTTTGGTATTTATCAAGGAGCCCGGTAATGAATTCATCGGTAAGCTCATGGTTCATAATTGACGCAAAGAGGTGTTTTGTTTTTTCTCTGAAGATCGGGTCTTCATTTGTAAGTCGTCTAAAAAGGCGAAACCGAACACAGTGGTGCTTTTTCTGACTAGGTTTTCTTTTATATAAGGCAAGAGACATGCCAGGGGGCTGCTCCCATCTATCTCTCACGTTGGGGCGTTTCGTTTCAACTTCCATTGGAGCATCAATATAACTGTGGTCCATATCCCACGAATACCAAAACATTTTACTACCGGGATTTTCGGATTTTAAGGCAATGCCTTGACAGAAGTCTCCGGTCGCATTTGCCATATATGAAAACGCCTGTCTTGATAAATTCTCTAGATCAAAAAATTGGCTAGCGAATTCCTCACTCATTTTCTTTTTGGCCGCTAATACTTTGAAGAAGTTAGTAGTCATAAAATGTTTGTCTGAATCGTGTTGGCTACCTCGTATCCGGAAATAATTATAGTCTTTGTCTGGTAGCATGGATTTGAGTTGTTTTTCACCGAGATGGGGAACTATATAATATAGTCCAAGTGGCTCTCCATTTAAGTAGAGAAGTATCATCTCTGTTGTGGGTGCTAAAACACCTATTTGCCGCGAGACATCATATGCTATTGGACTGTTTAGAGGCCATTTAGGCCATTCAGATTGTTTAATAGCAAGCCTTTTAATATCGCCAGCAGCTCCACTAAATAGTTTTTCAGCCTTGATCATAGATTTGCCGTACTCTTCTCTGAAAAAGAGGCGGAAATTTATAAGTCCTTTGGCTCGACCAGGATCTCCGCCCTGTAAGCGGATCCCCGAGAAATTAGAGAAAACATCCTGGCCGTCCCTGAAAAAACGTACATAACTCAGCCTCTCCCAACGGCGACCATGTTCATCAAAATTGGTTAGAATTCCATATTCTTTTGAACGCAAATCAACTTCATCAACATCAATGGCCAAGACAGATATTTTTTTCTTACTGATATCGGCCAGTTCATGATTGGCAATTTTAAGGTTATTAAAAAGTGGATGGTCTTTTTGCGCAACTAACTGGATTTGAGTATTACCTTGTTTCTTTTGGTATTTACTGATTCCAGCTAACGTTTTTTTCTGAAAGGTGGATTTTGCGTTAAGATGATTAACTTCTTGAGAAGCAGGGACCTCTATACCGTACTTGGTAATATTGACATGCTTTTTTGAGCTTTTTCTAAGGAAACTATTAAAGGCTATTGGGTCAGTGTAAATGAGAGGATGGTAGCCCTTTTGGAAGAAAGCTATGCCGGTTATTTTGACAGGAGATTGTTTATTGGAAAAACTGAGCTGGAGGTTGATTTTCTCATTATTTTCGTCAATGAAAAAAGGGTATGAAACTTTTTTCGCACGGATAGTGGTGTTCATTACCCGTTTCCAGTCTTTATCGGGTTGATTGTAAATTATAAAAGGAACGTTTGGTTCTACCGACTGCATTTCTATGTATCCGTAAATACCCTTATCAGCAAAATGCTTGTATTTTTCAATAAGTAACCATTTTTTTCGCTCCTTTGCAGCGCGTTGAGCAAAATCCACTGTATTTGGCATAAAACCGGAAAGAGAGCTCTTGTCTTCTAATGGAAGAATTGCCTCTAATTCTCTTAAGATCTTTCCTGTTTCACCATACGAAAGTAACGGAGATGGTATTGCGTCTTGCTGAAATTTACTTTTCAGGTCTGGAGAAAAATAAGCTATAACAGCGAGCAGTATACAAAGTAAGACTGCGAGTATAAACGTACCTAGAGATCTGTTCTTTTCGTCCATTTTCTATAGGTTTGCAGACCTATTGACCATGAGGTTAAATTGAAAATCAGGATAGTGCTTAATAAGGGTGGTCGTGATGTCATTGATCTGGGAACGCTTTGTTTTGTGGAAAACAAAAGTGATACAGAGGTCATCTTCACAAGCAATGCTATGAAGAGAGCCTTTTTTGAAGGATTTCTCTATCTCTTCTAATATACCTTCAATAACTATTGGGAGGTTGTCTTGTTTAGGACCACGAACAACGAGCATACCTCCATGTACCCTGCCTCTCGTCAGAGGAGTCACGACTTCCATAAGCAGTAGTGCGATCACTGAGAAAATTGCAAGTATTACAGCAAAGGTGATATTGAATGTTGCACATGAAAGCGACGAAGCTATCACAAGCATTATGAAACCAATTTCTTCTGGTTCTTTAATTGGCGTACGAAATCGAACAATTGAGAGAGCACCCAGTAATCCAAGAGAAAGTGGTAGTGAAAACTGAATAGTAATAAAGATAACAGTTATTGAAATCGAGAGAAGTGGGAACGCCCGATTAACTTGGCTACCTGTCGCCCTGGCGGTAAAGAAATACGTGTATAATGCAGATATAGCAAAAGCGGAAAGAAGAGATGCTGAGATAACGAAAATAAAGGCTGGTATACCAATATCTTCAATCCTTTGATTACCCATACCAGAAATTACAGAAAATAAATCATCCATATAAATACCTTAGTTTACATCTCTACTGAAGAGACACATTCTCCATATTTTGAAAAGTTAGCTTTTTTAACCAAATTCGTAGTTAAATATGCCAGTGATTGCGGGGGGTAGTTAGACTTACTTTTTACCTCAAAAACGCCTACAGGTAGGGTTATTCTGTGAGGTGGTGGAAGTAAGATTGAGTTTGTTCTTTCTACACGTATATCAAAGTCGAGACTCAGGCGTGTATTGGTAATTGAATCAATGAAGCGTTTTCTGGTATACGAAATTTGGATAAACGGATGAAGGTTGGGGATGATTTCATCCTTGAACCCCAAAAATAATTTATACCATTTGGAGTGGAAAGTAGAATTGAGGCTTTGAGTTGTTAATTTGTTGAAATCTTCATCTACAACCCATCTATTCTTGAGGCGTTTACTGCCAATTTTCATTTTATTTTCCAAAAAAACCGGAACAGTCGGGCCTTCCGAAAATGGTTGCCCATGTCTGTTTTCATACCAACGAACTCGATATTTAGTCTTAAAAAAATCGCTGTTCACTTTCTCCTGGTAAGATTCTGCCAGATTAGTTTCAAGATAAATACTATGAACTCTCGATTCCGGGTAACTTGGGTCCTGTTTGCAATTGACACGTAACCATGACTCCAGGGACGTTTTGGTCATGTTGGCAAAGGTATATTTTAGTTCAAACTCGCCCTTTTTTTCAAGCAGCTTTGTAAGCACTGGTTCCACCAAAAAAGTTAACACTCTATTTAAACATCCTGCAGCAAATTCCATGGGATCGGCCGAGGCTATATTTGGCGCGCATCCTATCTCTTTATCGAGCTAGACGCAACAATTTCAAACATACAGATTAAATGAATCTTGTCATGATAGTGAAGAAGAAGGAAAACAAGGAGGTCAATATGTAACTTTTGGAAGGTTAAGCAGTAAACTGTATTACAACTGCAAGATATCTTCCATGGCTGGAAGAGGCAACTCAAAAATGATTCCGGTTCCAGCCATGGAAAATATCTTACTTAGTCAATATATTTGTCCATCTTCCATCGGTTGTATAAGTTGTGACAGTGTTTTTTACACCTTCAGTAAAAGTTCCACGGTAGGTAGAACCACTATAATTCCGTATCTCAAGATCATACTCAACCAATTTCCATGCACCAGATCCGACCTTGTGGTTACCATCTGAAACATAAATATCATAACTATGAGAACCTCCAGAGTAGAGAGTGTAGGTTCCTGTGTATGTTCTTCCGTCAACACTACTGGCATTTGCTTGCCACGGACCGACCATTTGTTCTTCTGTTGGGGGCGTTGGAGAAGAGTCACTAGAGCCGCCTCCAGCAAGTGCTGCAATGCCGACAAGAGCGACAACAGCGCCACCTACACCGAGTGTGTATTTCATGCCCGTAGACATACCTTCGCCTTCATTTTTTGACGTTATTTCTGGTGTTTCTGATGGCAAAGTTTTTTCGACAGGAGCTGTTGTCGCCGAGGATTCTACTGCTTTTTCAGGGACCTGAGTTTTACTCTGATCATCTAGTACAACAGTTGCAGTATTATTTTTAACCTCTGCCGCAATGGAAGAAATTGGAGCAAGGGGAAGTAGAGTAGTAGTGGTTATAAGGCCGAGATAAAGGGTGTTAGATAATGATTTTTTGAAACTACGATTTTGCATGATAGGGCTCTCCTATAAGCTGATTACAATAGTACAAATTATTAAACTTGGACTTTATTTACACCCATCGATGGTTACACGCAAGTATAATATCCATTCCTACAAAATAGTTGTAATACTCAATGGCATGGTGCTGCAATGTGGCCGGGAGTTTTGTGATTGATTAATGATTTCGATATAATAGGAGGTGAATTCTGATTTGAAGAAGGGAAATCTTTTAAAGATTAAACATACTAATTCCCTTTCTTAATACTTTTAAGATAAGCATACATATCAGCAGCATCCTGTTTACTGATTTTTGATTCAGCAAAGTGTGGCATAATGGGTGCGTTTGTTCGTCGTAGTGTGCGAACAAAACTGCCAAATCTCATGTCGACACCCGCAATATCAACAGCCCGACCATCATTACCGTGTAGGCCATGACAGGAAGAGCAGTTGTGCATGGTGTACCATCGTTTCCCATCCTCAGGACTACCGACTGGTGCCCCGCAACCATAAAGAGCAAGACTTACGAGGAGGGCAAATGCCACAGAACTACAGCTTAGATATTTTTTTGTCGCCATTATACGTTTCCTTGTTTGTAAGCTAGAGTGATGGGTAAACGTAAGATCTAATGTTTGAAATCGTTATTAACGAGAATAGTAAATGGGGGAAACGAGGGCAAGGGCTTTTAGGGTATTAATAGGATTGCCGTAAGTGTGGTTTTTATGGGTGAGAGTCATAGAGAGAATGTAATCTCTTAAGGAGTTCATCTCTTGTGTTTTCTTTTTGATTGAGGAGAATGGCAAAAGGGACGAGTTCTTCACTGACTGTGAAATATCCTCCGTAGCAGTACACCCCCTGTAGAGTTCCACTTTTAAGCATTAGTCCGTCCTGCTTGTTTAAGAGGCTGCTGTAGGGGCGGAAGCGTTCTAGAATTGTGACTAATGCAACTGCGCTGATTCTATTATGACGGCTTAAGCCAGAACCATCTTCAACAGAAATGTGTTTGGGGGATAATGCTAGAGTCTCTGTAAGGTAGTTCTCCATAAATTTCCTGGCTTTATTCCAAGTTGCAGGTGCACCACTAGTTTGCAGGCCACAATACAGAAAGACCTGGTTTGCAATAAAGTTATTGGAGTAGTGTAGACACTCCTTTATGACCTCATGTAATGTTTTACTGTTTCTATGGATATATAATGGCTGAAGTGAAAGGGGAACAGGACCGCTTTGAAAACCACTTTCAACTCTAATCCCAGCTTGTCTCATCATAGCGCAAAATAACTCGCCCACATATTGCAGTTGTATAGGGATTTGTCCAATGTCTTTGGCAGTCTTGATGTTGACACGCTGTACACCCGAGGGAAGATCAACTCCTAGTAGTTGCATGATAGGCAGTGTAGGTGTTTGTGGCTCGGCAGATAGTATTGTGCCATCGGCAAGCTTGTTTATTGCCAGAGTATTAAAGTTGACGGCCAGTGCTCCATTGGGCGCATCATAGGGATTATTACTGCTTGTCGTTCCTGGTGTCTGATCGTGTAGAGAATAGGAGCTGTCATCGAGAAATACCGTGCGAACCCTACTCGCACCTCTTTTTTTAAGAATAGAGCAAATATACAAAATTTCTTCAGATGTTAGAAATGGATCTCCAAACCCTTTTATGTAAAGGTTCTGTTTGTCATCGAGATAAAAATGGGTCTCAAATCTGAAATCAGGAGTGAGTAGATCAAATGCTGCCAAGGATGTAAGCAGCTTCAGAGTAGATGCGGGGAGGAAGATATCGTTTTCACGGTAGCTGATGGTTTTCTTATCTGACCTGACAAGATAGCCACCATTTGTGATGAGGTTTGAGCTTTGAGAAATAATCTCCGTACCGCTTCCGCTTGCAGGTGTGATACAGAGAGGGGTCATGCTGAGAACAGCGAGCAGAATGAATAGACATCCACTTACTCGCTGTTGTTTATGTGGTTCTTGGCAGAAAATAGTGGTTGCCATAGTCCTTTAAAGGGAGGAAAAAATCACCCTAACTGTATCCAGCCTTTTTTCACTATTTTAGTGAGGTTTACTTCTTCTTGAGTCAATTGCAAAATATGAGTGACAGCCTCGATGGGTTTTATCCCTGCCTGTGCACTTTCCGCTATAACGTCGAGATCAATATCTTGAGAACTAGTAAAAGCAAATTTTTCAATCATAGGGCGGATATCTATTTCCTTTGTCTTTCCTTTTCTGGTTTTCTCCACAACAAAGCTCTCTGCAGCATAAAAACTTTCCGCAGCCTCTTTCCAATTCTCACTCGCCTCTGTGGGTAAATGAATAGAGTATGAGACCATCATCTTCTGTGGAACTTTACCAGAGTGGAGTTCAATTCCAGTGACTTCGAGGCCAGGCGCGAGTGTCTGGGTGAGTATGTCTTTGGTAGCGTTGACACTTTGAAGTGGTGATTTGAGATCCATGATGAAATATTCACCGTAGCTTTCAGTACCAACAGGAAGTGCAGGACCAAAAGAAACCTTAGGTGATGGATTAAATCCCTGGCTGTAGTTTGTAGGGATATGTGCCCTCTGTAAAGCACGGAATATGACCTGAAGAATCTCAAGATGTCCAAGATAACAAATGTTACCTGTACGAGAATAATGGACGATATACTTAAAATGGCCATCGTCTGAGTGGTCAACTGGTGTAATTTGTTTTCGCTCAGGTGGAGCAAGGTCACCTTTCCTGTTATGGACTATGGGCATGATGGTGTCAAAGTCGCACAAGCCGCATTTCTGGCAATCATTGTAGCGACAATCGGGTGTGTACCCTTCGGCCTTACCTTTTTTGAGCTCATCTTTTAAAAATTGAGTATCAACACGGCTCTGTAGATGTTCCCATGGAAGAATTTCATCTAATTCTCTTGCTCTGAGATAGTTATCAAGAGAAAGGCCGCAATTTTGAGCTGCAAGCTGCCACACATCAATGTTGAAGTGTTCAGTCCATCCGTCAAGTCTTGCACCGTTCTGCCAGGCATTTTCTAAAAGACCTGCAAGCCTTCTATCACCACGTGAAAAAACACCTTCAAGATAGCTGGTTCGTGGATTATGGTACCTGAGGTTGGCACCTTTTTTCGGGAGGTTGTCACTTATGCGTCTGATATTGCTCATACTCTCGTCAATAGTCAGCTGTTTTTCCCATTGAAAAGGAGTGTGTGGCTTGGGCACAAAGGTGCCAACGCTAACGTTGATCTGCTTTTTGCCTTTGCCGGGACCATGACCTCTTGTGGCTAGCATTTTAATAACAAGATCAACAATGCCATCCATATCTGCCTGGTTTTCTGTTGGTAGACCGATCATGAAATAGCATTTTATAACCCGCCAGCCCAGATTAAAGGCTTCAGTACATGTGTCTATAAGAGCTTCTTCGGTAATTCCTTTGTTGATAACATTTCTAAGACGTTCAGTTCCAGCCTCCGGAGCAAGTGTAAAACCACTTTTGCGTACTCTTTTGACCTGCTCCATGATGGAAGGAGTGAGTGTTCCAACTCGCATAGATGGCATTGCAACAGAGACATATTTGTCGGCAAATTCATCCATTAAAGGAGTGAGAACCTGTTCAAGGCAGGAGTAATCTCCTGTGGACAATGAGAGAAGAGCCAGTTCGTCAAAACCGGAGTTTTCAATACTCTCTTTGGCAAGTTCCATGATACTTTCAGCACTCCGCTCTCTAACTGGACGGTAGGTTATTCCAGCCTGACAAAATCTACAACCTCTCGTACAGCCACGGGCGACCTCTATAGCAAGGCGATCATGTACAATTTTTGCGTTGGGTACAATAGGGTTTTTCAGGTGGTCAATATCATCGAGATTTGCAACTATTCTCCGTAAGACGGTAGTTGGTTTATTGCTTTTATGTTTGATGGCCGCAATCGGTGTTTCAGGGATTGTTTCATCGTATTCGATGTGAAAGTGGCTGGGTACGTATACACCTTCGATCTCAGCTAGCTGATTAAGGACGTCCTCTTTTGACGCCTTTGCTTGTTTTGTTTCCGCTATGAGCTGGGTGATTTCAATCATAGCTTCTTCACCATCACCCAACAAAATTGCATCAAAAAAGTCGGCCACAGGTTCAGGGTTTAGGGCACAAGCACCGCCAGCAAGGAGGATAGGATATGAGTCGTCGCGCTGGTTCGTGTAAAATGGGATTGACGCAAGATCCAGGACGGTGAGGATGTTAGTGTAGCAAAGCTCGTAGGGTAGTGTAAAACCGAGGATATCAAAATCCTTTAGAGGTCTACCACTTTCGAGGCTTGTAAGAGAAACATCTTCTTTTCTAAGAAGTTTTTCAACGTCTGTATCAGGGCAATAACAACGTTCAGCAAGGAATTCGTCTTTTTTATTTAAAAGATGATATAGTATTTGTAAACCTTGGTGGGACATTCCAATCTCGTATAGATCTGGAAAGATAAAAGCAACTTTCGCTTTGACGCTATCCCAATCTTTTTTAATTGAATTGAATTCATGGCCGAGATATCGACCGGGTTTGTTAATTGCGGATAGGATTCTACTGTCTGTCATCGGTGTACCGTTGGGGAATTTTCTGAAATTGAGGCGAGAGGCCTATACTTTCAGGGGAATTTATTAAAAGTCAGTCCTTCCATTTACTGAAATTTGATTGACTTTTCAAGTAAGGATGATGTAATCAAAGAAGTTGATCATAATTCTTCTTATAAGCATACGTTATAATATAAAAAAAGGGTCTGTCTGATGAAATTGGTGTCAGTGCTAGCTGTAGCGATTATTAGTTTTTTTCTCTTTTCACCATCAGTATTGCTGGCTGAACCCGCTAGCCTGATCGAAATCACATCAATCTCCCATAAGAAAAAATCAGACGACCAAGAAGAAATACGATTTACACTCGCTGCTTCAGTTCCTGTTAAAATGTTTGCTCTTAAAGGGGAACGGCCGCGTTTGGTTATTGATTTTCCAGAGGCAATTTATAAAAGCAAAAATATAATTGAGTTGGGTGATGGAGAGCTTGCTAATACTATCCGTATTGGCCTACATAAAGAGCCTAAAAGTAAAACTCGAATCGTGGTCGATCTGTCGAAGACCTATGCTGTCGACTATAAACACAGTTTTATAGAAAGCGAGAACGTTCTTGAAATATTGCTGACGCGGGGTGCTAAACTGGAACCAGCGATCGCCCCAGTCGCCAAGAAAGCCAAAGAATCGACTCATAAAGAGCTTGCGACAATCCCTGTTGATGAAAAGCCAATTCCACCAGCCACAATTGTCGCTAAAAAGTCTGAAAAGGTGAAGGTTGTAGAAGATGTTGCAGCAGGTCTTCCGCAACTACTGGAAGTGTCATTTGATGACTCCTCAAATCGCGGTGAAATGGTTCTGTTTCACTTAAATGATTTCTTTCCTCCGACTGTGTCCGCTATTGAAAAGAATAACCCTCGTGTCTTGTGCGATTTTCAGAATATGAAACTGAGTGGTGATGTACAAAAGGCCATCGTTGCAGGCGGTAAATATGTTGAAAATATTCGAACTGCGTACCATGCTGATAAGGATAAGGTTCGAGTCGTTTTGGACCTCTCACCCGATCGGGATTATGATTTACAGCAGGTGTTCTTCAAAAATGACAATCTTTTTGTTTTGATCATTAACGAGTTGCCCGCTGAAAAAGTCGCCCAATAAGTTCTGTATTTTTGATTTTTCTGCTATGGTCTCAATTGTTTGAGGTAGCCCTGAGGTGCTTTCAGTTTGTACGTTTTAATATCTGAGGTTAGCTCTGTCTCTGATAATTGCAGGTTGATGGTTGTCCCGTATTCCAGTCCTGATATATCTATATGCTGGGGCTGAGTACAGGACGACTGGTCCCGAAAATAGTTATCGTATTGGATTGTTGCCAGCGGCTTTTTTTGCCGTGTCTCTAGGACACGTTGTAAAATGATTTTGTTCTCAGGATCGATCAGAAGATGAGATATGTTTCTTGCTCCCTTGTTGTCCTCAAATGTGATCCAGATTCCACGTGATTCCTTGTCGCTACTAATATCACTAATAAATTCAGTTGGAATTGTGTTTTTACCAGTTAACCAATCATCCCAGCGTCCCTTTAAAAAGTGAATAGGAAGCTTGTAGCGTAGTGCAAAGGATGTCATTCCTCCCGCTGTATATTTTGATTCTAAAGTATTAATCATCTGATACTTTTTCTTATTACCTGCAATAATAACGACTGGCTGTCCTAATGGATTACTCGCAACAAATTTATAATTCGTTATGGGGGAGTATTGTAAAAAACCTGAAAATGTTATTTTTCCAAGTGGATTTGCGTATTTTAAAGTGAGGTCTGAATGAAAGGCTTTAACGCATTGGGTATTTTGCACAGCCATTTCTTTTGCGAGCTGGAAACCTGCCTCGTATTCTTTTTCACCAAGAGAAACATCCCAGGGCTTTTGTGCACAACCAGAGATGAAGAGTAGGCAAATCAGTAGAAAAATGTAGGAGCTGGAACATTCTGATAAAAGTCGGTTATTGAGTAATTGCATCGATTTTTTCTTTAACAGCTGATTTTTTGTTTTTATTTTCAAATAATTCGTAAGCTCTTTGGTAGGCTTTGTATGCATTATCCTGATCGCCCATTGCATTATACGAGTCACCTAGATGTTCAAAAATATGTGGATCATTAGGTTGCAGGGAGACAGCATGCGTAAGTGCTTCTGTAGCTTCCTTAAACTTTCCCATTCTGAAATAAACCCAACCAAGACTGTCAATTATAAAGCCGTTTCCAGGCTTAAGTTCAATAGCATGAAGGATATATCCAAGAGCCTCATCAAGATGTATGTTTTTATCAGCAAGAGAATATCCAATAAAATTGAGTGCGTCGGCATGGTCGGGTTGTAATTCCAACACTTTCCGCATTTCAACTATGGCATCTTCGGTGCGATTACTTTTTTCCAGTAGCAGGCCGAGTTCAAAGTAGAGCTGATAGTTTTTTGGGAATGCTGCTATCCCTTTATGTAATGTTGAGAGAGCTCGTTTTTTATGGTGCTGGTTAACATAAAGAGAAGAGAGCAGAGCATAAAACAGGGGGCTACTACTTTCCTCGTCCTGTAGATACATATCAAGGAGGACAATTGCTTCCTCTGTTTTATGTTGTTTTTGTAATATTTTTACTTTGAGATATGTTGCCTCCTCAAAGTTATCACTGCTTACAGGGATTTGGTCAACGTATTGTAGGCTTTCGGGATAGTTTTCCTGACGATATGTGAGCAATGCTAACATATAGCGGGCTTCATATGGTTCTGGTTGACTGTTCAGTCGTTTAAGTATTGTTTCCGCTTCTTCTATTTTTTCCTGTTGTAGATACACCTTGCTTATGATGAGATCAATCTTCTCTGGTTGCTGACTGAATTGACGAACATGTTGAAGTTCAGTTTCAGCTTCTGTGAGTCGGTTGAGGTCAAGGAGTGTTTGGATTCGACTCAGTAGACCTCTTTCTTCAAATTTATCGTTGTCGGTGATCGTTGTATAGAGCCGTAGTGCTTGCTCATAATCTTTGTGACTACTGTAGAGATAACCGATTTCAAAAGCGAGTTCCTTGGACCAGTTTAAAGAGAGTGCTTTTTCGTAGAGCGTTGTTGCTTCAGTATACCCAGCTTTTTGATTGAGCAGGCGGGCAAGGGAGAGCGTAGTGAAATAGGAATCAGGGTTACGTGCAAGAAGGTCTCTAAAAATTTTCTCGGCAGTATCATATTCCCCTAGGTGGTTGTAAAGGATACCGAGCCGTGTATTAACAGGTTCATTGCCTGGCTCTTGTTTCAGGATTTCCTCATACAACGTAACCGCTTCTTCAATTTTTTCCTGTTGAACAAAAATGTTGGCAAGAAACAACAGGTAGGTGGTGTTGGTGGGTTCTTTTTCTATCTCTTCGCCCAGCCATGTAGCGGCCGTTTCGAAATCTCCCATTTTCAACATGAGGATTGGGAGTTTTTCTTTTATATATGAAGCTGTAGGGTCACAAATAAGCGCTTTTTCATATGCTTCCAGAGCTTCGGAGTAGTGTTCAGAATATTCGGCATGGGTTCCCCAGAGAAAATAAAATGAAGAACATGAAAAATCGATCTGTTCAGGTGGAGGTGTAGGGGGTGGTGCTGGTTGTTTTTCACTACATCCTGTCAAAATAAAAAATACAATAATGAAAAGATGCGTGAGTTTCATTGTTTATTCCGTCGTTCAGAGTGTTGAAGAGATGATGGGTAACACGTGAGACACTACCTGTGCATGGATATCTTCAATAGAGCCCTGAGCATTGATTCTTTGTATATAGGCAAGAGACAGTGAATTGAAAATGGTAGCAACTTTTTGAAGATTTTCAATCTGTTCAAAATCGTTGAGTGAATCACCTCGGCCTTCAGTTATTCGTTTTTTTCCAGTGTCAAGCGGAGCATGAAAGAGGAGGGCTATATCAGGACGAGGAGCAAAATTATTGAGAGAAATAAGTTCGTCAACATCAAAACCAATTGCTCCCTGATAGGCTACAGTAGAGAGAAAATAACGGTCACAAAGTACTATTTTGCCGCTTGCAAGAGATGGGTTAATTAAATTGTCTACATGTTCTTTGCGATCGGCGAGAAAAAGTTCCAACTCTTCTCTTGGAGTCCGTGAATCTCTTTGCATATAAAGCTTGCGAATTTGTTGCCCATACTTTCCTTCAGTTGGTTCACGGGTGGTGATAACTGGGTAATCGCTGTCTTGAAGATATTTTTCAAGAAGAGAGAGTTGGGTGGATTTGCCGGTACCATCGGTTCCTTCAAATACGATGAGAACGCCCTTTTTAGCACTCATTGGATGTTCCTTTCTTCATTACGAATGTTTTTCGGTTTGCACTTATTTTTCCTGCAAGTTCTATGGCGTGGGTAAGGCTAGATGGATCAGCAATACCAGATCCAGCAATATCATAGGCCGTACCATGGTCCACTGAGGTTCGCACGATTGGAAGTCCCAGGGTGACGTTTACACCATCATCAAAATGGAGCAGCTTAAACGGGATCAAGCCCTGATCATGGTACATGCAAACCACCGCATCGTAAGCGCCCTGGGCTGCTTTAAAAAAGACTGTATCTGGAGGAAATGGTCCTTCTACCAACATGCCTTTTTTATGGCATTCCTCAACCGCAGGTAAAATGATAGTCTGGTCCTCGTCTCCAAAAAGGAGGTTTTCACCTGCATGGGGGTTAAGTGCAGCGACCGCTATTCTTGGGTTTTCAATACCCAGGTCAACAGATAAAGCGTGATGGGTGGTGTTGATGAGCTTGATTATAGAATCTTTGGTGAGAGCTTTAGGTACACTGGCAAGTGAGCAATGAATTGTCACCAGTGTTACCCGAAGGCGATCGCCAGCCATCATCATAGCGTAGTCTTTACTGTCGGTAAGCTCAGCGAGCATCTCAGTGTGACCAGGAAAAGAAAATCCAGCCTGATTCAATGAATATTTAGAAATAGGGCAGGTGGTAATCGCATCAATAATACCATCTTGTGCCATTTTGACGCCTTCAATAATATAACGAGCCATTGCCTTGGCTGTAGTAAGGTTGGGCGTTCCCCATTCTATATCAGTGTCATGCAGGTGGGATAGTGGTAACACAGGTATAAGGTTTACGGTTCTTTTCGGTAATGTTGCACCAATTGTCCACGGAATAATTTGAATGTTGTCATATCCAAGAACATCAGCGCATTTCTTAAGAACAGTAATATCACCAAGAACTACAGGTGAAATATTCGTAGAAAGGGGTTCTTGTGAGAAATATTTCAATATGATTTCGGGGCCGATGCTTGCCGGGCAACCCATCGTTATTCCAATTATACTCATAACTATAAAGTACCTTTAAATTCATATAATGTAAGACAAGATAAAGTACCAAATGTTGCTACTTCAAAGATTACAACTGATTCAATTATATTACAATGTTGGTTAGAAAAAGCATCATACCTAAATCTTGCATTGTAAGGCTAGGTTAAATACAAAAATCAAAAGCATTTGTTATATGTTCGATTTCTGTCATTTTTCCATTTGGCGAAAGAATCGAGATGACGTCAAATCGTGCATCAACATCATCATTATGATGAGTAACGAGGTAGTGGTGAGCAACTTTAGAGATTTGTTGTTGTTTGCGATAATCAACGGCGGCAGCAGGATCTCCAAAATCGGTGCTTGTTCTCGTTTTCACCTCAATAAATATAAGGATGTCAGCATCTCTTGCAATAAGGTCTATTTCACCATATTGACATCTGTAATTTGCTGTGACGAGCTTGTAGCCTTTTTTTTTTAGATACTTAGCTGCTTGCTTTTCACCTTTTTGGCCCAGAATTTGTCGAAGATTAGGCATTGTTAACCACACCATTGAAGCTACGACGGTGGATTGGACAAGGGCCGTACTTTTTCAAAGCCAACCGGTGTTCTTTCGTTGGATAGCCTTTGTTTTTGTGAAAGTTGTATTCAGGATATTTATCATGCATGGTTACCATGAAATGATCACGTTGCACTTTTGCGATGATAGAGGCTGCAGCTATTGATGCACTTTTAGATTCACCCTTAATCATGGCCTCCTGGTCGATTGAAACAGGAGCTTTAAACTTTCCATCTACGAGGAGGAAATCGGCCGGTGTTCCTTCAATATTCTCTGTGGCAATTTTCATAGCCAAAAGAGAGGCTTGAAGAATATTTATACGATCAATTTCGGATTCAGGGATAAATGCAACACCGATGCGAGCACCACAATCAACAAGTGCTTGAGCAAGTAACACCCTTTTTCGGTGGGTAAGAACCTTAGAGTCAAGGTATATAGAAGTATCTATGGATGGAGGGAGAACTACTGCAGCAGCTACAACTGGGCCAGCCAAAGGACCACGTCCAACTTCATCACAGCCGGCAATACTTTTGTACCCGTACTTACGTAAGGTTTTTTCAAATATGAAATTATCCTCACCAATTTTGGAGTCAGACAATAATTGTATCATATTGAAAACAGGCCGTAGCGCCTGGAAAAACAGCCACTGCAAATTGGAAACTTACAGTGGCTATTAGTTTGTTTTCTAACTAGCGAAGCAATCCGCGTTCACGGATACGAGCAGCCTTACCGGTAAGATTACGGAGGTAGTAGAGGCGAGAGCGACGAACACGACCGCGCATAATAACCTCGATCTTCTCGATACGTGGGTTGTGTAGAGCGAAAGTCTTTTCAACTCCAATACCGTGAGAGATTTTTCTTACAGTGTAACTTGCATCCATGGTACCACGCTTGCGCTTGATACAAACACCCTGGAACATCTGTACACGTTCTTTACTTCCCTCGATGATACGAATGTGGACTTTAACAGTGTCACCAGGACGAAAGTCAGGGTGATCCATACGCATCTGCTCTTGATTAATTCTGTCAATTATTGTGCTCATAACGTCTTCTATTGGTTGAAGTATCAGTGGATAGTTATCCAACGGTTAATTAGTGCCTTACTCCAAAAAACCTGTCATAAAAACAAGAAAGCTGGAAATTCTATTGAAATTAAGTTTTTTTAAATCACAACCACGGCACTTATCCTGGCTTATTTCCCGTTTACCGGGGCTAGTTACTTTCCATCATCTCATGATCCAAGCAATCTATCAATAATAATTGATGCTGCAGATCTTACAGAGAGATGGTTGTAGTCTGTTCCACCTATAATTGGCGGTAGACTTAAATCACACTGCTCTAAAATTTCCTGGGCAAGCCCATGTGCGGTTCCAAATAACAACAAAACCGGTTCTTTTTCATTAATTTTTTTACCAAGATCCGCATAACTGATGGTGTTTGACTGCTCAATAGCGCTTGTTGTCACAAGAAGAGGACGTTTGCCATATTCTTTAGTAAGAGCATCAATAGCCTCATCAACAGAAAAAACTGGTCGAACTATCTCGAGAGCCTCTTTACGAGCGGGGTTATACGATGCTCCGTATCCACTCAGCCAGTGCTCTAACAGTTCATGAACAAGTTTATGCTGATCTTCGTAGGGAGTAGATATAAAATAACTACCGACTCCATAGGTTCTTGCTGTCCGGGCGATATCATGGATATCTAAATTTGTAACAGCGGAACCAATTACTTCTTTCTTCTTATTTACTACAGGATGATGCACTAAGGCAATGTGTAAAGAACGTTTACCTGGGCACATCAGTTTTTCCCTGCCTTTTGTACTTTTTCAATCTGAGCGAGTAAACCGTGTGACTTTAAGAGTTTACGCTCAGTTCGAGAAAAAGTTTCGTTTTTGAGTAACTCAGGTCTTTTCTGCAGAGTTCGCGTCACAGAATCAATAAGCCTGTACTCTTCAATTTTTTGGTGGTTGCCAGAGAGTAACTCTTCTGGAACATCCACACCATTAAAGTTTCGTGGTCTAGTGTACTGAGCGTGTTTAAAAAGATTTCTACTGAAAGTGTCTTTTTCAACAGAGTCCTGGCAACCTAATACACCTGGAAGTAACCTGGTGACTGAGTCAACCACAACCATCGCTCCGAGTTCGCCTCCAGTAAGAATAAAATCTCCAAGGGAAATTTCGTCATCTATAAACTCAGAAACAAACCGTTCATCTATTCCCTCATATCGACCACAGACCAAAACAAGATGATCCTCAGATGCGAGTTCTTTGGCTAACTCCTGATTATATGTCTTACCCTGAGGGGTGAGAAATATTACACGAGGCTTATTACACTTTTGTGCTTGTTTACTATGTATACTTTCTACAGCACTCGCCAGAGGTTCTGGTTTCATCACCATTCCCTCTCCTCCGCCAAAAGGCCTGTCATCAGTTGACTGGTGCGGGCCGGATGCGAAATCCCGAATATTTATGATATTGACTTCAATTCTTTTTTGCAACAGAGCGCGTTTAATGATTCCTTCCTGTAGAGGGGAGTCAAGCAACTCTGGAAAAATAGTAAGAATGTCAAAGATCATACGACAACCTGCATTGTATTAATTTGCAGAGTCAGCGTTTATTTCAAGTAGTCCCGGTGGCAATTCAACAACGATCGTATCATCTGTTTCATCGATAATAAATTCGTCTATGATGGGCACAAGTACTTCGCCAGTTTCTGTTGTTACGACGAGAATGTCCTGAGCGCCACCGTTGAATAGCTCCTTTACAGTACCAATAGAAGAACCATCTTTAGCGATAAGCTCTTTACCTTGATATTGGTCCCAGTAGTATTCTCCGGGTTTGGCTTGCGGTAAATGCTCTTTTAAGAGTAGTACCTCATAGCCTTCAAAACTTTCAGCTGCGGTTCTGTCTGCAATATTTGCAAACTTAACCACAGCTGCTTTTCCCTGAACACGTGATTTGGTAACAGAAATAGGGTCACTCAATGTACCTTTTTGATCACAAAGTGTAAGCTCTTTGTATTCTAAAAAGTTTTCAGGTTGACCTGAAAAACAGTAGATTTTAACCTCACCTCGTATTCCTTGAGGTTTCGTTATTTTACCAACGAGGATATACTTGTCTTCTGGGTGCATCTCTTTCATAGACTGTATATCCTGCTATTCTACTATTTCTAAACGAGAACGTTTGTCTTCTTTTGCAGCTTTTGCTGCAAGAAGCGACCGTAAGGCTCGCGCTGTTCTTCCCTGTTTGCCAATCACTTTACCAAGATCATCTGGAGCAACAGCCAACTCAATAGTGACATTGTTCTCTTCGTCACTTCGAGTAACCTTGACATCGTCTGGGTTATCTACCAGTGATTTGGCAATAACGGCTATTAGCTCTTCCATCTTTACGCGTCAGCTGAAGCTGCCTTTTTGATCAGGCTCTTAACAGTAGTTGTAGGAAGAGCGCCTTTGCTCATCCAATCTTCTAATTTACTGTTATCAATCTTAATTACTGCTGGGTCCTGAAGTGGATCATAGGTTCCAACAATATCAAGAAATTTACCATCACGTTTGCTTTCGCTGTCAGCAACAATAATACGATAGAAGGGTTGTTTCTTTCTGCCAAGTCGAGTTAGTCGAATACGTACTGCCATTCCGGTATATCCTCCGGTTGATATGTCGGTTAAAATTTCCTAAAAACAGTTTCAGGAAAATGTTATCTTCTTTTCATGCCCTTAGGCAACTTCCTACGTTTAACGCCTGTCATAGCGCCAGGCTTGCCACGCATTTTTTTCATCATCTTCAGCATTTCAGAGTAACTTTTAATAACTCTGTTCACTTCGCTGACCTGGGTGCCAGAACCCGCTGCAATTCGTTTCCGTCTGCTTGGGTTGATAATGGTGTGATTCTTTCTTTCTTTTGCTGTCATTGAACGGATAATTGCTTCCGTTTTAGTCAACTCTTTTTCATCAGGTTTGGGCACATCTTTTAACTTCTTCAGTTTATTGATGCCCGGAACCATGTCAAGAATCTGATCCAGTGAACCCATTTTTTTGATCTGTTGTATCTGACCTAAAAAATCTTCAAGCGTGAATTGATTCTGTTGTAACTTTTTGGCGATTTTGTCAGCTTCTTTCTTGTCGACAACCGCTTCAGCTTTTTCGATCAGGGTAAGAATATCACCCATACCGAGAATACGTGAAGCGACACGTTCAGGATGGAATACTTCAAGATCATCCAGACCTTCACCGACACCGACAAACTTAATAGGCTTGCCAGTAACGTTCTTAATCGATAATGCTGCACCGCCTCTGGCATCACCCTCCATTTTAGTGAGGACAACTCCAGATATTTCAAGGTCACTGTTAAATTTATCAGCAACGGTTACTGCGTCCTGGCCTGTCATTGAATCCGCAACAAAGAGGACTTCTGACAATGGGACTGCAGTCTGTATATCTTTTAATTCGCCCATAAGGGCTTCATCAACATGCAGGCGACCTGCAGTATCAATGAGGATCGTATCACAATTCTGTTTGGCAGCTTCAAGAAGTGCCTGCTGGCAGATATCCACTGGTTTCATATCCGTAGTGGACGGATGAACCGGAACACCTACTCTTTCACCTAATACCTGTAACTGCTCAATAGCGGCCGGTCTGTATATGTCGGCAGGCACAAGATAAGGCTTGCGACCTTTTGCCTTAAGCAACTTTGCAAGTTTAGCAGTGGTTGTTGTCTTACCAGAACCCTGGAGACCAGCCATCATTATGGTAACTGGTTGTCTTCCGTCAAGCTCTATCTGCTTAGTAACACCACCTAAAAGTTCAACGAGTTCATCGTGGACAATTTTTACAACCTGTTGCCCAGGAGAAAGACTCTTGGAGACGTCTCGACCTATTGCTTTTTCTGTTACTCTGGCAACGAAGCCCTTGGCAACTTTGAAATTTACATCAGCTTCAAGGAGAGCCTTGCGGACCTCAGCCATTGCCTCAGCAATATTCTCTTCCGAGAGTTTACCATGGCCACGGAGTTTCTTGAATACTCCCTCAAGTCTATCAGATAAATTTTCAAACATAGTACTTTATTGCTATTAAATAGTTTCTAATAAGAAAGTGTTTCGTTTAGGACGTTGATTGTCTGTTTCTGCCCTCAAAATACCCACGTACTTTATAGAAAACGACCTATATGTAATAAGCAGTGTTCCTTTAGTTGACGAGAGATCAAAAGAGAAGAAAAATACTTTATATATGTATGGTTGTCAAGAAAGGAACGCAGTTGATGTGAAAAAGTGGCCAATTTGTGCTTTTATGAAGGATAAAATATCCTCTTGCAGCTACAGAAATATAGATATTTTTTATACCCTCTTAAATTAGACAGCTTCATAGCTGTAATTCTGTCTGACGTTGTTACATATATAATATGTTGGTTATTGTTCTGCTTCACCTTGTGTCACGCTTTTATCTAGAAAACAATCAGAAAGGTTTGTAATGCCCTCACTTCACGGATCAAAGATTAATGAAAATATTATAGAAATTGAACCTTTTTTTATAGCCCAGGCAAATGAAATTGAGATAGCGCTTGCGGCAAGAGAGAATAAGCTACCACTTCTGCTTAAGGGACCAACTGGTTGCGGGAAGAGTCGATTTATGCAGTATTTGGCCTGGCGGTTTAAACTCCCTCTTATCACTGTTTCCTGCCATGACGATTTGTCGACTTCTGATCTAGTCGGACGTTTTTTAGTTAAAGGAAACGAGGCTGTATGGCAGGACGGACCATTAACACTCGCCGTTAAGTCTGGTGGTATCTGTTATCTTGATGAAGTTGTTGAGGCCAGGAAAGATACAACTGTTGTCATTCATCCCCTGACCGATGACAGGAGAGAGTTACCAATAGAAAAATTAGGAGAAATATTTAGAGCCCCACCTGATTTTATGCTCGCAGTATCCTATAACCCCGGGTACCAAAGTGTCTTGAAGGATCTTAAGCCATCGACTCGCCAAAGATTTGTTTCCCTTAATTTTGATTATCCTTCTGAAGAGCTTGAAGTTCGAATTGTTTGTGGGGAGTGTGGGGCGGGGGAAGGGCTTGCAAGAAGGCTCGTACAGCTTGCTGTTATGACAAGGGGGCTTAAGGATTCTGGGTTAATGGAAGGTGCTTCTACTCGGCTCGTTATACAAACGGCGCGCCTTATTAAAAGTGGTGTTGGGGAAATTGAGGCCTGTCGCGCTGGTATGACAGAAAGTCTGACAGATGACCCTGATCTTCTAGCTGCTATGGAAGAAATGATACTTTCCCTGTTCTGACGAGATAGCTATTGATGGAACCCGAGATACTTAAACGTAGGTTTTTTGAAATTGTTTCTCCATCTTTGCCAAACGAATGGGATGTTGAGGATGTGGTTTCACAGCTACTCGAACTGCCAGAGGAAAGTGTTGAGACTCTTTTTGAACAGATAGCCGTAATCTGGCCGGTTAGTCATAGCCTCTGTTTTGCATATCTTGTCGATGGTGTCAAATTTGCCGGTTGTATACCTCGGGAACATATTGCCGAATGGTCAAGACAGATACTTAGTCTGTATGAGACTGGAGGACTTGTCGCTGCAAGAAAATTTATGGCAGATCCTGAAAAATTATTTTTGGCACCAATGCAGGGGATTTCTGGAGTTGAATTCTCTGAGGTTTCAGAGCAAATGCAACTGTATTTACACGGGGTTTCAGGTGGGGAAGTCGGGCTTTCTGTGGCTAATGTGCCCCAAACTGATACTAAGAGTATTTATGTACCTGGGGGGATCCATGTATTTCCAACCCAGGCTGAAAATAGATTTTTGTATAAATTTATTATTTCTCTTCAATGGGGACACATAACATCTCGCGTTTTTGAGCATTATCTTGATCAAAAGCACGGGGGCGTGGTCTCCTCGATTTCTGGCTTTAACCGTTATCCTGACGCACAAAAAGCAAAAGACCTTTTTTCTGTTCTGCAATTTATTCTATCTCTTTGGTTACTAGAAGATATTTTACCCGGACTCGTGGGAAGATCCAGGACCGCTTGTCGTGGTCTTGTTGACAATATCACAACATCAAAAGGGCCAAAAGCGTATTCGGCAGTGTTAAAAGCTATTCTTCGATTTTCAATTTCTGAGGTTGTTGAAAGAGACAAAAATTCTTCAAGGCTTGAAGAGAGGTGGCTGAGTTGTATTAGTAGGTTGCAACGAGAAAGCGCTCTTGATGTTTTTCCTGAGTTTTATTCTCTTTTGAATGGAGTGGAGGGGGGCGTCGATTTTAATGATTTTGAACTTGTCCTTGGATGTTTTGATTTCGAATTGACTGAAGTGGTGATTAATCAGCGCAGGGAAGATGAAAAGGGTGCTTTTATCGCAATGTTTTCTGAAGCTATGAGTCAAAAAGAAGAGAGTTCAGTTGATAGTGCACCGCAAAATAGTATGGAAGAATCAGGAGGGGCCCATTTGCTCGTCTTAGAGGGTGAACCGACTGAAGAGAAAAACCATGAACATGGCGAGTACCTTCTAGAAAATTCTAGCGTAGAATTATCCGAAGAATTGAAAGAGTTAATTCTTGGTATTGAAAATGACTTGGGTGAATTGCCAGAGGCGTATGTACAAGCAGCAGCTGGGATGGCAGGTAAGGGAGTAAATAATCGGGAATCATCTGAGCCACAAGAAAGTTCGTGTAAGTCTCAATACAGTCTTGCTGGACATTCGTATGATGAGTGGGATTACAGGAGAGCAGGATATAGAAAACTCTGGTGTACCTTATACGAAAAAAAAGTGAGTCCTGTTACATCTACTTTTATTGAAGATACACTACGTAAATACAGAGGCCAGCTACATAGAATACGGCGGCAATTTGAAATGTTGCGCAATCAGAATAGGTTCGTCCGTAGGCGGCGCTATGGAGACGATATAGATTTTGATGCATTGGTCGATGCGCTTGGTGACCGAGCAGCGGGGCTTGCTTCTTCTGATAGATTATTTATTCGGCTGCTGCGGGATAGACGTGAAATCAGTACCTGCTTTTTAGTTGATATGTCGAACTCAACGGAGGGGTGGGTGAGTACTGCGGTGAAAGAATCTTTAGTGCTGATGACAGAGGCAATGGAGGTTGTGGAAGACCCGTATGCAATCTACGGATTTTCCGGAATGCGGAGATCCAAAAGTGAAGTGTTTCCTGTTAAAGAGTTCTTTGAACCATATAGTAGTGCAGTGAAAGAGCGTATTGCCGGTATAGGGCCAAAAGAGTACACCCGAATGGGGCCACCTATTCGCCATATGACCAAAAAAATGCTGAAAAGTGATAGCAGAGTTCGATTGCTTATTGTTTTTTCAGATGGGAAACCAGAGGATTATGACGATTACAAAGGCAAATATGCCATAGAAGATACCCGCAAAGCAATACTAGAGGCTCGGGGAGTCGGTATTCAGGTCTTTTGTATTACCATTGATAAAACAGCACATGAGTATCTTGGATATATGTTTGGTAGAGGTCAATTTGTATTTATTGATAATGTGGATGCATTGCCTGGAAAACTAGTCGAATTGTACAGGCTGTTAACGCAATAATATAAAAAGGTGTACATCGTAGCTGAATTGTATTCTTTCATTGTCTGTTGAAAAATAACGGGAGAAAATCATGACCAGTATTGTTGTGTCTTGTTCGGAGTGTGGCGCAAAAAACAGAATACCAGACGTAAGGCAACATCAAGCACCTCAGTGTGGGAAGTGTAAAGTCCCACTTCAGGTGAAAGCATTTGTCGTGCCGGTAGAACTGAGCGATGGCAATATGGATGGATATGTTAAAAATGAGAAGTTACCAGTACTTGTTGATTTCTATTCTCCAACATGTGGTCCCTGTACAACTCTTGCTCCTGTTTTAAGGACACTGGCTAAAAAATTTCATAGGAAGGTCGTTGTCGCAACTGTTGATACATCAAAGAATCCCGGGTGTGCTGCTTTTTATAAAATAAAGGGCGTACCAACTCTGATGTTTTTTAAAAACGGGAAAGTCGTTGATCAAATAACTGGATTGCCAGATGTGGGCTTGCTTGAATCAAAGCTGGAATATTTTAGCAAATAGACAGTACGTAAGATGAATCACATTGGCAGTGTGGTATTTGTCAAATGTTTTTGACAATGAATACTTTGTGTGTATTTGAGTAGACCAATTATTGTCTGAAATGTAACTTCCTCATTATGACGTCAGGAACAATCTCCTGTAGTTGTAACTTATTGTAGTGTTTCTTTTTTTGTGTTTAGAGTAATTGATCAATTGTATCAAAAACATTTAACTATCTGTATTGTTAGGAAAAATATAGATAAGCCTTGGTAATGTTGGTTTAGTGTGTGGTCTGTGTGTCTTACTGTGTAGTGATTAGTAGGGTTTTTAAATGAACCATAATCAATTTTACACTTGAGTAATGTTTAGATTATTGATAAGTAAAATTGATACATTCTTTTTAGTACATGTTTCTGTGGAAAGATCAAATCAGTACTTCTGTTAAGCCTGTCGAGAGATTAACTCCAAACAAAGGGGGGACAAGGGCGTTTGCTACATTGAATTGCAATTCATTGAGAACTTATTCGGTCATCCGTTATAACGATGTAACTGCAGAAAAATAAGGCTAGACAGGCCCAGGCACGGATGGTTGGCACTTTTGTGATCACTATTTCAATAAGGAGATACAGATGTCGCAACAAAATCAATCGGTACCGGCCCAGGCTTGGGTTACGGTTTTTGCTGGAATCGCAATAAATCTCTGTCTAGGAATTTTGTACGCATGGAGTATATGGAAATCCGCTCTCGTCAATGTTGACCTGGCCGGTCAGGAAATGACTGGCATCAATGCAGGGTGGACATATCTCAATAATGCGCAGGCCGCTACACCTTTCTCTCTTTGCGTAATTATGTTTGCTTTGATGATGATTCCTGGTGGACGTATTCAGGATAGAATCAGTCCTAAGTTTGGAGCGACAATCGGCGGACTGACTCTGGCTGCCGGCTGTATTATAGCTGGTCTAATGAAAAGTTATACAGGTATTGTGATTGGCTTTGGTATCATTGGTGGTATCGGTATGGGTATTGGCTACGCCGCTCCTACTCCGGCAGCTCTGAAGTGGTTTGGTCCTCATAAACGAGGCTTAATTGCGGGTATGGTTGTTGGGGGTTACGGTGGTGCTGCCTTGTATATTGGTGGACTTGGGCAATATCTCATTAACCAATATGGTATTTCAGGAAGTTTTATAGGCTTAGGTTCTTTCTTTGCTGTTGTTGTTGTCATTGCAGGGCAAATGTTAAAGTCTCCACCTGAAGGTTATGTAGCTCCAACTGTTGCGGGTGCTGGAGTAGCTACGGCCGGAGCGACAGTGACGAACTGGGAACCTGCTGATGTTGTAAAAACTTGGCAGTTTTATGCCTTGCTTGTTATGTTTATCCTAACAACCCAATCCGGTCTGCTCATTATTGGAAATGCGAAAGGTCTTATGGTTACAGCAGCCAAAAACATGCCATTTTTTGCGGCCAATGCCTGGATACTTGTGTCCTTTGGTGGTTTGGTGAATGCTTCAGGTCGTGTTGGAACTGGTTTCTATTCTGATAAAATCGGTCGACTTAATGCCTATTGCCTTAACTGTGGTGTTTCGGCTCTCTGTCTTTTTTCTTTGCCTTACATCATTAGTACACAAAGTGTGGGACTCTTGTTCCTGGCTGTTGGTATCGCGTACTGGCAGTATGGTGGTGGGCTTGCTCTAATGCCTTCTTTTGCTGCTGATTTCTTTGGACCCAAAAATCTGGGTATGAATTATGGCCTTATTTTTATCGGTTGGGGGCTTGGTGTGTTCGTAACAAGACTTGCAGGTACCATTCAAGATGTAACCGGAAGTTTGAATTATGCATTTTATCTCTCAGGCGCATTGCTTGTGGCCGGTGTTATTCTGGCACAAATGACTACACGTCCTATACATTCCGCTGAAGTTGGTGGTGAACCAGCAGCTGCAGAGGGATAAGTAATTTGAATTGTTTCTCGTGTCTTTAGGCGGGATTGTGAGAAATCCCAAGTGTATGAAAAATTTGAGGAGACAAATATATGAGTGAGCAAAAATCAGTTGAAACTTCAGAAGCTGAAATTGCCGTACATTGGAAAGAAGAAGAGTACTATCATCCGTCACCATCATTTATTGCCCAAGCAAATTTAGTAGATGACAATATTTTTGAGAGGTTCGGTCTCGATAATTTTCCTGACTGTTACACTGAGTTTGCAGAGCTTCTTACCTGGTATAAGTATTGGGATGAAGTTCTTGACAGCAGTGATGCCCCATGCTTCAAGTGGTTTAAGGGTGGGAAGTTGAACGCGAGTTATAACTGTATTGACAGACATCTCAAAGATAACAAAAATAAGACTGCTATCCACTTTGTACCAGAGCTTGAAGAAGAGCGGGTTCAGCACATAACGTACCAAGAACTCTATGTAAGAGTGAATGAGTTTGCAGCACTCTTGCGTGATTCTGCAGGATTAAAACGAGGAGACAGGGTTACAATTCATATGCCTATGTCTGCCGAGCTGCCTATCACAATGCTTGCCTGTGCACGCCTTGGTGTAATCCACTCAGTTGTGTTCGGAGGTTTTTCATCTAGCGCTTGTGCGGACAGAGTTGTGGATTCAAACAGCAGAGTACTGATTACTATGGACGCCTACTACCGTGGAGGTAAGTTACTCAACCATAAAACAGTAGATGATGAGGCATGTGAACTGGCTGCAAAAGAAGGTCAGACGGTAGATAAACTTCTTATCTGGCAACGTTACCCAGGTAAGATGTCCTCTGACTCAAAGCTTGTTGAAGGACGTGACGTCATAGTTAATAATGAGCTGAAGAAATATTATGGGGCCCGGGTAGAGCCAGAGCAAATGCTTGCTGAGGAACCTCTTTTTCTCATGTATACAAGTGGCACAACAGGAAAGCCTAAAGGTGCACAGCACGGCACCGGTGGATATCTCTCCTATGTAACTGCTATGTCAAAATATATTCAGGATATCCATCCTGAAGATGTGTACTGGTGTATGGCAGATATCGGCTGGATCACAGGACACTCCTTTATTGTATACGGACCATTGGCACTCTGTGCCTCAAGCGTTATTTATGAGGGCGTTCCGACTTACCCAGATGCAGGCAGATCATGGCGGATTGCTCAGGAACTCGATGTTAACATCTTCCATACTGCACCTACTGCTATTCGTGCTCTTAGAAAAGTTGGTCCGGATGAGCCAGCAAAGTATAATTATAATTTTAAGCATATGACTACCGTTGGTGAGCCAATTGAGCCAGAGGTGTGGAAGTGGTATGAAAGGGAGGTCGGAAAGGGAAAGGCTGTTATTGTAGATACTTACTGGCAGACTGAAACCGGTGGTTTCCTCTGTTCTACAGTCCCTGGTATGGCGCCGATGAAACCTGGTAGCGCAGGGCCGGGTGTTCCTGGTATCCATCCTATAGTTTTTGATGAGGAAGGCGCGGAAATACCAGCTGGTGCAGGAAAAGCTGGTAATATCTGTATCAAGAACCCTTGGCCTGGATGTTTTCAGACGATCTGGGGAGACAGGAAGCGTTTTGTAGATACCTATTTTGGTATGTACAATACGAAACCAGATAGTAAAGACTGGAGAGATTGGCCGTATCTAACCGGTGATGCTGCAGTTGTGGATACTGATGGTTACGTGAGAATCCTCGGTAGGATTGATGATGTTATTAACGTCTCAGGACATCGTTTGGGTACAAAAGAGATAGAATCAGTATGTCTGACAGTGAACGAAGTTGCTGAAGCGGCTGTTGTTCCAGTTAATCACGAAATTAAAGGTAAGGAGCCCGAGGTTTATGTCTCCTTGAAGCCTGGGTTTGAAGCTTCGGAAGAAATTAAACAAAAAATTGCCGATGCTATTACATTCCAAATCGGCAAGATTGCTAAATGTAGAAATGTTTGGATTGTGCCCGATATGCCAAAAACCCGTTCTGGTAAGATTATGAGAAGGGTGCTTGGTGCAATCTCAAACAAAGGGGATGTGGGGAATGTTATGACCCTTGCAAATCCAGAGATTGTAGATGAAATCCAGAAAATGGTGGGTTAGTACACATAATCTCACTTGGTAGCAGTACAGACAATCCATCCACCTGTAGCTGCTAAAATGGCGGAAACCTTTTGGTTTTCGCCATTTTTTTTTACCTGCAATATGAAAAATACGGTACAATCCAGAAAATACTAACTTTGACAAAATGAGGCCATATGGACGGAGAATTTTATCTGCCTTACCTGATTAATTATTCACAACCAGTGGTGGAAGATATTGCCATTTTCTGTGTGGCAATGTTGACTGCAATTGTTGTTAGCGCTGAAGGACAAGGATTTGTGGCGACTTTCTTAGGTGACTCTGAGCCTGGTGCGAAAGATCGTCTTCATTTTAATGTATTTTTACATATGAGCCTGCTTGGTACCCTCTGTTTTTTTGTGGCAGGTTTTGGCTGGGCCAAACAGTTGAAAATCAACAATAATAATTTTAAAAGATCTCCTCGCTTGTTTCTTCTTATAAGTAGAATTGCAGGCCCTCTTGCCAACCTTCTTATGGCAAATATTGCTGCAAGTCTGTCCTGGGTCTTGAGTAGATATGGTGTGGAGGATAAGGTCTTTTCAACAATAGTTGTGGTGAATATAACTATGGCTATCTATAGTTTGATTCCAATTCCGCCCTTGCCTGGAAGTGCAGTATTGGAAATATTTTTGGCAAAGAATGCTGGAGTTCGAAAAATATGGACCAATCTCTGTCTTGCCGGTCCCTATCTTCTTATTGGACTGTTTTTACTCTTTCGTCTGACGGGTTATGAG
This sequence comes from Desulforhopalus sp., assembly GCA_047622095.1. Taxonomy (GTDB): domain Bacteria; phylum Desulfobacterota; class Desulfobulbia; order Desulfobulbales; family Desulfocapsaceae; genus Desulforhopalus_A. Next base: position 78,365 of record JBLHNU010000026.1, read on the forward strand.
GGTGTTTCTTCTCTGGTGAATCCAGTTGTCCAATGGCTGACTGTGTTTGCTCTTGATATCTGATGGCGCATACTGAAAGGACTGCTTTACTTGATGGGGCAGAAATACTTAATGTTTTCTCCAGGTATACAGTTCTTCTTTCCGGAGTCTTATTATGTGAAATGTTTCTGTTTAGTGGGTTGGTTAATACGAAAGTAGTATCAACACATGGACTGTCTGGAAATGGAGCAACTTCTGGGGGTATTTTTTCTTGATTTGAAGGTGTTCCCGTTTGAAGATTAACAGGAATAGGTGTGCCACGAGAGCAAGCAGTTTTTGCTCGTAACTACACAACAGATGAGGGTAGGCCCCTCGGAGTCGGCTTGCAGGAGCGGGCTTCAAACCACCTTAAGCTGCTGTGGTAAA
>JBLHNU010000027.1:0-78264 GCA_047622095.1 Desulforhopalus sp.
AAGTTTGCGATCTGCAGGTGACAGCATCAGGTCGCAATGCCGCTAATGTCAATTTCACAAAAAATCGTCTAAAACCCTGTCAAGGGAAAAACGCCTGTAAATCCGAATTTTTCGCTGAATAGTTACGTTTCTTTTTAGATGATTCTAGCTGAAGTAATACAATAAATCACTGCTTTCTCATAAATATATACAAAAAAACAGACAATTAGAAGCCCGGAGAGCTCATTGTGTTATGTTGACATTGCGAAATAACACATAGTCACAAGGTGATCTGAGCTGGCCTGACAGGCGGGTCGAGACCTGTGCCTCAAACTTGTCAGATTTAGTCTCTATCTCTGCAGTTATGACCTCCTCAGAGGTTTCCATATTAACTTATCCGGTTAACTCAAGAGACTTAGTTTCTGATATGGAATGTAGGTCGGGCGCTTGTCATACTCCTGCATGGATGATTTGTAACAATTATAAAAGTAGAGTGAACATCTGTCTGAAAGTTAGAACCTGACAAAACGTCATGTTCAAAAATAAGCAACATGTCGGGTGAGAGGGATAACGCCTCAAAATTCCGTTAGAAACTACGATAGGATAGAAGGTCTATCTATTCAAGGATGTTGCTGTACATGAGTTCTTTTTGCTCATGTAAGAGCTACGCTTCGAACATACACCCCAACGAACAGAAATGTCTTATGAATCTTGTTCATTGTTAGTGGTAGGTGAACGTTGTCGGTCCTCATGCCCTTAGGTCTTAACCTTTGGTTTTCCTCCTTGCCCACAGTCTAATCAGACTTTTGACAATGAGATTTAATATGATGGTCACGGCCTCCACCTAAAGATTGACATATTTATTTGTTATTGCGGACATTTTATACCCAGCAACAACACTTGTACCGTCATTAATACCGTTAATTTAACTTTTCACGCCTTGCACATGTGGAGAATGTTGACGACAATCTCTCCCCAAATCCCCTTGCCCATAGACGTGCCGAAGAAAGATAAAACGATTAATAAAGAGCTTAGAAGAAACAGCATGTAGTCGATTTTCTTCTTAATGTTCAAATAGTAATAACGAGAATCCGGTCTTTGCCTTACCCTCTATTGCATCTTTATCTAATTTACGATTCCCCAGATCCAGCAAATCTGTTCAAAGACTTCATCAGACTCTCCTTACTCTCTACCTTGTCGACAAAATCAGTTAAGGTAAAAACATACCCTTTGGAGTAGCTACCTTCACCCTTACAATATTGGATATATTCATTTATCGATCAATAACTTACAAGCGACAACTGTCCTGTTTTACGATCTAAAAACTGGACAGTCGCGTATGTCGCAAAAATATATTTTCGTTGGGAGGAGTTATCTGCTCTTCGAAATGCTCCATTCATGACCAGAAAACAGGTCTTCAGGTTCCGGTTTCATAATTGAGGCAAACGAAGCCTTCGCATATGATTTTGCCGTTTGCAAAGAACCGATATGAATCAAAACTAACCTGTTTCTTTTTCGTTTTGGTCAAACTATATTACCCTCCGACACCTACAACCCAAGGATACGTAACTCTCTTGCCATAGTTGAAAGGGACTTTGCTCCCTGCTCTGTTATCACCACATCATCTTCAATGCGAACGCCATTTTTACCTGGTAAATAAATGCCAGGTTCTACGGTGTAGGCCATACCGATCTCAAGCTTCTGACTGTTGCCCTCACGGATATAGGGATCCTCGTGACATTCAAGGCCAATGCCGTGGCCCGTTCTATGGGTAAAATATGTACCGTATCCTCCCTCTTCAATGACCTGACGGGTTGCTCTATCAACCTGCTCACAGGGCACACCTCGTTTGCCGGCTTGTCTGCCTGCACGGTTTGCCATATGCACAAGGTTATGAATCTCTTTTTCAGTGTCTCCTAGCTCACCTATCCCAAAGGTTCTTGTCAGATCTGAGGCATAACCTTTATAGCGAGCCCCCCAATCGATGATAAGCAAGTCTCCACTTTGAAGTTTTCTGGCAGTTGGCGTGGAGTGAGGATTTGCAGCATTTGGACCTGCGGCTACAATGGGAGAAAAGGGCAAAGATGTTTCTGATCCATAGTGCATTAGCTGTAAGAAAAGTTCTGTTGCTATTTCTTTTTCATCAACACCGATTTTTACAAGAGGAAGAGTTGCCTCAAGTGCTTCTTCGGCAATCTTTGCCGCCTTTTGCATACATTCAATCTCGTCCGGACCTTTCACAGCCCGGAGAGCGGCAATAATAGTTGAGCCATCAGTAAACTCCGCATCAGGCAGAGCATTTTTTAAAAGCTCATATTCAAGCACTCGACACTGTCTTGGCTCAACACCTATCTTTGCTGTATCAAGATTCAACTCTGCAAAAGCGTTTGCAAATACCTGGCCCCAGGTTGCAGGATCTTCACCATAGGTAAAACAACGCATGTCGTAACTCAGACCTGCAAGTTTGGCCTTTTCCAGTTCAGGGAGAATTATGGTAGGCGCAGCATCTTTTGTAAATACAACAACAACTGGTCGCTCCATCAGATGGAAATGGAGTCCTGTGAGATAGGTCATGCTTGGCCCTGCATTAACTGCAACAGCATCAATTCCTTGTTCATTCATAAACTCTATAAGTTTTTCCCTGCGCATAGTGTTCACCTTTTCTTTGAAAATAAGCCGATGATTCAGAAGATTACGATCTTTTTAAAGCACCCATTTTTAAAAAACTGGGTGCTTTACCTATACTCATACCTACATAAGACCGAAGAATTTTGGAATAAAAAGAGAAAGGGAAGGAAATAAAACAACCACAACCAGAGCGATAAGCATAGCGACAACCATTGGCCAGACGGCCTTAAAGGTCTCCTCAAGCCTGATGTCAGCAAGCTGTGTCGTCACATAGAGGTTTACCGCAACCGGAGGCGTAAACTGCCCAATAGCAAGATTGAGTGTCATCATCACCCCAAACCAGACCGGATCCCAACCATAATGCGCCATAATGGGAATAAATATAGGAAGGAAGATATAGAAAATTGATATTGCGTCAATGAGCATCCCGCCTACGAAAATGAGCAGGTTGATCACGAGGAGAATCACCCATTCATTATCACTGACCCCCATAACAAGACCCGCAAGAGAATCCAGAATACCAATTGTTGACCCAGCCCAGGAAAAAAGGCCAGCAAAGGCCACAATCAGCAAAACGATGGCTGACGTCTCACTGGCATCAACCAGGATCTGGTATATCTTTTTAAAACTAAGAGTTCCATAGATAACTAAACCAAGGAAAAGGCTGTAAAATACCGCCACAACCGCAGCTTCTGTCGGAGTGAAAATACCGCCATACAGTCCACCAAGAATAATAACCGGAGCAAGCAGGCCCCAGAACGCCTCTTTAAAGGATTCCCCAAGACTGATATCGACCTCACCTTCTTTTTCAGAGCCATACCCTCTTTTCCTGGCAATCCAGACCGCAGGAATGAGCAGTGATAATCCGGCTAAAAAGCCTGGTATCGCACCAGCTGCAAAGAGCGCTGGAACCGAGGTGTTAGTGATGGCACCATAAATAATTAAGGCAATAGATGGTGGAACGATGATCGCAGTAGAACCTGCTGCGGCAATAAGAGCCGCACTGTACCCCTTGCTGTAGCCCTGGGCAAACATCGCAGGAATAAGGATAGCGCCAATAGCCGCGGAATCCGCTGGCCCTGAGCCTGAGACCCCACCAAAAAAAACACAGACGCCAATAGCCACAATGGCAAGACCACCTTTACGCCTACCCACAAGAATATTGGCAAAGCGAATAATACGCTGAGAGATGCCGCAGCGTTCAAGTATAAATCCAGCCAGAATAAAGAGCGGAATAGCCAGAAGGGGAAATTTTGCGATACCTGCAAAAAAATTTGGCGCAATAACAGGAGTTCCGAGATCTCCTCCCCAAATAACCAGAAAGGAGGGGACAGCAATAGCTATTGCAATGGGAACACCAAGGAGCAGGAGAATAAAAAAACCTAAGAAAAGAGCAATACCCATTATCTCTTCTCCTTCATATCGCGCACGGTTGCCTGGATTATTCTAAAAACAATCAGACAACATCCAACAGGAATACAGGTTGTATATAACCATTGAGGTGCACCAAGAGATTCAGATGTGATCTCCAAAAATCTCTCATCGACAATTTGCATATAACCAAGATACCCAAGGCTGCCAAAAAGTCCTATTGCCAGAAGAGGAATCATCCACTTGAGCACACTGCGTAGAGCATCAGGCAACTTATCCTGAAAAAACAGCATACTTAAATGCTTACGCTTCCTAAAAGCTGAAGCGGTCCCAAACATAGTCAACCATACCAATGCGTTGACTTCGAGTTCCTCGGTGAAAGCAAGTGGGTATTGAAAAACATAGCGCGTGATAACATTTGCAAAAGCAAGGCAAGCCATCAAGGCAAGAAGTGATGCTCCGAGTATTTCTTCTACATGCTCAGAGATCCAGTGTAGATTAAACAACGTTTCCTCTCCTAAGTACCTCACTCCAGATTTCCTATCCTATACGACAAGAGATCTGGAGTGTATATTGAAATGATTGCCTTGCCCTTGGCAAGGCACCGAGAAGAACATGTCTCCCCGGTTATAGCGTATTAACGTGAACCGGCAATAGCCGTTTCTGCCTTCTTCACCAGATCTGCACCGATGACCTTAGTCCATTTTTCGTACACTGCGGTGGTCTTTGCTCTAAACGCGTCACGGTCTTCCTGGCTCAACTCAACCACTTCCATTCCATTACTACGCAGTGTTTCAAGAGCACTCAAGTCTGGTGCTATGAGTCCTTTTCGTACAATACCACGCTGGTTTGTCGCAGCTTCTATAGCAGCCGTGCGAATAATGTCCTGATCTTCAGGAGTGAAACTTGCCATCACCTTGTTGTTTACGGTGAGCATGAGAGGATCGATCACATAACGCCAAATAGTAGCGTGGTTGTGGAACTGCCAGATTTTAACAGGGATTTCGATAGCCACTACTGGATTTTCCTGACCATCAACAACACCTTGTTGAAAAGCAACCTGAGCATCACCCCAGTTCATGTTCACTGGGTTTGCACCGAGTGCCTTCATGGTATCAATAAAAATAGGAGTTCCAACAACGCGGACTTTCAACCCTTCCATATCAGCAGGAGTTTTGATGGCTCGCTTTGAATTTGTGATCTCACGAAAACCATTTTCGCCCCATGCCAGCACAGTAACACCCTTCTTCTTCAGCATATCGGCTAGTTCTTGTCCAACTTCGCCACTTGTCACAGCATCAAGCGCTTTGTAATCCGGGAAGAAGAAAGGCAGATTAAAGAGATTGAGGGGTTTAATGGTCGTAGACCAGTTAATAGTTGAGGCAAAACAGAAATCAGCTACACCTTGTCTGTGAAGGAGAAATTCATTGGTCTGTTTTCCCGCCATAAGCGCAGAAGAGGTGTAAACTTTAATATTAATCCTGCCATCAGTACGTTCACGTACAAGATCTGCAAACGCGGTTGCACCTGCGCCCCATGGGAGTTTTGGACCAACAACAACACTCATTTTGTATTCTTTTTTATACTTTGCACCAGCAAGAGCAAAACTGGGAACGAGCAACAGACATGCAATGATTGCACAAAACAGCGAACGAATTTTCATATTTCCTCCAAAATAATGAAATAGAACGATAATGATTTCATCTTTTACATTACACTATGCTCCGGATTTCAATTGCCCAGAAACCAGCATGAAGTAAAGAGAAACCTTCCAAAAGCCTTATAAAATTAGGACCTGGCCATAATAGATTATATGGTCTCTTCGGTCAACCAGTTGTAACGGCAGATATCCCAGGATGATATTAACCTTGCACGGCACCTTTTCTATCTTCCAGGATAAATCTCACCTACCCTTTATGTAAAAACCACCCAGGACGATCACACCAAGTGTGCCCTTGGGAAATGGCTTTATGGGAAAGATCGAAAAAAAGCAGTAGCAGATATGCCTGAAATCGCAGGTCTGGTGAAAGAAATGGAACCCCCCACAAAAGGCTCCATGTATCCGTTAAGGAAATGAAAACAAGACAAGGAAAACCCGCTCTGGTAAAAATTATGGATGAACTTGTAGATTACACCGTGATGCACTTTGGCATGGAAGAAAAACTCTTTTCCCAATACGGTTATGATGAAAAAAAAGAGCATAAGGAAATCCACAAAAAACTCGTGGAGCAGGTTTTGGACTACCAGAAAAGACTCATTGCCGGTGACCCGACTGTCTCCATCAACCTTATGACCTTTCTCAAAGATTGGCTCACGAGTCACATTAAAGGTATTGATACTAAATATGTGCCTTTCATGAAGGAGCATGGCATTAGCTAACCCATCTCCTGTCGATTTTCACTCTCCCATACGGAACGGTATGGGAGAGTGAGACATTGTCCTAGAGCAACGTTTCAACCCAACCTCACGGAACTAACACAATCTTTCCACAATTTCCGTCTTTTACGACCAATTCATGTGCAGCAGGAGCATCCTCCAGAGAAAACTCCTGACTGATTGCAGGTGACAAGATGCCTTTTTCCATAGCTTTTGCCAACGCTTCATGGGTCTCTATCATCTCTGTCGCTGTCGCATTAAAAAGAGCTAATCCTCTGATATCAGTTTCTGTGCCCATGGTAGCTCTAGGGTCAATTTCAATGCGGCCACGGCTTCCAATAATAACAACTCGGCCCCCAGGAGCCAATAACCCCAGATCCATCTCCAAATTCTTATTTGCGAGCATCTCTAAGATGAGGTCAAAGCCCTCACCAGATGTAGCCTTACGCATTTCTCCATCATAACCAACCACATTGTGGTTAAAAGCGCTGGCGCCTAGTTTTTCCACTAGCTTGCAACCTTCACTAGAACCAGCAGTACCATATACCACCAAGCCGGCATCTAGAGCGAGCTGCACAGCGGCCTGCCCAACAGAACCGCTTGCTCCGTGAATCAATACCCTTTCACCTTTTTCACCTTCTCCTCTGGTGAACAAGCCACGCCACGCAGTTGCTGCAGGAACACCTAAGGCAGTCCCTTGCGCAAAGGAAAGATTGCCTGAAAGAGAGAAGACATCTACCGCATTACAGATCGACTCTTCTGCGTAAGCTCCTGTTATGGTGGCCGCACTATATACCCGATCCCCCACTTTCAGTCTCGTCACACCAGAGCCACAAGCTTCTACGATGCCAGCAACATTTCCTCCAGGCGTATAAGGTAAAGCTGGCAATCTCGGGTAGGTTCCTGCCCGAATATATGTTTCAACCGGATTCACACCTACAGCTTTTACCCGAATCAAAACCTCACCTTCACCAGGTGCTCTCAGTTTACATTCAGCTATCTGCAAGACCTCAGGGCCACCAAATTCACTTACGACTATTGCCTTCATACCTAGCTCCGTAAATAGGATATATTTTTACGCTACATGACTACACTCTGTAAGAGTGCGTAAGCCAACTCATCACTCTTTTGCTTTCTTCCAGCTTTTTTCCTCGCCCCGAATAAGACGACCGATATTTTCATGATGTTTCAGCCAGATAAGTACAGCGATAAAAGAAGCTGCAATTATGGTAGCTTTAGACGCTCCTAGAATATATAACCACAATGGTATCAACCCTGATGCCAGTAAAGAGCCAACGGACACAAATCCACTGAGGGCAACAGAGCCAATAAAAACCAGTAGACTGAGACCAATTGCAGCCGGAGACAAATAAAGAAATACTCCCAGTCCAGTTGCCACCCCTTTACCACCACGAAATTTTAAATACAGAGGAAACATATGCCCAACTACGGCCATTACCCCTGTTGCGGCTACAACCAATTCTTTTGTATCACTTTCTGGAAGTACTTTGACCGCAATAATCATAGGAACAATGCTTTTTAAGCAATCACAAACAAGCGTTAAAAAACCCAGCTTTTTGCCTAAAACACGGCTGACATTCGTCGCCCCAATATTTTGACTCCCCTTTTTTCGAACATCGGCACCAACCATTTTTCCGATGACGAAACCAAAAGGGATTGATCCAATTAAATATCCAATTACAGGTAATAATATCTGCATAATGTACCGAAAGAATTTTACGATTATAGGTAAATATTCAGCTAGCACCCCATCTTCGTCCGATCCGGCTTGTTCGCATATGTGTCAATATAGCTCTCAAGCTGGCTTGAACGAACCTAGGAGGCTGTCTGAGAATGGCCTTTCGTCCAAACTCTTCGGAATTCTCAAAAAATAATGCTCGCAATATCAACTATATGGCTGTGCTTATTTTGTGAGAATTTCTCGATTTTGACCCAAATTCCTATTCTCGGACAAGCTCCTAGGGGTACTATCCAAATTTTTATACCATGAAGGTTTTGGCACTGAATTTAGAGAACAAAAAAAATTACAGCACTTTAAAAACAAAAACAACATTCAATAACGCTATATGACAAAGAGGCCATTGAATACAACTCTATTCAACGACCTCTCATACTTCAAATCACATAACGTGATAGATGAGCCCGTTGATTTACTGCCTTTTCGCCCGACACCTTCGTTATACGAAAAAAACAATCCTCGGAATATCAACTATATGCCTGTGGTTATTTTTTTCGTATGCCTTGATCTCGAACCAAAATCCTAGTAAATCAACAGACTCATAGATACTCACATTTTACTCTTCTCTGGCACGTTGTTTTTCAAAGCGCTTTCGAAGACGGGACGCTATTTCATCTCCTCTGTAAGAAACGAGAGTCACCGGGCATTTCCGAAACATTCTCTCCGCAACAGATCCAGTAAAAATGTGCCGTATATCATTGCCTTTAACCCCCATTACAACCATATCAATATCACGGTCCACCACCAATTTTAATAATTCATTGGTTGGCTCGCCAAGGCAAAAGGTGTAGGTCACTTTGTCATCTGGTAAGGTGAGTTCTTCCAGCAGGGAACGAAGCTGTTCCGATCTCTCTTTTTTAATGGTTTCAATGTAATGTTCAACGTCCACCTTATAACCATAGGAGGTAATTTTATCCACCGCCTCAAGATCTTTTTCATTAATGACACTTGCTATAATAAGTTCAGCTCCACTACAATTTGCAAGGTCTGCGGCATAATTCAAAATCCCTTTGGAATATTTAGAAAAAGCTATCGGTACCAATATTTTTTTAACCATGAGCTGCTCTCCAGTTAAATTCATTCATAATAGGAAACGTCTTATATAATTGACTCTCCTATGTAAATTAGACTGCCAACTCAGTACTCTTTGCGACCCTTCCTTTCTGCTGGCGCCAAATGAGAGCAAGAAAAAGTAGTGCCGGAATAAACATCAGCTCTTTATTTGGACGTTCTGTCGGCATCTGGATACTCAGAATTTCCTGATCAAAATCAATATCAGCCTTTTCAGCAGGACTTCCAAAACCGACCATATCTACGATAACCTTGCCATCCTCATCCCTTGTCTCAATGCCTAGACCTCCAAGTTTATCAATGCCTGTTGCTTCATTTCCAACTTTAAGCATAACAGTCTTCTGATACTCGTCGCCTCTCATATTCTCTCCTTTTATTTTCAAACGGAGTTGAGAGCCAGAATCAAGTGTATCCAGAACCTGCACAAGTTCCGTTGGAGCCTTATCGATCAAAGGGGGGTAAACCTTATCCCAGAAGTAACCGGGCCGAAAGAGTGTAAAGGCAACGACAAGCAGTGCAACGGTTTCCCACCATCGGGATTTTGTAACAAACCAACCCTGAGTAGCCGCTGCAAAAGTCAACATCGCAATCACTGCGCCTACGACCACAACAACGAGGTGAAACCAGTTGTCCACACCAATCATTAACAGTTCAGTATTAAAGATAAAAATGAAAGGGAGAATGGCAGTACGAATATCGTAGGTAAATCCTTGGATACCCGTACGAATGGGATCTCCTCCGGAGATCCCCGCAGCCGCAAAAGCCGCAAGCCCAACTGGCGGCGTATCATCGGCCAAAATTCCAAAATAGAACACAAAGAGATGAACAGCAATAAGTGGAACTATAAGTCCATTTTGAGCACCAAGGCTTACAATTACCGGAGCCATAAGAGTCGAAACGACAATGTAGTTGGCTGTAGTCGGTAAACCCATCCCTAAAATAAGACTGATAACTGCTGTAAAAACAAGAATTAACATCAGGTTTCCACCTGAGATAAACTCTACAAACTCAGTCATAACAAGACCGATACCAGTAAGTGTAACTGTACCCACAACAATACCGGCTGCGGCGGTAGCAACACCGATACCGATCATGTTTCTACCACCAGAAACCATACCAAGTATCAACTCCCCCCATCCACGGGAAAAACCATACTCACTCCCCTGCATTTTTCTAAAAAAACCTTTTAATGGATGTTGCGTAAGTACAATCACCATAAGCAGAATCGTCGCGTAGAAAGCGGATAAGGCAGGAGATAATCTCTCAACCACCAGGCACCACATCAGAACAACAATTGGTAATAAATAGTAATATCCAGCTTGAGCGGTGGATCCTAAATCTGGTAACTCTGTGATTTCAGTAGTCACCTCCAGGTCAGGAACCTTGCAGGCTACATAGATGAGTGCAAAATATGAAACCATGAGCAAGACACAGATGATCCAAATCGCACTGTCTCCGGCCATTGTCTTAATCCAACCTAGTCCGTAGTAGGTTGCGCCACCCATCACAATAAGTCCCAGAACCACTGAGACAAATGTCAAAATTGACTGGGATAGAGTCTTTGTCGATCTTCTGGGGAGCCCTTCAAGACCCATTTTACATGCTTCAAGATGCACAATGTATACAAGTGCAATATAAGAAATAATTGCTGGTAAAAACGCATGTTTAATTACTTCAATATAGGAAATACCAACATACTCCACCATCAGAAAGGCTGCAGCCCCCATGACAGGAGGAGTTAACTGGCCATTGGTGGACGATGCCACCTCAACAGCTCCGGCTTTTTCTGCAGAAAATCCCACCTTTTTCATAAGGGGGATGGTGAAGGTTCCGGTTGTGACCACATTAGCAATAGAAGAGCCTGAAATGAGACCCGTCATAGCGGATGAAACAACAGCTGCTTTGGCAGGACCTCCTTTCAGATGACCAAGACCTGCAAAAGCAGTTCTTATAAAATAATTTCCAGCCCCTGCGGCTTCAAGTAAGGAACCAAAAAGCACAAACATAAACACCATTCCGGTAGATACGCCAAGGGCTACTCCATACACTCCCTCAGTTGTCAGCCAATAATGCGACATTCCTTTAACGAGGCTGGCACCCTTATGGGCGATGACCGAAGGCATATATGCTCCGGCAAAGGTGTAGATAATAAAAACACCCGCAACCACCATTAGGGGTGGACCAAGAGCCCTTCTCGTCGCTTCGAGAAGGAAGCTGATCCCAGCCACAGCAACAACAAGGTCCATTGTTGTTGGCTTTCCTGGTCTCTCGGCAAGCTGAGCGTAGAATATAAAAATGTAGCCTGCACAAAATGCTGCCACAAAGGCCATAATCCAATCCTGATAAGGAATATGTCTTCTTGGAGACGTCTTAAAGGTTGGAAAAGCGGTATAGGCCAGGAAGATAGCAAAGGCAAGATGGATGGAACGGGCCTCAGTGTCATTTATTACGAAAAAATTCAGCATAAAAGGTAGAGGCGATGCGTACCAAAGCTGAAAAAGCGTCCAGATAAGGGGAATAAAGAAAAGAACTTTTTTGGAAATTGCCCCCTTAGGATTACGCCCACCAGTGTCATTTTCTGCGACCAACTCCTCCACGTTATCTACTGGAATCGGATTTTCTGTTGCTGTTGTCATATCAACGAGTTCTCCTGTTAATGCTTGAAGTCTTGTGGCCGACAATCCATTACAAGCACACTGTGACGCAGGATTTTCGGTTCAATATTAGATATTTTTCGGTAAATCTGAAGAAAAAAAGAGTTTTCCACCTTACGCTATCAACCGAACATAAAAAATTGCAGAATCTGGATTGTAAGGTTTAAAATGACATCGGAAGGTAAAATTTTGGGTTTAATTTATACTTCCATGTCACAATATTTTCCTCAAAGAGTCAAGTTATTTCAGGCTTTGAAGGTGAAACGTTGTCTTTTGGCAGGCACAAATTAGCCATCCACTCCCAAGAAAAACTGTGCTTTTTTATCTCATTTTCTCTTCGTCCACAATAACGCCTAAATGACCTATTAACATTAGGCATTAGTATGCTTACTTTTGTATGCGTAGCAGAAAAAAAGTTGCTATGGTACATTGCTCAGGTTTTTTTAGTAAAAGCGACCAACCCGTCACAGAAACGGGACGGACCCAAAAGTCAGTAAGTGCCTTCACGACTTTCACAGGCAAATACAAATGGTGAAATTCTACAGTAATAACCACAAGTGAGTTAAAATAAGAACAAAATGAGCATTCTCAAAATTTATCATTACCCCGAACCGGTACTACGTAAAGAAACGGAAACTGTAACTTCCTTTGACGATACTCTCACCCAGCTCATTGCTGATATGGGAGAGACCATGTTTGATGCCCCGGGAATTGGACTTGCAGCACCACAGGTTGGAAAATCTCTGAAACTGATTGTAGTGGATATAACCAAAGAATCGGATGAAGAGAAAAAATTTATGCCAATGTTCAATCCTAAGATTGTCGAACATGAAGGCAACCAACTTGATGAAGAGGGTTGCCTGAGTCTTCCTGAACTTACCGCAAACGTGAAGCGATACAAAAAAGTCACCGTCTCTTTTCAGGATGCCGAGGGGAAACAACAAGAACTTACGGCAGAGGATCGATTTGCTGTTGTCTTACAGCACGAAATTGATCATGTAAACGGCATTCTTTTTCTTGATCATTTAAGCACCTTAAAGAAAAGTCTGTATAAGAAAAAAGTAAAAAAATGGCTCAAAGAGTAATAGGAGAAAAGATGTCGACGCAAAAGCTACGCATTATTTTCATGGGTACTCCTGATTTTGCAGCAACCACATTACAAGCACTCATCGATGGTCCAGATGAAGTCGTGGCTGTAGTCACCCAGCCTGACAGAGCCAAAGGCAGGGGTAAGAAACTCTCCCCTCCTCCCACAAAAGTTATCGCCGAAGCTGCTGGCATCCCTGTCCTGCAACCTACAAAAATTAAGACAGAAGAATTTCGCAACGGCCTTCTCACCTACCAGCCGGACCTCTTTGTTGTTGCTGCATATGGTCGAATTCTTCCTCCATCTATTCTTGACCTCGCCCCCATGGGTTGTATCAATGTTCACGGCTCTCTTCTACCAAAGTACCGTGGAGCTGCTCCCATTCAATGGGCTGTGATTAACCGTGACCAGAAAGTTGGTGTCACAATTATCCAGATGAATGAAGGCATGGATACCGGCGACATACTTCTGAAAAGTAGTATAGAACCCGCCAAAGATGAGACTGCAGGATCTCTTTTTGTCAAACTGGCAGAGCTCGGCAGCGAAACTCTTTTAAAAGCAGTTAAAGGTTTGAAAGAAGGAACTGTCATCCCCAATCCACAGGAGCATGAACTGGCAACAACCGCTCCAATGTTTACTAAAAACGACGGTTGCATCAGTTGGGACAAAGATGCAGGAGAACTCGAAGGCCTCATACGAGGGCTCGACCCATGGCCCACCGCATTCTGTTTTTTAGATGGCAAACGACTGCGCCTCTTTAACCCCGAAGTGGTGCATAAAGACTCTGACCTCGCACCTGGTGCTGTGGTTCAAGCTGATAAACGAGGTATTCTCGTTGCATGTGGCACGAACTGTCTTCTGGTTCGGGAAATACAACCTGAAGGCAAAAAGCGCATGCCCGTGGAGGCCTTTCTTTGTGGTTGTGAACTTCCACCCGGCATAGAACTCGCCTAGGAGCCTGTCGGACAATGCCCTTTTTCCCCAGCTCTGTGTTATTTTCAGAAAATCAATGCTCGCAGATAAGCTTGCCTCCGATATCAACTATATGGCTGTGCTTGATTTCCTCAAAATGCCTTAATCTGAGAAAAAATGTCTATAATCCGACAGGCTCCTAACCCACTTAACGGAAAATTTGCAGCCTAAAATTATGACAAACAAAACAGCGTACCTGGACTGCTTCTCCGGTATCAGCGGAGACATGCTTTTAGGAGCACTTCTTCACTCAGGCCTGGGCGCAGACTACCTTAAAAATGAGTTAGCAAAGCTGCAACTCCCAGGTCTTACGTTCTCGGTTGCACCCCATAAAGATCGTTCTATCAGCAGCTGCAAAGTCTCTATTGACCAGAGTAAGCGACAGGACCTGCGAACTCTTCCGACTATAAACAAATTGCTCGAAGAGAGTGGCTTAAGCCCAACTGTCATTTCCCGTTCACTTAATATATTCAATCTCCTGGGTAGGGCCGAAGCAAAAGTTCATGGAATAGAACTGAATAAGGTCCACTTCCATGAGGTTGGAGCTTTAGATACTATTGTTGACATTGTTGGTGCTGTCATAGGTTTTGAGCATCTTGGAATAGGGAGAATAATCTGTTCACCTCTTCCCAGTGGACATGGTTTTGTCCAGTGTGATCACGGTCGACTCCCACTACCTGCTCCTGCCGTATGTGAACTGCTGCAAGGAATACCAACCTATGGTGTCGATCTGGCCCAGGAACTTGTCACCCCTACAGGTGCTGCTCTTGCCTGCGGACTCAGTGATGCCTTTGGCCCGTTACCCGCTATGACCATTGAAACCACCGGCTACGGTGCTGGCAGCCAGACACTCACGAACGGCCAACCCAATTTACTGCGCCTCATCATTGGAACAGAACAAGATGTGGCTGAGAAACAACAAATTGAAGTTATTGAAACCAACCTCGATGACTGGCGCAGCGAAGGTTTCCCTTACCTGTGCGAACTGTTGTTTAAAAGAGGCGCTCTTGATGTGACCCTTACTCCGATTCAGATGAAAAAGGGACGACCAGGTTATACTCTTCAGGTGATAAGTTCTCCCGCATGCAGACAACAAATTCAAGAAACAATATTCAGTGAGACCTCAGCCATTGGACTTCGCTTTCGCACGGAATCACGACGTACTCTTACGAGAAAGCAGGTGCTTGTCGAAACACCATGGGGAAAAATCCTGGCAAAAGAAGTGACGGGGACAGACAGGGTAACGATCTACCCGGAATATGAAGAATGCAGGGAAATTGCAGACAAACACAAGGTCTCACTCCAGGAAGTGTACCATGCAGTTCAAACTTATAAGGATGTACACAGATGAACCAACTTATCATGGCACTTGCCACCGGACTCTACTCAGGTAAAATGAAGAAAGCGCCTGGCACTTGGGGATCACTGGCTGCATTTGTGCCCTGGTTTTTCATAAAAGATCTCCCTATGGGAAGCTACCTCCTTGTACTCGTGGCTGTATTTGTACTCGGCTTTTTTGTTTCAGGATCCGCTGAAAAGATCCTCGACAGCCCGGATGCCGGATGTATCGTGATCGATGAGTTCCTAGGGATGTTTATCACCCTTCTAGCAGCTCCTGCCAATCTCTGGGCCTGGGTTCTTGGATTTATTCTTTTTAGAATTTTTGATATCTTTAAACCCTTTCCTGTATCTTGGTTTGACCAGCGTATCCACGGCGGTATCGGTATCATGATGGACGATGTCGTTGCCGGCATCTACGCTCTGGTCTCTCTGCAGCTGATCTGGCTCCTATTCTAGTCAAAATTGAAGAGTAAAACGGCTAAAAACAAAAAGCCCCCTATTCTCTACGCGAGAACAGGGGGCTTTTACGTTGTAACTCTAATCTTTCTTAGAGATTGTCTGTTTTTTCCAAAACAACTACTGATAGTTTATAGGAGGCCACGATTAACACGACCCAACCTATGAGCAACACAGCATTCATCATAATAAACTCCTCTTAATAAGCCTTTTTATCACTGAGATCATCTGCATCGATCTTTCTAGAATCCATCACACGCCATACATAGGCCACATAGGCAAGAACCCCAGGGATCGCTAATGCGACATAAGTCATTGCGGTCAGTGTGTAGTGACTAGAAGACGCGTTATAAATAGTCAGACTTGACTGCAGGTCAACTTTCGATGGATAGAAAGCAGTACCGTTGAAAGCAGCGGTGAATAAAATAGCAAGACCCACAAGTACAGTCCCAAGACCACCAAACCAAATACCGCTGGTGCCATTACCCAGTCCTGTTCTGGTCACACCAATGATGACCAGTACGAGTCCTACCAGCAGAAACCCAAGAACAATCGGCATAGCGAGAAGATTCCCAATGTACTTATTGGCAACCATGGAGACCACACCATTTGCATCAGTGCCATAACCGTCTATAAAGACGAGCGCTCCAACAATGTAGAGTAAAAACGGAAGAGAGCAGAGAAAACTTTGTAAACAAGCCTTCCTGAGACGCACTTCCAACTCGGGAACGCCATCAAAGTTGATATTGTTCACAAGGTACATTGCACCAAGAGAACGGGCATTAAATACCAGAAACAGTCCCATGGACAGGTTGAAAAAAGAAAACGCTGCCTCAACACCACGTAATTCAGAAGTCCAGGTAACGCTGTTGTACTCATTGAGGGTGAAGTTAGAACCTGTGAAAAAGGTACCAATTGCAGCCCCTATAAGGAGCACTCCTACCGAACCGTTTATAAATAAAAACGTTTCATAGGTCTTTGCACCAAGGAAATTATTGGGTTTTTTACGATATTCGTAACTGACAGCTTGAACAATAAAAGTAAAGAGAATAAGCATCCACACCCAGTAGGCACCACCAAAACTTGTAGCATAAAACAGTGGGAAGGCTGCAAATAACGCTCCACCAAAAAGGACCAGTGTTGTAAAGGTCAGCTCCCACTTACGACCAAGGGAGTTGATAACCAATGATTTTTCCGTCTCACTTTTCGCCACCTGCCAAAGAAGAGTCTGCCCTCCTTGAACAAAGGTGAGAAAGAGAAAAAGGGACCCTACCACTGAGCAAATGATCCACCATATCTGCTGTAGCGTTGTTAAATCGAGATTACCGATCATATCAGACGCCCTCCGGGCCTATTGAGATTTGTTTGAGCATAATCTTAACCTCTGCAATTAATAAAGCGGTGAAGAGTGTAAGGAAGATAAAGAAAGTGGCAGTCACATGTCCTGATCCAATATTGGTTGCTGCCATCTTAACAGGGAGCATATCCTGAATGACCCACGGCTGACGACCAACCTCTGCAACAACCCAACCAAATTCAGAAGAGAGCAGCATTCCAAAAAAGGATGTAACACCTAATACCTGGAGCCATTTTTGATCAACAAGGGTGCCCTTTAATGTAGATCGCAATATAAGCAGCATGAGCAATATAAAAGCTGATCCTGCATATACCATATAGTGAAATGAGTAGTATGCAGTCGCCACAGGTGGGACAATATCTTCAGGCTTATCCAGAAAACCGAATCCCATATAAGGCTGATTCTCTGTAAAACGAGCTAGTGTCTCTGCTTTCGCAGTCTCATCACCGGCCTTTATTGCAGCTTTATAGGCCGCAAGGTCGGCAATAGCGAGCTTACCTTTTTCCATTTTTTCAGCAGTAGGCATGATTCCCTCTGCTTCATTACCATAAACAAGATCTTTAATACCGGGAACAAAGGCATTCAGTTCTCGCTTCGCCATAAGTGACAGTCCCTTTGGAAGAGTTACTTCAAAGGAAAAAGGTTCCTGCCCATCACCAACTTTCTTACCACTTGTCAGAGCACCAAAGGCCACTAAATCAGCACCTTTAGCTCCTTCATAAAGTCCTTCATAGGCGGCCATCTTCATCGGCTGCCATCTGCCATTAGCAAATGCAGACTCATCACCAGTTACTGCTGTCGCAATACCAGAAAGTAAGCCAAAGACGGAAGCTACGGCGATGGATTTCTTCGCCATGTCAATATGTCTGCCTTTGAGCAGATACCATGAAGAAACGGCTATAACAAAACAAGATCCGACCACAAAACTTGAGGTAGTTGTATGGGTGAATTTCGCAACTGCTACCGGAGACAAAATCACTTCCCAGATGTTCTCCATTTCAAATCGTGCAGATTCTGGGTTAAAAACCATACCGACAGGCCGTTGCATCCAGGCGTTTGCTATAAGAATCCAGAGCGCAGAAAGATTGGAACCGATGGCAACCATCCAGGTTGAGAACAGGTGAAATCTTTTAGATGCTCGTTCCCAGCCAAAAAACATTACGGCAAAAAATGTTGCCTCAAGGAAAAATGCGATGAGCCCCTCAATAGCAAGAGGTGCGCCAAAAATGTCACCAACCATCCAGGAATAGTTGGACCAGTTGGTCCCGAATTCGAACTCCATGATAATTCCGGTTGCAACTCCAATGGCAAAGTTAATACCAAACAGAGTCATCCAGAATTTTGTGAGATTCTTCCATTCCTGCTTTCCTGTGCGCACATAAATCGTTTCAAAAAACGCACACAAAAAAGACAGCCCCAAAGTAATCGGGACAAACAGCCAGTGATACATCACGGTCAAAGTAAACTGTGCCCTCGCCCAGTTCACTGTGCCAAGATCTATTTCACCCATTACAACATCCTCCTTATTTAATTGTTTTCTACCGACCCAGTAAGCTGTTCGATAACATGGTCGGCCCTTTGTTGATCATTTGAAAAATTGGTTTTTAAAAAATTGGGAAAAAAGAACACTTTTAATACAGCAAACATAATAAACAGTTTTATTAAAATAATTTTCCACAATGCTTTACCAACGGTCATTCGCTTGAAACCGTCACGATAAAATCGATAAACACGCAACGGAAAATTCAATATCATGAATATTGTCCTTGTCTCTATGAATTGGTTATCAGAACATTCATTCTTCAACTATTATACAGCTCTAGGCAACAAAGTACAGAGTCTGCCATTATCTAACCAAACAAAACAACAAAATACGGTTCTTCCGACTCAAGCGTACTTTTGTCTCTAACGCCCATAATTATTGAGGTTTGAAAGAGAGATTGCTCTAGTCTCAACAAATCTGGTGAGGAAAACAACTTTTCAAATAGCGTTTTCTTCTCCCTTCCCTTTTTCAAAGGGCGGGAAGGGGAAGATAGAAAATATTCGAAGCAACAAAATCTTTCAAACCAGAGCGTTGTGCTCCTTCACCTCGTCCACAATCCTTTATTACAGCGACATACAGATAAGTACGCTCAATTCTGAAGAACCCAAAATACCTACAGGCCATATCAATTGTCAAGAATAATTATCATTCGCATTGAAGTTTGGTTATAAAAAACCCCTCTGTTACACATTGCATGCAACAGAAGGGAGTTAGGCAAAACGATCAATCTTGGAAGTATTAAAACGTATTTCTCATCAATAGGGATTTTTAGATTGCATCCGTACCTCTTTCCCCTGTTCTCACCCGTATAACATCCTCAATGGGAAGTACAAATATTTTACCATCACCAATTTTTTCAGAGTTGGCTGCCACCCGAATCGCCTCTACAACTTTATCCACGAGATCTGCAGCTACAACCAGTTCAATTTTAATTTTGGGATTAAAATCTACATTATACTCAGCCCCACGGTACATCTCTTTATGGCCTTTTTGGCGTCCGTATCCTTTCACTTCCGATACAGTCATTCCTGTAATGCCTATCTCTGTCAAAGCCTCTTTAACCGCTTCAAGCTTAAAGGGCTTAATAATCGCTTCAATTTTCTTCACAAGTTTTCTCCCTTATCAATCTTTTGTAAATTCTGGATATGCTGCAAGACCACATTCAGCGACATCAACACCCTCAAGCTCTTCTTCTTCGGTCACTCGAATACCCATAACTACTTTTAATATCAACCATACTATAAAGCTTGTGCCAAAGACCCAGGAAAAAATCACTGCGATACCTGTTAACTGCGCGATTAAGGATCCTTCCGGATTTGTGAAAGCAACTGCTATGAGTCCCCAGATACCACACACCCCATGAACTGATATTGCACCTACTGGATCATCAATTTTCAGCTTGTCTATTGCAATAATTGCACAAACTACGAGTAAACCTGCGACAACTCCTACGAGTGTTGCGACAAGTGGACTCGGGGTTAACGGTTCTGCGGTTATCGCCACAAGACCTGCCAGCGCTCCATTAAGTACCATGGTTAAATCAGCCTTACCAAACCAGAGTTGTGAGAGCAGAAGTGCAGCCACAAGACCTCCAGCTGCTGCCGTATTGGTGTTTACAAAGATCATAGATACAGCATTTGCTTCTTCAATATTACTTATTTTCAACTCTGAACCCCCGTTAAATCCAAACCATCCGAGCCAAAGTATAAAGGTACCAAGGGTTGCAAGCGGGAGGTTAGAGCCTGGAATAGCTTTGATCCTACCCTTTGAATATTTCCCAGATCTGGCACCAAGTAAAAGTACACCGGCAAGTGCTGCAGCAGCGCCACAGAGATGAACAACACCCGATCCTGCAAAGTCAAGAAAACCAAGGGCATCAAGAAAACCTCCGCCCCA
Organism: Desulforhopalus sp.; assembly: GCA_047622095.1. GTDB lineage: Bacteria > Desulfobacterota > Desulfobulbia > Desulfobulbales > Desulfocapsaceae > Desulforhopalus_A. The sequence continues at coordinate 20,491 of JBLHNU010000027.1, forward strand.
CTTCCAATATCCCTGCACAGGGTAAATAAAACCTGTCATTACGACTGCGAAGACCAGAAAAGCCCACAATTTCATCCGTTCTGCAACAGCACCCGAAACAATAGACATAGCGGTTGCAACAAACACGACCTGAAAGAAAAAGTCTGACATATTAGAGTAATAAGTGTCTCCACCGCTCTTTAAGACTTCATCTACTGTGTTATCAGCTCCGAGCAAAAAGCTCAAACCCGGTATGACACTATTTACAGCATCACCGTACATGATATTATATCCAACAACCATGTACATAAGGCAAGCAATAGAATACAAGGCTACGTTTTTCGTTAAAATCTCTACGGTATTTTTACTCCGAACCAGACCAGCTTCGAGCATTGAAAATCCCGCAGCCATCCACATTACCAGGGCACCTGACATCAGGAAATAAAAAGTATCCAACGAGTAGGCGAGTTGAATCACGGTGTCTCCAATACCTGCTTCTTCAGCCAAAGCTGGTACTGCAATGGCGGATGCCCCAAGAAAAGCAGCAATCCCCCAATACTTTCGATACTTCATTTTTTCGTTCACTGTATTCCTCCTTTAAGATTTTCTTTTATCTCAGCTAAGTTCAATTTCACAAAGTAGCCTCACTACATCTTGCCTGTACTATTACAAGACTAATGCCAACCTAGAGATATTACAGAAACACATTTACTATCGGTTAGTTAAGAAGATACACTGCCCAACACAGTAAAAAGCAAACCACGCAATATGTCATTTTTGTATGTTTTATTTTCAATATTATACAATTTTGTGTCACAAATTCATTGCGACCATATATTCACTGCATTTTCTACCATTTGACTGAACTCAAGATTATGATGTACTATTCAAGTTCACCTAAAAACAGAATAATAACTGAGCACTCGTCGTCTTTACATTCCATCAAATCATAAGAAGTGAGTTGTTTAATCTACAAAGGGAAGAATATGTTACGTGACTTAGCACTTGCCGCAAAAGCATCATGCAGCCGTGAAGACCAGGAATCACTGGTCGAGATAGTATTGCAACTGAAAAAATTATCTGAACTTGTTACCAAGCAAGGATTGTTGGCTCTAGAAAACGAACTTTCATCTATTAAAGATCCGTTTTTGAACATAGGAGTTCAACTCATTATCGACCGGGTTGAATCAGAGAACATAAAAGACATCCTTGATTCAGACATCTATTACAACGAATCCAATGGGCGGGAACTACTCAAAAAGATAATTATACGAGAAGGACTTCTTCGCATGCAAGCAGGAGACTCACCCAGAAATGTGCTTATCTGCACGAAAATTTTCTTAGGCAAAGTGGAAAACGCACTCTTTCGCAGCTAATATGAATAAAAGTACACGTTCAAGGGAATGCAGATTTTGACAAAGCAGATGATTCCAGTAACCTTTTACGATAACTTTGAGTAGAGATAGTGTGCTGCGCGGATTGCGCCATTTACCTCTACTCGAGTCCCCACAGGAGCTGTTCTCTTAAGATTTTGCAGAAGTAGAACATAAAGCTTATCAGCTGTAATATCGTCTTCTGATAAGCTTACCAAGGCCCCTACAGATTTTTCCTGCAAACAGTGAATGTGGGCCTGCTGCTCCTGATCTTTCATCTCCCGAAGAATTACAAGAGTAGGTATCTCAACAAAAACCACATCGACTAAACTATTATACCCACCATAAATCAGAGCAGTCTCCGCGTTCATCAACGCTGCAGCATAGTTTTTCCCAGGCTGCTCAAGATAACAGTGCCCCAACTCTGAAAAAAGAGTTGTCACATTTGATTCCATGGTTTCATTCTCAGAATCGATAAAGAGACACCACGAGCCATAATCTACAGATATCCGTCCCAAAGCCTCAGCCAAGCATTGTAATAAATGCAGACTCTTTTCTCCAAGCCATGGGATGGAAACGACGCCTGCCCACCGAGACTTCTTGTTTTTGTGACCGTTACACTCAAGATATTCCCCGAGCCTTGAAACATAACCACATTCAAAGGGGACGACTCCATATTGTTCAGATAACAACCGACTGTGCTCCTTGCCCAAAACACCTGCATCTCCATACCAGAGAAGATCATTGTAATAACGTTGAAATATTTCTCGCGTTTGAGCTGTCTTTGCCTGTTTCACAGCGCCTATTACCCCGCGAATACCTAACACCCATTGGCAATCATCAGGTGCCGTTTCAAGAGCCTGTAAAAGCTCCCTGTGTTTTCCCTGGGGAGTATGGTCCACAAGCACAAGTTTAGGCCTGTATTGCGTAACAATATGGGAAAGGTCACGGCTTCTCAGCTCTCCCAGCTCCTTATCAGAAAACATAGAATCCCCGACAATACCTCTCGATTGGCCTTCTACCACCTCAGTTTTGTATGCGGGTAACTTCAGCCAGTCAAGTGGCGCACTACCAATAAGATCGGAGGTAAAAGCACTTCCTGAAACAAACAATATCTTCAATTCAGGAAACAACCTGCGAAGAGCCATAGCGATTCCAAGACTGCGACTCACATGGCCAAGCCCTCTTCCATCATGGGCATAAATTAAGATATCCAGGCGCAATTTTTCATCCCCTCAAAAGTGATAGAAAAACAATATCCGGTCCCACAATGAGAAAACCAAACTCAAGAAAGAAACCATAGAAAACCGATGCAAAATATAAGGATATTTGGTTTCCTGTGTCAACACAATCAGTTTCACCCTGACTAATGAAAAATCTGGGCTAACCAAACATTCCTCCCGACAGAATAACCAGGCCAATGAAGATTGCTTACTACATGCCTTTTAAAACAATGGGACACCAGAATCCATCCGGTGATCTCATCATCGGAACCGAGATTTTTGACCATCTCCAACAAAAAGGCAATACAATTGAAATAGTGAGTAAACTGAGGGCTCGTTGGATCTACTACAATCCCATTAAATTATTAAAATTGTTTTTTGAAAAGAGAAGCGTGGTTAAAAAACTACAGTCACCCATCCCTGATATCTGGCTGAGTTACCACTCATACTATAAAGCCCCAGACCTTCTCGGCCCGTACTGTTGCAAAAAACTGGCAATTCCATATGTAATCTTCCAGGGCATCTACTCGACTAAAAGACGCAAAAAGCTCACGACCCTTATCGGTTTTACCCTTAACAAAAAATCACTGCAAAGCGCTGATCACATATTTACAAACAAACGTCGTGACCTGAAAAATCTGGCAAGAATAATCCCTCCAGAAAAACTCACCTATATTGCACCGGGAATACAGCCACAGGACTTCAAATTTTCAGACAAAGAGAGAAAGAAGAACCGCATGTTATGGGCTTGCGGCAATGACACCGTCATTATGACAGCGGCCATGATGCGCCCTGGAGTAAAAACAGAGGGGATATCAAGAGTTATACAATCATGCTCCAGACTCCACGATAAAGGCCATCAGATCAGACTCATTATAGCCGGAGACGGCGAGTGTAGAAATCAATTGGAGCAACAGGCGAATAGACAGCTACCTGGACGGGTTATGTTCCTAGGAAAAATCCAACGAAACAACCTCTATAAATATTATAGTAGCTCCGATATTTTTGCATTCCCAGGCATTCAGGAATCACTGGGCATGGTCTACCTTGAGGCTCAGTCATGCAAACTGCCAGTGGTTGCATTGGAAGACTGGGGAGCAAAAGAAGCGATTTGTCCTGGTAAAACCGGATTTCTCTCCCCCGCATCAGAGCCTGAATCGTTTACAGAAAATATAGAAAGACTGATCCTAGACCCACAACTCCGCCACACATTGGGCCACAACGGCGAAAAGCACATCCGGACCAACCATGACCTCCTCAAAAACTACGAACTACTAGAGGAAAAGCTCAAGGGACTCTCTGCACTAACAACAAGAAATAAACGAGCCCCTTCAGATACGGCTTCAGCAGTTTGAACTAAAAGGTACGCTAAGCCGTTGTCATAAAATAACATGGCCGCGGTCTCTCTCGGAACGGCATAAGGCTCCGTAACGAAACGGATGGAAATGGCCAGGTTATTTCGTAACGGGTCCTAAAGTCCATCGCCGATAACAGTAATCTCTACACGCCTATTTTTCGCTCTTCCAGCCCTGGTACCATTGGAGGCAATCGGTTCTTTATTTCCCATGCCTTCCATTTCAATCTGCTCAGCCTCTATTCCATCTTTCAGAAGCATTTTATATATACTCAATGCTCTCGCCTCTGAAAGTCTTATATTTTCAGGAGAATTTGATTTTGAAGAAACAAACCCCTTAACCATAATTGTTGCTTTAGGGTAATTCTACAATTTTTCTACAAAACTACTCAAATTGTTTCGCCCAGCTCGGGTAAGCTTCATGGAGTTAGGCTGCAGTGGTAACATCACCTTTCTCGGCTCAAGAGGCTCCATTGAATTTTTTGGCTTCTCAATCGAAATAATTTGGACAACTTCTTCGAATTCTTCAAATATCGGCAGGGTTGGCGCTTTAGCGTCAGCTCCCAGAAGAACAGTCTCGCTCACCTCCACAACAGCAACTTGAGCTGTAATAGTAGGCAATTCTTCAGGTTACTCTTCACTCACAACAACTTCTTCTGCCAAAGTCGCAGTCTCATTTACTGCATCTACATCAGGGATTACCGAAGCCGCAACCTCAACCACTTCGTCAACGACTACCACTGCAGTGGCATCATCGACTAGGACATCCTCTTGATATGCTTTTTCTAATATCGCTGACTTTAATTCATCAACCTTAACCTGGTTAATCTCCGTACCGTTATCTTCCAACATTGCTACACCTGGAGAAACAGAAGCTATAGGTAGTTCTTTTGGAGGTTCAATCTGTTCAACAACTTGAGCTGTTGTTACGTCAGCTATAACTGGTGTTTTATTTGATTTGAGAAAATATCCTCCGACGACGACAAGGGCAAGAGCGGCAAGGCCAAGCTTCAGCCAACCGCTACTTCGATCCGCTTCAAGATTAAAACCAGTGATTTTAGAGTCGGGGCTGTCCCCCAGTTTAAATTGAGCATAATCCTTTACTTGTACTGAGTCCTCGCCCGCAGTTTCCCCATCAATTGCTATAACTTGAGCTTTTGTACTGAGATCAACCTTGCCAAGTGCACTTTCGATCAAGGCGGGTGTTACGGTGGATTCTCCCCGCTCTGCACCTAACCTCAGGACAACATCACATATCTTATTTACCTGTAGAGGGATCCCCGCAGAAGAGCGATATACAGCTTGACACGCCTTGGCTGAAAAAATTTTATCTTCAGCACCTGCGATATTCAACCTGTGACGAATATAATCTTCAGTCTCGTGGGCAGATAGGGGAGAAATCTCAGTTTTCAGAGTAATTCTTTGGCGTACAGCTCTGTTTTTGGACTGCCCCAACAATTCAACAAAACCATTTTCTCCGACAAAGAAGATATTAATCAATTTCGAGTCAGCTTTCTCAATATTGGAAAGAAGACGCATCTCTTCTAACATTTCCTGGCTGAGGAGATGACACTCATCAATAAGCAACAGAACTTTTTTATTTTCATCGTCAGCCTTATGTAAGAAATGGCTGAACTGAATAAGGAATTGTACTTTTGAGGTGAACTTTTTATCTATTCCAAAACTTCTGGCTATCTCATTATAAAAATCTATCCTGTCAAGAGTTGGGTCATCAATCACTCCCCACTCAACGTCACTATCAAAGCTTTTCGTCAAAGCCTTGACAAGAGAAGTTTTACCAACGCCGGAACCTCCTGTCAAAAGCAGAAACCCCTTATTATCAAGAATACCGTAACGAAGGATAGAAAGTGCTTCCTTATAATTTTCACCGAGCCAGAGAAAAGATGTATCTGGAGTGATTTCAAACGGTTTTCTGTCAAGATTATAAAATGATTTATACATACGATCCTTCTAAACATAAGCGAGGAATCAGCCAGTGGAGAGACCTCTGACAATGATTAACGGGTAGCAACTTTCTCCTAACACTAACTAACCAATATTGCAATTATTTTACGCAAACATTATGATGGTCTAAGGTTATAAAAATCACATTCCAAAGAATGCCATCTGCATATTATACTACATTATCGATCTCAACTAAAATTATGACCTAAATTTTTAATAAATAATTACTTCAGTTTTTTATCTGCCATACGCAGCAGACACTTAATGGAATATTTTTCTTTTATATTCAAACAGATACTGCCTAAATCTTGCAACTGGCAAGTGCGGAGTCTACGCTACCTACCGAATATGTGAGGCACCGGAGCGGCAGGCGTATAAATATACTTCAAGGCTCCGGTAACAAAGCAGATTCGGTGGAACTGCAAGTCCCGAAGGGTAGCAAATATAAGAAAACATACTCATGATTATGATTTTCAAGACAAGTATCATGAGGGCAGCGATGCCTTGAAAGAAGCGACAAAACTTGGTGGCGCCAAACATCCATCACTGCATATGCGCCTGGGAATATTATATTATGGACTTGGCTACAAAGGGCAACTCCTCGAAACCAAGATCAGACCACTCTCTTCAAAGCCTTCAGAGAGTCTTACCATTTGATCCTAAAAAATGGCAGCAGGACCTTGCTAAAACCGCCCCTGCCCCAAAACCCACGGCAACGAAACAAGTTGAACCTGCACCACCCTCTACTACTGCAACCACATCTGTTGCCGATAAAACGACAAATACAGACGCACAAATCACCAGCAAACTTGCAGCGTTTTATGCTCTTGAAGCGTGGAAGGAGGCCTGGAAAGAAAAGCGAACAAAAAGTATTTTCAGACCAATTTCTATCAACATTGAGATAGAAGATCCGGTTATTGATAACCTCACTGACAACCAACTTCTAGTCACCTTCAAGCAAAGTTACACCTCAAACTCCTACCATGACATCGTGGTAAAAACATTGACTATGGAAAAAGAGGAGAACGGCTGGAAGATCATTAAGGAAAGGGAAGTGAAGGTGATACGAGAATAGCTCACACCTAAATCTTGCATACGCAAAATAAGAAAAAAACAACACCAGCTAAAACATAAGAATTTTGTTTTAGCTGGTGTATAAAGCGAACATCAGAGTTTAATGTGCCATGGTTCGTAACGAACCCCAAGCATGTTATCACGCTGGTAGCGGCATTCCACATACCCCTGGGCTGAAAGTTTTCTAAACACTGGAGTTCCAATAAATTTTTCAGAAAAATTATTCCTTCCAAACCCCATCTGACCAATATCAAAATCCCCTGTCGCATGATATGAATAACCAGGGGGTGCGAGCGAACGAGAAGCTAGAGACAGGTTGCCACCATGACGTTCAACCTTGTTTAAAAAAAGATAAAGCTGTTTAATCAACCCACGAATTCCAGAAGTAAGCAAGGCATCTTCCCCAAGATCTCTTTTAATTCCCCGGTATTTCGTAAGAGAAGCTCCTTTGAACAAGTAATTGCCACTATAAGGGACTTTGTAGATATCTTTTTTGTTGATTATCTGGGTAAGGGCTGCAGCCCTCTTGTCGCCATAAAACCCGTAATCACTCGCATTCCGATAGTATATCATCTCAATAAAATCGAGTTCCTCAGCAGTAAACCTTCCCACCACAGAATAATTCAGGGCAAAACGAACAGCATCATCAAACCCTACGACCCCAAAATTGCCGTAGCCTATATTTTTATAAAGCCTTTGAAGGCGTGAAACAACCTGAGCGAGCCGAACTTGCTCATTGTCATTGAGATAAACATCATCTGTGTGAGGTGAGTCTGGTTGACGAATTTTGGTCAGATAATCTTTAACTTTATCATCAGTTACTTTTTGTGCAGGAACTGTAAGCTGTGTGGCTGTAGAATCCACTTTGTAAGCAAACTTTTTTTTCTTGTTGGCAGCAATCAAATGCACAACTCCTGAAACATCTAAGGGATATGCACAAGCGGCCAGTACCGCCAATTTAAAAAAGTTTCTTCTGTTCAAAACTATATTCCTTTACCACCCGCCTCATAAAAAACGGATTTATTACGCCACCACAACCACTTTGCCTCACAATATCTTGCCAAATGACCTACACATAATTCTGTTGTCAATCCTTTACTCGTCTTTAGGTATACCGTCAAACCCTTAATTTCCTTCTTTAAACAACCTACCTTTTAGCAAAAAAGTCGTCTCAATCTTGCAGACCAAAGCAATGAAACAATTTAACACTGTAAAACAGTATGTTACATCCAATATTTTTATTTTCAAATTCATAATCCTTGAGTATAATTTTCTCATAAATTTGGCGATTGCAAAAGTTAGATTCATGTAAAAAATTTCTCATGATAGTGAAAATCAAAAAAACTTGAGTTTTTTCAATGATCCTGTTAGATGTATGCGGTTGTTTTCTGATTAAAATACACAGTTGCGACGGGTCACAACGGCCTATACAAATCCTTGAAATAATCCTATGACTGATGAGCTGACAATAATTGTTCCAATATTCAATGAAGAAGAGAGTCTTACATCCTTTTTTGCTGAGATGGACAAATTCCTCAAAGTGTCTCCTATCGCGACCCAGATTCTCTGTGTAAACGACGGTTCAACCGACAACAGTCTTGTTCTTATACAAGAGAAAATTACGGAATCAAAAGATTACCGTATTGTTAATCTCGATCGGAATTATGGCTTGAGCAGTGCGGTGAAAGCCGGAATCGACCATTGTACCAGTTCTCTTGTCGGCTATATTGATGCTGACCTGCAAACAATGCCTACTGATTTCATGAGCTATTTCGAATGGTTCCCTGAGTTTGACATGGTTAACGGGATTCGCGCAAAACGCCAGGACAATCTGGTAAAAAGAATATCCTCAAAGGTCGGTAACGGATACAGGCGACTCATGATCAATGATGGCATTAAGGACACCTGCTGCCCTCTGAAGATTATGAAGACAGAATTTGCTCTCAAAATCCCCTTTTTCCATGGTATGCATCGTTTTCTGCCTGCTCTCATCCAGCTGGAAGGCGGCAGAGTTAAACAGTTGCCGATTTCTCACTATCCCCGTTATGCGGGTACGAGTAAATATCATCTTTGGAACCGATTAATAGGCCCCTTCTTTGACACTCTCGCATTCCGTTGGATACGAAGTCGCTATATACGTTACGGTGTAGTAGACGAGACACAATAGAAAAAAGCTATCCCAAATTTGCCATATCCGTAGAGTCTTCAACTCTCCCAAAGGGCCGAAGTGGTCTGTGAATATTTTAAATCTTTATCTTTTCTCATTTTTTACGACTGGCTCCAAGGAGTAAGGCACTCAATTTCATGAATCAAAATGTTATATTCGCCATCGGATTTTTAGCGCAAATCCTTTTTTCAGCACGACAACTTACCCAGTGGCTTTCTTCCGAACGGGCAGGAAAAATACTCTCTCCGATTCTCTTTTGGCAGTTGAGCATATTTGCCTCGTTTCTTCTGATTGTCTATGGAATTTTAAGAAATGATCCTGCCATAATTATGGGCCAGATGATCACCTACGGGGTATATATCCGTAATCTCTACTTCTTTGGTTTCTGGAAAAGAATTCCACTTCTGCCACGCGTTCTTGCTTACACTTTTCCGGTTTTTGCAATTGGTATGCTTTTGGTTGGAGAAACGTACAATCTGCAAACAGTTTTTTCCAATAATGATATCTCAACGACACTGTTAATATGGGGTATTGCAGGACAGATCGTTTTTACCTTTCGCTTCATCTACCAGTGGTTCTACAGTGAAAAGCGTAAACAATCTTTCCTCCCCATGGGATTCTGGGTAATCAGCCTTACCGGTTCCCTTATGGTACTCACCTACGCCATAGTCAGAAAAGACCCAGTCCTCTTTACAGGTCAGTTATTTGGTCTGGTTGTCTATAGTAGAAATATAATCATTGGTTTGAAACAGAGAAAAAATGACAGGGACGAAAAATATGCCAACAACTAGACTGGGCAATCGCACTCAAAGCGTGAAGTTCTTGTTCATATTAGCCTGTTATTTTGGTCTCCATATCCTGCTCCGGGTAACAATTTCAGACTCCCTCGACTACGATGAAGCCGAACAGGCGATGCTCAGCCAATGGCTTCTTGCGGGTTACACGGAACAACCCCCACTCTACACCTGGGTCCAACATTCTCTTTTCCGCCTCTTCGGTGAAAATGTTTTTTCCATCAGTTTACTAAAAAACGCCCTGCTCTATTTCACCTATGTTTTCGTCTTCTTAAGTAGTCAAATAATATTAAAAAATACCAGAGCAGCAATTCTTGCCACCTGCTCCCTGCTCCTCATCCCACAAATAGGATGGGAGTCCCAGCGGGATATGACCCATACGACCTTAGTCGTTTGTGCAGCCGCCGCAACTCTATATCAATCCATGCGGCTCATTGAAAAAAAATCTTATGTCAATTATTTACTCTTCGGACTGTTTCTTGGGGTTGGCTTCATGGCAAAAGCCAATTTCGGACTTTTCCTTGTCATCCTACTTCTCACTCTTGTGACTTTTAAGGAAGGAAGATCGGTAATTTTCAACTGGAAGATACTCCTCTCGCTGGCTGCACTCTTTGCCCTTGCAGGCAATTATTTTTTCTGGATGAGTAACAACCAAGATATCGTTTTTTCAGCTACTAAAAAGTTTAAAAGAGCCATTGATAATTACTATGTTAACGGCTCTATAAGTCTTGTTACCAACAGTTTTCTCTTCCTTACACCCCTCTGGCTATTTTATCTCATTTTCTTCCCTTCAGGATATGATGCAAAATGGTGGGAAGAGAGGAGCTTCCATCAAAAATTTGTTGCCCGCTACATTGTCTTTTTCTTTCTTATTCTCCTTTTGGTTGTCCTCTTTTTTAAGGTTACATACGTGAAAGACAGATGGCTGCAGCCACTCCTCTTCGTGGTTCCAATTCTGTTTTTTTCAAGAGTTCCCTCAGAAAAAATCACCTCCCCTCGTTACAAAGCCTTTCTCACTGTTGTCGGAATTGCTGCAGCGAGTATATACCTGGCATTTACAATTCGAGTGATCGGCGCCAGCTATATTGATCGATTCAGTAGATTGAGTTACCCATTTGTCCCCATGGCCGAAGATATCCGTTCAGCAGGATTTGACTCTGGCCTTATCATATCAAACAACCGATTTCTTGCAGGAAATATGCATTTACAATTCCCGACAAGTCCCGCTCTGATCCCCGAGTATCGTTTTGAAGATCTGCCCTCAACCCAAGGGTTTACAAACGGCATTGTGATTTGGGATGCTGACAGGTATCCTGTTATCCCTGAAAAGCTTCCAACATTCCTCAAAGAGAAATACCAAATTATCGCGTCAGAGCAACAAATTCACTATTACAAACACACCTATAAATTTGGCCGCACGGAAAAAGTAAAGCTCGCAGTTATGCCAATTTCCCTCCCCCAACATTAAAGCCACACCATTCCACACCTGTGGATGTACTCTTTGCCTTTAATGAATATAATTTGCAGAGCAGGAGACAAAGTAAATTTTACATCATGAAGGTAAAGCTGGTAGAATTACAATGAAAAATCGGCATCTATCCGCAACATTTGGATAGTACAGTAGTATGAATTGAATGGATTATTAAGAGCGAACCATGCAAGACTCGCCCAAAGCTAAAAGAAACCGGAATCTCCTCATTCGTATGCGTCCTGTACTACGCTGGGTGATACGCCTACGCAGCTCACCCCGAGCCATCGCCGGAGGTCTCGCCATCGGAACATTTATCGCATTTACTCCCACCGTTGGTGTCCAAATCATCCTTGCAGTCATCGTTGCAACCACTTTCGGTATGAATAGACCAGCTGCAATGATACCGGTCTGGATAACAAACCCGATCACTGTCGCCCCTATATACTCTATCAATTACTGGTTAGGTCTTAAGGTGTGGGACGGACCTCCACTTTCTGAAGTATCCGGTCTCTTTATCGATATTGGCAAGACAATGGCCAAGCTGGAGTTTTGGAATATCAAAGATCAGTTTCTGGCAATACTACATATGGGCAAAGAAATCCTTATTCCTCTGCTCATCGGAAGTATAGCCATAGGACTCGTGAGTGGCGTTCTTGTCTTCTTTCTTGCCCTAAAAATCCTTTCAGTATTCCTTACAAGGAGAGCAAACAAACACCTGCTCAATCCAAAGCGCTCAACACACAGAAAAAAATGAACGTATTGGTCTTATCAATTTTTTCGGCCAGATAGAGCTACTTTTGCAATGCAGTTTTCGTTATTTTAGTTCACCCACCACCCATATTGTGTATTCCCCGATATTGAAGCAGCTCTGTTATAAAAACCATGAAATTGAATCCAACAGAGAGGACATGCAATAATTCCACCGAATCTGTTTTTCTACCGAGGCCTTGAAGTATACTTATACGTATTCAGCTCCGATGCCCCGCACATCCGGTAGGTAACGCAGATTCCGAACTTGTCAGTTGCAAGATTTAGGTCATAAACTATAATTTTACTTCCTAAGCGTTGTATCGGCTGCTATAAATCGAAAGGTTCTACAACACAGAGCTTCAAGACGTAAATAAAACAATTACTACAATAGTAATTCCAAGCTACTTACAACATTACAAGCACATACGCCATTGCCTCTACTATGATCACTTATATTGCTCCTTTTGCCCTTTACCTCATTTTTAGCCAGCTTCTCGCTGAGAGCCCTCAGCACCTGTATCCACTCCTTTATTCTGGAGTGGTTCTCGCAACTGGACTGGCAACATTTTTTCTCTTACGCAAAAAAAATATCATACATATTCACTCAGATATTTTTGCAGGAATTCTTTTCGGAATAGTTGGTATTATTGTTTGGATTCTCATCTGCAAACTGCAACTTGAACAATTACTTATGGGGTTTCTGCCGGGGTGGCTCCAACCAGAAGACCGAGTCGCCTTCAACCCATTTACGTCACTGAGTGGACCATTGCAGCAATGGGCATTCATTAGTGTACGGCTCGTCGGACTTGCCATACTCGTCCCGATCGTAGAAGAAATATTCTGGCGTGGTTTTCTTATGCGCTGGATTATTGATCCGGATTGGAAAAAACAACCCATAGGTCGTTTCACCCTATCTTCTTTTCTTTGGATCACTTTACTCTTCACCCTCGCACATCCGGAATGGTTTGCAGCAGCCGTCTACTGTATGCTCATTAACGTCCTTTTGTACTGGAAGAAAGATCTGTGGAACTGTGTTGTGGCCCACGCTACAAGTAACCTGCTTTTGGGTATTTACGTTCTCTATTTTAGTGCCTGGGAACTCTGGTAAATCTACGACAGAACCTTCCTGAGTATAATAGAGATTCGCCTTTTTTAGGCTTATGGAGTATTGTGGTTTCTTACCTATCCAATTCAACAACAAGAGGAATATACGGATGCCAATGTACAAACTGACGTGCACAAAGTGTGATCTGGTATTCGACAAAATTCTACACGATTCTAATATAACAGAAGTGCATTGCTCTAGATGTGACTCTACTGATATTATAAGAGTTTCCCCTCATAAGAATAGTCAATACAGAACAATCTCCAACACCATTCCATCAGGAGCTCTTTCTGGAGGATCTTGCTCGTCAGGGTTTTCCTGACAATAATTTATCACCCCAGGTCGGGGTAATTTACAGTATGAGTGTCCTAACGCAAGGAGCAAATTTCAGGTCGAAGTAGACTGTGCACTTGCGTACGTCTTGGTTACCGAGGTTAATCTTTTTTCAAGCGTAGTTCCATCTCACACTTACCGCAATCAAAGGACAGGTTATATTCTCCTGTATTATCAGATAAAATGAGCGGACCTTCCATACCTTTTTTAGTTCCCTTCATCTTAGGACAACTTCCAAGCTGAGCTTTAATACAATATTTAGTCGTCATAAGGGCCGCGCCCTCAACGACTTCTGCCTTTTCAAAGGCTGAAGTGGTCTGAGCGCCCCCATGTTTTTTGTAAAACTCCAACGCCTTAATATTGCAAATATTATCAAGATAGCTGACGTCTCCTACAGGCCACTTTCCCCTGTCTACTCTTGGCGGAGACGGTTTACTTTTAAAACTATCAATCCTTACTTCTGCATGACGGACAAAACTTTCCCGTCGAATTTCGTTGAAAATTGCCGCTGGGTAAAACTGATTTGAAAAAAGATTGACCTGTACATTCCCCACACTAAAGATCGTACCACCGCACTTTTTCAACTGTTTTTCAGCTACCGCCTGCACAGCTTCAGGGTTCTTTGCAACTTCACCCGTTACAGAAAGTGTCACTGTGGACTCTATTCCATCAGTATCGCAAAGAGTGAGAGTCAAACCTCCTTCAACTTCAGATAACGTTAAATCAACTGCAATAGTTCTACACTGCTCACTACGGTTAAGCTCTTTTGTAAAAGCAATATCAGAATTTCTAAAAACCTCCATTCCCATCCTCAAGCCAAGGGTGCTCACATCATCTTTAGGAAAGAGAATACTACCATCAGCCCTGTTAATTCTGATACCCACCAGAGCGCCGTATTTATTGAAAAAACAGAGGCCATCACCATTGGCAATTTGTTCATCCGTATCTACCACAAAACTCTTCTTATCTACCCGTGTTATACAACCGAGGTACTTACCTTTAGATTTAGGGCTCTGTATATCGCCTACAATATTTCGCTTTTCCTGGGTAAAATAGTCTGTCTTACCACGATTAAATGATTTGGATGGGTCCGGTTCAAAAGCAAATGTACAGATTCCTGAAGATGCACGTGTGAGATCAGTACGACGTTCTAATATCTTATCGAGGGCCTTACGGTAAAAGGCTGTTACATTTTTCACATAGTTTTCATCTTTTAGACGACCTTCGATTTTCAGGGAAGAAATACCCGCATCAATCAAAGATTCCAGCTGGGATGACAGATCAAGGTCCTTTAAACTCAGTAAATATTTATCTTTTTCTAGAACTCTTCCTGTACTGTCTTTTAAGTCAAACTTATGCCGACAAAACTGGGAACACTCCCCTCTATTAGCACTGCGTCCCGCCATCACCTCACTGATATAACACTGTCCACTATAAGAAACACACAGTGCACCATGGACAAAGAACTCCAACGGCACTGAGCTCTGTTTTCTAATATTTCTGATCTGTTCAAGGCTGAGCTCCCGGGCAAGCACCACCTGTTCAAAGCCTACATCTTCCCAAAACTTTACCCTTTCCGGCTCTCTGTTATTCATCTGAGTAGATGAATGCAGTGCAATGGGTGGTAAATCCGACTCCAGAAGGCCAGTATCCTGAATTATCAGCGCATCGACTCCAGCCTGATAAAGGCTGTAGCAGAGTGACACAGCGCGCTGCAATTCCTGGTCATCAAAAATTGTATTCAGAGCCACATACACCTTTACCCCAAACATATGGGCATGCTGCACGAGTTTTTCTATATCTTCTAGACTGTTGGCTGCAGCGGACCTGGCGCTAAAGCCAGGGCCACCAATATAAACTGCATCGGCACCATGATTGACTGCCGCAATTCCACAAGACAGATTTTTTGCCGGAGCAAGAAGCTCAATTTTTCGAACGGTGCCTGCTAACATTATTTACAACCCGAGTTCTTCATCGATAAGAATCACTGCAACACGATGTTTAGGAAAGGATTTTTCAGTAATCGTCCAGGTATTGCAGATTCTTCCCGGACTCTTACAATCGGCGCACTCAGACGTTTTAGCGCACGGTGTTTTACAATCAAGCCGCATTGCATTTGTTGGGGCTGAATAGTCTTTAATGCGATACATAGCCGTTTCCAGATCCGGCACTATCTTGTTTCTTCCAATCAGTACAACAACTTTTTTGGGCCCGAAGGTAAGTGCCGCTACTCGGTTACCTATCATATCAAGATTAACTAATGTCCCATCTTCTGTAAGGGCATTGGTTCCTGTCAGATAGAAATCTACCAGCAAGGCCTGTCTTCTTCTTTCAATTTTATCTTCCATTGAGAGTTTCGGATCATCAGGCACAATCATCTCAATATCTTCCATAGCAGCAATAGTGTCGAGAACCCCGGTGGATTTCAGTGTCATCGACCCACCGTAGGAAACACTTTTAGGCTGACAAGCGGGCATTATTTCACTGACAATTAATTTTGCTGCTTCAGCTTTATCTTTTGCTATAAATGTTTCAAAATTATTGTCATCCAACTGCTCTTTCATCTGTTGCAGTCGCAGCTGCCAAAAATTTCCAATCGGTTTTTCCACTTTCTATTCCTCTTTTACTCTTAATAAACTCTCTTACGACCAGCTGATACTATGTACAATTTCATCAGAAAGAAATGATCTCATACCCCTCTGCCAAATATTTATCAATGGAAGGATGTCCCTGCATGTCCCCTATAATTGTAAGGCCTTGTCTTTCAGCTTCGTCAAAGGTTCCCATTTTCTGGGAACAGGCCTGACAAACACAGGTCAACAAACCTTTTTCTTTTAACTGATTATAAAGATGAGAAAATGGCGCATCCGGTTTTGCTAGCTCGGAGATGAGCTTTGTGGCAGAGCCTTCAATAACAACTTTTACTTCATACCCTTTTTTGTCAAAATCAAGGGCATAGAGCATCACATGTGCAAAACACATCAGTTCTCCGTTGTAGGCAAGTAGAGCAACTTTTTTCATTTTTCCTTCCTTATTTAGTTTGGGTTCGTTCCAATTAACCTGATTAAAAAAGATCGTGGATCGTGAAAATCTGGCGTCTCTCCAGGGTGCGAGAGAGCCCAGTAACCTTGTTTTCCATTTCTGTTTTCAACGACACAACTCACTCCTATTTCAACGGTGGATGACTCAGACAGCAGTCCGGTCAAGTCAACCTCTGCGCGAAGGGAATAGATTTTCTTTGTGGGGGTCGTCGTAATCTCTGGTGCAGTGGCTATATCGGCCTGCACCATATCCTTTCTATGAGAGCTAAAACTATACACATTCCAAGCTCCGGAAGGAGCAAAGTTACATTCCAGGTAAGCATTTTTCTTTTCACCCACCTCTTTCACAAAAAGTTCAAAACAGGTATGGCGCCACAAATCATCTCGTCTATTCCCCGTCCCTCCAGAAGCTTGCTCTGGGATCACAAGGTGGCTCAGCAACCCATAGAGGTCATATTCAACACCTATACGTCCCCCATCTCGCCACACCCCATACTCAATACCCATAACAGCACCGACCTCATTACCAATAAATGGCCGTAACGTTTGCTTTATCAATGATTTTTCCACCTTTGCCCAAAAACGGTAAGCTGGTAATAAATAATTACTAGCCCAGTAATAATTAAATTATTTTCTTGTTTTGCGTATACTAGATTTAGATCTAAACAAAAAAGCCGAAGCTTATCCAAAGATAAGTCTCCGGCTTAACATTGCTACCAGATGATTGTATATCTCACCAGTATCTCTTACTCAGAGTCTGATTTATTTTTTGAGTCGTCTTCTTTTTTAATCGTATCAGACTCTTTTTTCACCACAGTAAAAACACCATCTTCTCCAGAAAACAGACCTGGTCCCACTTTTTCTTCATTGGTGTCTACATAGGTATAATCTCCCCCACCACAACTACTCAACAGGAAGGAAAGAAGACAAGCTATCAAATAATATTTCTTCATTTTTAAAATTTAACTCTCGCACCACCCATAACAGCATTAACGTCATCGTAGGACGCTGTGTCGGAGTCGAAGCTGTAGTTACGATAGGCCAGATAGAATTCGGTGGACCATGAAGGAATATCCTGAACCACAGCAACAGACCAGGTTTCTCCAGTCTCACCATCCTCTCTTATATCTGCACTTTCACCATAATCCACTGACAATGACGTGGTTCCGAGGGAACATACGTCCAGCCTGTAGCCAAGCTTACCATACCAGTTTGTGGCATCATCTCTGGTATCATCGTTCATTTCCCGTAGCCCTGCTGCAACGGTAGCACTCAGACCGTTACCCAAAAGAACTGACATGGAACCATCATATTGATTATCGACACTAACATTGGTGCCTGCCGGATTTGCCCAGGCTACCGCTGCCGCAACCTTGGTGTCCCCGTAGGCTCGCGAATATCTCAGTGCTGTATCAAATGCATCACCGGAGACGGCTGAACCGCTAAGAGTAAAACCTGCAACAGCCGGGCTATCATAACGGAGTCTATCATCACGACCTAAGCCATCCATGTTATTGTAAATATTTTTTACTCTAAAATCTGTCAGAGTATCAGTGTCAGCATCATAGAAGAACTGCCCACCAGAAATAGCGTCAACACTGGAGTAGGTCACAACACTAGTACCGGAGAGATCAATCTCTGCAGTGCCGTCAGAGGCGGTGCTACCGTGACCAATGGAAACCTTACCGTAACTATCAGAGTCAAAAAAGATATCCGCCTGACGCAGATTCCAGTTCACTGAAGTTGCGTCGTTGGTCTCATTTTGGGAGATATCAGTAGATGCATTGGATTCAATTCCGTATTCGATTTTCCCGCCCACCGTAAAGCCTTCTGATGGTGAAACAAGGGCATTTAATCCAAGGCGAGACTGGGAATTACTGTTATCAACAAAACTCACTTTACCGCTATCACCATTATCACTCCAGAGAAAACCACGGTTTAAATGGCCATAAAGATTAACATCTACGTGTTCAAATTTCGATGTCACCATCTTATCCACACCAAGACTTGCAACGGCCTCTTTATCCGCTTTCTCCTCAATTGCCTTGGTGTTACCACTCAGCTGTTCTTTAAGTTCAGCAATCTGAGCCGCCTGACCATCCAACTGTTGTTGCTGCTGCTCGATCAGCTTTTTCAGCTCCAGGAGCATGTTCTCATCAACTCCTCCTGCATAAGCAGCTGACCCCAAAGAACAGATCAGTGCAGCTCCCGAGGCTGCAGATGCAATCTTCTTCACCATTTCCACTCTGTCTCCTCCTCATTTTCAGTTATTAGCTTCTAAACTTCAACACTTTGTCCATGAAGCGGCACCACAACATCCATTCCCTGCCCTTTTAAGAAATCAGCAAAAGCAAGTGTCTGCTCTTCCTCTCCATGAACCAGAGCAATTTTTTTAATATTCAGATTCGAATCTTTCAAAACTCTTGTCATTTCATCCCTATCTCCATGGGCTGAAAAGCCACCCAAGGTGACTACCTGCGCATTTAAAGGGTACTCCTTGTTATAAAAACGAACCGTGGGAGGAGCCCCTTTACGCCCTTCTGCTGCATACTTTTCTCCTTTGTCTTGAAGCTGGCGTCCAAAGGTGTTTTGGCCCATAAAACCAACAATCAGGATTGTGTTTCGTGAATCGTGGATTTTATGCCGCAAATGATGCAGTACCCGGCCCCCCTCACACATTCCTGAGCCAGCCAGCACGATATGAGATTTGGTCTCACGATTTAAAGCCATCGACTCCTCTACACTCTGAACAAATTGTAGCTTTTCAAAATCAAATGGATTCAACCCGTTACGTAAAAATGTTTTATGGGTTTCTTCATCATAGGTTTCAGGATGCTCCCCAAAAACATGAGTAATCTTTGTGGCAAGGGGACTATCTACCCAAACAGGCATAGGTGGCACTTCTCTCTCAAGATAGAGTTCGTGTAGAAAATAGATAAGTTCCTGAGTGCGGCCATAAGCAAATGCAGGAATGATAATAGAGCCGCCTCTTTTAAAAGTATCAAGGAGTACTTTTTTAAGCATCGGCTTCATATTGACCACCGGATCATGCAGCCTGTTCCCATAAGTACTCTCCATGATCATCAAATCGATATCACGGTGCTCTTCTAAAAAATTAAGAGTCGGATCCTTAATGATAGGCTTATTAAAGCGACCCAGATCTCCTGAATACAACACTGTTTTCGTTTGCCCCCCAGACTTATACTGGATAACCGACATAGCGGACCCAAGGATATGCCCAGCGACATAAAAGGTGCAGGTGAGATTTTCACCAATTGTGAAGGTCTCTTTAAATGGAACACCACGAAAATATTCCAGAGACTCTTCCGCCTCCGCTACGGTATAGAGAGGGTGTATAGTGTGAAGATTTTCTTTTCGGAGTAATTTACTTACAACTTCATCTCGAATGCGATAGTTACCGGATTTCAGCATCTTTCTGATCTCTTCAGCTTCAGCCTTGGTAATCTTAGTCTTCCCACCCCCTGTTTTGATCTTTCCTAAAAAGGCCTTCGCAGCCTTATAATTAAGATAAGAGGCATCACCTTCCTGAATCTTAGCAGAATCCTTTAGAAGATATTCACAGGCACTGGCCGTAGCTCTTGAGCTATAAATATTACCAGTAAAACCGTTTTTACAAAGTAATGGGATACGACCAGAATGGTCTATATGAGCATGGGAGAGAACCATATTGGTGAGGATTTTGGGGTCCACAGGAAGAGCACGGTTTTTAATCTCCGCCTCTTTTCTCTTTCCTTGAAAGAGACCGCAGTCTAAAAGAATATTATCGTCATCTGTTGTAACTGTGTGAAATGACCCTGTCACTTCTCTGGTTGCGCCATAAAATGAAACGTGCATAAATACTCCATCAGTCACTAAAATATTTAATATATTGGTTCACATATCACCTAAATATTGCATGTCAAACATGACAAAAAACACATTTACTATATCAATCTAATACGTTCGTACTCATTTGGAAAAAGAAGGTATTCATTTATTAATCTGCTTACCGCTAATGTTCAGCTAGTTTTTTGGTAGGACATTGTTTGTCGGACCAGTTATGGGATAATGCCTCTAAATTCACAAGGAGGTTACACCATGGCTAAAAATAAAGTTCAATTTCAAAAAGGTTTAAGTTTAGGAGTCTTTCTTTCCATGTATGGAACCGAAAACCAATGTTACGAAGCTCTTTATCGTATACGGTGGCCACAGGGATATACTTGTCCAGAATGTGGATACAGTGGTTCCTGCTATCTCGAAAATCGTAAAGTATATCAATGCCATCGCTGTCATGCACAGCGATCAGTGATTAGCAATACAATCTTTGCTTCCACTAAACTTCCTCTTAAAATTTGGTTTCTTGCAATTTACTTCATAACACAGTCTAAAGACGGAATTTCCTCTCTCAAGCTCGCTCGTACCCTTGGTATCTCATCAACCTCAGCCTTAAGGATAAAGCATAAATTACAGCAGGTAATGAAAGAGTACGATGACCAAATACCTCTCAGGGGGTTGGTTCTTATCGATGATGCATATTGTGGTGGCAAAAAGCGTGATGGTAAAAGAGGCCGAGGAGCATCTGGCAAAACACCTTTTGTCGCTGCAATCCAAGTATCGAAAGAAAAGCACCCACTATTCATCAAGTTCAACAAGGTCGCTGGATTTACTAAACAAGAAATCGCTGCCTGGAGTTCAAAGCATCTTGTTCGCAATAGCTATGTTGTTTCTGATGGTCTGAATTGTTTTCCGGGGATCGAAGATGCAAATTCGAATCACTTATCGATCCCGACCAACAAAAACAAGGAGCTATCACGAAGTATATTTAAATGGTTCAACACCGTTATTGGTAACGTCAAAACCGCGATACGTGGTGTATATCATTCAATAAGTGATAAACACGTGCCAAGATATTTGGCTGAATATTGTTATCGTTTTAACCGTAGATTTAACCTGGGAGAAATCATTGTATCTCTCCTTAAACATTCTGTTAATACTCCGCCTATGCCAATACGACTTCTAAAACTGGCTGAAGTTCGGTGGTAAGAAGATTTAAATATGGCAAACTTCAAAACACATTTAACAAGTGGTCTAATTTTAGGGGTTGGCGTTGCGCTGTACTCCTTGGTGGGGTTGAACCTCAGTTACACTCAATCCTTTTCAGTTTTTACCATGGGGACTATCGGTTGCATACTCCCCGATATTGACAGCGATTCCGGAAAACCATTACGCCTCATGTTTGTTACAATATCTTTTTTTCTGCCTGCTTTATTGCTCGTAAAATTAACACATGTAGAGTCTTTCCCCCCTGAATTCCTTGTTAGCTACTATGTGTGTGGATATTTTTTTATTAATTATGTGATATGTGGATTAGTAAAAAAAATCACAACTCATCGTGGAATAATTCATAGTTTGCCCTTTGCATTGCTATCAGGTGAAATTGGTTATTTACTTTTTGCAACATCTGGGCAGAATGTGGCGATTGCAGTAGGGGGAGCCGTGTTTACCGGATGTTTACTACATTTGATTCTTGATGAACTACATTCGTTGACCTTTAAATATAAAATTTTCCCAGTATTAAGGAAATCCTCTGGAACTGCACTTAAATTCAAATCAAAGAGTCTCTTCTTCAGTGCGGTTTTATATTGTCTGATAATTGTAGGTGCTATAATTATTTCCGCCGGATAGACAGTTACTGAGAATTTTCAGTTCATTAGCACCATGTTCAACTTGAGCAATAACGTCTGGAGCAAGGCTGGAATGTCCCTAGACTATCTGGGAATCCACACAGATTCTATGAGTTCTAGGCCCACAATGTCCACAACGTATTATACTGCTTGCAACTCGTTTTCTACCTGTACTTTCAGCTGAACTTTGCACCTTCTCAACCGCAGTTTCAAAACTACCTTCTTTTGCCATCTCGTAGTAGTGAATCCACCCACCTTCTTCTTTTAACATCTCCATTGCTACGGGTAAAAACCTGTCAGCCATGGTTGGCAAAGGCATCACAATACGATCATAACGCTCATCAAGTAACAAAGGGAGATCAGCGGCATCTCCTACGATGAATTGCACGTTCTTTAATTTTTTGTTGAGCTTCAAGTTCTTCACTGCATATTCATGGGCCAGGGGGTTTTTTTCAATCCCCACTACCTTTTTCGCCTCACTATGTTTGGCTATAATGAGAGGGTATGGGCCAACGCCTGAGAACATTACAAGTACCGATTCCATAGGCTGTACAAGAGAAGCAAGCCTTCTCCTTTCATTTCCACTCCTCACACTAAAATAGGTGGTTTCAACATTGACGAGTAATCGAACACCAAACTCAGTTACCTGGGTTTCTTTTCGGTTTTCTCCTGCAATAATCTTGAGATCAATTGTACGAAACTCTCCCCCATAGTTGCCTGCCCTTTTGGCAACAACCCGCAGTTTTTTATTGCTTGTGAGAATCGACTCACCAATAAGAGTTTCTCTATGGGTGAGTTCTGCCGGCACAATTACAATGGCAATATCCCCCACGATATCGTAGCTGCCAATAAGCAGATCCAACTCCTCTTGTGCCAGGACTGGTGCGAGTATATCTTTTAATTTTGCGCTCATTATTCTTCTTTTTTCAACAAAAACACGCCGTAAAGAATGTGTTTCCACACCATCCACGACGCTTTAACAAAAACCGTTTACACGCTATTGTTGCTAACTTTTTTTCACATTTTCGGCGGATGGACCTTTCTGACCTTCCACAAGATCGAAAATAACTTTTGTACCTTCTTCAAGGGATTTAAAACCTTCCATCTGGATGGACGAATGGTGTACAAAAACATCTTTTCCACCATCTTGTTCAATAAACCCAAAACCTTTAGAATTGTTAAACCATTTCACAGTTCCTTCTACCATGATATAACTCCTCTGCCACAAAGATGTATCTCTATGACTTTTCTTGACAAAAAGCCACTCCGAATTTTGGTTATACACTTGTAAAGAATAATTACAACAAGAAAGAGGTCCGAAAACATATAATCACGCCAGATTAAAGAGTTCAGCCTCCAGGTAACTAACAAAAACATCCCTTGCATCATTGTTCTTTTGCTCATCTTTGATAAGTACTATCGAATACATAGGTAACTCTGGCAACTCAAGATAGGCTGGCGCCTTTTTCACCCCTTCCTTCAGCGCGCCTTGCGGCAAAACAGACAATCCCATACCCGCTTGAACAGCAGCCTGAATATTTCCAATTGAACTGCCTGTAAAGAGTATCTCCCATTTTCGATTTACCTTTTCAAGACCATCGGTTGCTAGTTTTCTAAACATACATGGTGATGGCAATACAACAAGGTTCATTGGGTCATCAAAAATTGATGCGTCTGTATCCTTACCAACAACCCACACCAATGGCTCTTGGGTAAGAACACGGCAATTTCCCTCGTAGGAATCTTTTCCAGTTACAACGAGATCCAAATCTCCTTTTTCAAACTGAGGAATAAGAGTAATGCCATATCCCGTGTGCACTTCAAGGCGGATATTTGGATACTGCTTCCTAAATTTATTCAGGAGACCGGGGAGAATTTCAGGGAGAAAATAATCGATGAGTCCTAAGCGTAATTTTCCACACGCTTCAGGTTTGGTTAACCTGCTCACAGCCTCATCATGGACTGACAATATGCGCCCAGCATAGTCCAGTAATAGTTCACCTTCAACGGTGAGCGAGAAACTCTTACTCGTTCTATTAAACATCTGGCCACTTAACCGCTCTTCGAGGCGACGAATTTTCACACTCACACCGGACTGCGTCAGGCCGATATTTTTTCCGGCCTGGGTGAAGCTTCCAGTCCTGGCAACTTCTACAAAACAACGCAGCATATCTATATCAAGGTCAATGGTTATCATGGTGACATATGATAATGAGTCATGCAGCCCATGACAACTATTAATTTGCGTTATACTAGAATCATTTTAGAGTGAGAACAACCTGATTAGACATCAGGCCATACAATTATTTTTTGTTTGAAACAAAATAAAATGGAGAACCACATGAAAGCTATAGGTTATCAACACAGTCTTCCAATAGATGATAAGAAAGTACTGGAAAACATAGAACTTGAAGTTCCAAGTGCCAAGGGACATGACGTCCTCGTTGAAGTTAAAGCTGTATCAGTAAATCCGGTTGACTATAAAATCCGCCACAGGGTCTCCCCTGAAAACGGAGCATACAAAGTCCTCGGTTGGGATAGTGCTGGTATCGTCAAGGAGGTTGGCGATGCGGTAAGCAAATTTAAAGTGGGCGACAAGGTCTATTACGCAGGAGACCTGACTCGTTCTGGAAGTAACGCCGAATTTCAACTGGTGGATGAGCGTATTGTGGGAAAAATGCCTGAAAGCCTAAGTTTTCCAGAAGCTGCGGCATTACCCCTTACCTCTATTACTGCCTGGGAAATGTTGTTTGACCGATTGCAAATACCAACTGACGAAAAGGGAAATACAAAAAAAATACTCGTCATCGGTGCCGCGGGTGGTGTTGGCTCAATTATGGTCCAATTACTGCGTGCTCGTACAGGTGCCACGATCATCGGAACAGCTTCACGCGAGGAAAGCGTTAAATGGCTTGAAGAATTAGGTGCACATCATATCATCAACCACCGAGAACCGCTTTCTGTAGGACTACAAGCTATTGGTATTCCTGAGGTGGACTATGTCGTTAGTTTGAATAATACGGAAGACCACTACAAAGAAATCATAAAGATCCTTGCACCACAGGGACATTTCGGCCTAATCGATGATCCTACTCAACTGGATATCATGCCACTGAAGGTAAAATGCATCTCAGTACACTGGGAGTTGATGTTTACCAGATCCATGTTCCAAACCGAAGACATGGTGGAACAACATAATTTATTAAATGAAGTAGCGAACCTAATCGACAGCGGAAAGATTAAAACAACGCTGGCTCATCAACTGGGGACAATTAATGCTGAGAACCTGATTAAGGCGCACAGCATGCTGGAGTCACAACAGGCACATGGGAAAATCGTACTTGAAGGTTTTTAACACACAATAAAAGCCAACAAAATCCCTTTGCCACACTATTCCTAGCATCAGAGGGATTTTATCTGACAGTAAAAAGACGAACGATATCCCAGAAAGAGAGTTTTATATAAAATATACGGGACCAATTTTTAGACCTCCACCAGAGGCAAATACGCGGATTTCCCCCATCAGCTAATGCTGAATGGGCATCCTCAGATTGGAATATTCTAAAACATCAATAATGATCCTAAAAAGATTGCATTTGTTTAATTTAACCGCATGGACTGGGGCGGTATTACAAGATCGGCTCTTTTGAGGGATTGGTAACGAACAGTTTCAACCACCTCATTTTTGTTAATGGTTTTCTGCAATGATTGAATGAACCGAACAGGCCATTTCTTCTGAATAATGGCTCTGACAAAACGGGGAATCCATCCACCCAGATCACCTGAAAAAGTAAATGAAACTCTGGTGATATTTGCAGAAAGAGGAATAATAGAAAATTCCAATTTTTCTATATTCACCAGTAGATGGCTGTTGTCGGCCAGTGGTTTATTCTCAGAATTGACGGCTGAAAACAGGACCCGGTCCCCATTATAATCCACGGTACCAAGGAGGAGGAATTCTCGGTCTTTGTAAGGCCAAGGAGTTGTATAATACTCGCTGTATTCGAAACAATTGGCAGATTTTTCGTTATGAACCGTTGTTGACTTCAGCTTGGGCGCCCAACTGTTTTTACGCTCTACATCTACAAGAGCCATAACAACTTTCTGATATGGAACATTCAGTACAGCTGTAGCTTTGAATGGCAAAAAACCTTCGATCTCTTTTTGAGAACGGTACAAGCTTACACCCTCAAAGGTATCAATGTACTTCCAAGGATCTTCAGAGGCGTAGGCGTTCGGGTTCATTGCTGACAATTGTAAACAGATCAGCAAAATGAAGGGTGTTAAAAAATGATAAGGGTTTTGCTCTTTCAGAAAATCCTTCAAAATAGTATCACCAATATTACTCCCGATTGCGGCCGTAATCTTATCTGAGATATCTGGCGGAGGGTGAAATGAGCTATATATAGCATCCTCATTCACCGACCCAACTTTCTTGTCTTTGCAGTCGCCGACAGTACCAGCGCCGTGACAATCTATGAGAGAAGTAATCAACCCTCCATAGAGGATATTCTTCATTCCGAACGAATATGATTTTTATGGAAGTGGTGCGCCCACTGCAAGCGACATTGCCCGAACCATTGGTTCAATAAGTTTATCATTAAAATCATACGCTGTGTTGTGACATGGAATAGAAAACCGTCCGCCATCTCCTGCGCCAATGAGGGCGAAAGCGCCGGGAACTTTTTCCAAGTAATAGCTAAAATCTTCCGATGCCATGAGAGGTATTGCAGTTTCCTCACACCTATAATCTTCACCTAATACCTGCGCTAAGCAATCCCCAAACTCTATCGCTTCTTTTGCACTATTCACAACGGCTGGGTATCGCCCACTAAAATCTACCGTAGCCTCCACTCCGTACCCCTCCGCGATGGAGCAAGCAGTCTCGTGAATCAACTCTCCAATTCGTTCTATACCTTTGGTAGATGCCATACGTACTGACCCTTTCAGCTCAGCTCTGTCCGGAATAACAGTCTCCCCACTTCTCGCATCTATCGATGTAACACTTACAACAGCCGCCTGCTGAGGAGCCAACTTCCGGCTCACTATCTGTTGTAAACCTAGGGTGATCGCTGCAGCCCCAAGAACCGGATCATTGCATATCTCTGGTTGACTGGCATGTCCTCCCCGTCCATTCACAGTAATATTAAAGCTGGCATTTGCTGCCATCACGACTCCTGGTAAGCAGACGGCCTTACCAAACGCAATTGCCGGCCAGTTATGCCATCCAAAAATCTTATCCACCCCGTCAAGAGCTCCACCCGCAATCATTTCTCTTGCACCATAGCCACCCTCTTCTGCTGGCTGAAAAAGCAGTGTCACCGGTCCAGGTAATTTTTCTTCATGAATTTTCAACCACTGCGCCATTGCAAGCATCACAGCCATATGCCCATCATGACCACAAGCATGCATGCAGCCATTTTGAATAGACTTGTAATGGAAATCATTTGCTTCGTCCATTAAAAGGCCGTCCATATCAGCCCGTAACGCCACATGAACACCAACCGCATCCTGTGCGAAATAAGCTACCAACCCGGTCTTACTACAGGGACGCCATTGAATGTGGCTCTCTTCGAGTACCTGTGTAAGATAGGTAAACGTGTTTGTCTCTTTCCAGCATGGTTCTGGTATTTTATGCAGTTCAAGGCGATTCAAAACACCTGCTGCTATTATTTCATTCCACAACATTCCCAATCTCCCTAACCGTTTAAATTGGTCATTTTACCACACACGTGCACAATTCCTAGCCTAACTAGCACACCCAGCCAACGTTTCACACTGGAATCACAACAGAATATCACGCATATTTCACACAACCACAACAATAAGATGTTGATTAATAGACTGCTTTATGATTATTTAATCGCAACAAAATTGCCCAACACAGGATATTTTTTGCTTGTAAAATTCAATGTTTTTTACACCCGGAGGGAAAAATGTTTAAGATTGTGAGACGCGAAGAGATGGCAGAAGGAACTGTTATTCTCAATGAAATCGATGCTCCCCTGATTGCCAAAAAAGCTCGGCCCGGCCAATTTGTCATCCTAAAAGCCAATGAGGAAGGTGAAAGAATTCCGCTCACCATGGCTGAAACCAATCCGACTAAAGGCACCATCACTATAATATATATGGTTGTCGGAAAATCCACTGCTATCTTCAAAGACCTCGCAGTAGGAGACGGATATCAGGATGTCATTGGACCACTTGGCAAACCTACTCACCTTGAAAAACTAGGTAAAGTCGTCTGTGTTGGTGGTGGAACAGGTGTAGCAGTCCTTCACCCTATTACACGTGGCCTTAAAGATGTCGGCAACGATGTCACTTGCATTATTGGATCCCGCAACAAGGGATTGCTTATGATGGAAGAGCAGATGAGGAGTGCCTCCCATGACCTGAAGATTTGTACAGATGATGGATCCTATGGACATCACGGTTTTGTAACAGAAGTGCTCAAAGATGTTTTAGAAAAAGAAGATATCAAGCTCGTGGTTGCAATTGGTCCTGTTCCAATGATGAAAGCAGTCTCCAACCTCACCAAAGAATTTAACGTCCAAACAATGGTAAGCCTCAACCCAATAATGGTCGACGGTACCGGTATGTGCGGTGGTTGTCGTGTAACAATAGGTGGAGAAACCAAATTTGCCTGTGTTGATGGCCCCGAATTTGATGGCCACCAAGTTGACTATGACGAACTCATGCTAAGGCTCAGAGCTTACGCTGCTGAAGAGAAAGACTGCCTTAACGATTACTGCACCATTCGCGACGCTCAATAAACGTCTTTATCATATTCTTGCGGAGTTAAATGTCTATGGAGGACATTATGGCTGAAACAGCTACAAAAAAGAAAAAAGTTGGCAGACATCCAATGCCAGAACAAGAGGCCAAGGTACGCGCTCATAATTTTCTTGAAGTACCCACCGGGTACACAATCAAAATGGCCCAGGAAGAAGCGTCACGCTGCCTACAATGCAAAAAGCCAGCATGCGTAGACGGGTGCCCTGTTAGTGTGGATATTCCTGGGTTTATTGCGCTTATCACTGAAGGAGACCTCACCGGAGCAATGAGAAACCTCTGGACAAAAAATGCTCTCCCTGCAGTTTGTGGAAGAGTATGCCCTCAGGAAATACAGTGCGAAGGCAAGTGTATTGTCGGCCGCAAAGGTGAAGCTGTTGCCATCGGCAATCTGGAAAGATTTGTTGCAGACTACGAGCGTGAGAATGGTACTGGAGAGCTTCCTCCAAAAGCCGAACCCACCGGTAAAAGAGTTGCAGTTGTAGGCTCAGGCCCATCCGGCCTAACTGTTGCCGGCGACCTTGTTGTAAAAGGACATGACGTTACACTCTTTGAAGCCTTTCATAAGCCCGGCGGAGTGCTGGTATACGGCATTCCTGAATTCCGCCTGCCAAAAGACATTGTTGCCCAGGAAGTGCATTTCCTCGAACGACAAGGTGTAAAGCTTGAGTGTAATGCCGTTGTAGGACGCACTGTATCACTTGATGAGCTTTTAGAACAAGGCTTTGACGCTATCTATGTTGGCGTAGGAGCAGGCTTACCTCGTTTTATGAATATACCTGGTGAAAACTACGTAGGAATACTCTCGGCCAATGAATACCTTACCCGAGCTAACCTCATGAAGGCCTACCTGTACCCAAAAGTGGACACTCCAATTCCTATTGGTAAAAATGTTGTCGTACTTGGTGCCGGTAATGTTGCCATGGATTCTGCTCGTACCGCCATGCGACTTGGTGCAAAAAGTGTCAAAATCGTTTACCGCAGATCAAAAGATGAGATGCCTGCACGTACAGCTGAAATTCATCACGCCGAAGAAGAAGGGATTGAACTTTTTCTCCTCACCAACCCCACCCAATATCTTGGGAATGAGGATGGTAGACTCATCGGCATGGAGTGCCTCAAGATGGAACTCGGCGAGCCTGATGACTCTGGAAGGAGACGCCCTGTTGCAATCGAGGGGTCAGAATTTGAACTCGAGTGCGATCTTTGTATCGTAGCTGTAGGGTCCGGAGCCAACCCACTCCTCACCAGTGAGACGCCAGACATGGAACTCAACAGATGGGGTAACGTTGTTACTGAAGTCGCATCCGGTAAGACCACCAAAAAAGCTGTTTGGGCTGGTGGTGACATCGTCACTGGAGCTGCCACCGTTATCCTTGCAATGGGTGCAGGACGAGATGCGGCAGACTCAATGCACGATTATTTATCCATAGGTTGGTAAGATAATAAGCAGTTATATTTCAGTACATTGTCCCAGTATCCATTTTGGATTCTGGGACAAACTTTTTTTAAAGCCTGCAACTCGTAATTTTCGACAATTCTCCACGCCAAGTTTTTTTTTATCATCTTTTCTCGCTTTATCTCTCATTTTACTCCGCACCTCCTTCACTTTCCACAACATCTGGTTTTTACGTCGTTTCTCAATATGATCATTTTTTTATTTCCAAATGAGCTCCCTGCCCACTCCGCGCATTACATCCTTTACTTTTGTGCAAACTATGCAGCGACCCAGGACTCACTTCTATTTATTGTTTTCAGTCATTTAGCCCCAAAAAGCCCCTCACCCCTCTAACTCCTTATTTGTTCGTACGTAACCCAAACTCCTACCTGACCTTACGTAAGGGTCATATAGTCCCGCCCCTGACATGTTGTCTAAAAAAGAACCACAGCGTGGCAGTTGTGCACAGCCCGCACCGTAGCCTCGCACAATGACTAAGCATTCAATTTTCCTTAACACCCCGTTTGCTCACTAATAATTATACTTGACAGGTCACAGTAACGATTGTTAAATGAATACGTATTCATAGTGGTTTTTTTTACTTTGCTGTGTTCACCTCAAGGTGCATGGTATAAAAAAAAGCAGTAAGAGGGTAAACAATGTCACCAGAACTGTTTTACTCGGCAGCGGCTCTTTTCATCATAGCTGCATTTGTCCCCTGCCTGATGATAGCGACAACTGTTCTTGGACCTCGGTCCAAGGGTAAGATCAAAAATGAAGCCTACGAAAGTGGTGTCGGGCCCATCATTGGAACTGTTGATCAGAAGTTCAGCGTCAAGTTCTATCTCCTGGCAATTCTTTTTCTCATTTTCGACATAGAAGCTGTCTTCATGTATCCCTGGGCTGTTTCATTACGGGAGCTTGGTTGGTTCGGATTCATAGAAATGGTAGTTTTCATGCTGCTACTTCTCACTGGACTCATCTATATCATTAAGAAAGGGGTGCTCAATTGGCGTTAGGACTCGAAGCAAACCTCGGCGACACAATCGTCACAACAAATCTCGATTTTGTTGTTAACTGGGGTAGACAATATTCATTGTGGCCATTCGTCTATGGAACCGCATGTTGCGCAATTGAATTCATGAGTGCAGCAGCCAGCCAACATGACGTCTCAAGATTTGGAGCAGAGGTTGTACGCTTTTCTCCACGCCAGGCAGACCTTATGCTTGTCTGTGGAACCATAACGTATAAGCAGGCTCCCATACTTAAACGTATCTACGAGCAAATGCCTGACCCAAAATGGGTTCTTGCCATTGGAGCCTGTGCGACTTCAGGTGGTATCTACAACAACTACTGTACGGTTCAGGGTATAGACACCATTATTCCTGTAGATATATACGTATCAGGCTGCCCACCACGACCGGAAACTATTTTAGACGCACTGATAAAACTACAGGATCAGATTAAAGGCGAAAGTGTCCTGGTAGATCGCCATAAAGACTTTAAAGGGATTCTCGACTGATATGAATACGACGGCTTTAGAAAAAATCCAAGCCGCGTTTCCTGATGTGACCTGCAAAGTCGCTGTGGATACGGTGGTACTTGATGTTCAGCCGGAAGAACTGGAGAAGACTCTTTCCCGGCTGAAAAATGATGCGGACCTCAACTGTGGACTGCTAGCGGATGTTACAGCGATCGATTATCTGCAATATCCAAAACAACCAGAGGCCAGATACACAGTGGTATATACCCTGCGTAACTGGGAAGAGAACCTTCTAATCCAAGTCAGGACTCCTGTAGCCGACCCTGAGGTCGGAGTACCTACAGCAACTCACTTATGGGGAGCTGCTCTCTGGGCTGAAAGGGAAACCTTCGACCAGTACGGAATACATTTCCAAGGACACCCAGATTTAAGGAGAATACTCAATCACTGGCAGTTCAAGGGTCATCCTCTTAGAAAAGACTATCCCATTGACAAGCGACAGATCTGTTATGAAACGGATAGCATGGAAAAAGAGATACGAGCACGACTTGCCCATAAAGGAGTTGATGACGAGACACTAGCCGACATCAACACTGACGTGATGTTTTTAAATCTCGGACCATCTCATCCGGCTACACATGGTGCTATACGACTCCTCACTGCTCTTGATGGCGAAACTATTGTCGCAAACGTCAATGAAATAGGATATCTCCATCGCGGATTTGAGAAGAATTCAGAGAAAATGACCTATAACCAGATCATCCCAATGACAGACAGACTCAATTACTGTTCGTCGATGATCAACAACATCGCTTACGTCAAAGCTGTCGAATCATGGCTCGATGTTAAAATTACCGAACGCGCACAATTTATGCGCGTAGTCCTTACAGAGTTCTACAGGGTTCTCGACCATTTGGTCTGCCTGTCAGCAGCCTTTGTTGATATTGGCGGTCTCACCGGATACTGGTACCTCTACAATGAAAAAGAGGCCGCCTACGACTTTATCAGTCGACTCTGTGGAGCCAGACTGACCAGTACCTTCACCCGTGTGGGCGGAATGTACCGTGACTTTTACGATGGCTGGCAAGAGGATATGGAATTTCATATAAAATCCATTGAAAAGGGTATCGATGACGCCCTAACCCTTATTGCCAAGAACCGTATTCTCCATGACCGGACCCAAGGTGTCTGTGTTATATCAGGTGAAACTGCACTCAGCTATGGGGTCACTGGCCCTTGTCTGCGAGCAAGTGGTGTCCCCTATGACCTTCGTAAAGACGCTCCCTATTACAACTACGAATCTTTTGATTTTAATGTACCTGTAGGTTCCACAGGTGATGTGTACGACCGGTTTATGATCAGATTTTATGAGATGAAGGAATCCATTAAGATCATCCGCCAGGCTGTTAAAACCATTCCTGGCGGTTCAATTAACGTTGATGACCATCAGATTACGCTGCCACCCAAAGATGATGTGTATAACAACATTGAAGGGTTAGCCAACCACTTCAAACTCGTCTTTGAGGGAGTTAAGACCCCACCTGGCGAATGGTATGATGCATTTGAAGCAGCCAATGGTGAACTCGGCTTTCATTTTGTATCAGACGGCTCTGGAACGCCATACAAATTAAAGGTGCGGCCGCCATGTTTCTACACCATGGGCGCCTTCCACAAAATGGTTGAGGGAAATATGATTGCTGACGCAGTGATCAACCTCAGTTGTATTAATATTATTGGCGGGGAGTTGGACAGATGAGTGACCGTTCGCAGCTGATCTCCACAGGAGAACCATTTACCTTCGACAAGAAACGGGATGCTGAATTTGAGCGTCTGGTAAAACGCTATCCAACACGGGAATCTATGATCCTACCAGCGCTCTGGCTTACTCAGGAGCAGGAAGGCTGGGTCAGCCAGGAAGCAATAGCTTATATCGCCGACCGTATCGGAACCTTCGCCAGTAAAGTGTACGAGGCAGCGACCTTTTACACCATGTACAACCTCCACCCCATGGGAAAATACCATATCTGTGTATGCAGGACTCTTTCCTGCTGGCTCAGAGGGAAACAGGAGATTGTCGATTATCTTCGCGATGAAGTTGGCGTAACCCCTGGAAATCAAACCGAGGATGGCAAGTTCAGCCTCGAAGAAGTTGAGTGTCTTGGCCACTGCGGTACTGCCCCGGTTGTCCAGATTAATGGCGAATTCTACGAGAATATGGATGTAGAACAGCTCAAATCGCTACTGGCAACGATGAAATAGGAGGCAACAGGATATGGAAGTCAAAATTCTCAGTGCCAAATTTGATATAAAAAACGCCAACAAGCTGAAAACTGCAAAAAAGCATGGTGCTTACCAAACCTTGGATAAGCTCTTTTCCATGGAACCATCTGAAGTGATCGAAGAGGTCAAAAACAGTGGGTTACGAGGAAGGGGCGGGGCGGGATTTCCAGCTGGAGTAAAATGGGGATTTCTACCAAAAGACACTGGTAAACCGGTCTACCTTGCCGTGAACTCAGATGAGTCTGAGCCTGCGACCTTTAAAGACAGGTACATCCTCGTCAAAGACCCGCACATGATGATTGAAGGTATCATTATATGTAGCTATGCCATCGGTTCCCACGACACCTATATTTATATCCGTGGAGAATATACCACCCAGGTAAAGATACTCCAGGAAGCCATCGATGAGGCATATAAAGCGGGCTACCTTGGTGATAAGGTTAATGGCCACGATTTCCGTCTCGATGTCACTGTCCATAGAGGAGCGGGCGCCTACGTTTGTGGAGAGGAAACTGCACTTCTTGAGTCCATCGAGGGCAAAAAAGGCCAACCGAGATCAAAGCCACCGTTTCCTGCAGTGGCCGGTCTTTATGGCTGTCCAACCATCATTAACAACGTGCAGAGTATCGCCTCTCTTCCATTTATAATGCAAGAAGGTGCAGATGCCTACAAGGCATACGGCACCGAAAAAAGTCCTGGCACCCATCTCTTTGGCATCTCGGGACATGTCGAGAAACCGGGTATGTATGAGCTGCCACTAGGCCTGCCAATGCTCGAAGTAATAGAAAAAGTAGCTGGCGGTGTCTGGAAGGGACGAAAGCTCAAAGCAGTCATCCCGGGCGGAAGCTCCACCCCGGTTCTCTTGCCTGATGAGGCAGCTACCACAACCCTTGATTACGAATCTATGGCAGAACACAAAACCATGTTCGGATCAGGTGGAATGGTCATACTTGACGAAACAGTCGATATGGTTGAACTGGTGCAAAATCTGATCAATTTTTATCATCACGAATCCTGCGGACAATGTACTCCATGCCGTGAGGGTTTAGGTTGGATGAAGAAAATTATGCAGAAAATTCTTAAAGGCGAAGGCAGTATGGCAGATATCGACCTGCTGCGTGAGCTCTGCGATAACATCGAAATGAAAACGGTCTGTGTCCTTTCAGCTGCCTGCACCATGCCGGTACGCAGTTATCTGGACAAATTTAGACACGAGTTTGAGGCGTATGTTACCGGAAACAAACCTTCAGTAGCAGAAGCGACAGAGGAATAGGGCGAGCCATGGCTGACAAGATTAAACTTTTTGTAAATGGAGAAGAGGTTGAGGTCGAAGCAGGGAAGAACCTGATCGACGCCGTCGGTGCCGTTGGCATTGAGATACCTCATTTATGTTACCATCCTGCACTTGGTGCTGATGGCAATTGCCGCATGTGTCTTGTGGGTATTGAAGACGGAAGACCGCCTCTGGTAGCCGCATGTAAGACTCAAGCCCAGGAAGGCATGAAAGTCCTCCTTGATGCAGAGCATATCAAAAAAATTCAGCGCGACGTGATGGAGTTTGAGCTGATCAATCATCCCATCGACTGTCCGGTCTGCGATCAAGCGGGGGAATGTAAGCTTCAGGACTACTACATGTCCTACGATCAGACAGAGAGTCGCATGACCGTGCCACAGGTCAACAAGAATAAAAAAATGGACTTTGGTGGCGGCATTATTCACGATCAGGAACGTTGCGTTGTCTGCGGCAGGTGTGTTCGTTTTCTGCGTCAGATCACTGAGACCGGTGAGCTGGGTGTTATCAACAGAACAGATCTTACAAGAGTCAACATCTTCCCTGGTAGACCAATCGACAACCGTTATGGAATCAATGTTGTTGATCTCTGTCCGGTAGGAGCCATGACCAGCAGCGATTTTCGTTTTCAGCAGCGAGTCTGGTTCCTGAAAAAGGCGCTCAGTGTCTGTCATGGATGTTCTAAGGGCTGCAACATCACCATCGACCATAACAAAGAAAAGAATAAGGACGACCTTATCTACAGGTTCCGCCCTCGGCTCAACGAGCAGGTGAACGGATATTTCATCTGTGACGAAGGAAGACTGAGCTACAAACTCGAAAATGACAACCGTCTCACCACTTCTCGCATAGGTAAAGCCGACCGTGATATTTCTGAAGTCATAGTCGCTTGCGTGAGGGAGATCGAGACAAGCACGAAAATCGCAATGTTGATTTCCCCCAATGCAAGTCTTGAACAGATGGTTGCTGTAAAAGCACTTGCAGGCAAACTCGGAGCAACACTGTCAGGCTTTAGTGACGGTTACATCAGGGAGGGAGACGGAGACGACTACCTCATTCAAGATGACAAGGCTGCAAACAGGAAGGGATTGGAACTCCTTAAAATTGATACTTCAAAAAGTGGTTTTGAAAAAGCGGCGGCTGAAGCTGATCTGCTCATTAATTTTGCAAATGATCTTAGCCTGTCCTATCAACCTGACGCCCTTGAAGACTTAATAAAAAACAAAAAGACCATCGTTTGTACAACCCATGAAAATGAGTACATCGCAGGTGCCAACTTTACTCTTCCTGTGAGCTCATACTCAGAATATGAAGGATGTGTAGTCAACTGTGATGGCATCCTGCAAAAATTTGATAAGGCAGTGACCAAAAACACTGAACTGCCTACCATTAGTCAGATTGCTGCAGAGTTTGGTAGCCCGCTAACATCAACTGCAGATATTTTTGCAGAACTTCAGCAGGCCGCCCCAGCACTCAAGCAATATCAACCTGCCACGATTCCGGCAGAAGGATTGAACCTAAACGATAGCGAGGCTGCAAATGTCACTGCTTGATATTTTAATGATTGCCTTCCGAGTCGCGTTCAGCGCTTTTATACCGCTTTGTTTTATAGCTGTATGCGTATGGATGGAAAGACGGGGAGCTGGTTACTTTCAGGATCGTTCAGGGCCAAACAGGGCTGCCATCTTTGGCTTCAGAGCTGCGGGACTCGTACAAAATGCAGCTGATGGTATAAAGCTCTTTTTCAAAGAAGACATGATCTCTGATCACATTGAGCACAAGTTCTTCTTTGTCCTGGCCCCACTCATTGTCTTCTTCTGCGCACTCATCTCCTTTGCTGTTGTTCCCTTTGCAGATACCTTGGTGCTCGGTGGAAAAAGTTATGTCATGCAGGGTGTTCCGATGGATATCGGTATCCTCTGGTTTTTGGCAATAGCAGGATTCTCAGTATACGGAATCATCCTTGCGGGCTGGTCCTCTACCAACAAGTTCGGAATCTTAGGTAGCCTCAGATCTGCGGCTCAGGTCATCAGCTATGAGATCCCCATGGGTCTTTCGCTGGTCAGCCTGCTCATCGTTTACGGTACCGTTAACTTGAGTGAGATGGCGCAGTACCAAGGCCAGCTTCTCTTTGGTTTTATTCCCATGTGGGGAGCCGTTCTTCAACCACTTGGTCTTGTTATTTTTGTCATTGCAGCCTTTGCAGAATGTAACAGAACCCCGTTTGATCTCGCAGAAGGCGAGAGTGAGATCGTCGCCGGTTTTCACGTTGAATACAGCGCCATGAAATTTGCGGTATTTTTCATGGGTGAATATGTTGCCATGTTCGCCTCGAGCGCCATTATCATTACCCTCTTTTTTGGCGGCTACCAGATACCATTTTTAAACACCGCGGCCCTTATCAGTGTTGCTAAACCGGTGGCCTTCTTAATGATGATTGGTCTGCCGGTAGGTATGTACTACTTCGGTGGCTGGATCAGACGAAGTAATGTCAGTCATTACGAACGAGAGAACGATCCACGCGTCTTTGAAGCAACCGTATATATCAGGTGTTTCTGGGGATTGATTGCAATTATCGAACTGCTTCTTATTGGCATTCTACTCTGTCAATCAGGAGGTTCTGCGACCCACATTTTTGTGGCTCTCTTGCAGATCTGCACCTTTCTCGTAAAGGTGACTATGATGATCTTTGTGTTCATATGGGTACGCTGGACCCTACCCCGTTTTCGATATGACCAGTTACAAAAATTGGGATGGCAGATGCTCTTACCATTGGCACTTCTGAACATCTTCATTACAAGCGCCGTTGTCGTGGCGCTCAGCTAAAGGAGGATGATATGGGAGCAAAAGTCAAAATTATAGAAAGGCGAGGCTCAACCTTCATTGAGAGAATCTACCTTATTGAGATTTTCAAAGGAATGGCGAGAACCTTAAGTCACTTACTTAGAAACCTTAAAGACAACTCCAAGCTTTTAGTAAGACATTACCCTGAGGTGCAGCCGGTAATGCCGGTTCGCTGGCGTGGCCGTCATCGTTTAACCACCCACGACGATGGAACAGTCAAATGCGTAGCCTGTTTCATGTGCCAGACAAATTGTCCCGCTGAATGTATCTCCATAGAAGCCGGAGAACGTCTCGATGGCCAGGCGGAAAAAATGCCTGTCAGCTTTAACATCAATCTGCTCGAATGTATTTATTGCGGATACTGTGTCGAAGCCTGTCCTCTTGATGCAATACGTATGGACACCGGAATTTTTTCAGTAACAGACAATAATAGAGATGCTTTTATCCTTGGGCTCGACGAGTTACTCACAACTCCCGGCGCCTATTCAGAAGAAGATTACAAGAAAGGGGGCGCTTAATATCATGTTTTCCGAGGTATTATTTATCGCATTAGCTGCGCTGTCTATACTTGGCGCCATAGGACTTATCCTTTTTCGTCATCCGATGAAAGGTGCAATGAGCCTGGTTGTAACAATGATCTCTCTGGCAGGACTCTACGCCCTGCTCTCTGCTAAGTTGATCTTTGTTCTCCAGCTGATCGTCTACGCTGGTGCCATTATGTCCCTGATGGTCTTTATCATTATGTTTCTCAATATACAGGACAATGACCTGCCCATCGAAGAAGGGCGTTTTTTGTACCTGGCTGGTGGAATAGCTGTCCTCATCCCTATTGCTACCTTTCTTATAAAGGTGGTAAAAAGTGTGCCCGAAACCCATGCAACTATCGTGGGCAACGGTTTTGGTGGGGTTAAAGAAGTTGGCCTCATCCTCTTCCAGGACTGGCTCCTTCCATTTGAAATTGTATCACTACTCCTGCTTGTCGCTCTCATTGGGGCAGTCGTGCTTGCGGGTAAGAGGAGGTTAGTCAAGTGATTCAAAATTATCTGATACTCAGTGTTATTCTTTTCTGCCTGGGAATTTTAGGCGTTATTTCGAGAAGAAATGTCTTCACAGTATTCATGTCGATTGAGCTTATGCTTAATGCTGCAAACCTAGCATTTATTACATTCTCGAGATTCCACGAAAGTATGGACGGACATGTTCTGGCAATGATGGTCATGGCGGTTGCCGCGGCAGAAGCAGCTCTTGCTCTGGCGGTAGTTATTCTGCTTCATAAGCACAAAGGCAAACTGGATACAAATGTATTCAGCCTTTTAAAAGGGTGATTTCATGGAACATACCGCAAACTATCTAGGATTGATTCCTTTGCTGCCACTCACAGGTGCTCTGGTAATGGGTCTTATGCATATGATGACCTGCACCAAAAAGCCACTACCTGAAAAGCTCTATAGTACGATTGCCTGCATCGGCCCACTACTGTCATTTTTCATGGCCTTGGTCGTACTCTTTCACTTAAAAGACATGGTCCCGGAACAAAGGTTCCTTAGCCATATTCCTTTTACCTGGTTTGCTGTGGGCGATCTACATGTGGATATGGGTTTTCTTGCCGATCCACTGAGTGCTCTCATGCTTGTCTTTGTCACCTTTATCGCTTCACTGATCCACATCTACTCCATTGGTTACATGGCGGGTGAAGCGAACTACGGAAAGTACTTTGCTTATCTCAACCTCTTTCTTGGTGCCATGCTCATTCTGGTACTTGGAAACGGACCCGTGGTTATGTTTGTAGGTTGGGAAGGTGTGGGGCTCTGTTCGTATCTTCTCATCAGTTTTTACACCAAGGATACCGATAATGTATTGGCTGGTAACAAGGCCTTTATCGTCAACCGTATCGGTGACCTCGGTTTCGTATTAGGGATGTCATTTCTCTTCTGGGCTATCGGCACCGGCGGCTTTGACTATCTCTCACTAAGAGAAAACGCGCATTTGCTCACCCCTGGTATTGGTTTTGCTATATGCCTCCTGCTCTTTGTTGGTGCCTGTGGTAAATCAGCCCAGATACCTCTTTATGTATGGCTTCCTGATGCCATGGCGGGCCCAACTCCAGTATCCGCCCTTATACACGCCGCCACCATGGTTACGGCCGGTGTCTATATGGTCGCTCGTTTCAGCTTTATCTACGTACACTTTCCATCTGCTGGCACCATCGTCGCATGGGTTGGTATTCTTACTGCCCTCTTGGCAGCAATTTTCGGGATGTTCCAAAAAGACATCAAAAAAATTCTTGCCTACTCAACGGTCAGTCAGCTTGGTTATATGTTTGCAGGCGTCGGAGTCGCTGCATACTCTGCCGGTATCTTCCACGTTTTCACCCATGCATTTTTTAAAGCGTTACTCTTTCTTGGCGCAGGTTCCGTTATATACGCCCTGCACCATCAACAGGATATCTGGAAAATGGGTGGCCTTAAAGCGAAGATGCCTATAACCTACGCTACCATGCTTATCGGTGCTCTGGCACTGTCAGGATGTCCACCATTCTCAGGTTTTTTCAGTAAAGATGAAATCCTCTTTATGGCCCTTGCCAATGGTCATCCAGGTATCTGGTTTATCGGAGTGCTTGTTGCGGGAATGACCGCCTACTACACTTTCCGTATGATGTTCCTCGTCTTCCACGGGGAACCACGAGATAAAAAAGCCTACGACCACGCCCATGAGCCTCCAGCAGTTATGACTGTACCGCTTATCATCCTGGCCACTGGTGCCGCATTAGTCGGCGTCCTAAATCTGCCAGGAATCTTTGGCGGTAGCATGTCCGTATCACACTGGCTTGCACCAAGTCTTGTAGAGCATCACCCCCATGTCAGCGTGTGGCTTGAGATCCTCGGCATTACGGCAAGTGTTGCAGCAGTAGCAGTAGGTATCACCATAGCCTACAAGAAATTTGGTCAGGGTGCTGAAGAACCCGTGTTTACAGGCTTTGCTAAATTTGGTTACCATAAATTCTATGTTGATGAGATGTACAATGCAGTAATTGTTCAACCTTATAAAGTAATTGGATCTCTAATCTCCAGAATTTTTGAACCGAACGTCGCAGATATCCATGTAAAAGTAAGTACTTGGCTCTACAAAAAAGCAGGTAAAGGCTTCAAGGTCTTTCAGGTTGGCTACGTTCGGGTCTATGCGATTTACATGGTCATAGGGCTGAGTCTTATGAGTTTCTACTTATCTCAATCGATTAACTAGGTAAGGTGTAAGAATGTTTGAATATGCTCTTTCAACGATGATCTTCCTGCCAATCCTAGCGGGACTGGTACTGCTCCTCTTTCCACTCCGTGGAGGAGCCGCGCGAGCCTTTGGTTTTATCGCCAGCGTGGTGATTCTCTTTATCGGAATTGAAGTGTTCCTCGGCTTTAACGGTACCTCAGGCATGGAGTATGTAGAAATGCATGAGTGGATTCCATCACTTGGCGTAAATTATGCCCTCGGTATAGATGGAATAAGCCTTCTGGTTCTGCTCGCGGCGAGCTGTCTTTTTCCAATGGTTTTTGGTGTCTTTAAGACGAAGACTAAAGGATTTTACGGCAATCTCCTACTTGCTCAAGGTGCGATGATTGGCGCTATTTGTGCCACTGACCTGATTCTCTTTTATGTATTCTGGGAAATCATGCTCCTACCGATCTTTTTTATGATTGGAATCTATGGTGGAGAAAAACGACTACCTGCAACTATCAAACTCACTATTTATACAATCGCGGGTTCACTCCTCATGCTCGCGGCTCTTATTTATGTAGGTACTTCCTATCACGAGCAGTTTGGTAAATGGAGCTTTAATATTGCAGATCTCCAGGCTCTTAGCTTAAGCGGTGGATTTGCTGTTACAGCATTTTTAATGTTCATGGTGGCTTTTGCCATCAAGATTCCACTCTTTCCATTCCATACCTGGTTGCCTGATGGTTATACTGAAGCGCCCACCTCTACCACCTTCGTTCTATCCGCCATCATGGCAAAGATCGGGGTGTACGGTGTCATTCGCTTTGTGATACCTGTTTTTGAAGTTGAATTTGCTCGCTTTGCAATCCTTTTCTCCCTTCTTGGTATTGCAGGTATGATGTACTGTGGCTTGGCCGCTATCGCTCAAAAAGACATGAAACGACTACTGGCTTTCTCATCTGCATCTCATATGGGAATTATTGCTCTGGGTGTCTTTTGTATGAACGTACAGGCACTGGCGGGCAGTCTCTTTCAGATAGTTGCCCATGCTACAAGTACCGGTGTACTCTTTCTCTTTATTGGCCTTATGGAAGAACGACTGGGAACAAGAGACATTGATGAGCTTGGTGGCATCGCCTACCGAGCACCAGTTTTTGCCACCTTTTTTGCCATTGCAATGCTGGCATCAGTTGGTCTACCTGGTACCAGTGGATTTATCGGTGAATTCCTTATCATCCTCGGTGCCATTAAGTTTAATGCATTCATTGGCTTTCTCGCCGGAACCACACTTATTATTGGTGTCTGCTATATGTTGTGGTTGTTTCAGCGAGTGTTCTTTGAAAAGAGCAAAGAGAAAACTGAATCCTTTGAAGACCTTACTGGGCTCGAGATCATCACCTTTGTTCCAGTGATTCTCCTTATCATCGGAATGGGTATCTTCCCACAAAGCTTTCTCTCGAAAATTGAACCAGCAGCACAGCAACATATTGCCCAACTCACAACAGTAAGCAGCACTCAAATCGTAGAAACAACTGTCCAGAATCCAGGACATAACAACCATAAGAATTAAGACAGGGTAAACACTATGCATGATTTTCTGTCCTTACTCCCTCTGGTCATCATCACCACAGGTGCCATCCTGTTGATGCTCCTTTCCGCTTTTGAATCAACCAAAGTGGAAGTGGCCTCCTATATCAGTATGGCTTTTTATGGTGTCGCCTTTTTCGTCCAGATGGTGATTGGCTGTGGTCCTGAGATAACTATCTTCGACCAGACCTTTAACGGAATGCTGGTTGCAAACAACTTCAGCATGGCAGCAAGCCTCGTGATTTTAGGGTGTGGATTTTTCACCTCTGTGTCTGGTCACAGTTACTTTAAGGTAAACCGTTTTTGCACTCTGGAATTTTATTCCATCATGATGTTTGCAACCTGCGGTATGATTCTGCTCACACTTTCCCATGAGCTTATCTCTGCCTTTATAGCAATAGAGATCATGTCTCTTGCCATCTACATTCTTGTTGGCTACGATCGTAAAAATGTGAAGGCCTCAGAGGCCATCCTCAAATACCTCATGCTGGGTGCCTTTGCCGGTGCCTTCTTTACCATGGGCACAGCTCTTATCTTTGGTGGTGTTGGAAGCACCAAATTTATTGCCATTGCTGCAGCACTCAGCATCGAAGGAACCATGTCACCACTTCTGCTCGGTGGCGGGTTCTTCATCCTTGCAGCACTTTTGTTTAAAGTTGCAGCCTTCCCATTCCACGCATGGGTAATTGATGTCTACGACGGTGCCGCGGCTCCTGTAACCGGCTTTATGGCAACGGCTTTAAAAACTGCAGCTTTCGCCCTTTTTGCAAATTTCCTCGCCATACACACCACAATGCACGATGGCTGGGTTACATTTCTCTTTTATCTTGCTGTACTCACCATGTTTGGAGGCAACCTTATTGCCATTGGACAAGATAACATCAAGAGAATGCTTGCTGCCTCAGGTATTGTTCACTCAGGGTATCTCATGATAGCTCTGGTGGCACTCAATGCAGAACAGTTTAGTGGCTCAGTTATAGCGTACTATCTTGCTGCCTATGCTGTTGGAACTTTGGGAATATTTGCTGCACTTTCTTATC
The DNA here is from genome assembly GCA_047622095.1 of Desulforhopalus sp. Classification (GTDB taxonomy): domain Bacteria; phylum Desulfobacterota; class Desulfobulbia; order Desulfobulbales; family Desulfocapsaceae; genus Desulforhopalus_A. The sequence goes on from JBLHNU010000027.1 coordinate 64,769, forward strand.
TGGGTGGCGAAGACGAAAAACGCGCTCATTTTGCTGATTTCAAAGGTCTTTCCAAGGTACATCCATATTCTGCTGCAGCTATCACTGTCTTTTTGCTCTCCATGGCAGGAATTCCCCCAACGGCCGGATTCATGGGTAAATTCTACGTTATAACCAGTGCTTTTTCAGCAGGACACGTTGCTCTTGCCGTACTTGGCGTGGTCAGTAGTATTCTTTCCATGTGGTATTATCTACGACTCATCATTAATATGTATTTCTATGAGGCAACTGACACATTCGAAATTCAGGGCAGACCCCTTGCTACAGCTGGGACCTTCGCTCTGGTATTCTTCGTCTTTGCAATTGCTCTCTACCCTGTCGTTGTTTGATGTAGATGTAAATTTGACATAAACGTATCAAGCCAGCCATAAACATTATTTTATTGTCACTGCTGGTAAAAATTTCGGGAGGCTTCTCTATGAAAGTAAAAGATATACTGGCTACAAAAGGAAGCCGGGTCGTTACCATTGAAAAATCCACCAAGGTATTTGATGCCATGTCCATCTTCTCATCAAACCGTGTTGGATCTCTGCTCGTCGTTGATAAAGACGACGCTATTCTTGGTATTATAGCAGCCAAAGACGTTCTCATGGCAGTTGTAAATCACTACGACACCATCAAGGAAATCACAGTTGAAACAGTTATGACAACCGACCTTATCGTCTGTGGTGAAGATGATAAAATCGAATATGTTCAGGCGGCCATGACTGAGAACCGAATACGACACATCCCGGTTCTTGCAGGCAAGGAGCTTAAAGGGCTCATTTCCATTGGTGACGTAGTAAAAAGCCAATTGAAAGAAATGAACGTCGAAAACAAATACTTAAAAGATTATATGGCGGATAAGTACCCCGGTTAATTATCGACCTTGTAAATCGGTTATCAAAGTTTCCTCCTCCTTTGAGACCACCTCCGGTTTGCAACAAAAAAGCACCGATCAGCTATCCTGATCCGGTGCTTTTTTTATTTCCAATGCAGCCAGTCAATAACCTGTAGCCCTGCAATTGCCGTCACTTCCTTACATCTTCAGACCAATGAGATTGCACCGCTTACGCGCGGTATAACAAAACACTCGCCCTAACTGAATATATTCATTAAAGATACTGATAAGAGCACACAGCATTAACAACCGTACATGTAGACCTGTTTCGCAGGAAGCAGATCATTTCTCGGATAATTATCAGATATGCTAAGAAAAATAGGAGAAACACTTGCCCATTATCTCTCAACACCTAGAGACCAGGCTAAACAGGTAGCGACCTCAGCTCCGGAAGTTTTGTCGCAGACCCTGCAACCGGGAGATGTTCTCCTCGTTGAAGGTAATACAATTTTCAGCACCGCAATAAAGTATCTGACCCAATCTACCTGGTCCCATGCTGCACTCTACATTGGTAATGCACTTCCTCCTGCGGCAAATGAGCAAGAGCAGCCGCAACTCATTGAAGCTGATACCATCGATGGAGTACGCTGTATTGGCCTATCACATTACAATTCGTACCACACCCGTATCTGTAGGCCCGTGGGCCTTAGCCCTGCTGAAATAAATGAATTGATCAAATTTGCTGTGAACATGCTCGGCCACCAGTACGACCTCAGAAATATCATTGATCTTGCCAGATATCTCCTCCCCACTCCACCTGTTCCCACACGTTTTCGCAGGAAGTTGCTTTCCATCGGCAGTGGGGATCCTACCCAGGCAATTTGTTCATCTCTTATCGCCCAGGCGTTTCAGGCCATCCGTTATCCTATCCTTCCAGAAAATGTGGTCCTCAAACAGGATAACCCTGCTTGTAAAGAATGTTACCAGGAGATGCTCCATATACGACATCACAGCCTTTTCACACCCAAAGACTTTGACGTTTCACCCTATTTTCAAATTATTAAACCAACGCTTAATGTGGATTTTGACTTTCACAACCTCAACTGGACGGACCAATAGCTGAATATTTTTGATAAAACAGTACGATTCCACCAACTCTCCTTAACTCCAGCTGAAATTCTATTCTGAATTACCCTTTCACCCTGATTTATTACAAGCAACAAGACAAAATTGACAAGAGCAGTACAACTACCATATGCTTGTATAAGAAGAATAAAATTATTGCTGTTCAGAAAACTACCAAGAAAATTACGAGCTACAGGGTCTCTTGAAAAATTACATAAAAAAAGACCCTAAAGTGAAATCAACGGAGGTGCTCAAGTGACAACACAAGAAAACTCAATATCTTCTACGCTGAGAAATAATATCCGACAGCTTGAACTTTTTACAGACCTGTTAGATGAAGAGATCAACATCCTTGTAAAACATGCAAAAATTCATTCACTCGATCAAGGTGAAATGCTCTTTCAGGAAGGTGATGATGGTGACTTTTTTGCAATTGTGATCGATGGCCAGATTGACATTACAAAGCAAACAGAAAATGAAGCTCCAATAGCGATTGCATCCCTGACCAACGGCGCTACCTTAGGAGAAATGGCTCTTATCGACCATGAGACACGATCAGCATCAGCAGTCGCCGCCAAGCCGTCTACAATCTTTGTACTTTCAAGACAAAGTTTCGATACACTTATTGATCAATCGCCACGATGCGGAGTAAAATTGATTCGAAAAATTGCGACCAATCTCTGCTCCACCATACGTCACACGTCAAACCTGTTCGCAGATTCAATCGCTCCTAACCAATAATCATATTTTTTTAGTAGAATACGTTTGAATTTCACCAACGAAGAGATCGCAAGAGATCTTCGTTGGTGATGAAGTATCTTCACCACCATTCAAAACATTCCGTAGTAAAGGTGTTTTTTCATACCTGCTCAATTACCGTCCTGAAATGCCTGCATCGCCTCCATCAAATCCTCTGAAGTAATCTTCCATTAGCATATGTTCTCTCTTTATCGACTCGAAAAACGTATCAACATTCTTCTAACCTAAAGAAGAAGTGCATTGATTACTGAAAATAATGGCTAAATAAAGTCTATCGAACATCCCCGATTTCCTCAAATTGTTTTTCTACTGGCCAGATCTTTTCTCCCTTGTTTATTAGCTTTTTCGTTGTTAATTGTTTCACTCTTTACAGAGCCACAATACTATTGGGATTACAAATAGGTTGTCGGCGACTTTACTTATAAATTGTTTTGCAAGGCACAACACTATGATAAAAATAGCGATCCTTATACGAGAAGAAACAACTCGAAAATGTACAGGACAAGGGTGTCTTAAGAGTTTTAACCAGAGAACTGAGAGCTTTGCCAGATATCAGGGGGCAGAAGTCGAGCTTGTAGGTTTCTTCCATAGCGGTGGAGATCTTGACTATAAAATACAGAAAATGAAGGATGCTGGAGTTGATATCATCCATGTCTCAACCTGTATGCGTGCCAAGTATGAAGGTTATGAAGAACTGGTTCATAGCCTCGGAAAAGACTTTGACGTTATCGGTTATACCCACGGCTCTAAAGAAGGAAAGACTCGAAGTACGGTTTCTGTAACGGGCAAAATCACCTTGTTATCTCCATAATCCGATTACTCTCTATTACTTTGATTAAAGTGAGGATGGAAACCAGGTTTCCTGTGGCCATTGTTAATGGAATCTTGGTGGTATTCGTCATTTGTAGATGGTGACCTTAAACTGTAAACGGTTTAAGGCCACCATGAATCGCCAAAATTATTTCATCCATAATTTCCAAATTCTCTCTCTGATTCATTCTACAAAAATCACTCTACAAGCCGAAGAGACCGATAGGGTTTTCCTATTTTCGCGGGTTAATTCATCATGATTACCTTCTTGACTCTCTCCTCCTTTCCATACTATTTTCATCCAGTTATTTTACCTAAGCCGTTGTCATAAAATAACATGGCCGAGGTCTTTCTCGGAACGGCATAAGGCTCCGTAACGAAACGGATGGAAATGGCCAGGTTATTTCGTAACGGGCCCTAAACACTAAAAAGCACAAAGCGCCTATTTACAGATAGGCAAACATGTCGCTTCAAATCTCTAAAAAAAATATCAGGAGACCAGTTATCGTGAAAACTATTGCTCAAATGTTGAGGCTTTTGCTTCTTGCACTTCTCGTTCATTCATCTTCTTTTGCTGGCAGCATGATTGCTCATATTGATACAGACAAAGTTATCTCAGCAACCAAAGATCCGTCGTGGGTTATCATCGACACACGGCTGAGCGATGCGTACAACGGCTGGAAACTCGATGGAATCAGCCGAGGTGGTCGTATAAAAGGGGCTGTAGACTTTTCCGCGAACTGGTTGAAAGTGGGCGACAAAAACCTAACCGATACTCTGAAGGAAATCCTTTCCAGTAAGGGAATCACAAAAGATAAACAGATTATTCTCTATGATGCAAATGGCAAGAATACAGATGCCGTTGCAGCCTTTTTACAATCTCAAGGTATGGAAAACATATACCACTATGATGTTACAAAATGGGCAAACGATACAAGCTTACCCATGGAAAAATATACAAATTATCAACGTATTATCCCGGCGGTCATCCTTAAGGATATCCTTGAAGGTAAACGACCTGAAAGCTTTAAAGAGTCAAAAAACATAAAGGTTGTTGAAGCCAGCTGGGGGGAAGAGAAAACGTCTTACCTCAAGGGACATATCCCTGGATCCTTCCACATAAATACCGACAATATCGAACCACCCTCAAGCAAAGACCCCGTAATGTGGATTCTGGCTGATGATAAAATCCTGAGTGATTTTGCTTTAGAATTTGGTTTTACCAAAAATGATACCGTCATCGTGACAGCAGCAGAACCTCTCGCCTCATACAGAATCGCCACTGTACTCAAGTATATTGGGGTCGAAGATGTACGAGTACTCAACGGTGGCACTTTGGCCTGGACCATGGCTGGCTACGAACTTGAAACGGAACGCCACGATCATCCAGCTTCTATTCAGGATTTTGGTGGACCTATCCCAGGAAACCCTGGTGTTATTGATACTATGACCGAAACCAGAGAAGGCCTGCGGCAGCCAGCAACCTTCAGTCTAGTAGATAATCGTACCTGGAAGGAACATATCGGAGAAAGCACAGGGTATAGCTATCATAAGATGAAAGGACGTGTACCCGGGGCAAAATATGGTCATGCTGGAATAAAGGATGCCTACAGTATGGACTACTTCCGCAACCCGGACAAGACCATGCGAAACGCTACTGAATTCATCGCTTTCTGGGAAAAAGAAGGTATTGATACCAACAAACACCTTTCTTTTATGTGCGGCAGTGGTTGGCGTGCAGCGGAAATATACTACTTCGCCGACACCTATGGTCTTAAAGATATTGGAATATTCAGTGATGGCTGGATTGGCTGGTCAAATGACAGTACAAATCCGATCGAGACCGGAATACCAAAGAAATAACATGGCAAAACTTGCACGAGTGGGCAACGTTACCATCACAGTAGTTGAAGCAGTTACACTGGGAGCTCTGGTTATACTAGAGCTCCTTTCCGGTTATAGAGCCGGGATAATGCAACATCTCTACTTCAAAAAGATCCATTATCTCGGCACACTGTATGACCATAACAATATCATCTTCCACCTCATAGGCCTGCTCTTCTGTACTTTTTTCTTGGTTATTCGACTGCGACACACGCAAAGAACAAACATGGTACGTTACCTTGCGCCTTTTGGCGCCTTCTGTTTTTTATTGTTCATCTGCTCTATCAGCCCTTTTACAAAGGAGCTCAACATCTATGCATATCTACTCATCTGTTTAGAGTGCTGCATAGTCCTTGAAACCTGTCGAATTTTTCTGCGTAAATAACGCCCCCCTCGTAATTCTCTCATTTGCCATAGGCAAAGCTCTGTAGTTTACTTATACTATAGCCTATTACATATTGGGAGGACCTGTACCAGTAGGTTATCCGTCAATAGATTATCGGGGTTAAACAACGTTGTGACCTACTATCTCGCAAAAATTGCTATCACCGCCGCGCTTATTGTAGCGATATCTGAAATTGCTAAACGCAGTACACTGGTTGGAGCTGTACTTGCTTCTATCCCCTTAATTTCAGTCCTTGCTATGTTTTGGCTTTACATTGAGACAAAAGATGCAACCAAGGTCAGTACACTTGCTACCAGCGTTTTTTGGCTCATTCTTCCCTCACTCGTACTTTTTGTTACCTTGCCCTTTCTTTTAAAACAGGGGATAAGCTTCTATCCAAGTATTGCAATTTCCATAGGAGCAACAATTGTCTGTTATTTTTTAATGATTTCGATCCTCCACTATTTAGGGATACAATTGTAGATTGCAGTCCCTCACCTATTCAGAATTTATTGCAAATTGATAAGGTTTTTTCACTACCCATTTAGTGTGAAAATAATATCTTACCGACTCAAACAACCCATCAACAACATACAAAGAAAGTAGGTATATTTACCCGAGGGAATGTTGCCCTCCCCTATAGGGTCGTTTTTACTATATTCGTTGACAATATTTTCTACGGGTGTACAGTGGCAAAACGTAACGCGGGGTGGAGCAGTCTGGTAGCTCGTCGGGCTCATAACCCGAAGGTCATAGGTTCAAATCCTGTCCCCGCTACCAAAACATTTGAAGGCCTTACAGCTTAATTGCTGTAAGGCCTTTTTTGTTTACTAAAAACTAGTAAGCAAAGCTCTCCAGTTTAATCCAACTTTTCAGCTTTCACTTAAGCATAGTTTATTTCCACGTTTACTGGAGTTAGGTACCTAATATACAGGTATGTTAACGCTATTTTGTCCTGAAACATTAAACCTCCAGACATCTTAAGAGGGCTTGTAACGGGTGACGCAAGCGCTTACCGTCTATCCGTTTGACCTGACTGCGGCAGGAATAACCTGAGACCAAGCATCGATCCTGAGGCAGGTTGGCGAGGGCTGGTTGCCAGCTCAACGCGTAAATCCCCCTGGAATTCTCCAGGTTTTTCGCCGCGTGACCGTAAGTCCCGGCCATGCCACAACAACCGACAGATACCGGTTTAAGGATCATACCGAAGTGATTGAAGATCCTGATCCAGTCGTCATGGGTTGAAGGATTAGCGGTTTTTTCAGTGCAGTGCCCAAACAGGTAAAATTCCTGCGGGTTGACCGCGCCGGCCGGTAGCTGAGGCAAGACAGAAAGTAGCCATTCCTGCAACAGTAGCACCTCGAACGGACCTCGAGTATCTGCCAGGGCACTGGCGTATTCATCACGGTAGCAGAGCACCATGGCCGGGTCCGGCCCCAACATCGGAATCCCCAATTCGTGGACCCGATTGAGATACTTGGAACTTTTAGCTGCGGTCTCCGTGAAGCTGCGCAGAAAGCCTTTAATATGTTTGGGTTTTCCATTTGGCGTAAAAGGCACCAACAGCGGCTGGAACCCAAGCTTCTCAATCAATTTTACCAAGTCATCCACCACCGAGGCATCATAATAGGAGGTGAAGGGGTCTTGGACTACCAATACTATCTTGCTGCGTTCTTCCTGTGACATCCGCTCTAATTCGGCTAGTTCGAACCGGGTGGCAGGGTTTCCGGCTAGCTTTCTTTTCAGCGTTGGCTGGCTGAGTAGTGGCACATCCACCATTCCGATGCTGTGTTCGGTGGCTTTCTTCACCCAGTGCTGCTTCAAGAAAAAGTTAAACAAGGCCGGCACTTTGGCCATCAACGGAGCATAGCTTTCCACTGTAGAGACAAGATGGTCTTGAACTGGACGCAGGTAACGCTGGTAATAGAGCTGCATGAAGCGCGCGCGGAATTCGGGTACATCGACCTTAACTGGACACTGATTTGAGCAGGCCTTGCAGGCCAGACAGCCTTGCATCGCTTCCATCACCTCATTAGAGAAATCATACTCCCCTCGATGTTTGGCGAGGCTGTTTCGTACCATATCGGTCAAATCCTTAAGGCTCAGACTGCCCTGCTGTACCGCCGCTTCTTCCGCCAGGATATCGACCCCCTCAGCCTCGAGCTGTCTCAACCATTCACGTATCAGCCCGGCACGTCCCTTAGGGGAGTGACGGCGGTCGCCGGTCTGCTTGAAGGAAGGACACATGGGAGAACTGGTTTCATAGGTGAAGCAGAGACCGTTGCCGTTGCAGTTGATAGCATCATCAAAGCTGTCGCGGACCTGTTCTGGGATCTGACGATCAAAGGTGCCACGCTTGGTCGCATCTACGGAAACCAGAGAATCTGCTGAATCTGATGGGGTGCAGATCTTCCCAGGATTGAGTCGATTGCGCGGATCGAAAGCTCCCTTGACCTTGCGCAGTTCGTCAAAGAGGGTTGGGCCAAAGAACGCAGGGCCATATTCAGAGCGGAACCCCCGACCATGTTCACCCCACATCAAGCCCCCGTACTTGGCGGTCAGGGCCACCACCTTATCAGAGATATTGCGTAGCATTATTTCTTGCTCTGGATCGCACAGATCGAGGGCAGGCCGAACGTGTAAAACGCCGCAGTCAACGTGGCCAAACATGCCGTATGAGAGGTTGTTGGCATCTAGCAAAGCGCGAAACTCCATGATGTAGTCGGCCAGCTTCTCCGGCGGTACGGCGGTATCTTCAGCAAAGGCCACTGGTTTCTTACGGCCAGCAGTATTGCCCAGCAGGCCAACCGCTTTTTTTCGCATACCGTAGATCGCCTCAACACTGGCAAGATCCTCGCAGACCTGATAACCGACAATACCGTTGTTGCCTCGCTCCATAACTTCATCAAGTTGTTGGCAGAGTGCCTTGACCTTCAGTTGCGATGCGGCTAGGTCACTGCCGGCGAATTCGACTATGTTAAGCCCTTGCATTTCTTTACCCGGCACGTCGGTAATGAGATCCCGCACCGAATGCCAGATGATATCTTCACGTGCCAGTTCCAGTACCCTGGAATCAACGGTCTCCACCGACAGGGCTTCGGCTTTGAGCATGACTGGGGCGCTGCGTAGGGCTGATTCAAAACTGTCGTACTTTACGTTAACCAGGATACGGCAGGCAGGGATGGGATCTAGGCTTAGCTTTATTTCGGTGATGAAAGCCAGAGTGCCTTCCGACCCACATAAAAGGCGGCTGAGATCCAAAGTTTCGGTTTCAGGGTCATAGACGTTCTTGAGGTCGTAACCGGTCAGAAACCTGTTCAGCGGCGGGAAAGTCGCTTCTATCTCAGAACGCAGACCGTGGGCCGTCTCCCAGACTTTCCGGTAGATTTCCCCTTCCCGGTCCTGCTGGGCGAACTTGTTCTGGAGACTCTCACCCGAACGAGGGCCGCATTCAAAGCGGCTGCCGTCCTCCAGTACTGCAGTCAGCTCTAAAACATGGTCAGATGTTTTTCCATAAACCAGGGAACCCTGGCCGGATGCATCAGTGTTTACCATACCGCCAATGGTCGCGCGATTACTGGTGGAAAGCTCAGGCGAGAAGAAGAGTCCGTGCGATTTGAGAGCCGCATTGAGCTTGTCCTTTACCAAGCCAGCCTCCACCCGAACCCATGCCTCGTCGACGTTCAGTTCGAGGAGGCCGGTCATATGGCGGGACAAGTCAACGATCAGACCGTCGCTGAGAGACTGCCCGTTTGTTCCGGTGCCTCCACCACGGGGGGAGAAGCAAATACTGCTGTACTGAGACTCCTGAGAAAGACGCGTTAGCAAGCCCACATCTGTAGTGTTGAGCGGGAAGACTACCGCCTGTGGAATCCATTGGTAAACGCTGTTGTCAGTGGCAACAGCTAGCCGACTTGAATAAGAGCTTTCGATGTCGCCCCTAAAGCCGGCCTGAGTCAATGCTTTGAGAAATAAACGATAGACTGGCTTGACGCTGTCCTGCAAAGTGAGTTTTGGGATCATAATTACTTCTATTGGTTGGCTCTGCAGAAGCAAAATAAAAAATCTTGTTTTACATTCTGGTTGGAGCAATTCAGTATTCAAAAAGACTTTTCAGTACCTTGCCGATTCGTTAGGGCCAGCAGGCTTATGGTCTGCGCAAAAGGTCGGATATAAGACTGCAGCCAGATCACAAAATGCCACATTACGTATCATTTGTAAAACTGGGCGTCCATATTAGATATCTGAACTAATATGGACTTTGGTAGAATTGATCGCCAGGAAAATGTTGAACGTGTGAAGAATCAACCAAAGACCCTTCCCACCCCCTCGACGAACAGAATGCAGCTTACCAATACGACAACGCACTCTTGAACAGATCTTTCAGCTGGTCGCGGCTGATGGCCATGGGCGCGTTATCGAGCAGTCGTTTTTGTGGAAAAGTCCCTTCGGTCAGAGCCTCAAGATCATCTTCCGTGTAACCAACACCTTTCAGTCCGTTAGGGATACCAATTTTTCTCATCATTTCAATGACGGCTTCTGCCAACAAATCGCCGGCGTCTTTTTCATCCGCCCCTTTGATATCAGCGCCCATCGCTTCGGCTGCCAGGAGATGGCGATCCGGACAAGCCGGGCCGGTCAATCGGAATACGGCAGGAGCGTTGACGATCACCGAAAGCCCATGGGGTACGATGGGGTGATCCATTGACCATCCGGCAGGCTGGTAATCTTTTACCTGGCCAGCAACGGCATAGGACATGCCATGGGGCAGATGGCAGCCGGCGTTGCCGAATCCGATGCCGGCAAGCATGCCGGCGAACATCAGGGCCTCATAGAGGTGATCTTCGGGAGCGGTGGCGGCCTGCACCAGATTGCGACCAACTAGCTTGATGGCCTGAACACACGCGAAATCACTGTAGGGATTTGCTCCCTGACCTAAAGGCCGTTTGGTCGGGTCATCCGGTGCGGGCCGCTTGGTAAATGGCCGTGCTGTAAAAGACTCGCATGCATGGCTGAAAACATCGAGCCCATTGGCTGCCAGCACGAGCGGTGGCAGTGATTGGAGGGAGTTTGGATCAAGGATACCCAGGTTGCAACGGATGTGCGAGCTAACGATTCCGGTCTTGGCCTTCATCTCCAGTAGATCGAAAATAGCAATTCCCGTGCATTCGCTGGCGGTTCCAAAAGTGGTGGGGCAGGCAATGTGGGGTTTGATGGGGCCTGGAACCGGCTTGCCTTTTCCGATAGGTGCGTTCACGTAATCGAGAAAATCTGCAGGATAGGTCGAATACAGATTCGCCGCTTTGCAGGTATCTATGACGGATCCCCCTCCCACAGAGATGTACCCATCGAATTTTCCATCTGTTGCAAACGCAGTGGCCGCCTTAAAAGAGCGATCCGTGGGTTCAACTTCGACATCTTTGTATATCGCCACTTCGATTCCCTGTTTTTTGAGGGATTCGGCAACTATGGCGACCGATTCGAGCTGGGCGACATTGGGGTCGGTGAAAATGGCCACCCGGGTCATCCCCAGTGCGCGTGCATCACCGCCTACTTCGTGGAGCGCGCCAAGCCCAAATTTAATTTTTGATGATTCAATGCTAAAGATGTTATCGCCGCCTTCTGTTGGCTGAAAGTATGGTGCAAGGCTCATATTTTTCTCCTTTTGTTATATGATTGATAAGGCGATGGGTCGGGCTTTTCTTGACTCATCTCGTTTGTAAGAATGTAACTTGCTTATTACTCCGAGTTTTATATTTGAGAATTGTTCTCACTAATAATTGGAAAGCAAATTCGATGCCTACTTGAGAACTATTACCATTTAAAGAACATGGTCTTTCAAACATCCAGTTCACATACCCACAAACAGTCTACAGGTATCCCCCTACCTATCCGTTTTGTTAGGAAATTACTTGTAGTTATGGAGCCACCATATTCCAGCGCACTCTATTTTTCGAAAAAATATGACACGTGGTATTGCCCGGTGAGTTGCGTGTATGACTGTTGTGGTAGAACATTGGATGATGCAAAAATGAGAATAGGCTGCAACTGATGTTGCAAATTCACATCGTAACTGACATATTTCTATGCGCTCTGGTGTCCGTGAAATTCAAAGTGGTTTCAGACTCTGCTATAGTCCGTAGCGTATGAATTGACACACTGTTAATCCTTGAAAGTTCGGTATGTTGGGGAGATAGCGATCTGAAGTGGGCTCAATTCGTATGCGACGCACTATAGCTTTGCTGAAAAACAATGCAAACAAGTCTTTGATTGAATTTTTCAATGTTCCGATAATCGCTTTGCCGCGGATGGGTAGATTACATCATCGATACAAGTGGAAGAAAACGGCCTGAAAATATAAATCGTTATAGGAGAAGAGATGTTTGATAGAGATGAAACAAAAAAAGCCCGCCATAACTCGGCGGGCTCGTAAAATCACAATGTCAATTTATGACATTTCATCATGTCCAGTACGGGCAATAAGGTCATTCTGGAGATCTGGGGAAAGATCACAGAAGTATGCTGAGTACCCGGCGATACGAACAATCAGACTACGATACTTCTCAGGATCCTGCTGAGCAGCAACCAGAGTAGACTTATTGATTACGTTAAACTGTACGTGCCACAACTTAAGATCCACCATGGTACGGATGAAAGATACCATCTTATCAGTTCCTTCCTCACCTTCCAAAGATTTAGGAGTGAACTTGATGTTCAGCATACGTGCTGCACGATCACGGTGTCCGTAGTTCTTGGAGTTGTAGTTGGAAAGAAGAACTGAAGTAGGTCCGGTCTTATCAGCACCGTGAGATGCGGAAGAACCATCAGAAAGTGCGGTCCATGCGAAACGTCCGTTAGGACTTGCACCAACAACCTTACCAAAAGGTACGTGAGAGGTGAATGGTACGTAGCGAATATCATTATGCATTCCCAACTCAGCACTATATTTCTGACCGTAGAGTACGTTCAATGCATCGATTTCCATTGCGATATCATCCGCATATGGGTCATCGTTGCCGTAACAAGGTGCTGAAAGAAGGATCTGACGAACATCTTCTTTACCTTCAAAGTTACAGGCACAGGCGTCAATCACTTCCTGCATGGTCAACTTCTTCTCTTCGTAAACAAACTTCTTGATAGCAGAGAGTGAATCAACCAAAGTTCCAAGCCCCATGTGCTCAAAGTATCCGAGGTTAATACCTTCTGGAATTTGAGGAGTATGGAGATCAAGACAATGCTTCATACAAAGATCGTGCATTGCAGAACCCATTGGCTGTGCAAAGTGCTTAGCACGCAGGTTGTTGATTACGTACTGCTGATGGAAAGCAGTTTTGAGGAAATACTTATGCATTTCAACATATGCATTCCAGAACGCATCCCAGTTTTCAAATTTAGTAGGATCACCAAGGCCAGGTGCAAGCTGCTCGTCACCGTGCTTTTGCATCTTACCGTTGTTGAGTACCATCTCGAGTGCTGCAACAAAGTTAATGTATGCACCACCGGAGGTGTAGGTATCACGGTTTGGCATACGAGCTTCAGTACAACCAGAAACCGCATAATCATACGCTTCTGCAAAGGTTGCGCCCTTAGATACATAGAGAGGTACTACTTCCTCATCGTTGATCAGCTTAGGGAAACCGGAACCATCTTTGATGGTCTCAGAAACGTCAGCTA
>JBLHNU010000028.1:0-75266 GCA_047622095.1 Desulforhopalus sp.
TTTGGGACGATTCGCAGGCAGAAGCAGACTATTATGGGGTCTCCGATTTTTACGGAACAATAGATATAGTTTGTCGCTCAATGGTGCGTGATGGTGAGGGCCTTGGTCGTTTTCATGATGTACATCCATCGGAAGGTCTCATTGTTCCACTGCAGGTGCAGCTTCTCGAAGGTGATCATCTCGATCTCACCTATAATGACATCAGCCCTGAAGGCAATGATATCCGCTATGGTATCGAGTGGAAAAATGGCCGTCGTTATAAATATTGGATCTATCGAGACCACCCTGGTGAAATGTTTATCCAGGGTACCGATCTTACCCGGGTAGGTATCCCTGCTCAGGATATGGCCCACGTCTTTCGGTCGCTGCGTGCTGGCCAGGCCCGTGGTATCTCCTGGATGGCTCCCATTATTCTCAAACTCCACGATATTGATCAGTACAGTGATTTTGAGATCCAGCGTAAAAAAGCCGCCGCGCTCTTTGGTGGGTTTATTTATAAGGATCAAACGCTCACCAGGACAAGTAAGTCTCCAATTGGCGGAGATAGCTTTGCGTATGCAGGTGGAGTGCAGAAGATCAAAATCGGTGGATCCACCTTTCCACTCCTCTCAGGTAGTGACCGAATCGAATTTTCTCAGTCCGCTGATGTCGGTAACAATTACCTCGATTTTATGCGGACAGAATTTCGCATGATAGCAGCCGGTCTTGGCATTACCTACGAGATGCTTACGGGCGACCTCGAGGGTGTGAATTACACCTCACTTCGTGCAGGTCTTATCGAATTTCGCCGCCTGTGCGAAGCTATCATTATGCGCACCCTTATTTTTCAGTATTGCCGACCATATGGCAACCGCTGGGTGCGTGCAGCTATCCTCAACGGTTGCCTGAAAACAATCTCCATCTCTGAGTACATGGCTAATCCACGCATGTACCACCGAATTGACTGGCATCCTGATGGGTTTGATTTTGTGGACCCTGTGAAAGATCGCATCGCAGAGAAGATGGATATTCGTGGTGGCCTTGATACTCGTGGCAATAAGGTCGCTAAGCGTGGCAATAACATCCGCAAAGTAGACAAGGGTAATTCCAGCGAGATGAAGGCGGCCGTGAAGCTCGGACTTGCCTACGACACATACCCGTCACAGACCGATAACTCAGGAACAATCCAGCAGATCGAAGACAAAGTTGTTGTCGACGCTGCAACCAAAGAATGAGGATGAATAAGGATAAAATATGAGCGTTGAACACATACTAACTGAAATTTTTAACCGTCCTCTCTTTGTCACTCCGGACAAACTGTCTGTCATTATGGGAGTCCTTGAGAAAAAGGGCAACAATCCACTCAACCTTGATCTCTCTGATCTGCTCCCAGCCATAGGCTCAGATGTAAATGGTGGTGCGGTCCAGGCGCAGGCAAGGCCTGTCAATGCATCTCAGGAAAAGCAGATTGCAGTTGTTGGTGCTCTGGGCTCTCTTACCTATCGAACTGCAGGAAACCCGAATGCAGGATCAGGAATGCGCAGTTATCACTACATGCAGCGCGATATTCAGAATTGCCTTGAATCAAAGGAAGTCGATGGGATTTTGATGGATTTCAATACCTACGGCGGATCTGCACAGGGGTGTGAGCGTATGGCGCGTTTTATTCGTGAGGCAGACAGTATTAAGCCTATCTACGGCTTTGTGGACATGAACTGTTTTTCTGCAGGAATCTATCTGGTTTCAGCCTGTAGGAAGGTGATCCTCTCTGATCAGGACTGCGGCGTCGGTTCCATTGGCTGCATTGCTATTCACCGGGATCAATCCAAGCGAAATAAAAAAGATGGGGACGTGTATACAACCTGTTCCTTTGGTGCGGAAAAAAATGACTTCTCTCCCCATGTCCCACTGACAGATGAAACTAAGGCGAAACTGCAGCGTTCTGTTGATACTTTCGGAACAAAGTTTGTGCAGAGTGTAGCTGATTTCAGAGGAGTCTCTGAAAAACAGATCCGTGCAACAGAGGCAGGTGTTTTTTACGGACAGGACGCAATCGATGCGGGTCTAGCCGATGCAATAGCCCCACTTGATGAGGCACTGGCCATGTTGGCCGATGAGGTTGAAAGCGAAAACAATAAAAAATTTTACGGAGGGACTTCTATGTCCATGACCACCAAGGAAAGAATGGCAGCCCTGCTCACTGCAGAGGACGGTCCGGAGGCCCTCGCGGCACTTGGCTATATGAAAAACGAAGATGCAGAGGCGAGCAAAAAAGAAGCGGTTGAAGCTGCAGCAGACGCAAAGCTCATAGTGGATAAGCTGCAACTCTGCTGTGTGGGAGGAATTACAGCGGCTCAGTCCTTAACAATCGTTGAAGATGCGGATCTTACTCTGGAGCAGTCGGGGAAAGCCATCCAGGCTATCAAGGCAAATGACTCTAATACAACAAGAGTTAACTCAAATATTAATCCAGCCTCAGACGGTGAAAAAAACGGTTTGGTTGCGGCAGCAGAAAAAATGGCTGCAGCTCAAAGGGCCTAGCCCTTCTCACGCGTAAGTATCTTCTGGTAATGCGATAACAATAAGCGACAAGCCAAGTCAAAGGAGTACACCATGGCAACAATAACAGAACCGAACACCCTGGGAGACGGCATTAAGTGGGAAGAGGGTGGTTCCTATTCCCGTGAAAAAATAGTCGTCGCTTCCGGCAATTCCGTCGCCTGTCTTGAGGTGGTAGGGAAAATAACTTTAGGCGGCAAATGTGTACCACTCGCCCCGGCTGCAGTTGATGGTAGCGAAGCGGCTGCAGGTATCATGGTCGCCGCAATCGATGCCACTACTGCGGATCAAGCAGGTGTCGTCGTCAACGATCATGCCATGGCAGCAATGGATAATCTTGTGTGGCCTGATGGTATTTCCGCAGGCGAAAAGACTACGGCCATAGCAGAGCTTGAAGCTCTCGGAATCAAAGCGGTAGGACTGGCGTAACAGCCATACCGTAATCCACTTACGCCACTTCCAGGAGGAAGAATAAAATGGAAATTATAAACCCATTCGACGAATCAGGTTTTGATCTGGCCACTATAACCACGGCCATTAACCTGATTCCAAATAAATACGGACGTATGCGCCAGCTTGGGCTGTTTGTTCCAGAGCCTGTTTCTACTCGTACTATAGTTTTTGATGAAACTAATGGCGTTATCACCTTGCTCAAATCTCAACCTGTTGGGGCACCGGCTCCAAAGAAACAACATGGGAAAGCAAAGGTTCGATCTTTCGTTATTCCGCATATTCCATATGACGACGTGATTTTACCATCTGATCTGCAGGGAATCCGTGCTCCAGGAACACTCGGGGCAAAAACCCTGGAAGGTGAGATGCTGAGACGACTTACTGAAATTAGGGCCTCTCATGCGGTAACAGAAGAACATCTTCTTATTGGTGCGGCGAAGGGCATCATTCTCGATGCGGACGGATCCACTTTGTATAACTTGTTTACTGAGTTTGGCATTACTGCAAAGTCCATAACCTTTGCTCTTGCTAATACTGAAACTGATGTGACCTCCAAGTGCCGTTTAGTGATTCGCCATATTGAGGATAACCTCATGGGCGAGGTGATGAGTGGTGTTCGTTGTCTTTGCGGCGAGACTTTCTTTGACACTCTGATCACTCATCCAGGTGTTGAAAAATTCTATCTTAACTATGCTAAGTCTGTCGAGCTTTCTGGATCAGGGTTAGATCCGCGTAAGGGCTTTAATTTCGGCGGCATTACCTTTGAGGAATACCGTGGCAAGGCTACCGACCCCTCGAATGGGGCCGTAAGGGAGTTTGTCGGTAAGAGTGATGCTCATTTCTTTCCTGAAGGGACTATGTCCTCATTTAAACTTTATCACGCCCCTGCAAATTACATGGAGACTGTCAACACGATGGGGCAGCCAATCTATGCTAAGCAGGTGATGGATCCTTCAGGAAAGAAAGTTGATATCCTTTCTGAATCTAACCCTCTACCGCTTTGTCGTCGACCTGGTGTCTTGGTTGCTGGCCTTCTTAACTAACGGATAGCCATGTCAGAAGCCAGAGACAGAGCGCTTGCCCAACTCACCGCCGCAACCAGCGATGATGCAATGGGTACCATGATGAAAATTGGGACCAAAGATATCAGCGCGGTACGCCGTAACCTCAAAGTTGAGGAAGCGGCGGCTTTTGGCGGCGGTATGTATGTGGACGATGGACTCAAAATCGAAGGCGTAAGGCTCACTGTTGATGTTGCAAAACTCGGATACGAGCCAGTGAATGGTGCTCTGTTGATAGTCGATGACAAGAAGTACACCATCGGCCTGGTGCAAAAAATCGGTAATAACCGCCGGATAACCCTAACGAGGTTTGTCTCCTGATGTTTAACCTCCTAACAGATAGTGATCTCTTTGACCGTGCGTCGGATCAGGTTGGAGCAACTGACAGCCAGCTTGGAAAAGCTCGTGTTGCAGCGCTTCGCCTCATGCGAAAAACGATTAGGGCCACCATCTTGAAAGAGGTTTCTGTATCGGAACGGATCACTCAAAAATCCCTTGATGGTCGCATATTTTTTAGCAGTGTCGAGGAGGGTGATGAGTCGCTGGATGTCTGGATAGGCACCTGGAATATCTCGCCCTTTGCCATTGGTAAGCCAACGCAAAATAGTCGTGGGGTTCGTGCTGGAAAGCGGAGTTACCCTGGGGCATTTCTTGGTTCGGTCTACACGTCGGAGCAAAAGGTTTGGATCAGGCTCTACTCAAAACATTATACCCCGGATCTCTATCCCACAGATTACAGGCCAGGTGATCGTGGCATTGGCAGTAATCGTGGTCGGTTCCCGGTGGTTCGTGCTGCAATTCCAATTGATCATATCGTGCAGAGGGTTATGGAAAGTAACCAGGACTATTTCGCCCAGCAGTTTGAGAAGAAATTTGTTCAGCAGCTCAACTATCAGGTCAACGTGAAAGGAGGTTTGTCGTGAACGAAGCTTTTTCAACTCTTTTAACTGCAAACATTGAAGCCCTGGTGGCGGATCTCAGCTTTACATATAAGCCGGACGGCAGCATGAAGGCTCCCCAGGTTGTGGAAACCTGTTTACCGGCAAAAGAACAGGGGTATCAAGAAGGGCAGGAAGTCCCGCTGGTGCGCTGGATAATTTATAAGGGCGCGTTCTCCTGGAGGACACCCTCTCCATTTAACGTTCGTATTGACGCAGGAATTTATACCCCAGGCTCCATTGTCGAAGGAACAAGGGATATACAGTCTCTCTGCCTGGCCCTTGGTCGGCTGGTGGAAAAGCCCTGGTACTCACCATATAAACTGGCAAACAGGATCCCTTTTAATATAGGGGATCCGCAAACACATTCAGAAGGGTCACAGGCACACCCATACTATTGGGCCTCGCTGTACCTTGAATTTAAAGTGGCCAACGGTCACGGAGGATAACACAATGGGAATGAGAGCAATCTCCTTTGGCGGCACCGTTTTTATGGGGCTGCTTGATTCAAATAAATTGCTTGTTGGTGGTTTCAGGAAGGTTGGCAATATGCACCCGCTCACCATAGGCATTACCACAGAGCAGAAGAAACAACTATCGGCCATGAAGGAATCACACGGTCAAAACCTGCATACCAAGACCTCAATCTCTGAGATTACCGGTGCCGGTACTTTTCAAGAATATGATGCTGATGTTCTCGCCTGGGCACTTGCTGGCGAAAAGGTTGCCCTCACTGGTGTAGGCGGCACTGAGTCCGCTGAATCCGTGACCCTCCTCTCTGGAGAATGGGTCAAGCTTGCCCATAAGGGTGTGTCTGATGTGGTGATCACCGGCTCTGTTTTGAACACAGATTTTCAGGTGAATGAAACCCTGGGTCTTATCCGTATGATGCCGGAGGGAAATCTTACTGCTGTTGCAACCGATGTTGCCTACGCCTATGCAGCAGAATCCGACTACCAGATAAAGGTTGGTACAACTCCACAGGTCAGGGTTGCCTTACTCCTGGACGGTGTGGATCTTGAAACCGGTGCGGATTTTAGCGGTGAGTTCGACTCCGTTGTTATCTCCAGTAACTCTGAGATTGAATTGATCTCTGACCCTGATGCTGATTTCGGCTCAATGCCGTTTGATTTTTCCTTTGAAACGCTCACAGGTAAGGATTCACCAGGCACCATCAACGGGATCCCTGCCAGCGTTTACTAGCTGGAAGATGAAATAAAAAAACAATCCCCCGGGGTGGGCGGGTCCATTCTCCTCCCGCTCGCCCCACCTGAATTATAAAAACATTTATAAAGACATTGAGGTAGATCATGCCAAAAAATAACGGAAATACAAAGTCTCCGAGGGCAATAGATTATGTCTGACTCCCTGCGTAAGTCATTACAAGCCCATCTTGGTGGTGATGAGATCACAGTCCAGGAACTCACTACGGCACAGATTGCAGACGTGATGGATGCCCTTGCAAAAGAAGGGTACAGCCCACACATCCTGGATGTGCTGATGGCCCACGATATTCCTCTTGAGGTTGTTGTTCTGTCCTCCGGGGTAACAGAAGAAACTCTGATGGCGCGGACTCCCACTGAGCTTGGCCCGCTGTACGACAAGGTGGTTGAAGTAAACCCTTCCTTGGCCGTGCTGACCGAGCGGCTAAGGGAAATAATGGCGTCCAGTCTGGGGATGACATCAGGCGACTCGCCTGTCATCTCATAGAGCTCGGTCACTCCCTTGTATGGGGGTATGGTTTTAGTCTTTTTATCCTGGCTGCAAAGGCTGCAGCGGATAGCGCAAAAGAAAAAGTAAAACAGGCAAAACAGGCACAGGCAAAAAGGAAACGATAGGCGATGAACTCAGCTAAAAAATTTGTATATACCCTGCAGGCGGTTTACGAGGGGAAAAACGAGGTTAAGCAGCTGAGTGCTGATCTTAAAGAGCTCAAATCTATTGACGCCTTTGAGAAAATGCAGAAGTCCTTTGCCACAACAAACAAAGAGTTTGCCAGTGCCAAGGCCAAGTTGCGAGAACTTAAAACTCTTATGAAGCAGCCGGGCGGTGACGCCTATGCAGCGAGTTATGAAAAGGCTCGTGTCAATGTGGAAAAACTTTCGGCCTCTGTTGTTAAGCAAAAAACAAAACTACTCGAAGCATCTTCCGCCCTTAAAAAATCAGGTGTTGATGTCGGTAATCTGACCGGAAGATATAAAGAGCTGCAGTCATCCACCCAAAAGCAGGGCAACATCATGGCAGCCCAGGCAAAACTTGGGGTGAAGTCCACCCAGCAGATCGAGCGCGAGGTGGCCTCTCTTGAGCGTGCCTATAAAGATCTGCGAAAGAGTGGCGTCGTCTCACTCAAAGACCTGTCAGCCTATAAAAAGAAAATGAACGGAGATATAACAAAGCTCCGTAGCGGTACGGCAAACTGGCGTACCGGTATCGATTCTGTGCGTGACGGATGGATCGGCGTGGTTGGGGTAGTGGCAACACTTGCAGGTACTCTGCGTGGCATCAAGTTCACTGCTGATTTTGACGACTCTATGCGATCGGTGAAGGCGGTGTCCGGTGCTACGGCATCCGAGTATGAAAAACTTAAAGGCTTTGCCAAAGATCTTGGGGAGACAACCAGATTCACAGCCTCTGAAGCGGCTGCTGGAATGGGGGAGCTGGCACAGTCTGGAATGAGTGTGAATGAAATTTTCAAGACCCTGCCCCAGGCGATGGATTTATCGTCTATCTCTGGCGGATCCATTAAAGAGTCTGCGGATTTGATAACCGATACCTTGAAACAGTTCAACCTTGAGGTTTCCGCTTCTGGACGCGTCACAGACGTATTGGTGAAGGGTTACACTCAGGCGTCAACCTCCCTTGATGATCTTGGCAAGGCTCTTAGCTATGCAGGTCCCATCGCTTCATCATTTGGCTACAGCTTGGAGGATACGGTTGGCATCCTTGATGCATTGGCCGAGGCGGGCTTTAAGGGGTCTCGTGGTGGTACTGCTCTTGTTGGTGGCCTGACCCGCTTGGTCAAGCCTGCAGGGGAGGCTGCTGTGATTTTGGAAAAGTATGGAATCCAGGTGTATGACACGGGCGGGAAGCTCCGCGACTTTGCAGATATTATGGATGATGTGGGCAAGGCGTCGCTCAATCCAACAGAGATGATGACTGTCTTTGGTCAGGAGGCGGGGCCAGGTATGGCTGGCCTTCTTGGTCAGGGTTCAGATGCAATCCGCAAATTCCAGGGCAATCTTTTGGATGTTGGCGGCATTGCAGAGAGAATTGCTGGAGACAAAGAGGCTGGAATAGGTGGTGCTCTTCGTTCCCTTGGTTCTTCTCTTCAGGCTATTGTGCTTTCTTTTGGTGATGCCTTTGTTCCTGCAATTACAGGCGTTGCAGTCGCTCTTACAGGGCTTGCACGTCTTGTCACCGCCATGCCTGAAAGTATAAAAATTCTCACAGGGACTATTGCCCTTGGGGTCGCTGGCCTTTCCCTCTGGTATCTCGGGCTCAATAAAATATTCGCTGTAATTAGACTTGGTGCTGCAGCGGATATTCCGCTCATGATCACCAAGGTTCGTGGTCTTATTTTAGCCTTGCGTGGCGTCAATGTGGCGGCACTTGGTGCTGCGGGCTCTGTTGGTGCTTTCGCTGGTGGGGCGCTTGCCTTATTTGCCGGTTATAGCATGGGTAAAAAAATAGATGAGTGGGAGTATCTGCGTGATGTGGTTGATGCGAATAAGGATGCTCTTGGTGCGGTTCCGGCAAAGCTTGCGGCGATATCATCTGCCACCGGGGTTACCGTTACCTCCATGGACGAGCTCTTTGCAGCCCAGAAAAAAGGACTGTTGCAGTACGATGATATATCGGGGGAATGGGTAAAGGCCACTCGCGATATGTCAGCTGCAGCAGATGCCTCTGCCACAGCGCAACACCGGGTCTTTGCCCAGGCCGCAGCAAATATCAAATCCGAATATGTACGTATGGCGGGTGAAGTGAAAGGCCTCCTTGCCGAGATCAGCATGGCGGAGGCAAATCTAGCCGGTGGTCTTAGAGAAATGCAGCGCTCGGTTATGACCCCGATCCAGGCATGGCGTGATCTTAAGGCGGAAGCGGACGAATACTACGAGTCCGGAGAAAAAGCGGCTGCAGCGGGTGATTTTGCCGAGGCGAAAAAGTTATTCGGAGAGGCCCAGTCTAAATACAAGTCTCTCAATACAGAGATCAAGAAAGGCGATAAAACAATCCTGTCCCAAAAAGCCGCCCTTGAAGTTGCAGCGGAAGGCTATGAGAAATCGGGTAAAAAAATCATTGCGGCGCTCACCTCGGAAAAAGACGCAGCAATTGAGAGCATGGATGACCTTGCTGAAAAAGCCGGTCCCTTTGCTGAAGAATGGGACAGTGCTTTTAATTCTTTTCTTGCAGGTGGAAAGGCGGCGGTAAGTGAGCTGGAAAAAGAAATTGATAAGCTTATCGAGGCAAAGACCCTGACGCTTACCATCAAAACTGTGGAGCAAAAACAGGCGGGCGGCCTTATTGGTCAGCAACTGCGTGCAGGTGGTGCGGTCGGGCCTCAACACCTTGCATCAGGTGGCCGTGTCCATCTCCGTAACATGCTTTCAGGTGGACATTTTGCAGGATACGGTGGCGGGGATCGTCGCCATGTTGTTGCAGAAGATGGCGAGGTGATGCTCAGGAAAGAGTCTGTGCGAGCGGCTGGCCTGCCTGCGGCCCTTGCTTTTAACGCAGGTCGTTTTGATCTGGTGGTAAAAGAGCTCACCAAGCGCTTTGATCTTTCATCCATCTACCGTGCGACAGGCGGGATGATAAACCGTATACCACAATTATCTATCCCATCACTTCCATCTCCACAAATGCTTACTGCAGGTGGTCAGGTTCAAGGGGGTGGATTTGGTGGTGACACCTATAACATGACCTTTTCTTTTGCGGGTAATGTATCTCAACCATCCCAACAAAATGCAAAGGAGTTGGCAACAATGGTGATGGGTGAGCTGCAGCGTATGCACAGGGGAGGCTCTAAATGATCTCTATTGGCGTTGTTGTCCTCTCCGATCATCTTCTTTTGCCTGGTGTGAAAAATCTGGCATCACGGGCGGGATCCACACGTATGACTCTTGGCGGTCGTCCGGTGCATCAATCAATACCAATTGCAGCAGGACAGCAGCTTATTCTCACCGATCCTGGAGAGTACGGCCTCTTTACCGGGGACCAACTCGATGCAATCAATCTCTATAAGGCAACCGGGGAGACCGTTGGTTTTATCCATCACCTTGGTAGTTGGCGAGTGATTGTTGATGAGGTGAGTGTCGAACAATCAGACGGTCTTGCAGATCCAACAGGATCGCACACCTATATCGGAACAATAACCATGACAATTATGGGAGCACTATAAAATGCTATCAACAAACCTTGTTGTATTCAAACCACTTTTGGCAACTGGTAGGTGCAGCGCAACTGTCATCGCCTCCGGAGTCGTCCAGGGAGTGTTTCCCCATGTTACCAGTTCCCAGCGAGCTGCCGGTCTTGACACCCATGTAAAAACCTTCTGGGGGCTGACAAATACAGACAATTCCCCCCTTCTGGATCCGGAGGCGTACCACGATAAGCCGACGATCAGCCCGGACGATTTTGTCGTTATGTGGCTCTCAGCGCAGCGTACTGTCGCCGCAGATCTTGCAGCCGAGGCAGCTGCAGCTGATCTGTATGGCACCGCAATTCTTGCCGCAGATATCGCAGTCGGTGCCGCAACTTTTGATGTCACTGTGAAAAATGCCGACCTGTTACCCGGTGGCATCTATGACATCTTTAAAGACAGTTATGAAATAAAGATATGCTCCAATTCAGATGCCCTGGCCTCCGACGGTGTAGAGGAGATAAAGGTTATCTCCGGGACACCGACCTTTTCTGGATTGGTTGTGACCATCACCGTCACCGTGGCCTTTGTTTCTGCCTTTACCGCCGACGGCTCTACCCGTGTGTCGAGCCTGATCAGGCCAGGCGACACCAAGACCAGTGCCACCGCTGTGGTCAAGACCAGTGCTTCTGGCACCATTGACGAGGGGTCGTACCCGTTTATCCTGGACAACTACGGCACCGTCGAGCAGGATTGGAGCCTGGACTTTACCGATGCGACCCATTTCACCCTGACAGGTGACACCCTGGGTGCGGTCGGATCCGGGATTAAAGGCACCGACTTTTCTCCGCTCAATCCTGATTTCGCCAGAATTTATTTAACCATTGAGGCAGCGATGCTCGGCGGCACCTGGCTGGCTGGTGACAAGATCACCTGGACCACTCACCCGGCCCGTGTACCGATTGGCCAGCTCCGAGTTGTACCAGCCTTATCCGCATCGCTTGCCAATAACAAATGCACCCAGGTGTATGGTGGTGAGGCGGCCAGCTGATGAGTGAATTTACGACTCTACGCATAAACCGTGCCGAGCCTGAGCCGGAGGACCTTGATGATGGTGATGGTTTTGGCCCTGGTTTTGATAATGACTGGCTGCATATAACCCAGGCCCCCTACGAAAAGCCGTCAATGATGGGCTCTGGCTTTACCGACTGGCTCAATGCTAACAGCTATGGTCTGGACCTTGGTAGCGTGTTTGAGCGGGCGGCGCAATACCAGTCCGCCTGCGAAGATGACGGAAGTTGTACGGTCGAGTTGCAGATCCGCAAATCGCGGTCTGACCTGGGCTACACCCTAAAGGCGACCTACGGCGAGTTATCGCCAAAAATGTCGCATTCCGCCAACCGCCAGACCTCAGTAGTGGTGAGCCAGACAAAAGAACTCGATCTGGAAACAAACATTAGTGGCTCTGTAACCGCCGCCTGGGATGAACGAGTTGAGGTTATCGGGTTTGACGGCAGTGTTTTGATGCCGCCGCCTGCTATAACGCAAGAAGGGTCACTGCTCACCTGGGATGTTGAGGTGTATGCCGGGTCGATCCGCCTGTCTTATACAGAAAGTTATGACGTATATACCCTGACGATTAGTCCCAGAGAGCCAGGAGAATATGAATCAGACGATCCGGAGGGTGCCTACCAATCCACCGTCTTTGCGGTCTGGGGTGGAGGTGTTGAAACCCTTGAAATCGATCTTCCGGAGATGGAAGGTAACTGCTCTGGTGGCGGTATAGTTCTGGTAAATCCAGATGATCCAGACGGTGACGATGAGAAATGCTACCGGCACAATATCCTGGTCGACCCATGCACCAGAGAGATTATCAAGGAGTGGGATGAAGAGATAGCCTGTCCTCAAGCATCGCCTCTGACACCGGAACAGGAGATGGAGATAGCTGCAAATGAAAATAGTTGAGACTATCACCCACTACCGTAAGCAGGAGGCCTGTAAAACAGCTGCTCAGATGGAAGAGATCTGCTGTGAATCAACCGGCGAACTGCAGTGCTGTGAAGAGGTCGAAAAAGACTGGTCTGGCTACTCTGCCGAGGATGTTGCCGAGGAATTGGGGCTCACGCTTGATAGTGATGGTTGGGAGAGTCCTGGCCACTATGTCAAGATTTCTTTTATAGCGAGGAAAAACCCCTGCGGAGAGCAGCTTACAAAATGCGATACTTCTGGAAAAAACTGCTGTGATGAGGTCGAACCGCTCGTTTGGGACTCTGAGGAATCGGCGGAAGTTGTTGCCGATATGTCCTCGGCGGTTGTTGCTGTTACCGGGGGTCGCCCTCCTTTTAAGGTAACCGTCCGAGGGAATGGGTTCTATCTAGACACCCAGAATAGCCGAGAAGGATACGTTGATAGCGGTAACATTCGGATTTATACGTCCCTTGCCTGCGGGCCTGCAACAATAACCATCACCGACGGATGCACCACTGTAACAGGGGTTATCAGGTCAGACAACGGGCAGTGGTATGAGGTACACAGAAACGTTGGCGGCGGTGCTCAGGGATTCAGTGGTGGTTGTCCTGTAATGTTTGAAGATGTTACGAATGACGAATACGAAATATCTCGGTGGTTTGAAGGGATATCTGGTAAGTGGAAAATGCAGCAAGCGTATGCAAGGCTGCAATCTTACGATTACGCTGCCAGGAGGCCTAATGATAATGCTATGTCCTGGTGTTTAGAACAGGAGAATGAACGCTATCCGCCAGGAGTCTCAGAGGGCGCATTAATCGGAAGTTGTTGGACATTTGAACAGGAGTGTATGGGCTGTGACAACGACTGCTGGGAGAACCCACTGAAATACAGGTTTTCCTATGATGTTGGATATCATGCATATGTAACCAAGGATTGCACAGCAACAGATGGTTGGTGTACGGTCGTCGGCGGCTGGTCGCTAGTAAACTACACAATAATTTGGGAATGGAGATGCTAAATGATATCTGAGGTACATAGTAGTCGAGACATGCAGGCTTTTATTGCCATGATTAACAGGTGTGAAAGCAAAGGTGTGACCGACATTAGAGCTATCCGTACAAGGATTGAGGATGTCCTGCGTGTGCGTCGTAAGGATGCCCGTATTATTACCCCAAGAAAGCTGCGCACGGGTACGTTGTTGGATGGACCTAGGTATAAAACGAAGCGTCCACTGAATGCGGTCTGTCCAAAGTGTGGCTCTCCTCAGTGGAAGTTTTCGATAGATGCAGATGGTGAGGGGTATACCCTCTGCCAGGCCTGTCAGTACTCTGAATTGGTGAAATAATATGGCTTTCGATCCAGCTCTAGTCCCAGACGAACAGAAGATCAAACTGACATTAGATAGTTCTGTAATAACCTCCGACCAGATTGATTTTCCATTACTGGTCAAACTTGACAGTGCCAATCCGTTACATGTAGATTTGCTTACTGACCTTGCACTGTTAGCTGGGGATGATGATTTTACTGGTACTGATGGTGATGCCCCTAATCCTTTGCTATGGACTACAGGTATTCCAGAGTCCTATGTAGTTAAAATAGATGACAACTCACTTTATTTAAGCAAGCCTATTGGAAGTGGTGAGTGTAGCGTAGATTCGACTTATAGTTTACCTGGGGATGCTGATGTTCAGGTTGACTATACCCTTATAGATACGTCCCTCTCTAATGAATGGCGGGCAGGTATATCTATTTTACTTGAGAGCGGTAATAGGCTTTGGGTGACCCGTGCGTATTCTAGTGGCAGTCGTTATTTGGTACTGGCTTATAACGGGACTACCTACGCAGCTACTTACCTCAGTACGTCAGATACTAGTGGTAAATTACGAATTATTAAATCAGGGAGTACAATAACAGCCCAAGTGTGGACAGGGGGGTCATGGACCAGCATTGCTCATACGCTAAGTGATTCCAGTGATATAAGTAAAGTCTCGTGTAGTCTTGCTGGTTACAGTTCCGTAAACCCAGCCACTACTGTTAAACTGGATAATTTCATAATCAACTCCGGTACAGTGATTGGCTTGCCCATACGAAAGAAGTTTTCCATCGAAGCTGACGGAGTTCAACTTCCAGTTGAGATTGAGAGTTGGGGTACATCAAAAGCCACACTCCACACTAAAGTACCAGTCTATTCGTCATCTACCGATACAGAGCTAGTCCTGTCCTACGATTCCACGCAGGACGATAATACCAATGTTGGGGTTACTGGTGATGCTATAGCACAAACTGTTTGGGATGCTAATTTTAAAGCAGTTTACCACATGGCTCAAGATCCAGCCTCGGGCGGAGCCTGTACCCTTGACTCTACAGCAAATGTCTATCACGGTACTCCGTCCGGTATACCGTCTGGCAATCTAATTGATGCCCCTCACGGTGGAAAAGCTATATTGTTTCAGGCTGGCGATTGGGTAGACATTAGTGTTGCCGGAGGAGCTTTTTCAACATTTACAATAGATGTATTTGCCAGAGTTGATGCTTTGGATTCTACAGCCCTCAGCTATCTAGTTGATGCTACTGCTGGGCGGTTTATTGCTGCTGTGGATCGTCTGGTGGGGTCAACGACTGCAGCGAATGTAGGGTTTTACGATGGTGCCTGGGTATCGGGTGACCCAATTACTGCTGATGGGTCTTGGTATGGACTTTCATGGGCTTTTGGGGCAAGTAGTGGGTTAATCTATGCAGATGGCGTGCCCTCATCTGCACTCTCATATTCCCCCGTGGATTTGGATGGTACAATAAGTATTTCAGATGATGGTGGATCAAATCCATTTCTTGGGGCTATCGGGGAGCTTAGAATATCCAATATTGCCAGAGCAGCAGATTGGATCAAAGCAACTAATCTCTCACTCACTGATCAGCTTATTACGTACTCTGGGGTGGATATTGCATCTACCCTGTTACGAGCGGTGCTGGAGCAACACTGGGACCTGTTGAGTCAACTCCTCCGTCAGATCCTTGACCAGGACTACCACCTGACAAACCATGTCATCGCCGAGCTGGTCCAGGTCTACGGGTTACGACTCCTGAACGTCCTCCTGCAGCTCTACGGCAACTCCCCCCAGCACCGGGCAAAACTTGCCCAGCATTATGGTGACTGTGGTCTGCTCCGGCGGATCCTGGCCCAGGACTATGGCGATGCTGCACGGTACCGGGCCATGTTTGACCAGGAGTGGAACCTGCCGGAGGGTCTGCGACAGTCTTTTGTTCAGCGTTACGCAATTTCAGAGGCGGCGTACAGATCTCTCTGTGACCAGGCCTATGACATCTCCGAGGTTGAGCTGCTCCGCTCCCAGCTGGACCAGCTCTATGTTCTGGCAGCCGGTGAGGCCATCGTGCAGCGGACTGATCAGTCTGTTGTCTGTAACAGTGCTGTTCACTCGTCCGCGTATAACATTTTTATAGAACAGGATGAGGCCATGTATTATATGGTGGGCGAGCTGCAACTCGCCTCGGAGCTGGAATATCTGCAGTACGTAGCATATGAGAGCGAGATTGTTATCACTATTTCCGAAGAAAAATACACCTTCATTGTCGATGGTTACCCGCGCAAGCCGCGATCCCCGGGGAATAATTCTTTTATTGTGCCGCTTGCCTCTCCTACTATTTTACTTTCGAGTCCCCACAGTAAACTTGATGATGATGTTGTGCTGATGGGTATGGCATCTGTATTGGTTGCCGCTCTTGCTGCTCCATACACTGTCGAGTGGAAGTTGGTGGACTGGTTTATCCCTGTAGGACTATTAACTGGCGTCGGTGAGTCGGCTATCTCAATTATAAAAAAAATTGTGGTGGCGGCTGGCGGGTTGGTGCAGACATCGCCTGCAGGAACGCTGATCTGTCGTCCTGAATATCCGGTGAGTGTAAATAACTGGGAGAGTGCAACGCCTGATATAGAACTCACCGACCAGGATGATTTTTTCCAGATCGATCCTTCACCCTCTTTACGCGCTGGCCACAATATCTTTTATCTCAGTAATCAGTCGCTTGCAGCAGATAGTATCACCTTGGACGTTGCAAAACTCTCGTCAAGTAAAGCGCAAATTGATGTGTATATGCAACAGTGGGATGAGACTGTCGGATTTAATATGGACCACTCCGGAGGTCCTTGGGTGTCGGTTATCGCGGAAGGTGTGACGATTGAAGAGGTCACAGAGCAGGTGGAGATTATTGGCGGCAGTGGTCAGACCACAAAACCTGTTATGGAATATATATCGCACGTTTACAGTGAGGATGATCTTGGCGATGTGGTTGTGGATGAGGCGGGCAATGTGACAACAGCGATTTTAGAAAATTCTCTCCTGCAGCTGAGCTATAAAAAACGGTACTACCGTTTTCTGGCAACGGATATCAATATTGAAGATGTGCAGTTTTTTCCTGAAGAGGTTGCGGTATGAGCAGTGAGATTACAAGCGTTGTCAGTTTTGGTGAGTCAGTCAGTTCGTCCTCTGCTCTCATCGTGGCTGAGATTGATTTCGATAAACATAAAGATGACGATGGCAACGCCCAGACAACCTTCTTGCCCGGGGAGGCGGTTTATTTTCTCGTCCATCACGATCCGACTATAAAAATAGTGAGGGTGCAGTCAACCGATGGTGGCGACGTCCAGCGCATTGGCGTTGTGACCAGGATTAAGACTGTGGAGCTCTCCTTTGACCATCCAGCCCATCTGCTCACCCTTGGTTATAACCCTGCCGGGGCAGCTTCTGCAAAATGGTATGGCCGGCAGAGTAATTTATATCTGGATGGCCGAGATCTTCAGGCGGATCTCGCCCCTTGTCTGGGTGATGTGAGTTTCCCCTTTGTGGCTGTGCAGTATCTGCACAGGCCTATTGATGGGTTGAGCCTTGCCGCCGGAGAATCTTTCCCCACGGATATAAAAGTTGAATACACCGTTGATGAAAAATAGGTAAAAAATGCAAATAACAGTATCAAGAGCTCCAGCAGATAATCAGGGCGCAGATATTATCGACGAGCTACTCACAACAGATCAGGTGGCGGTCGCTCGTGGCCGGCGCGAGATTGATTATGTCTCAACTGATCGCGTGGATGAATCCTGCCAGTGTCCGGCACATGCTTATATCCCAACCGGAGCTCTTGCTGGCGTCACGGAGGCGGCGGGTGGGTGGCGCGGGTTGGTGCGATACTGGTCACTCACACTCACAGTCGACGATGCCGGTGCATTGTTTACTGCTGATACACGGTTATCGATAGAGCGGGAGTTAAAATAATGGATCCACAGACACTCAAAAACATCTTTGCTCCGGCTGAGATTAAAACAAGTTACGTCATCGTGATAGAGCGTATATCGTCCACAAAATATAAAGTCGAAGATATGTCTGGCCGCATTAAATATGTCGAAGCAGCAAGCTACTATCCCCCAGGGGCGATGGTGGTGGTGCAGGGTAAACAGATAATCGGGCGCGGCAATAGTGCCGGAAAGCATAGAACGTATGAGGTTTAAAATGAAAATGAAAACCGTATTTCAACTGTTATTTCTCTGCCTGGTTGCAGCTTTGTTTTTAACCGGGTGTACCGGACTCTCAGGCGTTGGTGATGGAAGAATGGCAGCGTGGAAAGATGTTAGAACCGCTGAAGAGGGAACCAAGCAAGAATTCCTGAAAACAAAACAAGAAGAAATCAAAGCGAAAAAGAGCGACGGTACCACTCAAAATCCAACGATGAAATTAACAGCATACGATGAGAATGGAAAGGTTGTCTCCACTGCTGAGATGGATTTGCAACCGATGCTTGCTGAGTTAGGGCTAGGAAAAGAAGTTCACACCTATGGTGTTGATTTAGAAAAAACAGCAATCCCAAAAGGACAAATAGCAGAAACTCTCAATTCTGCGGGTGATGCAGCCACAAGTGTTGCGGGGGCTCCTGCTGTCCTCAGCTACGCAATCATTAACGGCGTTACTAAAGCGGTTAACGGTCGAGGCACGACAACCATAGATGCTGAAGAGGTTACAATCTCAGATTCCCTAAACGATACTGAAGTGAGAGCCACTGGAGAAGGAAATGCGGTTAGTGCTGATCAGTCAAAGGATTCGAGTTCCACGGAGATACCAAAGGCAACGGTAGAAGGATGAGTTGCCCTATCTGTGGTCACCCTATAGTTGATGGTGAATGCACAAACTGTAATTATTGCGAAGATTGATACTGAATTGCTCAACCTGGAGGTTGAAATGAATGTTTTTTTGCTATGGTATCACCGTATCCCTCTGATGCTGGTGGATGAGTTTCTGGATGATATCACGGACCAGGCAACGGGTGATGGTAATACGTCTTCAGCTTCACAAGTATCTGATAAAAGTACTGAGCCAATCGAGGTTACCGATGCCTGAAGGTAAAACCTGGAAGAGATTACATAATGACCCTGAAGGAATGAAGTATCAAAGATTGACTGAGCTTGTCTATTATAGCTCCATGTTCAATCGCTACATAACCATACCTGCGGGTCGAAAGTCTGACGGTGCCACTGGTGCCAGGGATCTTGGTGTTAAAGAGTCTGGTTGGCGTGGTGTGTGGGCAAAGTTTGTCCAGAATATTCTCAAATCTTACGGCAATGTTGAAACAGAAGCCTGGTGGGTACATGATGAATTGTGTCTGACCGGTGCATGGGATGATGGGACTAAGATCTCAAATTTTATCTGCTCCACAGTTGTTGCTGTTGAATTACAGAAAGACGGATATACAAAAGAGGCGATTTACTGGTGGTTTGCTACCTTTCTTTTTGGCGGTGGAAAGGCCCGTAATAATGGGTTGCTTTGGATTAAAAAAAAGGATTCGAATGAGCAAGCGAAATCTTACAGATGAAGACATTGAGGCTCTGGTTACAGCGCTTGAAAAAAAATCAGGTCACTCTTGCAGGTTTGATAATGTAAGTGCGGATGATTTGGGGGAAGCTGTCACATTCTATAAAAATTTCAACAACATCGTTTCTGAAGGTAAGAGCACTGCAAGAAAAACACTCGTTGTAATAACTGTCACCGGCGCTGTTGGAATTGCTGTTGCTGGAGCAATGGTTAAATTGAAACAGGCACTTTTCTTAAAATGATATCACCAGAATCCCTCCGAAATATTATAAGGATATCACTTGAGCCTCTTGGCTGGTGGTCTCAGGAAGCAGAAGAGTTGCTACTTATGACTGCAGCACATGAGTCGGGGATGGGTAAATACAATCATCAGATCAAAGGACCGGCACTCGGCATTTATCAAATGGAGCCAGGTACTTTTTACGGAGGGTATGATAATTATTTAAACTACCCGGGAAGGAGAAAACTGAAAAAAGATATTGGTCTTATATCTGGGGTTAGTTCTCCAGAGTTAATGCAGCTCCAGTTCAATCCAGTTTACTCGAGTATAATGGCTCGGCTAAAATACCGTCGAGCTCCAGGAGCATTACCTCATGCCTCAGACACCTGGGCGATGGCAGAATACGCCAAAGACCATTACAACACCAACCTTGGTAAGGCGACCCCTGAAAAATACCACGATGCCTATAGGAGGTTGGTTTTAAATTAGTTTTTCGAGTCCAGGGTAGTGGAGTTTTTTAATCTCGCTAATCAGGTGTTCATCGGTGAGATGGATGTAGGTAAATTTAAAACTCTTCTCATTGTGTCCGATTATTGTTTCGCCAGTTTCTGTAGGTATTCCGCAGTTAGCGAAGTTTGACCTAGTCGTGTGTCTGAAAGAGTAAAAGTTGATATTTTTTTTGATACCTTTTTTATCTACAGTGGCCTTTGTGAGGGTGGTTTGTAATGTTCTTCGATAATGCTTGTAGGGTGTCTCTCGGTTTATATGCTTATTGTCGAGGAAGACAAGTTTTTGTCCCTCTTTTTTAGTGAGCCTAAGTTTTTCAATTATCGCGATAGCTTCAGGGTGTGCTGGTACAAATCTGGTTTCTGTTTTCGTACCGACTTTTGAGAAACCTCCTCGTTTCAGATCAACATAGCCAACGTGAAAACGATTTTTTATGGCTTCTTTTTCAGTAGTCCTCGGTAATTGTTCCCAGTATAAGTGTGCTGCTTCGCTCGGTCTCATTCCAGTAAAAAGAAGGAATCGGAGGAAGTAATATAAATTATTTCTTCTGTTGGCCGCTTCTTCAAAAATTGAGTTAAGCTCATCGACCTTTAAAACCTTTTCTAAACGATCTTCTCGTGACTTTGTTTTGTGTTTTGGTCTGGTGATGCCAAGCTCAGGAGAGGGGTAGTCCATGCCCCATTCTATAGCCTTTTCATAAACCTTGCGGATGAGGGATAATTCAGATCGAATAGATGATGGGCCGACACCATCTACAGTCATGCGGGTGAGGATGTGGTTTGATACATCTTGTCTGTTTAATTGAGATAATTTGATGGTGGCTGGAAATGACTTCTCTAGAGCAACTTGGGCAAAGCCATAGTTGTTTACCTGTGCCCTGGATACAATCGATCGAGCTTCTACAATAAATCGGTCAATTGCTTTAGTTAGTAGTAGGTCACCTGGGGCAACCTCGTCATCTGGGTAGACGCCTGTTCTTATCTCAGACTCTCTTTTTCTTATCCAGATACGCGCATCAAGGTCGTCATCAAAGGTTTTTGATTCACGATGGCCATTGACATGTATCTCGGCTAAGTATTTTGTCCCGGACTTCCTTTTCCTCTTTCTGACAGTTCCCATAGCGTTTCGATTTTAATCGTGGTCGTAATTTTGGTCGTAAAAAGTGTTCCAAGAGACTCTTTTGGGTCGTTTGTTGTCCTTTTGTGTCCTCTTTAGTCCCTACACAATAACCATAAAAAAGGCAATAAAAAAGGGCCTTAACAACTTGAATTCGTTGTTAAGGCCCTATTTGATTGATGGTCGGAATGAGAGGATTTGAACCTCCGACCCCTTGTCCCCCAGACAAGTGCGCTAACCAGGCTGCGCTACATTCCGACACGTAATCTGTATCTACCATTTGTTGAAATCACTGTCAACTTCTCTGGCAGTGATTCTAGTCTTTTTTGGGGTTCAAAAGACTTTGTAAATGTAAGAGTTCTTCTTTTATTTTACTCAGCGGTTCTATGATCGCTTTAGGTGCTTTCTTTTTCTCTTGCTTTACTGGTTGAGGAATTTCCTCACCACTGAGGATCAGTTTCTTGGCACCAGCAATGGTGTAACCCTGATCATGTAAAAGCGTTTTAATCTGTAAAATAAGCTCCACATCTTGACGTCTGTAGAGCCGCTGTTTAGAGTTTGCTCGCTTGGGTTTAATGCCTGAAAATTCAGACTCCCAATATCTGAGAACATGTGTCGGTACATCTGCCATTTTGGCAACTTCACCGATTTTGAAATAGAGTTTATCTGGTATTGTCATCGTCATATGCCAGCCCTACCTCACTCTCAGTGATGTGTCAGAATGTTAGTTATTGACCTGCTCTCTGAGCTTTTTGCTTGGCCGAAAACTTACAGCCTGACGTTTTTTAATGGTAATAGTCTCACCAGTACGAGGATTTCTTCCTCTTCTAGGAGATTTATTGCGAACAGTAAAAGTACCGAAATGAACGAGTTTGATAGACTCACCACCCATCATAGACTGTTTCATGTTATCAAGAAAGCAATCCACAATTTGTGAGCAATTAGACTGAGAAAAGCCAAGTTGGTTAGCGAGTGTTTCTGTAAGTTCTTTTCTGGTAAGGTTGTGATTGTTACTATGCATTGCGGAAGCTACCCCCGAATTTTTCTGTAAGCATACGTACGATTTTCGAGTGGGACTTCTCCACATTCTTTTCCGTAAGCGTTTTTGTCTGTGATCTGTATGTAATGGTTAAAGCTACGCTTTTATATCCGGTAGGGATTTTTACGCCTTGGAAAACATCAAATAGTTCGCTGTTTTCTAAAAGCTTTTCCCGACTCGTCTGTACAGCTGCTAGCAACTCTCCGGCTGAAACATGTTCTTCAACCAGAAGAGCGATGTCCCTTTTAACAGATGGGTAAACCGGAAGCGAGCTGAATTTTGTTTTTTTTGCTTGTACTCCACATAGAGCATCGAAATCTAGATCAAAATAATACACTTCATTTTTTATTGAGAAGCGTTTAAGGACATCATCCTGAAACTGTCCAATTGACCCAACCTTGTTCTCATTATAGAAGAGATCTAAAGTATATCCGTTAGTGGCGTAGATTTCACCCTGATTGTTTTCTGGGAGGACAAACTTGATATCACTCGTATCAGTAACGTCACCAAGATCCATTGCATCTAAAATGAATTCTACACAACCTTTGACATCGAAAATATCAACGGCGGTATGCTTATAATAAAGAGGAGCACCTTCACCGTGGAGATTCCCTGAAATGACACCTGCAAGACGATTTTCTTCAGTCGGTTGCTCGTTGTCACCTTTTGGGTAGAACACCTTGCCAAGTTCAAAGAGCTTAATGGCAGGGCGTTGAAAGTTGATATTTCTTTTTACATTCTCAAGAAGACCTGGGAGCAGCGTTGTACGCATGACCGCTTGATCTTCGCTCAGAGGATTGAGTAGTTTGACGGAATTAAAACGTCCGTCACCTTCTTCAATACCGAGCATAGAAACATGCTTATCAGCGATAAAACTATAGTTAATAGCCTCTGTGTAACCGATGGTTGTAAGCTGTTTACAGATATCAAGTCGTTTGATACGGCTGGGTTCCTGCTCAGGATAGCTGAGATCTACGGTTGGGAGTGAAGTGGGTATGTTGTTATATCCAAATAGTCTGGCCACTTCTTCAACGAGATCAGCCTCTCTTTCGATATCGATACGAAATGAGGGTGCAGTCACCATAAGTGTATCATCACCTTGAGGCTGACAGCGAAGTTCGATTGATTCCAGCATGTCGGACATCTGTTTGGTGCTGAGTTCTATACCAAGCAGTGTATTGGTTCTGGGTACACTAAGAGCAATTGGTGCAACCTCAACTTTACCTGGATAGTTATCGACGCCATCCACGCCCATCTGTCCACCGCCAAGTTCACAAATCAGCTGTGCAGCACGTTCAAGTGCATTGATGGTGCCTTCTGGGTCTACACCACGTTCAAATCGGTAAGACGCATCTGTTGAAAGATTGAGCTTACGTGCAGTTTTACGTATTGAAACAGAGTTAAAACATGCACTTTCTAGAAGAACGTTAGTGGTGTTTGGAGACACTTCGGAGTTGAGACCGCCCATAACACCAGCAACTGCAACAGGCTGCTTTCCATCACAGATCATGAGCATATCTGCATCTAGTTTACGCTCAGTATCGTCAAGGGTAGAAAATATAAGCTCATCATCTTTAGGAGTACGAACTATAATTTTACCATCAGCGAGATTGTCAAAATCAAAGGCATGAAGTGGCTGACCGTATTCGAGCATTACAAAGTTGGTGATATCAACAACATTGTTAATTGGTCTAAGGCCAACACTAACTAATAGTTTTCTGAGCCACCATGGCGAAGTTGCGATGGTAACACCCTTGATGAGCTTTCCTGCGTATCTTGGGCAGAGCTCTGGGTTTAATATCTCTACGCTAAAATCACTACTTGAAGTTTCTATGGAGGCGTTGGTAACAGGTAGGGTGAGCGGATTTCCAACAACACTTGCAACCTCACGGGCAACACCAATAACTGAAGCACAATCAGGTCTGTTAGGGGTAAGGTCAACATCAATGCAGAGATCACTGAGTTCCATTGCATCAATGAAGGCTTGACCATGTTCTGTACCAGCTGGAAGTTCCATGATGCCGTCATGCTCATTGCTAAGACCAAGTTCACGTTCTGAACAGATCATACCAAAAGATTTAACGCCACGGATCTTGGATTTACTTATTTTAAAATTGCCAGGAAGTACGGCGCCGGGCAAGGCAACAACGACGTTGAGTCCTTCACGTACGTTAGGAGCACCACAAACGATCTGATGTGTCTCTTCACCGATCTGCACTTGACATAAACTGAGTTTGTCTGCATCAGGATGTTTTTCGCGGGATACGACAAGGCCTGTTTTAAGGGCGGCGAGATCCTGAAAGAGCGGGGTGACGGAATCTACTTCAAGACCGAGCATAGTAAGCTCATCTGAGAGTTGTTCCGGGGTGAGATCACCTGTGTCTATGTAGTTTTTTAGCCAGTTGAGTGTAAACTTCATAACATTTATATATGTATAGGATAGATCTAGAACTGGGAGAGAAAACGTTGATCATTCTCGTAAAAAAGTCTGATATCATCGATTCCGTATTTCAACATTGCAATGCGTTCGATACCAAGACCGAAGGCAAAGCCACTGTAGACATCAGGATCATACCCAACCATTTTGAAAACTTCTGGGTCAATCATTCCTGAACCAAGAATTTCTAGCCAGCCAGTTTTCTTACAAACACGGCAGCCAACACCATTACACATAACACAGGCTATATCAACTTCGGCACTGGGCTCGGTAAAGGGGAAGAAAGAAGGGCGAAATCTGAGTGGCAGATCCTTGTCAAACATTTTCTGTGTGAAGACAGTAAGAATACCCTTAAGATCAGCAAAAGAGATATCCTTATCAACAAGAACACCTTCTACCTGATGGAACATCGGGGTATGGGTAATATCTGAATCACATCTATATACTTTTCCGGGAGCAATAACTCGCAGAGGTGGGTCCTGAGCTTCCATGACTCTTGCCTGCATAGGAGAAGTATGCGTTCTCAACAGCACCGAATCATTGATATAGAAGGTGTCGTGCATGTCACGCGCAGGGTGATGAGCCGGGATATTGAGAGCCTCGAAATTATAATAATCGACTTCAACATCAGGACCTTCCGCAACCGAGAAGCCAAGGCTTTCAAAAATTGCACAAGTTTCCTGCATTACCTTGGTAACAGGGTGGAGAGTACCAGGTGCCGGGCAGCGGCCGGGTAGAGTAAGATCTGGCCCTTTTCCGGTATTGGCGGTTACTCTTTGTTGTTGGAGAGACTGAGTCTTTTCCTCAAAGAGTTTTTCGATTTCAGCCTTAACACTGTTTGCCAGCTGCCCAAGGCGTGGTTTGTCTTCTACCGGTACGGAGCCGAGGGAGCGCATAATAGTGCTGAACTGTCCCTTACGTCCAAGATATTTAATTCTAAATTCCTCGAGTTGATTTGCATCATCAAGGTTTGAAATAAATTCTTTGGCCTCAGCTTCCAGGCTTAGTAACTCTTTTTCCATGTCAAATGAGAAAGTCTGTGCAGAAAGAAACAACGAACCGGTTATTGGTTACAAGAACCAAAACCGGCGCGAAGAAAAAAATATTGAAACGTCGACCATTTATGCGTTTGCTGCTTTTGCCATCTCAACAACTTTGGTAAAAGCGCCTGCATCAAGAATCGCCATGTTTGCAAGAACCTTACGGTCCATTTCAACATTTGCTTTCTTGAGTCCACCCATCAATTTGCTGTAACTCATTTCGTTCATTCTGGCACCAGCGTTTATTCTGGCAATCCAAAGACGACGAAAATCTCTTTTCTTGGTACGTCTATCACGGTAAGCGTAAACTAAAGCGCGGTCTACAGCTTCAGTAGCAGTCTTGTATAGACGGGAACGTGCTCCTCTGAAACCTTTCGCAAGCTTCAGAACTCTATTTCTTCTTCTACGGGCTTTAAAGCCCCTCGTAACGCGTGGCATCCTAAACTCCTTTACTGCCTGCATTAAGTACAGCAGGTCTTATAATCTTTCTAAATGAGCAGTTATTACACTATGAAAATGATCGCTCATTAAGCGTATGGTAAAATACGCTTGATTCCTTTTGCATTGCTCGCATCAACTATATCAGACTGACGCAATCCACGCTTACGCTTGGTAGATTTCTTGGTAAGAATGTGGCTGGAATAGGCTTTATTTCTTTTCAATTTGCCCGAACCAGTGAGCTTAAAGCGCTTTGCAGCACCTCTATTTGTTTTCATCTTTGGCATGGCGTTACTCCTTTACCCTCTATATCTTCCACTATATATAAGTGATTTCAAGTATCAGCTGGAGAAGGACTACACCATTCAACAGCGATTTTCTATATAAAAATGAGCTTAACGGGGCTCTTACAACTAAATTGTCGTTTTCGGGCCGACGAACATTACAAGCTGGCGACCTTCCATACGTGGTGGCTGAAGAATAATTGCATCTCCCTCAAGGGCAGCTGCAATTTTATTCATTGCTCCAACACCGATAGTCTCACAATAAACAATTTCTCTCCCTCTAAAACGCATAGTGAGTTTCACTTTGTGCTTTTGGGCAAGAAATTTTTTAACGTTCTTAATTTTAAAATTAAGATCGTGATCATCCGTCTTAGGACGAAACTTGATCTCTTTTGTTTCAACTATGGTCTGTTTTTTCTTTGCTTCCTGCGTCTTCTTTTTCTGCTCGTAGCGGAATTTGTCGTAGTTCATAACACGACAAACAGGAGGATCAGCATTTTCTGAGACGACGACC
Organism: Desulforhopalus sp.; assembly: GCA_047622095.1. Lineage (GTDB taxonomy): Bacteria > Desulfobacterota > Desulfobulbia > Desulfobulbales > Desulfocapsaceae > Desulforhopalus_A. The sequence continues at coordinate 26,788 of JBLHNU010000028.1, forward strand.
AGATCAAGTCCAGCTACATCGGCAATGTTTTTTGCCTCCTCAGTGGACACTACTCCTCTCTGTTCACCTTCATGATCAATCAATCTGACCTTTGGGAAACGAATTGCATCATTCGTTAGTGCCTTAACTTCACGCTGTACCGGAGCACCTCTTCCTCTTCTGTTAATAACTTTACCTCCTCGTTTCTACGAGCTTAATATGTTGTCGCTTCCCGGTCTATATCAGACAAGGTCACAAATGTAAATAAATCTTTAGTGCCTTTTTCAAAGCAAGTGTCATAAAGACAAAAAGAATGAAAAAACGTTCTTAAATCAAAACCTGATGACGAGCATGATACATAAAACCCAACAACAGAGGCATTAATCCTTGCCTCAGTTATTTACCACTTTATTGGGCTAATAACCACGACCTTCTTTAACTTCTGCATTAATCATTGCTGCAAAATCTTCAACAGACATCGGTGGCAAATTTTTACCATCACGAAGACGTACTGTTACAGTGCCATCATCTTTTTCCTTGTCACCGATAATAAGCATATAAGGGATTTTAGCAACTTGAGCTTCCCTGATTTTGTAATTCAGTTTTTCGTTACGCAGATTTCTTTCGATTCTTATACCGAGCTTTCTCAGCTGTTTGTAGACTTCTTCAGAGTATTCAATCTGATCATCAGTAATGTTGAGAATACGAGCTTGAACTGGTGCAAACCAGATTGGAAAGGCACCTGCGTAATGCTCAATCAATACACCAATGAATCGTTCCAAAGAGCCCATAAGAGCTCTATGAATCATGATAGGTTGGTGATCACTGTTGTCAGAACCCGTATAGGTCATTTTAAACCTTTCAGGGAGGTTGAAGTCAACCTGTATTGTGGAACACTGCCATGATCTGCCGAGCTGGTCTTTAATCTTTATATCGATCTTAGGGCCGTAAAAGACACCTTCGCCTGGATCAACTATATAGTCCAAGCCTTTTTTCTCAAGAGCAAGTTTGAGGGCTTCTGTAGACTTTTCCCAGTGATCATCCGTTCCAACAGACTTTTCTGGCCGGGTGGAAAGGTAAATGTCGTAATCAGGAAACCCGAATGCCTTTAGGATATGAAGGTTAAGATCAAGGATGTTAAAGATCTCATCTTCAAGCTGATCAGGAGTACAAAAGATATGTGCGTCATCCTGGGTAAACCCTCTTACACGAAGCAATCCGTGTAGTGCACCGGCACGTTCGTATCGGTAAACTGTTCCAAGTTCACACCAGCGAACAGGGAGTTCTCTATAGCTATGCTTTGTACTATTGAACACGCCAATATGGAAAGGGCAGTTCATTGGCTTAAGCTGGTACTCAACGTCATCTATGGTCATAGGTGAGTACATATTCTCACTGTAAAAATCCAAGTGACCAGATGTCTTCCAGAGATCCTTTCGAGCAATGTGTGGAGTGTAGAGCAGTTCGTAATCATGACGATAATGCTCATCTTTCCAGAAATCTTCAATCAATCTTCTGAGCTGAGCGCCCTTTGGTTGCCAGAGAATGAGACCTGGACCAATTTCATCATTCATGGTGAAGAGTTCAAGCTCTTTACCAAGTTTTCGATGATCACGCTTCTTTGCTTCTTCCAGACTGTTCAAGTATTTCTTTAAGTCTTTTTTGTCAAAAAATGCAGTTCCATAAATCCGCTGAAGAACGTCACGTTTTTCATCTCCACGCCAATATGCACCAGCAACGCGAAGGAGTTTGAAAGATTTAATGAAGGAACTGTTTGGAATGTGAGGTCCTCGGCAGAGATCAGTAAACTCTCCTACATGGTAAAAAGAGACAGTCTCGACACCAAGATCTTCAATTAATTCTACTTTAAATTTCTCGTCTTCTGCTTTGAATTTTTCAATCGCATCAGTGCTTTTCATTTCTGTGCGGTTGAACGGAAGCGCTTCACGGACAAGTTCTGTCATGCGGGCTTCGATTTTACCGAAGTCTTCAGGTGTAAATGGTTCCGCTCGCAAAAAATCGTAATAGAAACCATTATCTATAGAAGGGCCTATCGCAACTTTCACGTCTGTTCCAAATACGTCACGTACTGCAAGTGCCATAATGTGAGCAGTGGAGTGGCGTAGAACATCTAGAGCTTCATCAGTACCAATCTGCACAGGCGTAAGAACTGTATCTTCAGTGAGAACGGTGGTGAAATCCACCAACGTATTGCCGATTTTGGCGGCTACAGTTTGCTTGCGTTGTTTGTTGGAGATAAGTGGCAGGAGAGCATCCTGAACACTGCTTCCAGCAGATATTGTGACAGATTCTCCGTCTTTTACGGATACAGTTATGTCGGTCATGAGCTTCTTCTATATAAAAATAAAGGCTAAAGAACGAACACCTCTTACAAGTGTTTTACTTTAGCCTTTTATCTTGGTAGGCACGGACGGGATTGAACCGTCGACATCCACCACGTCAAGGTGGCGCTCTCCCACTGAGCTACGCGCCTGCAAATGTTGTGCAGTCAGCGATTCGTACGAACTTTTCACTAAAGTTCGTGCGACATTCGCAAGGGAAACTTATTACCATGATTACAAAGACAGCGCAATATATTTTTAAGGGTAGATGTGTAAAAAATAAATACTTTGTTGGCACTCTTGTAGTTTGGTTTTACAGAAAATGTGTAGATAAAATAATAACATCTCCCGCTGTACTTTAATCCGAGAATTTATTTTGTTTCTGCTCTTGCTTCAATTGCCTTGGCTAAAGTGTATTTGTCTGCGTATTTTATGTCCATCCCCATGGGTATGCCGCAGGCAAGGCGGGTGAGGGTGACGTTTTCTTTTCTGATCACGTCAATGAGAAAAGATGCAGTTGCCTCACCTGGCACAGTTGAGCTCGTTGCAATTATTACTTCTGAAATGGCACCACTTTTTATACGTGCCATCAGCTCCCTCACTTTAATTTCGTCAGGGCCAATGCCATCGATAGGGGAGAGGACTCCGTGAAGTACATGGTAGTGTCCACGGAAAATCTCGGTTTTCTCGATAGCCATAAGATCTCCGGACTGTTCTACGACGCAAATAGTTTCACCGTTTCTTTTAGAATCTCCGCAAATAGCACACGGATCAGAGTCTGAAAAAGTAAAACAACACGAACAAAGCTGGATCGAAGAGTGGAGATTTAAGAGTGCCGTGCCCAAGTCATGCGCAAGTCCTCGTGGTTTACGGAGGATAGTAAGGGCAAGTCTCGTCGCTGTTTTTTTGCCAACTCCTGGAAGGCGGGAGAGTTGCTCTATGAGTCTTTCCAGTGCCGGTGGGATTACATGCATCTTAAGTTATGGCCTCATCATGTTAGCGAGACCTGGAATGTTCATGCCACCAGTAAGCGCTCCCAGTTCTTGCTGACTGAGCTCTTTTGCTCGTCTTACAGCATCATTTGTAGCAGCAACTATGAGATCTTGGAGCATTTCTGCTTCACTTGGATCAATTACAACTTTCTCAATTGAAATCCCAAGTATCTCTCCCTGGCCGTTCACGGTCACTTCAACCATGCCGCCTCCTGCGCTACCTGTGAGAGTTTTTTTACTCAAATCTTCCTGGATCTTTGCCATCTTTTCCTGCATGGACTTTGCTTGCTGCATTATGTCGTTAATATCCATTGTGTATCGTCTTTTTTAGTAATGTTATTGGTTTTTGTTGCTTAAACGAACATCGCCTACCTGGCCATTGAACACCTCCGTAGCCATTAAGACTAACGGGTCGTTCAGGAGTTTCTGGCGTTTTTTCTGGGGTGATTCACCACCATTCTCATCTAAGCTGTCGTCTATTTCCGGAACGATAAATGTAATCTTGAGTGGTTTTTTAAAAAATTTTAAAGCGAAGTCGCTTAATTGCTGGAGGTTCTCTTTTTGTCTCAACAGTGAGCAGTTCATCCCATCGGCAAAGGTTATCTGTAGTTCGCCAGGTATATCGTGGGAAACAGAGTCAGCTCTGTGAAGGTTGGTAGCCATCCAGACAGTGTCCGCTTTAATAAAATCAAGAAATTCATCCCAATCCCGCCGAGGGTCCTTTGTGGAACCGCTTCTAGTGGGACCTTTGTTTGAGTGTAAACCTTCTGGCTCTTGAGGGAGTGGTGGCTCGTCTTTATAGTGTGGCGAAGGGGACTCTTGCTCCGGTCGCTCCGGTGACTTCTGCTGTGGTGGAGTGGACTTGATTGGCGGAGCGCTAACTTCCTGGCGTTCTTGTTGAGCTCTGGCCGGGGGGGGAGTCTTTGAGTTGTCTGTCTTTATAAACTGTTCAGTTTTTTTTTTAGGAACCGTTTCCTGCAGTGGAACTGTTTGAGCTTGTAGTTTCGCTGTTGCCGGAAGTTCAGGCATGATTTCCTGGAGGTGGCCTAGAAGTGAGGACAGCGGAACAACATTAGTCGCTTCTATAATTCTTAGAAATGAGGTCTCAAGAGCTATTCGTGGTTGGCTTGACTGCTTAAGAACATCGGCAAGCTGCATGAGTAAGGATAATTTGAGATGGATCGTTTCACTGGTATATTCGGAGGCAATTCCTTGCAGCTCGCCAAGCTCGTCAGTTGGCATATCGAGAAGCGAAGAACAGCCATCAATTTTGCACAGAAGCAGGTTGCGAAACTGGGTAAGCAGGTCTTCAATGAACCGCTTGGTGTCCATCCCGAAATTAAAGATAGTCTGGAGCGACTGGAAAACTGCTGTCTTGTCTCCTTCGAGAAGGCCCTTGGTGAGGGCGGCAAGTACTTCTCTGTCCACAAGACCTAATACTTCTGCCACGTCAGTTATGCTAATAGTTGTGTCACCAAACGAAAACATCTGGTCCAAGAGGCTGAGGCCATCACGGACAGATCCACCCGATTCTCGAACAATTAAAGAGAGTGCGGCTGGTTCAATGGTAAAGCCTTCGCTGCGTGCAAGTTTGTCAAAGTGTTCATAGAGTTCTTTTGCTGGAATTCTTTTGAGCTCATATTGTTGACAACGTGAGAGGATAGTGATTGGTATTTTATGGATCTCTGTGGTTGCAAATATGAAATAGACATGGGCGGGTGGTTCTTCAAGAGTTTTTAACAGTGCGTTAAATGCCTCGGTGGTGAGCATGTGTACTTCATCTATGATTATTACTTTGTGCGGAGATGCTGTAGGGAGAAATCGTATTTTTTCTTTAAGCTCTCTGATTTCCTGGATACCCCTGTTGGAGGCACCATCGATTTCGTAAATATCAAGTGAGGATCCGGTGCTAATTGCTTTGCAGGAGGGGCAGGCGTCACATGGGCGATTTTCGATTTCTCCGGAACAGTTCAGGGCCTTTGCCATAATACGGGCAAGAGTGGTTTTCCCGACACCGCGTACTCCGGAAAATAAAATGGCATGGGCTACTCGGTCTCGCAGGATACTGTTGCGTAATGTTTTAACAACAGGGCGTTGACCTACAACTTGATCAAACGTTTGAGGTCTGGATTTCCTTGCTAATACGAGATAAGACATGCTGCTCCGGGCTGGAGTTGAGTTGGAGTCTAACGTAAGGCCCTAACAAACAGGAGAAAAAATGATAGCCGGGTTACCTGGCACACGAGGAGTGTCGCTACCGTTGCTTCCTTCCGGACCTGGCGGGGTTTGCGATTCCTTGTTGCACAGGGCCCGGCTATCAAAGTCGAACTCAATATCTGGCGGAGAAGGTGAGATTCGAACTCACGGTACTTGCGTACACACGCTTTCCAAGCGTGCGCCTTAAGCCACTCGGCCACCTCTCCGGAGGTATGCTCTAAAAAATGTGAGTCACTATGTAAACCTTCGTACGATATTTAGCAATGAAAAAATAAGCATTAATGTAAATAAAAGCGATTCTATTTTTTTCGATCATTTTTTCGAGCTTCTCGCCTTGACTTAAAAAAACGTTTGAGTAGCTCGCGGCATTCATCTTCACATATGCCTTTATGTATTACAATACTATGATTGAGTAGATTGTCATTACCAATATTGTATACAGAGAATGCTGCGCCACTTTTGGGATCAGTTGCACCAATAACCAATCGTTCTATTCGTGCATGAATGATTGCACCCATGCACATAATGCAGGGCTCTAGTGTGACATAGAGGGTCGTGCCGGGAAGTCTGTAGTTCTCTAAAATTTTAGCTCCTTGCCTTAATGCTGCTATCTCAGCGTGGGCTGTGGGGTCATTGTCTTTAATTGGACTATTGCTACCCTCTGCAATTAAAACATCATTTTTTACAAGGACTGCACCGACGGGTACCTCCCCCTGGATTGCTGCTTCCTCAGCCAGTGATACGGCTTTTGCCATCCATTTTTGATCTTTCATATATTCTGGAGTTGTTTTGTCCATTTTAGTATCTGGCCCTATGAGCTCGTTTTTTACAGAGGTAAATGTTTCATTTATTACGTACTTTCTTTTACTGATAATTGAATAGTAGCTGTTTCTGTTTGATTTAAAGCTTGGAATTATATCATGAAATGTGATTTTTAAAATAAGTATCAAAAACGTAATGTACTGTTTTGCGACGTTAAATAATTTTATTATTCCAGGTATGCAAGATTTTGGTTTGAATTTAACACCGATTTTTCGTATAACATAAGGAGTTAGTTACGATATTGAAATAACATTTACCTTCTTGTAATACGATGCCCATGTATAAAATACTGATATTTGATCGTTCCGGGAAAACTCTCCCTACACTGACCTCAGCTTTAGAGGATCGTGCAAATCTGACGAGCATAAAGAATGAAAGTGCTTTTCAGGAAGAGATAAAGACCAAGCAGTTTGATTTAATCTTTCTAGATAACGATTCGATGAATGGTCGTGCTGTTAAGATTCTTGAAAATATGCGTAGTAAGGATCCGTTCTTGCCGATTATCATGACCAGCGAGACAGAGAAGGCGGAAATGATTGTTCAAGCCATGAACAGTGGTGCCAGTGACTTTCTTATCCATCCGATCTCGTCTACCAGGGTAAATATTTCCTTTGATAAAGCGATTGAGATTCGTGATCAACGCTTTGAAATTGCCTACCATCGAAGAAAACAGGATGTGGTTTACGATTTCAAGGATGTTGTAGCCTATAGTCCCAAAATGAAGGCGATCTTAACAAGCCTTGAGCGGTTCGCTAAAACGGATTCGACTATTTTAATCACCGGAGACACAGGTACAGGTAAGTCTTTTCTCTCTGGTACTGTTCATTTTAATTCTCCTCGAAGAAAAAAGCCTTTTGTTAAAATCAATTGTGCCAATATTCCCGAAGATTTACTTGAATCAGAGCTTTTTGGCCATGAAAAAGGTGCTTTTACTGGGGCAGATAAACAGAGAATTGGCCGTTTTGAACAGGCGAGTGGCGGCACAATATTCTTAGATGAAATCGGTGAAATGAATCTGAGTCTGCAAACTAAACTGTTGCGGGTGCTTGAAGAAAAATCGTTTGAAAGAGTGGGTGGAAATAAAACCATTTATTCTGATGTACGAATCATAGCCGCGACCAATAAAAATCTGGTCCAGCAGGTGGCGGAAGGGCATTTTCGTGAAGATCTGTACTACCGAATAAACGTACTTCCTGTGACCTTGCCGTCCCTTAGAGAGCGGCAGGAATGTGTAATGCCACTTGCTGATTTGCTTTTGAATAAATGTTGTACCTCCATGCACCGTGAGATAGTTGGCTTTACTGATAACTCCATAGCTAAAATTGAATCCTATGACTGGCCGGGTAATATTCGGCAGTTGGCCAACACCATAGAACGGGCGGTAATCCTCGAAGACGGAAAACACATTCACGCTGAAAACCTTGCTTTGCCGGAAAAGGTCATGAGAAAACAATCTTCCGGATCTGATCTTCGTATAGAGGAGTCGGTTGCAGAGTCTGATGGTAGTGAGAATGGCTCCCTTGCTGGGCAGGAAAAAGATCTCATACTACGGGTTTTAGAGGAGTGTCTATGGGTGCAGAAAAATGCGGCCCAGAAACTTGGAATCAGTCCCCGGGCCTTAAACTATAAGATAAGCAAGTTGGGTATTACACACCCGCATTGGAGGCGTAATAAGCGGTAGCCCAAATTTTCATAAACATTTTAAGATACACATAGAAGTGAAAAATCCTACTCCACTTCTACGAGCAATTGCTCTATTACGTCTAAACCACCTTGCCAGAAACTTGGATCATCAAGGTCGATACCAAAAGGCTCCATCAGAGTATATGGTGACAATGAGCCTCCTGCTGAGAGAAGTGTCATATATTTCTGCACGAAACTCTCACCTTCCTTTTTATATAGCCCATACAGAGCAAGTACTAATAACTCTCCAAAGGCATAGGAATACACATATCCTGGAGTGGAGAGGAAGTGGGGAATGTACGACCACCAGATACCGTAGTCTTCTCTTAGTGTAACAGAATCCCCAAACATTGCCTGTTGCGTTTCCAGCCAGTATTCGCTGAGCTGTTCACTACTTAACTCTCCGTGCTTGCGCCGTCCGTCGTGCATGAGTTCTTCAAAGCGATTCATTGCTGTTTGTCTGAAGACAGTTGCAAAAATAGATTCTAATTTCTGGCAGATAAAGGCACGACGTTCTTCTTTGTCTTTAAGCAAGTCAAGTTGGTTGTTGAAAACAAGAAGTTCGGCAAAGACCGATGCCGTCTCGGCAAGCGGAAGAGGTGTGTTGCTATTAAAATGCCCTTTTTCGGCAGCGAGTACCTGGTGCACTCCATGACCTAATTCATGGGCCACCGTTGAGACGTCTCTTAGATTTCCTGTGTAGTTAACAAGCACATATGGATGAACTTCAGGTACACAAGGGTGGGCAAATGCTCCTCCACGTTTACCTTGACCAATAGGTGCATGGATCCAACGTTTATCAAAGAAATCAGCTGCTATTTTTGTCATATCAGGAGAAAATGCAGAAAAAGCTGAAAGTACAATTTCCTTACATGGTTGCCAGTTTACTTTGGTGGATGGCAGAGAGGGGAGAGGGGCGTATCTGTCAAAGTCTTCTAGTTGATCTACTCCGAGGAGCCCTTTTTTAACATTGTAATAGCGCTGGACAATATCGTATCTCGAAGTTACAGCCTGGACGAGGGTTTCAACTGTGGAATCATTGAGTTCATTCTCAAGATTCATTGAACTGACCCAGCTTGTGTGGTTACGAAGCTTATCCATAACCATTTTGTCTGCAGCCAGTGTGTTGAAGATGTGTGTCAGAATATGACTATTTGCTCGCAACCCTTCGGTTAGCTCATCTGCTGCTGCTTGGCGTATTTCTCTTGTCTCACTGTAAAGATCTGTGAGAACCTCTTCCTCTGTTCGTTGTTGCTCTCCAAATCTGTAACTGCTCAGGACCTTATTGAAAAGAGTAGTCCATGAGCGTCGACCGGAGATTTCTTTTTCAAGGAGAATTTTTTCTTCGGTTTCAGACAGTTGATGGGGGCGGTGTTTTCTGAGTGATGTCAGGTAATGATGATATTTATCAAGCAACACATTGTTAAGAAGTGCTGCCGCTTGATCGTTACTGAGATTGTTCCATTCAAGTTCAAAAAAAACAGTTTCCGTGCCACACTGGGCATCTACTTCCCGGATTCTTTGATCTAAGGCGCCTGCTTCGGCATTTCCCATCTGAGTCGTGAAGTTTAGAAATGAGTATGTAACAAGCTGTGATATCTTGCAGTCAAGGGCTTCAATTCTTGTGACAAGATCCAGGAAGTCTTTAGCTGCCAGAGAATCCATCTTTTGGTAGTATTCTTCTCGTATTGCTACAGCCTCAGTTGCGCTCCATTTGATATCACTGTTGATTTCTGGTGCGTCGCTACTGCTGTAGAGATCTTGCAGGTTCCAGGTGATATCTGTTGTTTCTAGTTGTGTGTTGAGTGGATTTGTTTCAGTCATGCCTCACTCCGATTTCGTAAGTCGGTTGGTTGTTGGTCGAGCACTAGATATAATTATCGCAGACCAGCTATGAATGGGCCGACTGCTTCCGGTCCTTTTTCATCAACTAGTCGTATGGTTTGAGATCCTATTACAGCTATGTCGGCCTTGCCCTTCAGGGTGGCGACATCTTCTTTATCCTGAATTCCAAAACCGACGGCCATTGGTAGCGTGGTGGCTGATCTACAGCGTGCCAGATATGTGTCGAAATCTTCGTCAAATGAAGATTTACTACCTGTTACACCACGTCTTGCAGCGCAGTAAATAAAACCGTCAGCGGACTTGTTGAGGGTCTCCATTCTTTTGTCTGTGGAGGTAGGAGTGTAAATAAGAATCGGTGCTATTTGGTGAATCTTTGCCAGCTTAAAAAAATTTTCGCCCATTTCTGGAGAAAGATCTGGGACTATAAGACCCTGAATATTCAAAGACTTACAGTCTTTGATAAACTGTTCTTCACCATATTTATATATGATGTTGTAGTACGTCATAAAAAGAAAAGGAATGTCATAGGTCTTCGCCATCTCAGCTCCGAAGGCCATACACTCTTTTACAGTGGTACCTTGCGCCAGGCTTTCCTGATTTGCCTTTAAAATAACAGGGCCGTCGGCCATAGGTTCAGAAAAAGGGATTTGCATCTCGATGCAATCAACACCGTTTTCAACCATCTGAGCGATGACTTCTCTATTGATTTCAAAGGATGGATATCCAAGTACAATATGGGTCATCAAAAGAATATCTTTCTCCTGACGTTTATTTCGCAACGTTTTTTCCAGTAACATAGGATTTTATCCAAATATAAAATGTTCTCTCAAGCCCCGACTTATTAACCGTTTATCGGGGTAGGCGTAAGATTCTATTTATCGTATTCTTTTGCGCGATCAACGATAAACTTCTTCCATGATGGATCATCAAAAGCGTGGGCGATGGTAAAAATATCTTTGTCTCCACGGCCTGACTGGTTGATGATTATTGCCTCATCTTTGCCAAGTTTTGGTGCTTCTTTAAATGCCTGGACAAAAGCGTGGGTTGATTCAAGAGCAGGAATAATTCCTTCCATCTTCATGGTGAGGTCGAGAGCTTCCATTACCTCGGCATCTGTTGCACACTCAAACCGCACCTTTTTTTGTTCCCAGAGGTCGGCGAGGATCGGGCTTACCCCAACGTAATCCAGACCGGCTGAAACAGAGTGAGTCTCAAGCATTTGGCCCTCATCGTTTTGCAGGAACATGGTTTTATATCCTTGGGCAACACCTGGAGTGGCGTCATTTCCGCAGAGTCTTGATGCATGAAGACCTGAATCTAATCCTTTCCCTCCAGCTTCAACCCCAATGAGTTCAACGTCACTTTCATCTAAAAAACCTTGAAAAACGCCCAATGCATTGGAACCACCACCTACGCAGGCATACACTTTTGCTGGTAGCTGGCCGTGGCTTGCCATTATCTGTTTTCTTGCCTCTATGCCAATGATGGACTGGAACCATGATACCATTTCTGGAAAAGGAGCAGGCCCACAGGCTGTGCCAAACACATAGTGAGTAGAGTCAACATTAGTGACCCAGTCACGAAACGCCTCATTGATGGCATCTTTGAGAGTTCTTGAACCATCTTTAACAGGCACAACAGTGGCACCCATTTTCTCCATCCAGAATACATTGGGACGTTGTCTTTGTACATCGACCTCACCCATGTATACGGTACATTCAAGACCAAATTTTGCAGCCATAGTTGCCGTTGCAACACCATGCTGTCCTGCGCCGGTTTCAGCAATGACCCTTTTTTTACCCATTTTTTTAACAAGTAAGCCCTGGCCCATCACGTTGTTGGCCTTATGGGCTCCTGTATGGTTGAGGTCTTCTCGTTTTATATAGATTTTCGCTCCGCCAAAGTGCTTAGTGAGATTTTCGGCGTAGGTGAGGGGAGTTGGTCTGCATGAATATGACTGCATGAGTTGTACATATTCTTCCCAGAAGGCTGGATCTTTTCTCGCAGCAGCATAGCTGATTTTAAGCTGTTCAAATGTTTCATGTAGAATTTCAGGGATGAAAGCTCCACCCCAATTACCAAAATAACCTTTTGTGTCCATTCGTTGCTCCGTTTTATCGCGTACTGGGAATTACCTGTTTATTGTCAAAATAAGCCGTTTAATGGTATCTCAATAGGAGAAATGTAATAATTACTTGTAACTCTGCTAGAATATTTGATAAGCTACCAAAAATAATATAAGAATTTTTTGGAAAAGGAGGATCATATGAAAAAAGTTGGAGATGTCAAAGACAGTCCCGCAGTCAATGGTGATAAGATCGTAACTTTCCCCCTAGGGATACCGGGTTTTGAAAAATACACTACTTACATCGTTTATCACAAGGAAGAAAATGGATTAGGAGCCTATTGGCTCGAGTCCTGTGATGATGCGGAACTGACTTTTACTCTAGTGGCTCCTGAGCAGTACGGTCTCAGCTATGAATTGGAACTCAGTGATGAGGAGTTTGCAATACTTGAGGCTGACTCGGCTAAAGACCTTGGCATTTTTATGGTTTTATCCAAAAAAACAAATGAATCCACCGGTGGCGAAGACATTAACGCAAATATCCGGGGACCCATTATTATAAACCCTAAAACACGTATTGGAATCCAAAAGGTTATTAGTCGGCCGCAGGTTAACACAACCATTATGGACACTATCTAAGAGCTTGTCTCAGACAAGCTCTTAGGGTCAGTGGACAACAACTGCTATAGTTGTTGTCTGCAGACTGCAGCAAAATCTTCTGGGTAGTGGCCATTTATAAACCTGAGTTGTGCTTCACTAAAGGCCCCAGGGGATTCAGGCAGGCGAGGAAGAAAAGCGTACAGCAGCGGCTGGAGAAGAGATGCGTCCTGAGTCAGTCGCTTAGAATACTCAATTGAAGTTACCATTTGTGCTCCTAATCCGGCAAGAGCCTGTTGTGCTTTATAAATGGCTTTGTCTAGAGACTGCCTCATGGGGGCGTCGCACTCAAGGATATTTCCAGGGCAGTTGTTGCCATTGATAATAGGCATCAACTGTAGCTCCCATTGTGAGGTTTGCGCTTTTGGGACAAAAAGCATTACCCTTTCATCTTTGAACACAATGAGATCAGCGCTCAGATCTTTCCTTTCGTCCATTCGTTGATTGCTAAAGATTGCCTTCTGGTAGTCGACGAAAAACTCACTCTCATACTGGTCTCGGTACTGTCGTATCACATCTGTGATCAGATCTCCGCAGCAATATGACGACATCTCACCACAGCTATCTGATGTGCCGCCTCTGTATTCATTCACACTTTCAGGTATTATTGCGTACTGTTGATGAATCTGCTGGTGGGAGGCATGGAGACGATAACCGGTTGGAGCATAGTCAAAACCAAAATTCCATCCCCATAACGTGGCTTTTTTCGATTGGGATTTGGCGAGTTCGCCTACAATCATTTCTCTAATATTTTCGAGCTGCTCCACTGTTAAAGTACATTGAGTTGCAGGAAGAGGAATACCTAGTGTCTCTGCGAGGCGTACAAACGTGCGCTGATAATAGAGGTGTCGTACTCCTGGAATATCTTCATGATTAAGGCTTGCAATAGAATATCTGATTGCATTTTCAGCCATATTGGCAGCGTAGTGACCGCCTGGGATGTAGGAGTTTCTTCGCAGATATTCATACACATGGCTTTGGTCGTTTGCGCGGTACTCTCCTACAATTTCACTACCTCCCTGGGCTCCAGGGCGGATTACCATGGCAATTTTGTATTGATCGGGCAGGTGAGGGTTGTTTGCTGTTGCCTCGAACAGGAGATGGTTATGGATGACAGGCTGGTGTTTACCTTTGTCGTTTTGTTTGTATACTTTGTCGTTTTGTTTGTATACTAAGCCGAGCGATTCGTCAGAATGTGTCACAATTTCACAGCTTATATGAGCTAAGCGGATCAGGTCTTCGGAATCTGTGGAGCTTGTGGCAAGTGCGAGCAGTAGTGGCTCAGGTAGTTTATCAATGAGAGACGACTCTATTTTTTCATCTCGTAGAGTAGAAGAAAGCGAGACCTTTTCGGAGGCTTTAATACATATCCTCCCATAGTTATTCGCACTATTGTCAGCCCAGACCTTATCTATGTATGTTCGGCCTTTAAATGGCAGTGGATTCGGTATCTCAAAAATCCAGTCGGCGTTCTCCACCACAACATTGTTGTCTGGATAATTCTTTTTATTATCAACAAGATTTCCCGATTCGTCTATCCCAAGGATGTCAAGGTTTGCAGCCTGTCGAAGGTTGGTTACCGAATAACTGGGTTTATGGATACCGTATTTAAACTCTCCTTCAGGGGTGACAGAGCTTTCTATTCTTTTCATGTTTTTACCTAAATCTTGCAACTAGCAAGTTCGGAGTCTGCGCTACCTACCGGATATGCGAGACACCGGAGCTATAGACGTATACTGATACTTCAAGGCTTCGGTGCCAAAGCAGATTCGGTGCAATTGTAAGTCCCGAAGGGTAGCAAATAATACTCATGGAGTTTAATTATTTTAAATAACTATCATGGAAGCAATATACTGTTTTGTAATGGTATATTATTTTCTTATTTTGCGTATGCAAGGTTTAGGTCTTATTCCAGAGAGAAAGAGCCTGCTGATACACTCCCGATTTAGAAACCCCGAGATCAGTTGCCAGTTTTTTACTCACATCTTTGAGGCTCAGTTCAGAGTTATCCCTGTACCAACAGATGAGTTCTTCGATGGTTTCCCCCTGAACCTCGTCCTTTTGTCCGGGGTAGATGATGAGTACAAATTCCCCCCGAATTTGGTTGGCTTTCGCTTTTTCAAGCAAACCACTTAGAGTGCTTGCCTCAAGATCTTCATAGGCTTTTGTTATCTCGCGTGCCCAGAAAGCCTCTCTTTCGCCAAATGTATTGAGTGCTTCCTGCAAGAACGCCTCGACTCTGCGTGGTGATTCATAAAAAATAACAGGGTATTCGCTGTTCGCAAGTGATGAAAGAAGCTTTTGTCGTTGGCCCTTTTTAGAAGGGGAAAAGCCAATAAAGAGAAAACCAGTTCCAGTGTATCCTGATGCAGACATTGCAGTTGTTACTGCTGATGGGCCAGGAAGTGGGACAACTGTGATTCCTTGTTCGTGGGCATTTTGTACAAGAATGGCTCCAGGGTCAGAGACTGCTGGAGTGCCAGCATCACTGATAAGTGCAATGTCTTGTCCATCCTTCATCAATTGGATGAGGTACACACTTTTTTCAGCCTCTTTTTCTCTGTAATAGCTCGTAAGATGAGTGCTAATTTCAAAGTGATTAAGCAATCTTTTACTGTGCCTCGTATCCTCTGCAGCTATAAGATCTACTTCTTTCAATACTCTCAGAGCTCGAAGGGTGATATCTTCAAGATTTCCAATGGGGGTGGGGACGATGTAAAGACATCCCTGTTTATTCTCGGTAGCTGCTTCCATATTATTTCAGGTGGTGGAAATTTAGGTTAGTGCTCGATCGAAAATCATTAATTCTGCCGATTTCTTCGTTGGGCTCAAATTTTAATCCTCCGGTAAGCGAGGTACGAGACTCCGAGATACTCAATGTATTCCTCCCGTTAAAATTATTGCCCGCCTTGAACTCAACAGAATTTGCAGGTTTTCGTAAAAACACTAGTTAGATTTATAAAAGTGACATTATGGTCAATTGAATTGTAAATTGCATCCTGTTTATTTTTAGGGATGATTGAATGAAATTACAAGTAGGAAAAAACTTGGGTTGAGACGCCGATGACAAATGATCGTAAATCCGCGGGTGCCTATCTTCGCATAGGTATTTCATGCCATGTCGTTGTGCGATTAGTAACGTCTCTTTTTGCTTTTCATGGTCGCTTTAATTAATTTCCCAAAATCCTTATCCTTCTTTTTCTTCTCAGAATAGGTCATCTCATTAAATGCTGATTCTTTTTTCATTTTCACATAGTTTTGGTAGCGCTGCTCGTCTAGTTTACCATCTTTTAGGGCCATCAAAATTGCACAGCCTTGCTCGCCTGTATGGGAACAATCACCAAATTTACACTGGTAAGTCAGCTCGGTTATGTCGGAAAATGTTTCGTCAATTCCAGTATCAACTGAGATATTTCCGAGTTCTCTCATGCCAGGGGTGTCTATGAGCAGAGCCCCATTATCTAATAGTATAAGCTCTCGCCTTGTAGTGGTGTGCCTTCCTTTGTTTTCTTTTTTGCTGACAGCTTGAGTTTCGAAGTGTTCATGGCCCAGGATATTATTTAAAAGGGTTGTTTTGCCTACACCTGATGAGCCGAGCAGGCAATAGGTATGTTCTGGCAACATCGATTGCTTTATAATATCAACACTCTCTTGTTCCACATTACTAAAAAGTAGTACCGTGGCTGTTGGAGCAATACAAAGTACTTCCATTTTGATTTTTTCTGCCTCGTCGCAGGCGATAAGATCGCACTTACTCAGCAATATAACCGGGGTGATTCTGCTTTCATTCACCATCACCAAATATCTTTCCAATCTACGGAGATTGAGGTTGTTATCAACAGACTGAACAATAAAGGCGACGTCAATGTTTGAGGCAATGAGCTGGAAGTCCACGAGCTTCCCTGCTGCTTTTCTTTTGAGTACTGTTCTTCTGGGGAGCACTCCATGGATTATTGCATGGGACTCATCATCATAGAAATCAGCGTAGACAAAGTCTCCGGTTGTCGGTAGATCAGAGGGAGAGTCAGCTGTGAAAAGCAAACTTCCAGAACCTTCAGCAAATACTTCTCCTGAAGAACCATTTGTTATGACATAGCTGTCTCTGTGTACAGAAACAACACGTGCAATTTCATGGGTAGCTGATTTCTCAGCATCTATATGATCCTGAAACCAATTGCTATATCCTAGTTTTTTAAGCGTATTCATAATTTTCGTTAAATATCTTTACTTTGTGAGTGGCGATGATTGCACTACTCACTGATTGGTTATCCGTGGAATTGAACAATGCGGTTGCTGGCAAATAGTCAAGCACGACTAATAGCTTTTTGCGCTCCAATATTTGCTTTTTCTGTTGAGCAGATCGGCCGCAAACCTCTGGCCTCAGCGACACTAATCTGATGCAGAAGTACCTGCGTGCCGAGTCCCTTTCCTCGTTGAGATTCATCGACTATGACCCCAAGATCAGCATATTTTTGTTGGTATTCGTCAAAACCACGACATTCGCCAGTTGCTATCAATTGATCATTTTCCCAGTGACCTCTTAATTCCTGTCGATTAATTAAATTGGTGAAATATCCTGAAAGCCACTCTTCTGGGGCTCCAAGTGTGGTTTTTGCAAAATCTACAGCTTCAGCCAATTGTTCAATTTTTATGACTGGCATATGAAATATAGATTTTTCGCCATCGAATTGAGGTAATCCTTTGCTCAGTTGGTACATCAACGTACTGACTGAAAATGTGGAAAAGGTATCAAAACAAAGAGAAAGATATTGAGGCTCAGCTGTACTTGCAAAAGCACCATTAACATTGCCAGTAGGGGAGTCTTTTTGTGTGAGAAGTGATTGTAAGATCAGAGGTGCCTCGGTTTGTACTTCTGAGCATAGATAGAATTGCAATAAATATCCTTCCTCATTGATACAGCAAAAGCCAACGAGAGTTTCACCCTTGTAAAATCCAAAATGATTTGCCATTGGGACAAAACCACATAGCCACATGCCGTCAAGTGGGGCCGTGGTGAGTTCCATGTACTGCTGTTTAAGGTCGCTTAGTTGTTCTATTAATGTGACTTTTTTAATTTCTAACATTGATATTTCCTGAGTTTTGAATGCTGCAAAGGGCATAAGCCGCTTGTTTGATTTGTGTTTTCATAGAGGTAAGAGGGTATTGGTCATAGATAGACAGGTAATGTAGAGCAATCCCATCCAGCATTGCTAAAAACAGTCGAGCCTTATTCTCGGGTTGTATGATGCAGGCTTGGGTAAACCAATCCGTGGTCATTTTTAAGAGTAAGTCAGCACGTTGTTTTGCTGGTTCCCTTACAACATCTTTGAGCTCAGGCATTAACATGAGTGTGAGTTGTAATTTGAGAAACCTTTTCTCACTTTCTAAATAATGTAGATAGTTATCGATAAAATGAGACAGTGATTCTTCGATCAAAGGGCTGGGGGTAAGTGTACCCGCCACGGACTCCATTTTATGCGTGGTATCCACAATGAGTCCTTCGAGCAACTCTTCTTTACTTTTAAAGTAATGATACACCAACCCTTTAGAGACACTTGCCTTAGCGGTAATCTGTTCAATGCTGGTGGCAAAGTAACCTTGTGACTCAAATAGTATTATTGCTGCATCAAATAGCTTTTGTTTACCTTTTTGTGGTCTCATTTCATTTTTTGTCTGAATTATAGCTTTAGTTCTTAACTGACTTCTGGGTCAGTTAAGAAAGTAGATGAACTATGAGGTTGTGTCAAGAATAAAGGTCAGAGTAATCCGCAGCGGTTTGTGGGCTTAGGTGCGTTGCGTTTTAAGTAGTCCAGATAAATCAAAAATGAACACGTGGTACTACAAAGTGGTAATGTTGCACATGGCCCGCTTGACTGATGTTAATAATGTGAACACTACTATGTAGTAGGTTTAGATTTTTTAGGATTCTTCCAGGTTAAGCCTGGGGAATAAATTAATAAATAGTGCTCGACCGAAAACCACCAATTAAGCCGATTTCTTCGTTGGCCTCAAATTTTAATCCTCAAAATACTCAATGTATTCCTCCGGTTAAAATTATCATCCGCCTTGAACTCGACAGAATTTGCAGGTTTTCGTTCAGACACTAAATATTAACAGTACGCAAATAATTATAGGTTAGATAATGACATTTTTGACAGCACTGATACTTGAGGTCTGGAATATTCTTCTTGATTCATCTTTTTACATTTTACTTGGTATTGTTATAGCTGGTCTTTTGAAGGTGAGTCTTAATCCAAATACGATATTGGAACATCTTGGCAAGGGAAGATTTCTGTCAGTTGTAAAAGCCTCATTTTTTGGAGTACCGCTACCGTTGTGATCTTGTGGCGTGTTGCCGGCGGCAGCATCACTGAGAAAACAAGGGGCAAATAAAGGGGCTACGACCGCGTTTTTGATCTCGACGCCTGAATCAGGTGTCGATTCAATTGCTGTAACGTATGCATTGCTTGACCCTGTTATGACAATCGTTCGACCTATTGCTGCTTTCTGTACAGCTGTGTTTGCAGGAATTGCCGAGAATACATTGTTTTGGGAGAAAGAGGATAGACAGGTTGTTGTCGATCGGAGTTGCCCTGTTGATGGTTGTTGCGACGGAGTTGATTGCCCAGATGAGGTACATCGACACCACCACACCTATAAAGAAAAGGTGGTAGCTGGACTACGATTTAGCTACCAGGATGTCTGGGGAGATATTGCGGTCTGGTTTTTTATCGGGGTGTTTATAGCAGCACTCATTACAGTGTTAGTGCCTGATGAAGTGATGTCGACCTTTTTGGGTGGCGGTTTGAGCTCAATGCTTGTGATGCTTGTGGTCGGTATACCTCTTTACATATGTGCGACGGCGTCAACACCGGTAGCGGCGGCTCTTATTTTAAAAGGTGTAAGCCCAGGTGCGGCCCTTGTCTTTCTTCTTGTGGGGCCTGCAACCAATGTTACATCTCTTTCTGTATTGCTTGGAATATTGGGTAAAAAAAGTACGTTACTCTATCTTGCATCTCTTTCTTTTTGTGCCGTTTTATTTGGTTTAGGAGTGGATTGGTTGTATCAGTTCCTCAATATTTCGCCCCGAGCTATCCTGGGAGAGGCTACGGAGGTTATACCTGTTAGTTTGAGATGGATTTCCACTTTTGTTTTGCTTGGATTTTCAATTCAGCCTCTACGCTTTTATTTCAAAAAGTTGCTTGCTCCCAAGATTCAACAAAATACTTTTATCAGTGGTTTTCCGACTCCTGCTCCACAAGCTGTAAAGGATGTTAAATCCGTAAAAACGTCACGATGTCAGTGTGATGATCATCATGGTTCTTGATTTTATACTCGATTATTGCAGGAAAAAAATTGAAGTAACGCCTGGAAACAGGCATAATAAAATGAGCCCTTTGATTTACTGCCTTTTGTCTCAATATCTTCGTTATACGAAAATAACAATCCTCGGAATATCAATTATATGCCTGTGGTTGTTTTTTTCGTATGCCTAGATCTCGAACCAAAATCCTAGTAAATCAACAGACTCATAAAATACTCGATGGTTATTTCTAACTGAGGAGTCTGTCGTTTATTGAACGATAAATCTGCATCCAAGGTACTAAAGTAAACTATAAATCTGAAAAGGAAGACAATGAGTAAGCAATTAGGGATACTTACAGCTGGAGGCGATAGTCCAGGTTTAAATGCAGCCATTCGCGGAATCGGTAAGTCCGCTTTGGCTCTTGGTGATACACAGATAATTGGTTTTCGTGATGGTTTTCGAGGACTGATGGAAAATAGAATTATGCGACTTGATCGTGAAACTCTCTCTGGCATACTTACCAGAGGTGGTACTATCTTAGGAACCAGCAGAGACAAACCTCATAAGATGCCTGTCGGTAGCGAAGTAATGGATATGACGGAAGTTATATGTGATAATTATCGTCGACATAACCTGGATGCTCTGATCTGTATTGGTGGAGGTGGTACCCAAAAAAATGCATATCGCTTGGCGCAAAAGGGGCTCAATATTATCACTCTACCAAAGACTATCGATAATGACGTTGCCATGACGGATGTAACCTTTGGTTTTCATACAGCGATGGAGATCGCAACAGAGGCAATTGATCGTTTGCACTCAACGGCCCACAGTCACCACCGGATAATTGTTGTGGAGATCATGGGCCACAATGCTGGCTGGTTGGCCTTAGGCGCTGGGGTTGCTGGTGGTGCTGACGTAATTTTAATTCCAGAAATACCCTATGATCTAAAGTCAGCTGCGGCCGCAATTCGTGCTCGCCAACAGAGAGGGACGAATTTTAGTATCGTTGCTGTTGCTGAGGGGGCTCTTTGTATTGAGGGTGATGCAACATACACAAGTTTAAAAGAGAAAAAGGCGTTAGCCAAAGAAAAGGGCGATTCTAAAGCCCAGAAGAAGGCTTCGGAGGGATTGAAAGAATTTGCAAAGCAAAGAAACTCAAATACCCTCAGGCTTTCTGAAGAGTTGGAAAAGATGACAGGTTTGGAATCACGGCTCACAATTTTAGGTCATTATCAGAGAGGGGGAACACCATCTGCTGCTGATCGTATGCTTGCAACCCGACTTGGTAGTGCCTGTGTTGATTATATTGTTGAGGGTAGATTCGGAGTTATGGTCGCAGTGGATGGTGAGGGGACGAAGGCTGTGCCTCTTGAGAATGTTGTTGGAAATAAAAAACTTGTTCCTCTGGATCACCCGTGGATTCGTGCGGCCAGAAATGTTGGCACTTGTCTGGGTGACTGAAGAAAACATCAATTAAAAGAGTGGTAAAGGGTAAACATTGAAAAAAATGTTTACCCTTTTTTTTTACTGAGACAAAAGATGCGTTACCTTGCACTTGCGCAGTCGACTGTTTCAAAGCATTTGGAAATAGTACCTAAATCTTGCAACTGACATAATGTAGCCCTAAAAAAAAGAATATGTATATATCATTTTTGAAAAAATATTTTTTCTCAGGTATACTTTGAACATGTACTTGTTTGATTAGAAATTCTTTTAAAAAAGGGCATTGTTTTGACTGAAATTAGACCAGAGAGTAAGGTCACAGAGGCTAAAAAACACCGTATCCTTGTTATTGAAGATCAGGTGGAAATAAGAGAATTAATAGCTGAATACCTTTGTAGTAAAGGCTACGATGCAAGAACAGCTGAAAATGGCCTAGATGGAATGTTCATTTTGGAGCAATGGCCTGCTGATCTGGTTACCTTGGATCTTGATATGCCCATAATGAATGGGCACACCTTCATTCAAAAGGCACTTGCCAGATGGCCTGAATTGCCTATTGTCGTTGTTTCTGGTGCTGGGGGTGTGGAGGATGCGGTCGAGGCTCTGAGGCTTGGCGGATATGATTTTATTACCAAGCCCATCCAGAATTTCTCTCTTTTAGATAACACCATAGTAAGAGCATTAGAAGCAGTTGAGCTCGTGAGGCAGAATCGCCATTATCAGAAAAATCTTGAAAAGATGGTTGAGCTCAGAACGTACGAACTTGAAGAGACAAAAAGACAACTCCTCTATAGCCTGGGAAAGTCTGCAGAATATAGAGATAACGAAACTGGCCGACATGTTATTCGGGTTGGTCAAATTTGTGGGCTATTAGGAAAGGTAAGCGGAATGCCCGAGGCCGAGTATAAAACCTTTGGGGAGGCTGCGCCTCTTCATGATATTGGCAAAATTGGGATTTCAGACACAATCTTGCTTAAACCCGGCAAACTAACGGGGGAAGAGTGGGGGATCATGAAAACCCATTGTGAAATTGGTTGTAATATTCTTCGCCACTATTCAACAGATCCAGATCCAGAAGAGATAAATTTTAAAGAAATTATAGCGATGGCTGATGATATCAGTCAATTGGCAATACTTGATATGGCTATGGTTATCGCCCTTTGTCATCACGAAAAGTGGGATGGAGGAGGTTATCCATGTCGCTTGTCTGGTGAAGATATTCCGTTGATAGCAAGAATTGTGGCTGTGGTTGATGTGTATGATGCTTTAGGTAGTGAACGCCCCTACAAAGAGCCGCTTTCTGAAGAACTGTGCCAAAAAATAATCCGGGAAGGAAGTGGTAATCACTTCGATCCCGAGGTTGTTGAGCTCTTCTTTGACAACATTGATGAGATTATAGACATCAAAAAGAGGTGGGTGGGTTAAGAAGAGGCTCGTTTAGATCTGATATTTGTCGCTGTATCCCCGGGGAGTGATCATCAAGTCATTCCATTTGTATGTCTGGCTGTTTCCAATAATTACTGTTGATTGCATTCCTATCTCGTTCTCAAGTAGGTTCTCAAGAGTTGTGATAACAATCTTTTCGTTCTCTCTGGTTGCGGCAGTGACAATTCCCACAACCGTTTCAGGACTTCTGTGTTTCAAGAAAATTTCACGAGCCTGGACGATTTGTTCCGTTCTCTTCTTTGATTTCGGATTATAAATTGCGGTGACAAAATCAGCCATTGCGACAGCTTCAAGGCGTTTTTCGATAAGCGGCCAGGGGGTGAGTAGATCCGAAAGGCTCACTGCAGCAAAGTCGTGCATCAATGGGGCCCCAAGGCGAGCTGCACAGCTGTTTATTGCAGCAAGGCCTGGCAAAATTTCAATTTTGCAAGAGTTCTTTGCCTTCTGGGCCATTTCAAATACAAGTCCTGCCATAGCGTAAATCCCAGGATCACCACCACACACCAGGGCAATTGTTTTTCCTTGGTCTGCGATTTCTAAAGCCTTTCCGCAACGATCGACCTCTTTCATCATTTCAGACGATATAACTTCTTTATCTTCAAGAAATTCAGGGATGAGTTCAAGATAGGTCTTGTAACCGATGATAATGTCAGATTTCTTTAGAGCATTGATTGCTGCAACGGTCATATACTCAGCTGACCCTGGGCCAGTACCTACAACGTAAAGGGTGCCTGCGCTACTGCCATTGTTATGTTTTTCCATTTGCGTTTCCTGCTGATAAGAAGATTACTTTTAGCGCTGAGCAGCGATGTCGGTTCGGCAACTCCAATAGCACCAACCGCTTTTAAAGCGGCAAAAGAAATCTCCAGATTGTTTTGAGTGTTTATGGTTGTTTTGTCGAAAAATTCTATAGGCCAGTCGTTCTTTTGTGCAAGCTCTAGTAAACCCACCTCATCATTTTTTTTATCAATGGAAGACAGGTTCTTTATGCTTTTCCGACTAAGCTGTAAATCTGAAAAGAGTTCCGCCAAAGCCTCTTCAAATTCATGCAAAGGGGTTCCTCTGTTGCAGCCGATTCCGACTACAAGATTTTGAGGGTAAAACTGTACTGCTTGTGAAGAAATGTATTTTTTGTTTGAAACAATTATCTCAGCATCTTCTTCTGTAGTTACACATTGAAGCCCAGGAGGAAGGGTGGTTGAAGCGATATCGGTAAACACTGATAACGAACCCTGATTAACAAGCTGAGTGGTTACTTGCGTAAGAACCTCTCTCTTGGGTGGAGTGAGATTCTTCTCTTTGGCCCAGAGATCGAGTGCCACGAGACGAAGTGTGTCTGAGGCGGTAGTGATGACCGCCTGTCCCCCGGTGATTGATGCGATGTCTAATGCGAGAGCGTTTCCGCCACCAAGGTGACCGGAAAGAAGACTGATCACATGAGTTCCAGACTGGTCGCAAACAATAACGCAGGGGTCGGTTTTTTTGTCTTCTAACAAACTGGCAATGGAACGCACCACTATTCCTGTTGCCATAATGCAGACAAATCCATCAAACTGGCTCCAGCAGCGTTCAAGGAGTTCCGCAACTTTCTCACCATCCTTTTTAGGGATAAGGCTTGCTGAGTCGAGCTGGCTGACTATGTTGTCAGCTAAGACTTGACCACCAGAGGTTATGGCAACGACCCCAATTCTCATTGAGGTTTCACACCTTTTCTGTACTCATGAGTGAAGGTGCTATCGTAGAGTTTTGATAAAGCAGGAGGTGGGGTGTCAGCCAGTACCTCACCTACAGCAATCATCGCAGTCTTGGTGATATTGGCATCTGTAACCTGTTGTGCGATGGTTGCAAGGGTACCTCTAATATGTCGTTCTTCAGGCCAACTCGCTTTTTCAACAATCGCCACAGGTGTTTCGTCTGTATATCCACCCATTTTAAGCTCTTTAACAACATCGACAATCATGCCAACACTTAAGAAAATCATCATTGTTGCCTGATGGGAGGCAAGAAGATCAAGGCTTTCTTTTTCCGGAACTGGAGTTCTCCCAGTTCGCCTGGTGAAAATCACTGTTTGAGAAACCTCAGGAAGCGTGAGCTCGGTTTGCAGGGCAGCAGCGGATGCTGTGGCAGAACTTACTCCAGGGATCACTTTAAATGGTATGTCATGCTTCCGAAGCAGTGCAATCTGTTCGTTGATGGCACCATAGATTGAAGGGTCTCCAGTGTGAAGACGTACAACTTTTTTGCCATTTTTAAATCCAGCAAGAATAATCTCGAAAACTTCATCAAGATTAAGACCTGCTGAGTTATGAATTGTAGCAGAAAGACCGGTGATAAGGGGCTTTGGGACCAGACTACCTGTATAGATCACAATGTCAGCTTCTTTGAGAAGACGTTGGCCTTTTACGGTGATGAGTTCAGGGTCACCGGGGCCTGCACCTACAAAATGGACAAGAAGGGCAGGGGCATCTTGGTTATCGTTTGGTTTATTGGTGTTCATCTACAGCCTGTTGTAATGGTTATTGGGTTAAATGTGACTGTTTGTGTGGAGCTATTGGTACGAGTTACACTGATCGTTGTTGTTTCAGTTGAGAAATTACATCGAGTAAGAAGCTCGGGAGCTTCTTTGATTGTTTTTTCAATAACACCGTTTATGACAATGCGTCCATTTGCTGGAAGACGATTTTTAGCAATTTCAGCAATCGCTGATAGGGTGCCACTGCTCCCTCCAACAAATATTCTATCAGGAGCGGGGAGGTCTGTGAGTTCCTCAGGTGCTTTGCCAAATACAGGGATAATATTGTAACAGCCAAACTTTCTGATATTGGCTTTAATATTAGCAATTTCTTCCATCTTATGTTCGATGGCAAATAGAGTAAGTTCAGGGTGAGAACGTGCGGCTTCTATAGAAATCGAACCACTTCCCGCTCCAACATCCCAGAAAACACCCGTCTTTGGTAGACGCAACTGATGAATAGTTGCAGCACGGACTTCACTTTTTGTTATAAGGCCGCGGCTATGGACCACCTCATCTTCGGTTAGCCCCAGGGTATCAGGAAAGTCACTATTACTGGTAGCGTGACGCTCTATGAGCATAACGTTAAGTGATGAAAATGTTGCTGCTACAGCCTCGGTGAGGTTTCCAGAAAAGAGACGTTGATCTGGTAGGCCAATATTTTCAGCCACCATAACGGATATGTTAAGGGCTGTGTTTTCATCCTCAATAAGGGTGAGATAGTCTTGGATTTTTTTACAAATTTCGTTTGGACTATTTTTCGTATCTGTGAGTAGGAGACATTTTGAGTGTTGTAAAATAAGCCCCGGTACATGTGGGTGATTCCTGCCGTGCAGGCTCAGTATAGTGGCATCATCCCAGTGGGTTTTAAAAAGTGCAGCAGCTTTTTGAATTGAAGAGACCGCTGGGTGAAATTCTATGACCTCTTGAGGTACTTCAGATAGTAGTCGTTTGCCGATACCATAAAAAAGAGGATCACCGCTGGCAAGTACCGCAACATTACCTACAGCAAGCTTTGTCGTAATTGATTCAATAGCTTCTTGAACCGGACTGATATTGTGAACTTCTAGTGGAAGATGCGAAATGATTTTTTGCAGGCGTGGGGTTGCAAAAGCGTAAGAACAGGTGCTAAGAATTTCTTGGTCTGTGGCCGAAAGAATATTATCTGATACACCAATTACAAAGAGATTAAACATGTTCAATAACCTTAGTTTTATGATCAATCAGATAAATGTGAACTTTGGTTTCGGCGACTTCTTCCAGGTATTCTTTTGCTTTTTTACACACTTTAGTAATAAGTTCAGTTTGACCAGCAGCCTCAATATGGGTGAGCATTTCACGGGCTGTGTTGGACTTTTCCAGAAGTCCAAGTAGTGGAGGCCTGGCGCCTAGACTTTCCAGCAGTTTTGCTCCTGAGGCTACCTCAAGTGCACCATTTTTCACATGTGTCTGAGGTATTTTAAGAGCAGCTTTCATCACCTTTGCCCACATTCCCGAATAATGTACGGTTGTAAAACCCCGTTTACGTGCTTCAGTCAGAGAAAAATGCAGATAATCACCCATCTCAACGTATGCTTCCTCAGGAAGTTGTAACAGATGCTGAGCACCTTTTTCTGAGGTGCGGCCGGTTGAGATAACAATATCTTGAAGTCCCGCTTCTTTTGCAACATTCATAGTGGCAGAGATTGTTGCTGTCCAGGCATCAGCTGATATGGGACGGACGATGCCTGTGGTTCCCAGAATAGAAAGACCGCCTAGGATTCCAAGCCGCTTGTTGAGGGTTTTCTCGGCAAGCAGTTCGCCATTCGTGACAGAAATCGTGACACTAAGAGGAGCCTTGGTCACTTCCTGGAGAGACAGATAAATCATCTGTCTTGGGACAGGGTTGATTGCGGGTTCTCCAACAGAAATTGCAAGGCCAGGCTTTGTGACTATTCCTATGCCTTTGCCACGAAAGAGCTGGATGTTTTCATGAATGACAGACGGGTTATCATGATTTTCCTGATGTCCAAGTTCAACGGTTGCACAAATTTCTGCTTTGTTGGTTACGTCGGGGTCATCACCAGCATCTTTTATGATTGATGCTGTCGCTTTTTTACTGTCAAAGGTGCATGAATGCACAGCAAAGGATTTCCTTGAGCCGTCAGGAAATCCAATTTCAATAGACTCTGGAGCTTTACCTGTCGTAATTGCGGTGACCGCAGCTTTAGCAGCAGCTGCACTGCAAGATCCTGTGGTAAACCCGCTTCGTAATCTTTTAGCCATCTATTTTGCCGCCAACCTGATAAGTGCGTTGATTATGGCTGCTGCAACAGGGCTTCCACCTTTACGGCCAAGACTTGTGATATAGCAATCATTTTGTTCAACAAGAAGATCCTTAGATTCCGCTGCATTTACAAAGCCTACCGGTACGCCTACAAGAAGAGGGCGTTGTCCCTGCATTTCTGATGTAGTGCGAATGGCTTGTACCAGTGCTGTTGGCGCATTACCCATGGCAACGATCCCAATACTGTCATCAAGATTCATTGAAATAGCCATCTCGGATCTGGTCGTAACCGAGGTTTTGGCAGCTTCAGCCACAATCGGATCGGCTACTTTACAGATGACCTCGCCACCAAATTTTTTCAGTAGCGCTTTGCTGATACCAGCGGCCACCATATTTACATCGGTGAGAATATTTTTGCCACTCCTGATAGCTTCAATCCCTGCTTCAACAGCGCCTGGAGAAAACCGCATATTCTCAGCAAAACTAAAATCTCCGGTTGCATGAATAACACGTTGGACCACCTTGAACGTGCTTGGGTCAAAGGAGGTCTTACCTAGTTCACTCTCAATAATTCTAAAGCTTTCTGCTTCTATATCTGAAGGTGCTATCTTTTGTAATGTAACAGCCATATTTTACTCTCTACAATAGTTGATAAAAGCGGTTGCCACCTCAGGTGAGAAACCGAAATGCAGGTGCATATATCCTCCCAGAACTCTACGGTAGTTGTATCCTTCCTGAGCCCCATTGTTCACCTGATAAATACGTGGAATTGAAGCATCCATCTCTTCAATATTAGAGTAGTGAAACTCATGTCCCCGTAAAACCGTATTTGCCGGACCAAAACAGGAATCCTGTTGGGTTGTCACTTCACGGTAGCCAAGGCTGGCTCTTTTTGTCTGCATGGCAGAAATGACCGGAAAGGCTCCCACAAGATCATGTCGATTCTGGTCGTGGTCTACAATACCTTTTGTAAGGTACATAAAACCACCACATTCGGCATAAACCGCACCATCACTCTCTATCCAAGAGTGTAATGCCGCAAGCATTTGATTATTTGTGCTTAGTTCTTTTGCATAGAGTTCAGGATAACCACCACCAAGATATATACCATGAATATTTTCAGGTAGTTCCTTGTCATGTAACGGGCTGAAAAAAACGAGCTCGGCGCCATGCTCCCGCAGTATGTCAAAATTGTCTTCATAATAGAAACAAAACGCTTTGTCACGGGCAACTGCAATCCTGCATGGTGAATCACTATTTTTTTCAGTTACTTGAGGTTTTGTGACAGGTGAAAATGCAGAACAGAGACTGAGCACTTGATCGAGGTCTATGTGATCTGAGATAGTCTTTGCCAGAAGTGCAACCATCTCCTCTGAAATCGGAGCCTCATCTCCTGTGAGCAGTCCAAGGTGTCTGGATGGAATGGAAAAATCAAGATTTCTTGGGAGATGACCAAGTATTTGAGCGTTGCAGTTGCCTCTAATAGCATCGGTTACGAGTTGCAAATGACGCTCAGAGGCAATGTTGTTGAGTATGACTCCTTTTACTTCTGCGCCTTCAGAGAATGTTTCAAAGCCCTTGACTATTGCGGCCGCACTGTCCGCCATGGATCGCACATCAAGTACTAGGATGTTAGAAATGCCTAGAGTTCTGGAGAGTTCGCCACTCGATGACCTGCCACCGTCGAACATTCCCATTACCCCTTCAATAAGAGCAATGTCAGCACCCACCAAATTTTTCTGGAAACATTTTCTCGTATGTTCTTCACCGCTCATCCAAAGATCTAAATTACGTGATTTTACTCCGGTAACAAGTTCATGGAGGCCAGGATCTATAAAGTCAGGACCGCATTTATAGGGCTGTACACGGAGTCCGCGTTTCTTGAAGGCTGCCATGAGACCAAGCGTTACAGTCGTCTTGCCAGAGCCACTTGAAGTACCTGATATGACGCAGGCTGGTATTTTAGTAGTCATTAGTTACTCGTAGGTAATAGGCTTTTTTCGTTAAAGAAAATGTTGTTAAGTTCCTCAATTCCTTCAAGGATACGAATCGTAGGCCGGGAAACAAGTTGTTCTTCTATAAGATAGATTCTGTCTTCTCGTACTGCTCGTATTGCTTTAAAACCCGGTTCATTAATTATGATTTCTTTGGTCACTGGATTCATACGGCCGTGTTGGCTTAAGAAAATGTCTATTTCATTTCCTCGGCTCAGGAGTTTTTCTTTGCCGAAAAAGGCAATATTCGTGGTTCGTACCCGAGACGCATCAGAAGCTATGTTGATGCCACCAGCAGTTTCTAAAATAAATATTCCTATACTTGTGTCTGCAAAAGTCTTCATCTTTTTATGGATGGCTTCAAAATACACTTTGGGACGTTTATTTTCGGGAATGTGATCGATTTTACTGGTAAAGTTTTTGATTTCAGTTGTAAACGTGGTGGCAAGAGCAGCCGCTTCTTGTTCGTGTCCTGCAATAACTCCGAGGGTTTGCCAGTAATCCAGCATTTCGTCGATATTTGTTGGTTGCAAAGATATGACGGTAATGCCGGCTGCTCTGATTTTTTTTATAAATTGAGGATATGAACGCTCAACCATGGGGCGGATGAGAACGAGGTCCGGACTATGAGCGATGAATTTCTCAGGATCTTCACGGTAGGAAAATCGTGGTTTGGTGAGGATGTCTTCTGGGTAATCATCACTTCTTGAAATACCTACAAGCTGGCTAGCCGCCCCTATAGAACAGAGATTTTCAGTATGGGCAGAATATAGAGATATTATTCTACTGAAAGGTTTTTCAATGAGAATGGTATTGCCGTTGCTATCATGAATTGTTTTAGCTCCTGCCCCACCCACGGCCCATACAGGTGAAGACGTGAAGAAGAGTAATGAGATGAATAACAATGTAGC
The DNA here is from genome assembly GCA_047622095.1 of Desulforhopalus sp. Classification (GTDB taxonomy): domain Bacteria; phylum Desulfobacterota; class Desulfobulbia; order Desulfobulbales; family Desulfocapsaceae; genus Desulforhopalus_A. The sequence continues at coordinate 57,268 of JBLHNU010000028.1, forward strand.
AAGGCGAGTAAGTTTTAGAGAACATACGAGTATATTATTCATGAGTTATCTGTGCTGTATTTGAAACTAATCTGTTGGGATTGATTATAGTCGTCCCAGAAAACACTACTTTCTACTTCAAATACTTCTTCGATAATGTCTGCGGTTAGCGTTGTAGCTGTTGGTCCTGAGCTGACTATTTGACCATCTTTCATAATCAATATCTCATCGCAATAGGCCGCCGCAAGGTTCAGATTGTGCATCACAGCTATAATCGTTCGGTTCTGTTTTTGTACTAAATCTCTGGCAAGATTAAAGATCTGAAGGGTGTATTTTACATCAAGACTTGAGGTCGCCTCGTCAAAGAGGAGTAGTGATGTATCCTGTGCAAGGGCTCTTGCCACAATGGTACGTTGTTTCTGACCACCTGATAGTGTGTTGGTGTACCTGTTGCGCAGATCAGTAATGCCAATGGCTTCCATTGCACTATCAACACATTCCCAATCACTCGGTGTGGGGGAAGAAAATCTCGGAATATGTGGGTGGCGTCCCATGAGGACCACTTCTTCTACAGAAAAACTAAAACCAGTATCGTATTCCTGAGGAACCAGAGCTAAACGCTGGGCGAGATTTTTTTTGCTATAGCTGCTGAGCGACTTGTCAAAGAGGTGAACGGAGCCTGAAGATGGCTTTTTATTTCCAGTAAGAAGATCAAGAAAAGTGGTTTTACCACAACCGTTGGGACCGATGATCCCGTAAAATTTCCCCGTTGTGAAATCAATGTTTATATCATTAATAATTGGAGTGTTTCCGTAGGAAAAACTCAGGTTTTGTGTGGAAAGGGCGGATGAATTACTCATAGATTCTACCCTTTTGCTTTTGCCTGAAGATGACACAGAAAAAAGGTCCGCCAATGAGTGCGGTAAGTACACCAATGGGTACTTCTATGGGGAGCACTGCTCTTGTTACTGTGTCTGCGATGAGCAGTAGTATTGCACCTGCAAGGGCCGAAGCTGGTAGCAGTTTTCTATTGTCAGGTCCAACAAGATAGCGCATTAAATGAGGGACGATAAGACCGATAAACCCAATTATCCCGGTTAAGGCAACGCAGATGGCTGTAACAAATGAGGCACTGAGGAGCAGTATTTTTCGTATGTTGGCAGTTTCCACCCCAAGAGAATCAGAGGACCTTCTCCCAAGAGACATGATGTTAAGGTCTCTACTAAAATAGAGGGTGATGAGAAGGCCCAGAAATACGGTCACCAAGAGGAGAATGACCCCGCTCCAGGTTGAAGAACCAAAACTTCCCATGAGCCAGAAAATGATAATTGCGACTTGTTCATCGGCCAGATATTTCAAAAAAGATATACCTGCTGAAAGGATAGCTCCGACGATAACTCCAGATAAAATGAGGGTTTGAGCAGAGATCAGGCCGTTGAATGTAGAGAGACGCATAACGACGAATAGAGTAGCAATGGCGCCGATGAAAGCAAAAAGAGGGGTCGAGAAGTGCCCTAGCAGGCTGATGTTGGCAAGAAGAGCAATGGATGCACCAAATGCTGCTCCACTACTGATGCCAAGGGTGTATGGGTCAGCAAGTGGATTGAGAAGGATCCCCTGATAAATAACGCCACTTAATGCAAGGCCTGCCCCAACCAGTGCTGCTGTCAGTATGCGCGGTAGACGTACATCCATAACAACGTAAGGAATGGATGGCTCGACAGAGCTAGCAAGTTCCGGGGAGCCGAATATGTGGCTGGCAATAACCTTTAATATGTCCTGCCATTCTATCTGCATGTACCCCATCCCTGTAGAAGCAATTATTGTGCACAGTAGCAGAGTGAGTAAACAGCAGGTGAACAATATATTTTTTTTATCCACTGGGGATCGCATGAATGACCTTTAACCTAAATCTTGCATACGCAAAATAAGAAAATAATTTAACGTTATATCAACCTGCTGAAGGTGAAGTAAATAACCGAGACAAAAATAAGACAAAAGGCTCTGGTGAGCTGGCTTACGGCAACAAGTTGGATAGCCAGGCGGGGAGAGTAAATCCCTGTGTAGTAAGGCAACTGATGTCGCATGGCACGTATTGGGGTTGAGAGGATGTTTCCTGCCAGAAGGGCAATAACAACTTCTTGGTATGTTAGACTATTTTCAGCAAGCAGTGCGCTAGCTGCCGCGAGTCCTGCCGAAAATTCAGTGGTTACATGCAGTAGTACAATACCGACAGCTTTAGGATTGAGCCAGCTCAGAAAAAATCCACTTTCAGCTAAAAAACCTTCAACAGAGTTAAAGATGCCATACCAGTTAAGGAAAAAGAAAATCAGATAAACAGGTATGAGGAATTTTAAGATTTTAAGGATTCTCTTTTTCAATCGTTTAACGCTTTTTTCAAAAGCACCTTTAATACTGGTTTTTGCTTTTGCCGGTGGCATATCACTCATTGTTTCTTTATTTACAGGAAGCAGGAAAGCACCCAGTGACACCACAACTATAGTTTGTAGTATGGCACCACTGAAGGTGAGTCCTACATATATTATGGCTCCAAATTTAATGAGTGGCGCGGTGAGGAAAAACACAGTTGGAAGATGCAAAAAAAATCTAGGAAGGGAGTTGAAAAGATTTGCAAGAACCAACTCTTTTTGAGAAATTTGTCCCTTGTCAAACGCCTCTGCAAGAAGGGTGTTAGCAGAGACTCCAGAAAAAAATGCGACAGAAAAACTTGCGCCAGTGATGTTAGATAGATGACCTAATTTAATGAGTGGTCGTGCAAGAGTGGCAAGTTTATGGGTCCAGTTGAGGCTTTCGATAAAGCTTGCGATAAAAAGCCCTAAAACTATGAAACAGGTAATTCGGGCAATGGGCAGCACAACCTGTGGCCAAAGTGCTAAAAAGAAATCGTGTTCCATAAAAGTGGTATGCAAAAATTAATAAAAACAGCCCCATTTTTCAGACGGGATAGTACACCTATCAAGAGATAAATAAAATCAATTTTTTCCATTCAATTATCGCTGGGGAAATAAAAAACAGACAATGTCGAGCCTCCCAATTCTAACAAAGTATAGAGATAAAAAATATTGCTTTCATCTTGTACCTTTGTTAAGTGTTCTCTTACATTTCAGAAGCTATTGTATTTAGCCGAAGAGGGAATTCCGTGCAAATCGGAAACGGGCCCGCCGCTGTAACCGGGGACAAAAGCCACCATAGATTACCACTGGGGAAATCCTGGGAAGGTGTGGGTGATGGTTGATCCGGGAGTCAGAAAACCTGTCTGGAATGTTGATGCTGGTTATCCCGTGGACAAGGGTATCGCAATCGAGACGAGGAACAGGGAATCCCCGGATCATTTATATGATTCGGGGATTTTTTTGTGTCAAGTGTTGTGAAACTCAGCCGTATAAAAACGGTTGGGCCTGTGACAGAAGCATAGAGTAACATCTTGTTAAGATGTTGAATAATTCATAGATGGAGTGATAATGCAAGGTACGTTTTATGTCGTCGGAGTAGGCCCGGGTGATCCACAACTAATGACGTTAAAGGCTGCTAATACACTAAAAAGATGTGATACTTGGTTTGTTCCTTCCGCCTTTGAAAATGGTGGTAGTATGGCTCTTAAAATTGTTGAGGGGGCCGTTGACTCATCAGGGAAAAATATTTTAAACCATCGTTTTCCGATGAAGCAGGTTCAAAGAGGCAAAGAACCTGATGAAGAGTTAAAGTCCGCCTGGCAAGAAGCTGCGAAAACAATTATGGAACACCTTAATAGTGGAAAAGATGTTGTCTTTCCAACTTTAGGGGATCCCGCTATTTATTCCACAGGCTTTTATGTTTGTGAGACCTTGCAAGAATATGGCGCGCCATTTAAGCTTGAAATTGTTCCTGGTGTATCAGCAATAGGTGCTACTTCTGCCGTCTCAGAAATGCCTCTTTGTCTCGGTGATGAACGACTTGTTGTTATTCCCGCCACTTTTGAAGATGCCAAGATCAAGGAATTGCTTGAACTCAGTGATGTCGTAGTCTTTATGAAAGTGTTTAAGGTGATGGACAAGCTTGTGGCATTGCTTGATGAAATGGGCCTTGTTGACAACGCCGTGTTGGTAGAAAGATGCAGCCTTGAAGATCAGGTGGTATGGAAAGATATCAGGCAGGCCGTGGGAAAGGAAATACACTATTTTTCCACTATGGTTGTACGTAAGTAAAACCATTTGTGATGTTTGATAACTCCCAACTGAATATCTCTTTTAAGTTGGGAGTTTTTTGTTTTTGTTATTATCTAATAATCGCTTTGGGTGAGTGTACTCCACCTCGCGCTGTTGTATTGGGCATGAGCACAGCATCTTTTGCCATCAGAGTTCCAGGGCTGGTGACGGAGTTACATCCGGTTTGACAGCCATCTGCTAGAATCGCCCCGAATTTTCTTCTTCCTGTATCAATATATTTTTTTTCGTGAAAGATACTCACGTTTCCTGGCAAGAATTTAAGGTTTGCACATTTTGTCCCTGCACCAAGGTTTACATCTTGGCCAAGAATCGAATCTCCCACATATGCAAAATGACCCGCCTTGGCGTCATTTAAAAAGATAGAGTGCTTAATTTCTGTTGTATGTCCCAGTACACATCTTTTTCCAGCCAGACAGTAGCCACGAAGGTAGGCACCTTGTCGGACCTCAGTATAGTCACCGAGAATGGCAGGTGACTTCACCATTGCGCCTGTTTCTATAAGGACACCTTTTCCAATTGCTATCTGTTTACCTGTAATGACGGCTCCCGCCATGATGACTGAGGCGCCCTTAAGTACCACGCCTCCACGTTTGACCAGCAGACCTTTTTTGGTAGTATCTCCGAAATCGATTTCAAAGTCGTTACTGCAGAGCATTTTTCCTTCATGAATAATCACATGTTCTGTAAGTGGGATGCCGTTTCGGTAGTAAAACTCTTGGTATTTCGGGTAATTATAGCTACCCATGTACTCTTTAAGGTCATTGAGTGGTTGCCAAACAGAACTTGTGTTATTGAATAGATCGGCTTCTGGGAATGTGCTGAGATCGAAAAAAGATTGTACAGAAATCATAAATATCCTCATGGAATTGAGATAAAGTAGTTGTAATTAAGTAGCATACTATGAAAGAATTGTTAGGAGAGTTCAAGGAGAAATGTTTTGATCTACATAACCGGCATAAAGCTGTCTTGACTTAAGTTACTTGCATGTTTAGTATTTCGGTGGATTTTCCGGAGAGGCGCTACGACTTGGGCTGTCTGGGTGGATAGATGCATAATTACAAGAGATTGCGTTAATAAATATAAGTGACATGTGCTCTTTTCCGGAGCGTATTGTTTTACAGGTTTTGATGGAGGATTGAGTGGAATTTAATGATTCATTAAGTATAGGTATGGACGATTTTTCAAATAATGAAGACATGGAAATACCTGAAGTTCTGCCCATGATGGCGGTACGGGATGTGGTTGTGTTTAACTACATGATTATCCCGCTTTTTGTAGGTCGTCCTGGATCTGTGGAAGCAGTTAATGAGGCCCTTGGGACGAACAAGTTGCTGATGCTTGTAACCCAAAAGGACGCCACTAAAGATAATCCTACTGAGGATGATCTCTATAAGATTGGTATGGTTTGTATGGTGATGAGAACCTTAAAACTACCTGATGGTCGTTTAAAGGTACTTGTGCAGGCAATGTCCAAGGCTCGCATTAAAAGTTTTGAACAGACAGAACCAAGCTATCAGGTATCGGTTGAAGTTATCGAAGATGAAGAGGTGAAAGAGGTAAGCGTAGAGGTGGAAGCCACTATGCGTACTGTTCGTGAGCAGACCGAAAAAATTATGTCTCTTCGCGGTATTCTTTCAGCAGATCTGATGATGATTATTAATAACATCGAAGAGCCTGGCCGACTTGCAGATCTTGTTGGTTCTAATCTTAGACTCAAAATTTCTGAGTCGCAGAAGATACTAGAAGAGACCGATCCAGTTGAAAGGCTTAAGCTTGTGAGCGCACTTTTAACAAAAGAGCTCGAAGTCTCTACCGTTCAGGCAAAAATTCAAAATGATGCCAAAGAGGAGATGAGCAAGTCCCAGCGCGAGTATTTCCTCCGCGAGCAATTGCATGCCCTGCAAAAAGAGTTGGGTGACACTGACGATCGTTCCCAGGAAGTTGATGAACTCGAGAAGAAAATCAAGAAAACCAAAATGCCTAAGAATATTCGCAAAGAAGCGAAGAAGCAGTTGAGCAGGATGGATATGATGCATCCTGATTCTTCTGAGGCTACAATTATACGAACATATATTGATTGGATTCTTGATGTTCCCTGGAAGAAAAGCACCAAGGATATTCTTGATCTGGCCCATGCAAAAAAAGTTCTGGATGAAGACCATTACGGTCTTGATAAAATCAAAGAACGTATTCTCGAATACCTTGCTGTTCGAAAATTAAATGATTCCACCAAAGGTCCAATCCTCTGTTTTGTTGGCCCCCCAGGTGTTGGTAAGACTTCTCTTGGTAAATCTGTTGCACGGGCCATGGGGCGAAAATTCCATAGAATTTCCCTCGGTGGTATGCGTGATGAGGCTGAAATACGTGGGCATAGACGTACCTATATTGGTGCGATGCCTGGCCGTATTGTTCAGGGCTTAAAAACTGTTGCCTCAAATAATCCGATTTTTATGATGGATGAGATCGACAAGGTTGGTTCTGATTATCGAGGCGATCCTTCTTCAGCTCTTCTTGAAGTGCTTGATCCTGAACAGAATTTTGAGTTCACAGATCATTACATGAACATGCCTATAGATCTGTCTAAGGTGATGTTTATCACAACCGCCAATATGACTGATACCATTCCTGGTCCGCTTTTAGACAGAATGGAAGTGATTCGTCTTTCAGGGTATACTCTGGAAGAAAAAATTGTGATCGCAAGGAAGTATCTCTACCCAAGGCAGCTTGAGCAAAATGGTCTCAAACCACGTCATATCAAAGTGACTGATGCCACTCTAAAAACCATCATCACACATTACACCTATGAGGCTGGGCTTAGAAATCTTGAGCGCGAAATCGGTAAAGTGTGCCGGAAGGTGGCCAGAAAGGTTGCAGAAGGCGGCAAGGGACCATATTCGATCTCCATGCGAAACCTACATCTTTATCTTGGACCTCCCAAAACCATTCCGGAATATGAGAATGAAAAGCTGGAACAGCCTGGTCTTGTGACAGGGCTTGCCTGGACTGAGGTTGGCGGCGAGATTTTACAGATCGAAGTAAACATTATGCCTGGTAAAGGTAAGTTGACCCTCACAGGTCAACTGGGTAGTGTTATGAAAGAATCTGCCCAGGCAGCATTGACCTATTGTCGTAGCAGAACGGAAGACCTTGGTGTGGATGAGGAATTCTTTGATAAGGTTGATTTTCATATCCATGTGCCAGCTGGAGCAATTCCAAAGGATGGACCTTCAGCCGGAATCACCATGGCAACGGCTCTCTATTCGGCAATCACCGAAAAAACTATTACAAGTCACACCGCAATGACAGGAGAGATAACTCTTCGCGGTAGAGTGCTCCCCATCGGTGGTCTTAAGGAAAAGGCGATGGCCGCCCTTCGTGCTGATATCTATAGAATAATTATTCCATGGCAGAATGAGAAGGACCTTATGGAAATCCCTGAAGACATCAGGGAGAAAATGGAATTTTTTCCAGTAAAGGATATGGATGAAGTTGTAAAAATTGCTTTTTCTGATGAGAAAATTGCTTCGACAAAAGCAAAAAAGAAAGCATAACGCAAAAACGTGACGGATTTCATAAAACCCAATTTGTCATTTAGCTGTATAGTCAGGAGGATTGTTCTAGGAACAATCCTCCTGCTTGTTTTTGTAGGCTGTGGGATTTTTGCCTATTACAAAAGCTATCTGAATAATCCTGGCCCTACTCCTCTTGCAGATACGAAGAATATTATCGTAACAATACCTAAAGGGAGTTCCGTAAAGTCAATTGCCACCATTCTCGATAGCAAAAGCATTATACGTAACGATCTACGGTTTCTGATTTTAACCAAACTCTCCGGGTATTCAACACGGCTCCAGGCTGGAGAATTTCTCTTACCTTTTGGTAAAAAGCCGCTGGATATTCTAGAACTTCTTGCCTCCGCAAAACCTGTTTCTTACTCAATCACCATACCTGAAGGTTTAAATGCCATACAAATAGCAAAGATTTTTGCAGAAGGTAATTGGTGTGAAGAGGCGAAATTCTTACAGTTGGTTTATGATCCAGAGGTGATAAAAGAATTTGGGCTTACAGGTGGTAAATCTCTTGAAGGATTTCTGTTTCCTGATACCTATTTGTTTACAAAAGATGTGTCTGGGGCTGATAAGATTATCAGTATTCTGCTGGCGCGATTTAAGAAAGTGTGGGGACAAGAAATATCTGGGCTTAATCCAACACCAGATGTCGATAAGACTGTTATTCTCGCATCAATTGTAGAAAAAGAAACGGCAGCCCCAAGTGAAAGACCGCTTATTGCTGGTGTGTTTCATAACAGGTTGAAGCGTGGTATGCGTCTGCAGTCTGATCCTACTGTCGTTTATGGCGTGCAGAATTATAATGGGGTTATAACGAAGAAACATCTACGAACTCCAACACCGTATAATACCTATACTCTTCGAGGCCTTCCTGTGGGTCCGATTAGTAATCCAGGCAGGGAGGCAATTACGGCTGTACTGCATCCGCAGGCATCGTCTCACCTCTATTTTGTTTCAAAAAATGACGGAACACATCAATTTTCTGCAAAACTTTCTGACCATAATCGCGCTGTACAAAAATATCAGCGGAAAAAAAAAGTGAAAAAAGGTAAATAGTCAGTTTAAAGTTCAAGCTAAATCTTACATATGCAAGATTTGGGTTCAAGAATATGTGTGGATAACTGGAGAAGAAAGTGAAAATCGGTCTGGTGCAGGTAAACCCCGTTATTGGGGATTTTAAATATAATTGTGATAAAGTCCTCAAATGGTCTTTGGATGCTAAAAAACGTGGGTGTGATCTCGTTATTTTTCCAGAACTTGTGATCTCTGGCTACCCTCCACAGGATCTACTCGAAAGGCAATCCTTTATCGAAGATCATAATTTAGCCTTAGACGAGCTGTTAGCAAAACTACCAGATCTCGATGTAATGCTCGGTTGTTTTGAGATAAATCCCCATGAAAACGGAAAACCACTCTATAATTCTGCAATCGTAGCCAGAAAGGGTGAAATTGTTTTTCGAACCCGCAAACAATTACTCCCGACCTACGATGTCTTTGATGAAACGCGATATTTTGAACCTGGGGGAAGTAGCGAAATCTACACCCTTGGTGATCAGAATTTTGGTGTTACAGTGTGTGAAGACGTCTGGAGTGAGGCTGTCAGTGAGTATTCAGTAAAGCCTGTAGCTTCCCTTATTGAAAAGGCACGTTCAGAAGGGATTACCCTTGATGGAGTTATTAATATTTCTGCGTCTCCTTTTCAGCGAAACAAAGAAAGTGTAAGAAAGGAAATATTCACATGTTTTTGTGAGCAGTATCAGGTTCCATTTCTCTATTGCAATCAGGTTGGAGGCCAGGATTCCTTACTTTTTGATGGAAGAAGCTTTGTTGTCGATAGTTCTGGAAACATCTGTGCCCAGGCGAAGGGTTTTATAGAAGATTGTGTCGTTGTCGATACCAAGACTTGGAAAGGAGACCTTGCAGGTGTGGTTGAGCTTTGCGAAGAAGAGGCCGTGTATAGTGCTCTTGTAATGGGTGTGAAAGACTATGTCTCTAAATGCCGGTTTTCTTCTGTTGTTCTTGGACTTTCCGGTGGCATTGATTCCGCTCTTACTGCGGCTATTGCAGCTGACGCCCTGGGTGCTGAAAATGTGCTTGGTGTTGCCTTACCCTCACCGTACAGCTCAAATGACTCCCTTGAAGACGCCAAACAACTTGCTGAAAATATAGGTTGCAGGTTTGAGGTGATTCCTATTGCAGAATTGTTCTCGACCTTTAGTAAGAACCTGTCTCCTCTTTTTGCAGGACTTGAAGAAGATGTCACCGAGCAAAATCTGCAGGCGAGAATAAGAGGGAATCTGCTGATGGCGCTCTCCAATAAATTTGGGAACCTACTGTTGACCACAGGCAATAAAAGCGAGATGGCTGTAGGATATTGTACACTCTATGGTGATATGAGTGGTGGCCTGGCAGTAATCTCTGATGTACCCAAACAACTTGTATACCGGTTGTCTGAATATAGAAATAGGGACGGGGAGGTTATTCCCAGGCGTACAATCACTAAACCACCTTCAGCCGAGCTCAAGCCTGACCAGACCGACCAGGATGACCTGCCATCATACGATATACTTGATGAAATCGTTGAGCTTCACTTAGAAAAAGGTGAGGGGATAAAGCAGATTATCGCTCGTGGTTACTCTAAAGAAATCGTTGAAGATCTTTTGCGAAGGATCAGAATAAATGAATACAAGCGCAAGCAGGCTCCCATGGGGCTCAAGGTGACCTCTAAGGCCTTTGGTTCTGGCCGCAGGTATCCAAACGTGCAAAACTATCAAGGTTAGTCCCACAGAAAATCTTTTTTTAGCGAGCTGATATTTCTTGAAGAACACTATTTCATACCGGTCGATAGCAGGGTACCTTTTGGGAGGTGTTCTGGTTTTTGCTTTTGCATACCTTGTTTTTAATGAGTCAAGAACAAAGCGTCCTGAAAAGCTGTTCATTACAAGTTCAGGCAGTGTTGAGATGTGTTTGAGCTGCCATGAAGATGTTAAGCTCGACCCTGCCCATGATCCCAATGTAATTGGTTGTTCACCGTGTCATCTTGGGAATCCACTTGCTGTAACAGAAGAAGAGGCGCATAAGGGTATTGTTATTAATCCTGGAGATCTTCGAGTTGCTGAAAAAACCTGTTCAGTTGAAGGCTGCCACCCAACTGATATCCATAAGGTTAAAAATTCACTTATGGCAACCAACCGTGGGATTCTAGGAACGCTCCTTTACTACTGGGGTGAGACTGATAGTCAGGATACCGATCTCACTGTAGAAGAGTTGCTTGAGTCTGGTGAGAGTTCTCTTGCACTCGATTATTACAGAAAGCTGTGCGCGACTTGTCATTTATGGAAGCAGAAAAATGATCTTCCCGGGTTACCTGAATTCTTCAATGATAAAGGAGGCGGGTGTACCGCTTGCCACTTTGCAGGTCCCGACACCAACAGTAATGAGTTTGTTCTTGTGGCTGATGACGAAGAAGTTGAAGAAGAGGATGGCGAAGAAGAGAAGAAAAAGCCTCATCCACACATAACCAAAAAAGTAGGAAGCAGTAACTGTGTGCGTTGTCATAATCGCTCAGGGAGAATCGGTATTTCCTATATGGGTATATTTGAGTCTGAAGGATATGGCACCCCTTTTAAGGGTGGAAAGGTTTCTGATAAACAACTCCCTGGCAGAAGGTTTTATCTTGAAATTGCAGATGATATACATCACGCAAAGGGAATGGAGTGCATAGATTGTCATACCCGTAATGAAATTATGGGGGATGGTACCAGTTACGCACATTATGAGGATCAGCTAGAGATTTCCTGTACCATCTGTCATGATTCTAATCCCGGTAAAACGAGAAAGGGAGACATGCTGACCAATGTTGAAACAGAAGGTGATAAACATATTCTTCTTGGCAAAATTGATGAAAAAAGGAGACCGCTGAATCCACCTAAAAAAGGGGTTTGCGATTTTACTGGACACAAGAGGGTGACCTGTGAGGCATGTCATTCAACCTGGGTTGCTCAATGCTATGGTTGTCACGTAAAACGCGATGCTTCCGGAAAACATCTTGATAAGCTTTCCCTTGATGAAACTGAAGGTCTATGGGAAGAGGGGCGCTCGTACATACGCTATGAAAGACCGATGCTTGGAGTCTGGGATGATGAAATTGTTGTCGTAACGCCAGGTTGCCAAGATATCGTAACGGTTGTCGACGAAAAGGGTGAGATTGAAGAGAGCTTTGATCGATTTACCATGGCAGCGATAAATCCTCATACCACCCAGGCAAAAGGGCGTGAGTGTCTGGATTGTCATGCGTCGGCAAAGACGGTTGGGTTGGGTGAAGGACGTGTTACGCAGGTAGCTGGAGAGCTTGTATTTGAATCAACTGAAAAAGGTGTTGAGACAAGTGCAGGACAAACAGTCCCATTTGATGCTTATGTTGATGTAAATGGGATAGCTAGGCAGAATAGTTCCAGACCTGAATTACGCCCTTTTAATAAAAATGAGTTACGTTCAATTCTTCGCCTGGGGCTTTGTGTAGGATGTCACGACACTTATGCCGATCCTATCTGGAAGGATTATAGTGCTGAAACAATATGTAAAAGAGCGGGACAAGATGTGCCCGCTGTTCAATAGCAATCTAAATTTTGCAAGTCCCGCAGGGCAGCAACGTTTAAGGACAATATAAAGAGGTTACACCATCGGACTGGTATCAGGAAATATATCTGGACTTAAAACAAATCAGATAAAAGCTTTAGAGCGTATTGGTAAAAAACGGGTTCAACGTGATTTAATTATCAATCCAGAAATGGCACGGAGCCTCTGCCAGATATCTTCTGAACTGAATCGTCAGCTGGGCTTGCTTGTACAGCGTTCTGGCAAGGTTGAGGCGGTTATCGTGGGTACCCATGCTTCTGTCATGATTCCACAACTGGAGTATTCTCGTGCATCTGGTGGCAGGCTTTGCGGTCTGCGTCTGATCCACACCCATCTCGCAGGTGAAGATATAAGTGATGAAGATCTTATGGATCTGCTCTTCTTGCGTCTTGATTTCATGTCTGTCATAAAAGTGACAGCAGATGGGCTACCTGAAAAACTGTATACTGCGCATCTACTACCAGGCTCTACATCTGATAAAAGTTGGGAATTTCTCAAGCCAGTTCATCCCGCGAACCAGACTGAGTCGGCCGAAGATCTCGTTGCTGCTCTTGAAGGTGAATTGAGTCGCCGCCACAAGGTTAATAAGATCGACAGGAAAAAGGATAGGGCTATTCTTGTTTCTGTCTCTACGGATAATAACATACAGGCAGAAGAGTCGCTGGCTGAATTGGGAGAACTTGCACGTTCTGCTGATGTTGTGGTTCTTGATTCAGTGTTACAGCGTAAGAATCGAGTGAATCCGAGGTTGATACTTGGAAAAGGCAAACTTGCCGATATTATGATTTTGGCCCTTCAGCTTGATGCTAATCTTCTCATCTTTAATGAAGAGCTGAATCCATCACAGATTAGATCTATAACAGACTTTACTGACCTGAGAGTTATCGACAGAACCCAGCTTATTCTCGATATTTTTGCCAGTAGAGCTTTGAGCCGTGAAGGTAAGTTGCAGGTAGAGATGGCGCAGTTGAAATATATGCTTCCCCGTCTGTCCTCAAGAGATGATGCTTTGTCGCGGTTGACTGGTGGAATAGGGGCCAGGGGACCGGGCGAAACTAAACTTGAGGTTGATAAAAGGCGTATCAATGACCGCCTGGCGCGCCTGGCCAAAGAGCTGAAAAAGGTAAGTCAGGAAAGATACCGAAGAAGAGCAAAGAGACGAAAGAAAGATCTCCCAGTACTTTCTCTTGTAGGCTATACAAATGCGGGGAAATCAACTCTTCTTAACACCCTTACCAACAGTAATATTGTTGCTGAAAATAAACTCTTTGCAACGCTTGATCCAACGAGTAGAAGATTGCGATTTCCTACAGAGATCGAGGTGATTTTAACTGATACTGTTGGTTTTATCAGACATCTGCCGGAAGAATTGGTTCAAGCCTTTATGGCAACCTTGGAAGAGTTGGAAGAAGCTGATTTACTGGTGCATGTTATTGATGTTTCGAACCCGTCCTTTCGTCAACAAATGGCTGTGGTTGATAAAATATTAGGGGAGCTTGAGCTTAGAGATATCCCTATCCTTAAACTATTTAATAAAATTGATCAGGTAGAAGACGAGCAGGCGATACGAGAAATTATCGGAGACGAAGGTTTGCTGGTCTCAGCAGTGAACTCTGAGACCCTGGGCGAATTTCTCGGTGTAAGTGAAAAAATGATGGGGAAAGCGCTTGACGGTAACTTACGGTAAAAGGTAGAAGCCGAGCTCTTTTTCAAATGCTCTTTCATCTACAAATTCACAGCCTATCCTATTTTCATCCACAGACCGTATTGTAACTTGTCTGTACAGAACCGTTTCTTTCCGGTTATCAAGCGTAAAGACGAGAGAGCCTTTATGGCCTACCTCAAGGCCATGGACACCACGTAACTCAAAGCAGGCACCAGTAAGAGAGAGGTTTACAATGGTGGCAATACCACCGCCTCTGACTGGAGGCTTCACGTCGTAGACGCCCTGGAGTTCTGTATCTTTTCTGAAAAACTGTCGAAACTCCAATTGTAAGCTAAAGGAGTTACCACATTTGCACTTTACCTTAAGTATATGCTGTTTGTGGCGAAATTTTTCAACGGATATAGTTTTGGCAGAGCTACATGCGGGACAGACGATGGTAGCCTGGCTGTCTTCTTTGACGAATATTTTGTTACTATAGTCTATAGCGTATGACTTGATACTCTGTCAATCATTGAAAGCACCTAGTATTGAGGGGTTAGTAGTTTAGTCTCGTCTCAATTCGTATGCGACGCACTATAGGTGTATGATTTGTCATGCTATATTATATAAACAGATTTAATAATTATCAAATTTCACATACAAAATAATAATTATATCTTACATAAAAACTACAAGTAAGTGTAAAGGTTTTTAATCTAAGTATAGAATAACTCTAAAGAAGCTGGAATTACTGGGATTGTGGAGATAAAATATATTTATTGGTCATCACTGCAGCTACAAAGCTGCAGTGCGGATTCGTACATTGATCTAGTCGTAGATGATGGCTGTGTATTTTTCTAAAATCTTCTCGGTTTCGCTATCAAGATCAGAAGCGACTTCGTGTATCTGATACTCTTTTCCACAGGAGGTGCATCGCATGCGCACTCTTCTACACATGCGATGTACTTCGAGTTTACCTGAACAGCTTCTACAATTCATATTACTCGCTCAAGAGTTGTTCGCGGGTGAAAACGGACTCAAGGGTGTAACCAGCTTTTGCAAGTTCTTCCGTTCCGCCTTCCTGACGTTCAACTATAGTTGCAATCAGTCCAACCTTAAAGCCAGCGGCTTCAACGCGTTCTATTACTTTAATGAGTGTGCCGCCTGTAGTAACAACATCTTCGAGAAGAGCGACAGTGCAGCCTTCTGCCATGTTTTTCAAGCCTTCGATGTAGTTGCCGGTGCCATGGCCTTTTGCTTCTTTGCGAACGATGAAAGCAGGTATGGGTTCTTTCTCAAGAAAACTGGCAATGGAAACCGCAGTTACGAGAGGGTCGGCTCCCAAAGTCATTCCACCTACTGCATCAATTGGAATGGGTGATTTTTGCAACAGTTGGAAGAGTAATTTCCCACAAAGATATGCACCTTCTGCCGAAAGTGTGGTCTGTTTACCATCAATATAGAAGTCTGAAGTCTTTCCAGATGTGAGGGTAAAAGTTCCTTTTCTGTAGGATTTTTCGAGAAGAATTTCTTTTAAGCGTTGTTTGTCATCCATGATATTTTTTCTAACTCTCGCTGAAATAGTAGGGAAATCGGACAATTTAAATAATCGCAGGCGATAATACCTTTTTTTAAGTATTGAGGAAAGTAAAATAAATTTATTGCAGAAAAAGGATGGTTAGGCTATGGCTCTTAGTTTCAACCTTGAACTCAACCATTCCGGAACAGATATTGCTTAGTGAAGAAGAGGGTAGCTGTTATCAGGGAAGGTGTTTTTAAAAATAATCTAACATAGAGAAGAGGAAAAAATATGTGTGGCATTGTTGGCTATTGTGGTCCAAAGCGTGTTGTTCCAGTCATACTTGAAGGTCTCAGACGTCTTGAATATAGGGGCTATGACTCCGCAGGAATTGTATATCTTGAAAACGGCCAACTTGTGAAACATCGCTCTAAAGGTAAGCTGGCAAATCTAGAGGCCATAATAGATGAGGCAATAATAGCTCCTGCCCACATAGGTCTGGGGCATACAAGATGGGCAACCCATGGCGCTCCAACAACAGAAAATGCGCACCCCCATAGTGATTGCACAGGTGATCTTGTTGTGGTCCACAACGGAATTATTGAAAATTATCATTCACTTAGAAGTGAATTGATTGCTAAAGGGCATAAATTTACCTCTGAAACAGATACTGAGGTTCTTGCACATCTCATTGAGGATAACCTTAATGGAGATCTGGTGGAAGCAGTGAAAAAAGCGGTTGCTTTGGTTGAAGGCTCGTATGCTCTTGGGGTTCTATGGGCTAAGGAACCTGAAAAGTTGATAGCTGTGCGAAACCAAAGTCCACTTGTATTAGGTGTGAGTGAGGATGGAGGATCTTTTCTGGCTTCAGATATTCCTGCACTCTTGCCATATACCAATCAGGTTATCTTTCTCGAAGATATGGAGCTTGCCATTGTAACGGCTGATGAGCAACAGGTTTTCTCTCTTGAGTCGGGTGAGGTTGTTGAAAAAGAAATCCAGACTATTAACTGGAATTCAGCCATGGCTGAAAAAGCTGGTTATAAGCACTTCATGCTTAAAGAAATTTATGAGCAGCCACAGGCTATCACGAACACTGTGAGTGGTCGTGTTAACCCGGAATCCGGTGTAGTTGATCTGCCAGAAATTAACCTGACAGATGCAGAACTCGCTGACATCGACCGTATAGTATTTGTGGCATGTGGTACTTCCTGGCATTCGGCTCTTGTTGCAAAATATTGGATCGAAAAATATGCCCATATTCCGGTCGAAGTTGACATAGCTTCTGAGTTTCGTTACAGGCATTTACTACTCAATGAAAGGGTGTTAACGATCACGTTGTCGCAATCTGGTGAAACCGCAGACACTCTAGCAGGTCTCCGAATTGCAAAAGACCTTGGTTCTAAAGTCATTACTATCTGTAATGTGGTCGGCTCGACCATGACCCGGGAGGCAGATGGAACGATCTATACCCATGCAGGACCAGAGATTGGAGTAGCATCAACGAAGGCTTTTACCTCTCAGTTAGCGGCTCTTTTCCTTCTTACTCTTTATCTAGGGCAGAAAAGAGAGACGATTACCAAGGAAGAGAGTCTTCAGTTTGGGAAAGATCTTATCGATATTGCAGGAGTTATTGATAAAGAGCTGGTCCGAATCCATGACGACGTCAATATCCTTATTGAAACATATTATGATAGTCGTGATTTTCTCTTTATTGGACGGGGTGCAAATTTTCCAATCGCCTTGGAAGGCGCATTAAAATTAAAAGAAATATCATATATTCATGCGGAAGGTTATGCGTCAGGCGAACTCAAACATGGTCCTATTGCCCTCATTGATAAAGATATGCCTATCCTTGGATTGGTGCCTCAAGATGACGTGTATCAAAAATCTATCTCTAATGTTGAAGAAATAAAAGCACGGCAGGGACGTATTATCCTGATCGGAACAGAAGGTGACTCTCATCTGAAGACGATAACGGATGATGTGATTTATCTTCCAAAGGTGCCCGATACCATGAACCCTATCATGTATACCATTCCAGCACAGTTACTGTCCTATGCAATTGCAACACGACGTGGCTGCGATGTGGATCAGCCTCGTAATTTGGCAAAATCTGTAACTGTTGAGTGATTTAAGGTGTTTGAGTTGGGTGGGTGAATCATCCAATGGGGGACCAAATAAACTTATTGGGGTTTGAAGCTAAAAGTTACTATAAGCCGTGAAGGTGTCAGATTTGCTGATGGGTTGGGTGTGATTTTTGTCTTGACTCAAATTCGCCGCTCCTGATACAAATATAACATGTTGCTCTTATTTTTGAGGAAAAGGAACCTGCTATGACCCAACTTGTAAAATGCAAATTCTGCAAAACAGAATTTGCCTCGAATGCAAAAGCCTGCCCTAATTGCGGGAAACCCCCTTTA
>JBLHNU010000029.1:0-68597 GCA_047622095.1 Desulforhopalus sp.
CTGAGAATGGGCCCCAACTGGATGTTCGTCGGAAGAGTTGGCTTTTGCTGAAGCGGATTATTACAAGGATGTTAAATTAATCTTTGTAAATGAGCAAATAAGGCGAAAACTATCTTGACACCTACCGGAGTCGTTCGTCCAAAATATGGGTGCAAATGACTTCTTGAGAAGAAATGTCAATAATTACACGCTAATCGAGGATGTTGTTATCAACACTGTAGTCTTGTTTCAGATTTGCCGTGACTCTGTCATGCAAAAGACAGCTCATGGCAGTCAAAACCGGAATAGCTACCACTTCATCATGCTTACTTGGCAATGACGCTTTTTTGCCGTAACTTTAAAAATACAAGTATAAATTTTGCTAAATTCTTTAGTGATTTTACAATGTCATTCATCTCAAAAAACTTAATATACTTCAATGCTTTAAGATTCATTATAATACTTTCGAACATCCCACTTTGCGCTAAATGATCTGCAAGTCCAAGATGGTATTTCAAAATTGATTTCTGTAAAGTGATTTTTCGACGTAAGTCTTTCTCCTTATCTAGTAAATCTGATCGGCTTTTTATGTAATTTCGTAACATTTTAGGCGTGTTTGCACTCATGTTTCCAGTATGTAGTCGGCGCCGGAACCCAATTTCATCAACCACAAGAACACTCCCGGCGAGAGCCATTCGATAATTTAAATGAAAATCTTCACAAGAAAAAAGTGCTTCATCAAACCCTCCAACAGCTTTGACTAGATTTGTGTGATATAGTGATGCGCTTGCAATATTATAGTTTTCCTCCAACAATAAAAAACATGCATCTGATGACTTTTGTAAAATACTTTTTCCATGCATCAGCCCCATCAACTTATGGCAACTACGGAAATGGCTTTGAAAAAAAAGTCCCTTTCGATTGAAATTAATATAATCGAATACCACTTGTGCTGCTGAGGGCGTTTTGTTAAGGAATTCGACCTGGCGACTAATCCGATTAGGCTCCATAACATCGTCAGAATCAAAAAAACAGATAAACTGGCCCTTTGCAATCCGTAGTCCGTGGTTTCGAGGTGAAGAACAACCCCCAGAATTTGATTGGTATTTGTAATGAATGTTTTTCTTTTTACAATATGAATGCACAATCTCAGCGGTTCTATCTGTAGAACCATCATCAATAACAATAATTTCAGTGTGGGGGTATGACTGACCAATTAGACTGTCTAAAGTTTCTGCAATAAAATCTTGGGCATTGAAAGCTGGAATTACAATGCTTACCAATACATTTGAACAAGACATTCCCCCACCCCTCTTTTTTTTTAGGAGCCTAAAATCAAAAACTTGAAAGGTCCATTTGCCTTCTATTATTGGATTCGGTCAATCTGAGGAATCACCTAAGATTGGATTCAAGATAAGACTTAATGTGGTTGCTATAAAGAATTTAATTACGGCCAATGAAAAAAACAAATTGGGATATACACAAATACTTTTTTTCATAAATTTAATTGCATCAAGGTGTCGTTTGCGACTTCTCAAGTGGTGTGCTATTTCATTGTACTTTAAACCGTAGATTTTCGAAAAAGGTAATTGAGGTCGTTTTTGCATTTTTTCTAGTTTATTAAGCACGGTAATTTCATTTTGTATCATCTTGTCAAGCATCAACGTACTTGTTTGACTAGAATGGTGCTTTCGGCGTAGGAAAACAATTTCCTGGAGAGCGTAAAAGTTATATTTACAAGCTAATCGTAACCACACATCCCAATCTTCAGCATTCTGAAGAGTTTCATCAAAATATCCAACTTCATCTAATAATGTTTTTTTCAAAAGGACTGCGCATGTAAAAGCGATTTCACTTGAAGAAGAGAAAGCCAAATGTTCCAGAAATTCCTCATTTGAAGAAAAATTCTTAAAGTTAACTACTCGTGGTTTTTTCGGAGCATCAATAGTGTTGTAAATATACTGGGAACCACCATAAACGACAATGTTCTCATCCCTCTCAAGAAAACATAATTGTTTTTCTAATTTATTTTTAATCCAAATATCATCAGCATCTAAGAATGAAATAAAAAAACCCTTTGACTCTAGAATTCCTTTATTGCGTGCAGCTGCAGGTCCTTTGTTTTTCTGCTTAATATACCTAACTCTATTATCAATATCAGCAATTTTTTCGACAACAAGCGCGGTTTGATCTGTTGATCCATCATCAATAATAACAAGTTCAATATCATGGTGAGTTTGTGTCAAAACTGAAGAAATGGCATCTTCAATATACTCACTACCATTATAAACAGGCATTATTACTGATACCAGTGAATTGAAATGCTTCATTTCTTATCTCCCATCCATGCAAAATAAACAACCAACCTCAGATGAAGCGGCTTTGATTTTGCCGCTGAAACCGCAAACCAGATTTCTGCAGTAATAAGCTACTGGGGATATTAAATCCAAAGGAATAGTCTCCTCAATCGACCCTCCTACTTTCTGAATCTCGTCCAAATTCTACTTCATCTACCCGCAATTATCAACTCCCACGCCAACACCCATACCCCGAACTCGAAATTCCAGCCAAGATCATGATTTCCGCATACAGCTAGGGCAAACTTCGCACCTGGTTCCTGGGCAAAATTCAACGCTCTCTGGAGCGGTGGCCTAGCTGGCAGAAAGGCCAGTGGGTCCTTTCGATGCCCAAACGGGTCTGCTGACACCTTCGCGAGAGGCCGGAGGTGGTTAGTGGTTTGTTGCGGTTTTTTCTGCGTGTCCTTGAAACGACCCTCAAGCAGCGTAGCTCTTCAGCTCCTAGCGGCTCCCGCTTCGGTGCAGTGGCGCTTGTGAGTCGGTTCGGTAGCTACCTCAACAGCCATGTGCAGTGCAAGGTAATCGCAATTTAGAGCCTGCTCAGAAATTCATCACAATATCCAAGCTTTGCTCGGAGCTGGCCTGTAAACTTTGGCTATGTTCGCGTTAAACGTTGAAAAACACCCCGATGTCCTTATCTTGTTGATATACCATCAAAAAAAGGAGGACTACCTGGAGACTAATAAGTTTGTCGAAATGCTCGCCCAAGTCAACCAGATGGATCATCGTCAACGAAATACTCTACTAAGGAACGTGCATGAAATAACCTAGGTAACCACAAATCAAGGTAATCTAAAATATAAGTATTTTCTATAACAAGCAGTTTGCGATAGAAGCAGGATTTGTTTAAACTTGGCACATGATAATTAAACCCTACGCAATAGAAATTGAAAAGCAGATGCTTGAATTATACAGTCGTTTACCAGAGAAAAGTAGACGCTTATATGCAGGTATTGAAGCTCTAAAACTTGGTTATGGTGGCATCAGTTATATTGCTGAGCTGTTTACCTGTTCGCGTGATACCGTTTCTCTTGGTATTAAAGAACTTGCTGGAAAGGAAACCTTAGCCCCAAACCGCAGTAGAAAAAAAGGCGGAGGAAGAACGCCTGTGCTTGAAAAAAAAGAATATAAACGAAGTTTTCCTCGCTTTAGTGAAAGAGCATACCGCAGGCGACCCCATGGATGAGTCTAGAAAATGGACAAACTTAACACGCGCTGAAATGAGCGTTTTGTTAGCTCAAAAAGGCTTTAAGGTCAGTCGAAATATTGTTAGAAAACTGTTGAAGAAAAACGGTTATGTTAAGCGTAAGCCATTGAAAAACAAAGCAGGTGGTGGGCATGTTGATCGTAATGCTCAATTTGTGCGTATTGCGGAATTAAGGGCGTGATATGAGGCGATAGGAAATCCTATCGTTAGCGTGGATACCAAGTAAAAAGAAGCCATCGGCAATCTATCGCGGGAAGGTAAGATTTATACCACTGAAACCATTGAGGTGTTTGACCATTATTTCCCCTCGTTAGCCGAAGGGGTCGCTGTCCCCCATACCATTTATGATCTAAAACGCAATGAAGCCACTGTTAATATCGGGACAAGCCGTGATACCAGCGAGTTTTGTTGTGATTCTATTCGTCACTGGTGGTACACTAATGGAATTGTCAATTATCCTTTGGCGACCTCCATTTTAATGTTGATGGATGGTGGTAGTGTAAGCGTCTATTAAACCCCAGTAGGGATTTCGGATAGAGTCAGCTGTTCAGGTTTGAGGTTCGTTGGCAGTAATGCTCTCCAGTCATCTTCACAATTCGCAAAAGGTATCTTTCCAAACAGATACCGCGGATATTTATAGGCCTCAAGATTGTTTGCCTTTGCGGTTTCGATAAGAGAATATATGGCAGCACTGGCCGCTGCGCCTTCAGGAGTACCGGCAAATAGCCAATTTTTCCGTCCGACACAAAAAGGACGAATAGTATTTTCAGCCAAATTATTGTCTGGCGTCATAAAAGGATATTCAAGATAGACAACCAATCGATTCCATTGATTGAGAGTGTAATTGATTGCTTTGCCAAGAAGGCTTTTCGGCACTACATGGAGTGATTTCTTACTTAGTTATTTGAAAAAGTCATCGGAAATCGGCTTTGCTTTTTCCTCTCGAAAATGCAGCAGGTTATCACCGGATAGTCCTTTTCTTTTGGCCTCCGACTCTACTGCATAGATTTTCCGAATATAGCCCAGTGCAACATCTGCACCCCTCGCTTTCTGGGTACCCTATGTGTCGAATAGTTTGCGTCTATTAAACCCCAGTAGGGATTTCGGATAGAGTCAGCTGTTCAGGTTTGAGGTTCGTTGGCAGTAATGCTCTCCAGTCATCTTCGCAATTCGCAAAAGGTATTTTTTCAAACAGATACCGCAGATATTTATAAGGCTCAAGATTGTTTGCCTTTGCGGTTTCGATAAGGGAATATATGGCAGCACTGGCCGCTGCGCCTTCAGGAGTGCCGGCAAATAGCCAATTTTTCCGTCCGACACAAAAAGGACGAATAGTATTTTCAGCCAGGTTATTGTCTGGCGTCATAAAAGGATATTCAAGATAGACAACCAATCGATTCCATTGATTGAGAGTGTAATTGATTGCTTTGCCAAGAAGGCTTTTCGGCACTACCTGGAGTGATTTTTTACTTAGCCATTTGAAAAAGTCATCGGAAATCGGCTTTGCTTTTTCCTCTCGAAAATGCAGCAGATTATCACCGGATAGCCCTTTTCTTTTGGCCTCCGACTCTACTGCATAGATTTTTCGAATATAGCCCAGTGCAACATCTGCACTCCCCGGCTTTGTGTTTTTACCCCTTGCTTTCTGGGCTTCGGAAAATTTACGCCTGTAATGGGAAGCTTCCCATTACAGGCGTAATGAGAAGTCGGCACAAATGGGAAGTTGGTTATGAAAAGCGCATTATAATAATGCGTTATCAAGTATCAGCTTCCCATTATATTTTTAACGACCAAGGCTGTTTAACCATGTAAGTAGGTCTTTGTTGGTCTGCCATATCGGTTCTTTATCTGCTGGTATAATATTCATGCCTTTTTCTAAAGCTTTTCGTTTCATTTCGCTATCAATCCTTGCATAAATTTCAGTTGTTTTTACATCCACATGCCCCAGTAAATCACGAATATAGATCAACTCAATCCCAGACTGTAGGAGATGCATGCTTTTGCTGTGCCGACAGCAATGCGGCGACATTTTGTCAGGAAATAAACCAGGCTCTGCTTCTCGGGCTTTAGTAAAATACTTTTGAAATATGTATGTAACACCCTTGCGAGTAAGCTTTTTTTCACTACGATTTAAAAAGAGTGGTGACCAACTTTTGTCTGGAAACTTAAGTCCAAACTCCTTCATGTACTGTTTCAACAGCTTCACCATTGAATCCATGATTGGGATAATTCTTGTTTTATTGCCTTTTCCCGTGACTTTAACAGTAGCCGGTTTCTGAAGGCGTATATCCGAAACAATCAAATCACACAATTCTTGTACTCTACAACCTGAGTCATACATAAGGCTCAAGAGAGTAGCGTCTCTTCTCCCTTTTTTGGTGCGAATGTCAGGCAGGGAAAGAAGCAATGTCATAGCCTCTATGCAGATATATTCTGGAGTTCTCCTGTGGCACTTTTTGAATGGAATTGACTGTATTTTTAACATTTCATGCATAAAATCGGGAAGAACCCTTAAAAGATATTTTGCATAGGCATGAATTGCAGCCAATCGTACATTCCTTGTAGAGATAGAGTTGCCACGATCCTGTTCGAGCCATTCAAGAAAATTTTCCATTCGATGTTGGGTGAAATCTTTGAGCGTAATTTTCTCTGGTTTAACCGCTATTGCGGTTTCATAGAAGGTGATCATCAATGTAAACATATCTCTGTATGATGAAATTGTGTTTGGACTGAGTCCTAAAGTGCCTGGGAGATATTTTCCCAGGTAATTCGTCAAATGGTATGAGTAATCAGTGGGTTTCATTTGTGCTCACCTCCACCGACGGTATAACTCCACAACATTGTCTCTCCACCTGCGCCATGACATCAGGGAAAAACTCAGCTGTGAGTCTCAGGTAATGCTGCGTTGCATTAGTGGATGCATGACCGATGTATGTCGATAGCACGGGAAGTGAAGCATATAAATCTCTGCCCTGTTCTTGCATTTTCTGCAGGGAATGGACACAAAAACTGTGTCGCAAATCATGTTCACGTGGTCCTTTACCTCTGCCCAGATGATGTATTCCGGCAGACTCTAAACATATCCTGAACCAGCCATAAATTCTGTGCCGCGTTAGTTTGTGTTTGCATTTCCCCTTGAAAAAATATTTATCTTTGTTGTCGCCATCGTGGTAACGCTGGTTATACTGTTGCATGCATTTTGCCATCGAATCAGATAACGGTACAAGCCTATCTTTTCCATTCTTTCCTGCCCTGATTGTAATGACATCTCCGATGAGGTCCACGTGACTGCACTTTAGATTTGCAGCTTCTGAAGCACGTAACCCACAGCTGTATATCAGCCGGAACAGAACTGGAACCGTGTGATGCCGAGAAGTTCCGGAATAGTACCTTATGTGGTCACAGGCATAAAAGAAGTGCTCTAATTGCTTTTTTGTAAAGATATATGGAACGTATTTAGTGATCTGAATCCGTCTCATTAGCTTAGGAAAATGAACTATGTAATCATGTTTTTGGGCAAAACCCAGCATTTGCAATACACAGTTTCCACGGGCTCTCAGGGTATTGGCTTTTTCATTTTTACGCAACTTCAGCCATCCTTCAATTAATTGCAGTGGAACTTCATGACCGGTTATCACAAAATCTAGTGTAAATAGTGAAAAACGGTATAAGACGCCCTCTTCATTTTTGTAAATACACCCCAAGGTGCGCTTAAACAGAATAAAAGCGACTATGATATCGGCCAGTACACCAACCGGAGGGTGCTTAAATATATAGGTATTGTCCATCAGAACACCTCCCCGCGGACGACATTCCAGTCAAACGCTGGGATTTCAAGACTACAATTTCGCATCTGCTGAATATCAATTTTCAGGTATATTTCTGTTGTCCGTGTACTGCTATGACCAAGAATTCCAGAAATAATTGGCAGAGGAACATTTTCAGCCAACAATACACTGGCAAGAGAGCTTCGCATTGCATGTGGTCCTTTCCCATGTCCCGGAGCACAATCTATGCCTGCTTTATTAGCGTAGCGTTTTACAATAGCTGTCATTCCAGGGGCGCTTATTACCTTGATTGGGCTGATATGCCGCAAGAAAACGATATTGCTATCTGACACCGGTCTTCCGAATTTAATATAGTCAATCAAAGCTTGTCCGACATCTTCCAAAAGTGGCAATACAATACGTTGACCTGTTTTTTTCATGGTTAGCTCAATTGTATTTCTCTCCCAGTGAATTTCTGAAAATCTTAGACTTCTTATATCAATTGAGCGGAGGCCAAGGTTGTAGGCAATCATTATGATGGCATAGTCTCGCTTCCCCATCGGATTAGATCTGTCGATTGCTTGAAATATATTTTCAGCTTCATCTGTCGTAAATGTTGATGGGATCTTCGAATCCCTTTTGTAACGGACGGATGGGATTATTTTCGAGTAGTCTGTTCCCACCAATCCTTCTATTTTAAGATAACGAAGGAATACACGCAGGGAACAAAATGAATTATAGAGCGTTGGTAATGAGTATGTAGAACAGCTGGCACAGTAATCTAATATGATAACCGGATTGAGCTGATTTAATTTTCTGATATTATGTTTTTCCAGGTACAAGAGAAACTGACCGAGATATCTGTTGTAGTTTTTAAGTGTGGTATTCGATATCTGGAATTTGTTGACCTGATATTTTTTAAAAATTTCAAGAATTTGATCAAAACAGCATAAGAAGCTTACTGTTGGGGGACACCCCACAGATGGAAAGAGCATTCCATTTCGGCAGTAATCATTGAGAAGCGTGATGGATCGGGCACGTACCTTGTCTTGCTTGTCTAATGCTTTAAAGACATTAACACCATAAATGGCATCTAAAAATTCAAGACCACACTTCGGCGAATATAGTTTGATGTTATTGTTGGCTTCATACTTTAGTAACGCATTCCAGTACCTTTGATAAACTCGAATGGACCTAGGTTTATAGCCAGATTTAGATAATTCTTCTTTTACGTTTTCGATTAGATGAGAAGTGCTTTTGTATTGAACATTCTGTGCTTTCATAAACCATCTCCTTTGTTAGTTTTATAAAAACTGTGAAGGAGATATTCTATAATGAGAAGCTACTGTTTGCTAAAGTTTTATTATAATGGGACTTATACTATCAACTTCCCATTTGTGCCGACTTCTCATTACGCCTGGCGTGAGCGAGGCATCCGGCATGCTGAATATCCGGCATATGATCAAGGAAGTCATATCCGCTATACCCATCAGATTGAACCACCCTTATATCCCATCAAGAGGGTTCTGGCAACGTCACTCGATCTGCTTGGCGAGTAATGATACAATACCGCAGGACTATCAGGCGGACCTCCCCGGCAAACCCACATATAGGATTTTGTCGATGCAGCACGGCCAGGTTCATCAAGAACCTGCACTGTTGTCTCATCAATATTTATAAGTGGTCCTGACCTGACCTCCTGTTCCAGCAGAAGAAGAAGAAGAATCTGACAGGCTGAGGCTGCCTTCATGGCCCAGTTACACATATTTGCTCTGGATATTTCGGCTCCGATCCGTTCAAACATCCGTTCCTGACGGTAAAAAGGCAGAGCGTCGCAGAATTTGCCAATGAGGATATAGGCGAGAAGTCCGGCGGTGACAATTGATTTAGGGATGATCTGCTTCCTACTTATCTCACAGAAAAAAGCAATTAGCCAAGGCATCAGATTATCTCTAAATTGCGTTGTAGGAATAACGGCTTGCCTTAATAAATTTTCCGTGTCCATGAATGGAAAATCCGGATATGCGAACTGTATATTGCTTTATAAGCCTCTTTTATTCCACCCGCAAATCCATACCTATCTGAAAGTAAAACATTTTGTGATATATTGCTGAAAATCTCTGGGGTGGATCGGTAATTGCATTATTTCTGGTATTGTTTATCAGGAAAATGCTAATCCTAGCTTAGGAGGAATGTTTATGTTGTATGCTATGAAGACTGTTATATGCTTTTGTTTATTAGCGATGTTTAGCAATGTAAGCTGGGGGGCACATAACCTGGAGCTAAGTAAGTCTTCCAATCGAACTGATGCTGTTTCACTGGCAGGAGAGATTGTGTCAGACGAGATATTCGTTTTCATTTCTCCAGAAAGTGATGTTGTTCGAGTTACATTTTTTTTGGATGGTGTCGTCCAACAGGTTGAGAACATACCGCCTTATGACTTTGCGGGTACAGAAAGCAACGACAATGCAAGACCTTTTAATACCGGGCTGCTAATTGATGGAAACCATACCGTATCTGCGCAAGTCGAGCTTGTATCGGGAGCACCAGAGACCGTCACTGCTGCATTTGAGGCGAAAAATAATGTCCCTATGCTTAGCTTTAGCCCTACCACAATCACTTTGTCAGGGGTTGAGGACGGTAGTGTTGAGACTGCTGAAGTTGTTCTGGATACAAACGATGGTTTGCCGGTTGACTATGAACTATCACTGACTCCAGAGTCTCCCTGGCTCTCGTTGACAAATAATTCATCAACAACACCTTCTATAATTACTCTTATCGCAGACCCTCTTGTTATCGGTGTCGGAAATTTCACGGCAACGATCACGGCAACACCTATATCCGGTACCTACGCTACGGCTGAACTTCCAATAACTTTTACCGTTAGTTCCAATCAATATTCACTACTCAATAGTTCTGTTGCTTCTCGTATTCCTGCCACACAACTCAGTGGACAGGTTGCTAGTGGTGATATCCATGTGTTTATTGAACCTACTATAGATATTTCAAAAGTTGATTTTTTTCTGGACGACCCATTTATGACCGGAACGCCTATCCAAACTGAGCGAAGGGCGCCTCATGACTTTGCCGGTACTGCATCCGATGATACAGCTTTTCCGTTTAGTACACTTGGCCTTGTTGATGGCACCCATACCATCTCGGCTTTAATCGCTCTCAGCGATGGTAGAAACCTAACGATTGGTTCTGATTTTTCCGTGCAAAATTCAAGCGGGTCTGATGCACCAATAGCAGATTTCACATTTAACTGTGTTGAGCTTATATGCAACTTTGACGCTTCCCCAAGCAACGATCCTAACGGGACTATCATTGCTTACAATTGGAATTTTGGCGATGGAAATACTTCATCAGGTGTCTCGCCTACCCATTCTTTTCCAGCTACAGAATCTTATAGTGTCACACTAGAGGTCACGGACAACGACAGTCTTACTGGGTCTACAACCAAGACGATATCCGTTAATGATGGTGGGGGTTGTTCTGAGGTGTCCCTCTTGCATTGCTCTCAGGTTAGAATTGATAATGGAATGTTGATTGGCTTCGATGGCAGCGACGGCGGCCTGTTGGACCAAAATGGGGTGGGAACAGGCTTTACAATGGTTGATCCACCATTTTTCCCAGGAAACCCGTCACCAAATTTTTTAATACCCGGATATTGGCCAGAAAAGTTAACCGTTGATACCAACCAAGGTCTCCTTATGCTTGAAACAACCTCAGGCATCCAATATCAGGACAATAACAATCTTGATAACGCTCTTGGTATTGGGCTTAACGTTCCCAGCGCAGCCGTGACTCTCAAAACTACTATTATTGACTTGCCAGCCACTGCCCCAGGAGGGTATGCGCAAGCAGGACTTTGGTTTGGCAGTGCGCAAAATTTTGGGCGAGGCACATCTGAAGATGACTATACAAAAGTAGTCATCTCATCTCCTCAAGTAGGACAATACATTTTAGAGTCAAATCTGGAGCAAAATGGTGAGACTATCTCGTCAACGAATATCAATATTTCTCCAGAGACACTCCAAATTGTGTTAGAGATCATTGCCAATCCGGCGAATAGAAGCATTCAGGCACGCTATGAGCTAGATGGTGCTTCTTACATATTAGACACGTATACCAACCTACCCGATGAATGGTTTAGTTTCGATCAGGCAGGCATAGATGCAACCTTGTCTACAAGAAGTTTCGGTGGCATCTTCGCAACGCATCGAAATGCTAGTGCACCAGTGGTGTTTGCTTTTGACGACTTTTCTGTGTCTGAACAGCCCCCAGTTTTCGAAGTTGGAGATTTTGCCTTCGATTCATGGCAAATTCCGGTAGCTACCCCTACAGCTATAACCTGGGGCCCGGATAATAGACTCTATGTCGCTGAACTTTTTGGAACAATTCATGCGTTCACGCTTGATCATGTCAACAGAGTTGTTTTTGATGAACAAATCATTGATTCAATAAGGGCGTCTAATTTTGGCAATAGACTGACACTTGGACTTACAACTGATCCAGCATCTACACCCGAAAATGTGATACTCTGGGTAAGCCACACTGATGGCTCAATTAATGCTGGTCAGGAAAATTCAGGTAAAATAACCAGACTTTCTGGAACAGACTTCCTTACAGTTGAAGATCGAATTGTCGGCCTTACCAGAGCAATTGCGAATCATGCCATCAACAATATTGAGTTTGGACCGGACGGTAAACTATACATCGCGGCCGGTGGAAATACCGGTGCAGGTTCTGCCAATTTAGCACCCAGCGAGTTTGGAGATCGCCCGGAACAGCCTTTATCCGCAGCTATTTTAGTAGCAGATGTCAACAATCCTGATTTTATGGGCGAATGTGCTACTCCTATCGGTGGTTTCGATATTCCAGTTACATGTGATGTGGAGGTATATGCATCGGGTTTGCGGAACAGCTACGATATAGCCTGGCACCATAACGGAAATCTATATGCGACAGATAACGGGTTAGGAGTTGTCGGCACAGTTCCACCGGTAACAACACCACCGTGCACTGGATTTGCTGATGCAGCTTTTGATAATCCAGGAACACAGCCCGATTTACTGCATCGTATAGAGCAAGGAAAATACTATGGCCACCCCAACCCATACAGAAATGAGTGCGTCTTTAAAGATGGCTCTTTTCAGGGTACTGCCCCTCTGTCTAATTATACTCGGCCAATGCTCACCCTTGGTGTGAATTTGTCGGCTAACGGAATAATCGAATATAAAGGCGACAGTTTCTTCAGTAGACTAATGGGTCAGCTGATTATCGCGAATTTCTCTATAGGTGATAACCTCCTTCGTGTCGAGTTATCAGACGACGGCACTGGAGTTGTTTCATCAGGCAATCTTATTGCCGGATTTTCAGATCCATTGCCCCTTGCGCAGGATAACGCAGGCAATATCTACGTTGGTGAAATGAATGCTTCCAGTGTTACGGTATTGGTTCCATTGCCTCTGGCCCCTCCACCTGAAGGAACCTGGAAGACACTTCAGCCCGCACCGGGTGAAGTTCTTGATGCAGGTAGTGGCGGCATCGGTGGAAAGCTGTACATGGTTGGTGGTAAAAACACCAGCAATCATCTCTCTACAATGTATATATATGACACTATCGCAGATAGTTGGAGCACAGGGCCGAATCTGCCCGGTCCAGCTGTTGAAAACCCTGCCGTAGTCGTCTTCAATGATAAACTGTATGTCTTTGGTGGCTCCACGGCACCTTTTTCTGGTGCTGTCTTCAATGCTTCGATGTTCGACCCCGTAACCTCGAGCTGGATAATTTTACCGTCTATGAGTGTTGCTCGTGGAGGCGCTGTCGTAAAAGTCATCAACGACAGGATCTACCTGGTCGGAGGAATGAATGCCGAAGGAGCATCTTTGAGCAGTGTTGAAATTTTTAATCCTGCAACAATGAGGTGGTCTACTGGAGTCCCCATGCTCACTCGAAGAGATAATCCCGGTGCAGCAGTCATTGAGGATGTTCTGTATGTCTTTGGCGGAAGAACCAGAAACGCTGATGGCTCTGTGGTCAACGATACACTCGCGTCAATGGAGATTTATGATCCTAATATAAACAACTGGACAGCCGGCCCACCAATGACAACACCCCGCAGGGCTATGATTGTTGGAAACATCAGTGGGCGCACTCAGGTGATGGGAGGAGAAAGTCCTATCGTTTCCGAGAATGAAGAATACAATCCTGCAACGAACTCATGGCGAATACTGACGCCAATGGTAACACCTCGACATGGGGCTGCAAGTGCAACAATATATGGATCCGTTTATGTTGTCGGAGGAGGAATAGTTGCAGGAAGCTCGTTTGTTGACATTAATGAGGCCTTCTCGTACTAGCTTCTTTTAAGGTAGAAGAGATTCCTGGTGAAGCTTTCTTGAGGAGTAACTCTGTTCAGTTCCCCTGACGGAGGTTTCGTGAGGATAGATTCAAAATGGTTTCAGACACTGAATGATAACTGGTAATCATACGAGAGTTCAGGCAAACTCGTGTAATTTAATAATCATTGATCCTGCTTCGTTTATACGGAGCAGGATTTTTTTGTTTCTTACTCAAACAATAATACATTTTTTTCAGCAGTTAACTGTATAAAAACACTCATAAATCAAATGCTCGCTCGTCCCACTCTATCCTGAGAGGACTCTAATTTTTCAAAACATTGATGATTTAATTTCCCAATTCCCTTGAGCCCCATACGAATTACAAAATTGCAATTAACATACGAATCGGAATAGGCAGTACCTGGTCTGGCCAAAGTGGTCGGTATGTTGCGTTGCCATCTAATACTCTGATAATATACACATATGTTTTTGTTTCATTGCCTGTTGTGTGAATTGGTACGTTTTATGCACTCGGATATACCGCAGAAGGTTTGAGTTCCATGTTTGAAAAATGGGAACAGATTGCACACAGGAACTCTTTTATGCACATTTACAGGCAGCATGAGCGAGATTGTCTTTTCGTGTATTAGTTATGTGTATGAAGTTACGGACAAAAAAAATGACACCTTGTTGGCATGATCTCTGCATATGCACCCCGTGGATTAAGAAGAGATTGTTCTTCAGAGTTTTACAGGATCGGTTGAAAATAATGATTTAGCAAACCAGCGGATATTTTATCCGATTGGGATTCAGCTTAATAAATACAACAACGAGCAAACAGACCGACACACTTACCTAGGTAAGAGTTGGCTGAAAAATATTTGTCACATTTGCTGAAGCTAGCTCAGTATTGGTGATAATCAGTAATTTAAAAATTTATAACCTTTACTCAACGGGAGAATATGTTGCTATATTTTAACAACGCACTAGACATGACTACAACATTATTTAAAAACCTGAAAATACCGATTATTACCTGTATTTTTGCCTTACTAATCAATCAAAGCTCCTGGGCATCTCAAGCTGATTTTTCATGGTTGCCGAACAATACAACCGATGGTACTGTTGGTTATATGCTTCATTATGGTACATCATCACGACAGTACACCGAGTCTGTAGATGTTGGTTCTCCTGTTCCAATTAATGGACTTGTGTGTGCCAGTGTTTTGCAGCTGGCCCCGGGACAAACCTATTTTTTCACTGTGACTGCATACAATGCCCAGGGATATCAGAGCGCGTATCCGAATGAAGTTGTCTATACAGCTCCCAATGATTACGTCAACAACGATCTATATGATATTTATATGTCAACATCGTCGAATCTCTCTGGAGCAGTGTCTCTTGAAGGATCCACCTTTGATGGGGATATATTTGTATTTACAGGACCGGATTCCGGAGTATCCAGTGTGACTTTCTCTGTTGATGGAGTAGTTGCTCGATTAGAAAATAATGCCCCGTATGAACTTGTCGGGGGAGCCGCGTTTGATACATCACAGTTGTCAGTTGGTCAGCATGAAATTACAGCAAAAATCCAATTAAGTGATGGCAGTACTCAGCAGGTAAGCGGACTTTTCAACACCTCCTCTGCAGAAGATAGCCCAGTCGATCCTGGCAATAGCTCTTATGACATTCTTGTTAGTACATCTTCTACTCTCTCTGGGGCTTTTCCTCTTGATGGAGCTACAGCCAATGGGGAGCTCTATATATTTACCGGTCCCGATACTGGAGTTTCACGTGTAACCTTCTCTGTTGATGGAGCGGTTACTAAATTAGAAAATAATGCCCCGTTTGAACTCGCCGGGGGAAATACTTATGATGTCTCCCAATTGTCGCCAGGCCAGCATGAAATAACTGCAAAAATCCAGTTGAGTGATGGCAGCAGTAGTGAGCTTGTTAGTGCAGTTTTTACCATCCCGTCTATTGATGACGACCCGGTTAATGAAAACTATCATGATATTCTAGTCTCGGCTTCACCAAATCGGTCTGGAGCAATTGCTCTAGACGGTACTGCTGTCGATGGTGATATCTTTGTCTTCACCGGTCCCGACACCGGCGTATCCAGTGTGATCTTTTCCGTTGATGGAGCTGTTACCCGCCAAGAATCAAATGCTCCGTTTGATCTGGTCGGAGGAGCTGCTTTTGATACATCTCAACTGTCACCTGGGCTGCACGAAATAACAGCAGAGATCCAACTAGATGATGGCGGTACTGAGCTCATCAGTGCAATCTTCGATACTTCTTCCTTCACTGACAGCCCCGCAAACGATAGCCGGTGTGATCTTCTTGTCTCGGACACCCGTTACCTCTCCGGAGCTACACCTCTTAACGACAGCACAGTTAATGGTGATATCTATGTATTTACTGGTCCAGATACTGACGTTTCAAGTGTCACCTTCTCTGTTGATGGAACAGTTACTAAATTAGAAAATTGGGCCCCGTTTGAACTGGTTGGAGGAGCGGCTTTTAACACATCGCAACTCTCAAAGGGAATGCATCAAATAGTGGCATCAATTGAGTTTACAGACGGCGGTTCAGAGGAAATAGCTGCTGAGTTTGATGTGCAATAGTCCGTAACTGAAAAAGTCATGTATGTAACCCGCCATTTCCATGGAAATGGCGGGTTAAATACAACCGAAAACATCTTATTATGAAGGGGAAAGTGACAAGTCGGTAGTTATTATTACTCCGGACTCTAGCCCGACC
The DNA here is from genome assembly GCA_047622095.1 of Desulforhopalus sp. GTDB lineage: Bacteria > Desulfobacterota > Desulfobulbia > Desulfobulbales > Desulfocapsaceae > Desulforhopalus_A. The sequence goes on from JBLHNU010000029.1 coordinate 16,421, forward strand.
CTATTAAATATTTCTATAAAAAATTGTTACACGCAGTAAGGAGATTCACAAACATGAACAGTATGAAGCCCAAAATCATTTTTCAACTGACGTTCTTAATTACGGCATTATTTCCATTGGTCGTTAATGCTGCGACTCCTTCTAAGCCATTAATAAACGGCACAGTGACACACGAAGGGGTTGTGACGGTCACGGGATCAGGGTTCGGAGTTAAAACTCCAGTTGCTCCTTTGTTATGGGACTCTGTAGATGGAAAGTATGCGAATATAGCCAATGGTGGAATTGTCCCAGTTGGGTCGGGGAATGTATGGAACGAAGCTACTGGTAATGTTCCTGTACATTTCAAGACAACTAATCCTCGTGGTAAATTTACTGCAAAGTATACAAACACAGGATCAACCGATTCGGCAAAAAAAGCCGGACTGGGCGGAAAAAACTTTCCTGGCTCCGAAGCCTTATATGTCAGTTGGTGGATGTGGCTCGATAAAACTGCATGCACTCCAAGTTCTTCAAACAAATATACTCGATTCACAGACGACGGTGGGTGGAGTTCAAATGTTCAGACGGTTATCTGGGAACCAAACTCAGTGATTATATTTGGAGTAGGGGCTACAAATTATATTAACTGGCCGCAGACATGTGGTAAGATTGGTGCCTGGCAAAGGATGGAACAAACTGTTGATAATACTTCTTCTCCAATTAGTCCGAGTGTCTACCTGGCGCAGGATAACTCGCCTATTGGAAGTCAGCCAATAATTGCACCAGTCAACCTGTTAAAAGATATAACGGGAATTGGTATGCTTGGTTTCGATGGCTCAAACACACCAGCAGCTGAACAACCTACAGTTGACTGGGGTGAAATCTACGTTGACAACACTCGTGCTCGTGTGGAAATCTGCAATGCATCAACCAAAACAGCAAGCACCCATTGCGAAATACAGATCCCACAGACAATCTGGGTTGACAACCAAATACAGATTAAAATCAATCAAGGTAGTTTTCCAGATCTGTCATCTGCATACATCTATGTTGTCGATGCTGATGGTAATGCGAGTCCTGGAACAAAAATAAATTTTGGCACAGACTTGAGCAACAGTCCCGGTGGAAGTGACAATCTAATTCCTCTATCGCCAACGGGTTTTTCGATTGCCAATGTCACAAATTGATTGTTGGCAGCAAGAGAGAAGTGGTCTTTAAAATCAGACCACCACTTGACCGTTATGATTTTTTTTGCATATTTTTCATCTTGTCTCCACAGCTCTTCCCAACTGGGAAGGGCTGTCCTCTTCTTACTGCTGCTACACTCGTCATCGAAAGAAGAAAACAGATAGTTCTGCAAATACAATCAAATAGGGATCATAAAAAAAATTAACACTACCTGACATAGTCAGGTTTAAGAAACCCCCTTCATATTTCACAAACGGGTCCGGTAGCAAAGGTAACGCCAACCACTTTAAATACTTCCCTACATGATCCGGCACAAGCAGAATGGCTTGAAAGACTGTGGCGGCCATTATCTCTAACAATAACATCTGCTAAGATACGAATAGTGTAACGCCTTCCCCCTACATTATTATCACTAGCCAGTTCTGCTCCCTCACGCTCCTTCGGAAACATAATAAGCTGAGTCGACTTGAAATGCCTTCCATCCAACACATCAAGGCCCTTGCTCCATCCGTTTTTTTGGCTGTCGTTGTTGTTTTAGGTAGTGTAACGTTGTTTCTGTAAATTCTGTACTGGCCTTGCTAAAAACAGGTTATCGATTAACCTTTCGGACCCAAAATATTCACATCAAACCGAAAGGAAAAAACAATGACCTGCCACTCAGAGCATAACCAATTTGACTCAGCAATGGAACTGTTGATAGAGAACGGATTTAATGGAATTGCAGATGCTGTTTCCCTACTCATGAATACTGCTATGCAAATAGAACGATCAAGGTATCTCAAAGCAGAACTTTATGAAAGGACAGACCAACGTCAAAGTTATGCTAATGGCTACAAATCCAAAACGGTCAAAACCCGTGTCGGTAAAGTCGCACTTGCTGTTCCTCAAACGAGAGATTGCGAGTTTTATCCTCAGAGCCTCGAGCGTGGGTTGCGCTCTGAACGCGCATTAAAAGTAGCCCTGGCGGAAATGTACGTACAGGGTGTTTCAACACGCAAAGTCGCTAAAATTACACAAGAGCTTTGTGGTTTTGAAATCAGTTCCTCTGAAGTGAGTTGAGCCAGTAAAACTCAAGATGATCATTTGCAGGCATGGCGAGATCGTCCATTAGAGCAATTCCCTTATGTGTACATGGATGCCAGGTATGAAAAGGTTCGCCATAATGGTGTAATCATAGATTGTGCGGTACTGTTGGCTATAGGTATAAGCCCTTCAGGGCATCGAGAGGTATTAGGCGTATCGGTCAAGCTTTCTGAGCAGGAAGTGCACTGGCGTGATTTTATAAGTAGCCTCAAAGACCGTGGTCTACATGGAGTGAAACTGTTTATCTCTGATGCACATAAAGGATTAAAAGCAGCTCGAAGGGCCATTTTCCCTACCGTACCATGGCAGCGCTTTCAATTCCATCTCCAACAAAATGCACAAAGCCATGTGCCTAAACGTTCAATGAAAGAGGAGGTTGCGGGTCGAATCAGGGCTATTTTCACTGCTCCGGATAACCAGGAGGCCTTACGGCTATTGGATATTTTTCTTGCAGACTACAAAAAGTCTGCGCCTGAACTTGTGGCATGGGCTGAAGAGGCTTTACCTGAAGGGATGGTTGTCTTCAGTATGCCTGAGAAGCATTGGAAACGATTGCGCACAGATAATATGCTGGAACGTCTGAACAAAGAGATATTAAGACGAACAAGAGTAGCTACTCTTTTCCCCAATACTGCTTCATGTTTACGGCTTATTTCAGCAGTAGTCATGGAGACTTCAGAGGATTGGCTGACTGGAAAAGCATATCTCAAGATGACGCAATAGCCTCTATGGTGGAGCTCCGTCGGAGACGCCTCTCCGTCATCGCCAACTTCAGGTTGAGTTCAGTCCTTTAAAGTTGTCAAGACTGCGAGGAACGAGCACCCTTGGGCTTGGTCTTTACAATTTTAAAGGAATGGACTACTTACGCAAAATGAATTCATAATTGCGAATAAATCCGAAAGGTAATCTCGAATTTACAGAAGAACTGTTGCTTTATCACCATGTCTCCGATAAAGTTACAGAAGTAACAGTCACATTTCCATAAATTGCCACGTCTATTCCGTCTATCCGGAAATTAACTTTATGCAGAGAGCCCGATTCATATCTTAAATTTCAGCTTCAGAAGAAGTTCTTGCAAAAAAAATGCTTTTGCCCCCTAGATGCTGGGCCTCACACTTTTCCAAACAAGCTAGTGCAGCTAAGTGTTTTTCTTTATTTACACCTGGCATGTAATATGCCAGATAAATTTAGTCTTCTGTCGGTTTATAGTTAGTAAGGGTCCAATACTTTGAACGAAATAATTTCAGTAGGAGAGAAAAGTGAAGAAAAAAACCTATAGTCTTCTGATGGTATTATTTGTTTTATTTCTTTCTTATGGGATTGTATTTGCTTATCCTGTGCAATACACAATCGAGGGGCAGGTCATTCAGGGCCCCGGGATAGATGATTCTGCCGGATATCTAGCACAACTTGGTATTACAATTGGGAGTAGCGTTTCATATACCATTGACATTGATCTAACTGCTCCAGCTACCCAAGTTTTAAGTGACGGCACTACCACATCAATCCTTCCCTCTAGTGCACAGGATCAGTTCTGTTATGCACATTTAGTTGCTGGAACAACTCTTACCACAGAAAATTGGCAGTATTCACATAACGGCATTGCAGAGTACAACCTCATCGCTGATGAAGATCTTGTATTTCATGATCTATATATGCTAACAGCTAAAGGTAATAATTACCTACAATTTGATGGGTTGAATTTCAATCCTAGTTTCTGGGTCGTGGGCTCCAATTTTAGTGCATACTCAATGTCCAACTTTATTTATGATCCTTATGGAAATTCTTCTTATTTTAATTTCGATGGTCGAATAACAAACGTAGCACCAGCACCGGTTCCCGAGCCATCGACCTTTCTTCTCTTTGGAATCTCCTCCCTGGTGGCAGGAGCTTTTAGGATGAAGAAGCACAAGAGACCTGACAGTATAATTAAAGAATTACATAAATAGAGGCTTAGTGATCGTACATTTGGTAATCTGCCTGAGCCGGAATGTATCCATGCTTTTTTCTAAAGCAAGTTTATATTTTTAGGCTGCATTAATCGATATGAAAAAATATATATGGAAAACTAAATGTTTATGTATGGATGGACCCAGAATTATTCGTCCATTTGCAAAAATTCTCTATAGAATGTATGAGATAATATATGGGGCATCAATCCCATGGCATACGCAATTTGAGGGCATGCCATGTTTGCCACATGGCCTTCACGGGATCTTTATCTCTGGGAAAATTGGAAAGCGTTGCACTATCTTCCAGCATGTAACGCTGGCATATAATGCTCTACCGGGGTCAAAGGGATTTGGTACGCCGATAATGGGAGATGATTGCTATATTGGAGCAGGTGCTGTGATTGTTGGGAATGTCAGGATTGGTAATAGGGTGAGAATCGGCGCAAACTGCACAGTTTATGAGGATGTGCCTGATGATTGCGTGGTTACCGGAGGGAAGCAAATTGTTCGTAATAGTAATGCTCCCTTAAATAATACGTACTATGCATGGCACAATGGAAAATGGAGCTATTTCAGGGAAGGCGATTGGATAGAAGAGACAGATTCTAAGATTCTTCGGTTGATTAAGTAATATGGCATTCTCCAAACTGCCAATTGATTACCAACAATTTAATCTGATAAAGCATGACGAACTGCAGCTGCCAACTTTTATGCTATATCATCTTTGAACTCAAAATTGACTAAAGATACAGGTCATACGCAAAAGGCAATCAGGTCAAAATATCTAACAGAGGTCTTAGCCGTGAATATCATGCTAGAGGAGAGTTCTGTGGCGCTGCTGCAAACCGGAATTTTGGTTCATCATACCTCACGTAATTTTTGACACAACAAATCGCCTCTTATTCGAAATTTCAAGAGGGATGTTTTCCACTATCTTCAGTTCAATCTTCAAATCGGGATCCCCTTTTTGCAGTATTTCACCCTTAATCTGTTCCCAATCTGCCTTCTTAAAATCCGGTCGAGGAACTATTTCGATAATTATTTCATCTAATTTTTCCTGAATTACTTTGAAGGTATCAACAGACTGGTAATATTCTAGAATCCCGGTAAAAAAATGAACTATCAACCTGTTCCCATTAGGGGTTACAATAACATCAGTGTCACGTCCTTCTATAGTAGTAAGCATCTCTAGACCACGTCCGCACGGACATGACTCGGCTGAGCTTTTCCTTGCAATATCTCCTACCTTGTACCTGATTAAGGGCATAACACCTGGATCTAGACGCGTCAACACCACATTGCCTAATTCTCCAGGTTCCACTGGATAACCAGCATCGTCCACCGTCTCTACTACCACATGCGGCATAAAAACATGATAAGCACCGTTGTTCATGCCACATTGGGCAGCAATCTGAATACCCTCACCGCATCCATAAGTGTCGGTGATACTACAGTTGAAAGCACGTTCGATTTTGTCACGATAGTGCTCGTAAAGATTATCACCCCAGGAGACAACACCTTTCAGTTTCAAATTAAATCCGATCTCAATTGCTCTCGAAGCCAGGCAATATATTCCTCCAGTATATCCCATAATATACTTCAGCTTTTTTCGATCTATCAGATCGAGATAAGAGTCCAGAACAGAATCTGACAAATTAAATGCGGATACATATTGTACACGCAATAATTTGTCTTTCCATTTCTTCACAATTCCTCTATCCAGAGTCATGCCAGTCTGAAGGAAAGAATCGCCAATGTTCCATCCTGCAAAATTTGCCCTGAGGAGCATCAAGGCCCTGGCATGGCTCATGGTCAAATTATCGACGCGGACCGCAAAAGGTTTACCGGATGAACCGCTAGTGCAATATTCACGCCATGGCCCTGTTGTATTTCTTGTACATATATCGGGATAAGAAGCCCTCAGCATGTCCTTTGTAACAAAAGGCAGCAGAGTTAAATCTGTTACTGTTCTAACACTATTGATATCAATGTTACATGAGTCATATAGGTTTTTATAGAAAGGGACTTCATTATAAACTATTTTCAGGGTCTCGCTTAAGCAGGCATTCTGATGGTCTACCAACCTTTGTCGATTCCACCATTGAGATTCCTTGTGAAACTTGTACAATTTCATTACCTGTTGCTGTGTCATAGAATCGGCAATAGGTAGTATCATTTTTTCACAAAAATTATTGTAAAAAGCTGCCATGCATTTCCTCAAATATCGATGTTTATGCTAGTTCCAATTCTCTAACGATATCCAAAAGCCTGCCTTTCTGTTTGCATTGAATATCAACTTTCCATTCTCTAATATCTTTTGCCAAATTAGCTCTATCTTGGTAGGCATATTTTATCGCACTTGCAATGTTTTTCTCATCATGTGAAGTGTATATAGTACCTTTATCAAAATAGTTTCTAAGGGAGGACGTATCTGAAGTGACAAGAGGCCTTTCCGCCATCATGGCCTCATAAGCACCGCACAAAAGGCAATTTTCATTTTCAGTTAAATCCAAAATGACATTTGATTCAAACAGTTTACCATAGAAATCTGCTTCTGGCAGAAAGCCCAGAAAATTAATATGTGGATAGTCATCTGGATCAATCCCTACTTTCATATAATTACCGGTAACAAGAAATTTAAAATTTTCTTGTAGCAATAATTTAAACGCACTAAAAGCCATTGTATAAGGTTCATCAATATCAAATGAACATATATAAAAAACGGTTTTTTCAGAGTTATTCTCTTCAGCATAATATTTTGCTATATCGGGAAGAGGATCTTCACAAATAACAGCTCTGCCTCCTATTCCACGAATATGTCTTGCATGTTGGGGATTTGTAACAATGACAAGGTCTGCTAATCTATTAGAAATGTCTAGTGCCTTTTGTAAAAACCTGTTTCCATTAAAAGCAATTATGCCAGCAAAATGCGCGTCACTTACTAGCTTGAAGCTAAAAAGAGGCCTGACAAAAATAAGGAAATAGTTCAGTACTATGGAAGGATTTTGGGCAAATACTATAGTAGGCCTCTCTTTTATCAGCGTTAGAAATGATTTCACAATACAAAACAGATATCTCTTGATGCGATTACCCCTGCAAACAAATGTGAATAATCTGACTCCGAGCATGGAGGCCATCGATTTATTTCTTACCTGATTTTCCCATGTAAACCATATTGCATTATTCATTATCACAATATTTCCGGAGTAACAGCTGCACGTCTTTGCAATGCCAAATTTTCAATATGGCCCTTCCAACCATGTTGTGGCTTAAAGGGTACCACAAAATTGTCAGGAATTTGATCCAGACTGTGCTTGACACCATTAAAAATAATTTCAATTTCCTCTATTGAAAAATCGCAAAGAGGATAACTTTTTACTTCAAATGCCTTGGAAATGGTTGGGATCTTCTGCCAATCATAGCCCATCAAGGTCGCACAGGTCGTATCAATGGCAACCGGATTTGTTCCACAGATCAGATAGCCCATGTCCACAGGTTGCGGTGATAAAGGCCCTTCTCCGTCACCCGCCAGTATGGCATCAACAACACCGATATAACGCTTTGTTTGTACATGAGGTTCTGGGCGCATTGTCTCATCAGCATTAGCGTATAAGAGAACCTTGTTAAGATCCAAAATCATTCTCCATATGGTATCGTTACCAAACCAACTTCCGTTACGCACAACAGTTTTGCTGTCTCCAAACAACTTTTTTCCTATGGTATTCAGCGGGGTGAGGTATTTTGCAAGAAGAGGATTTCGTAGAACGCGCTGTTTTATAACAGCTGCCAAAGGCCCCTCAATCCTTGCGTTAAGATTGTCAAATGGAAATTGATCTCCACTTTCAGAAGGACCACCTTCGGAATAATGCGGCAAATAATTCTTATATGTATTTATCCCTACAAGATTTTTTAAACAACATGTAATACCTGCTGTGCGATGTGTTTTAAGTTTCGGCATATTAATAAACACATCTGCATCGATTACGGTTCTGGAAACACTATACAAGTTATGTGTTCCATTATGTGCGTGGTTCGTTTCTGCCCGATCATAGTCGGCTCCGTAATAGCCGCGCTGAGACTTCCTGTGTTCCCAGAATTCGCTGTTCTCACCCAAAAGATCAACCAGGACTTTTCCTTTTGGATCTCCAGTAAGTGGTTTGCGCTTTACAACGACATCATTTTTCATCTCCCATTCATGTTCACGAAGGTCTATGATTTCCAATTCAATGCCATTCTGGATTGCCAGATGCCGCCATTCCTGGACTGGATAATGGCTTATTAGCTTGTCAAAGGAGGCTTCTGTCATTGGCCCGTCAATTATTGCGACTTGACCTTTACCAGATAGCCGTTCAAACACCTTGTGCAGAACTGCAGTGATGACAGCAGGATGGGTAATTACATATTCCCAGTCGTCTAGACGGAACCTGTGAGATTCCATCACCCAGTTTGGCTTAATTACGACTGAATTGCCTGGCGCAACATGATCGAATATCTCATCGGGCAGCAATGAAACAATTTCTGAGACATTGTAGTCTTTACATATATTGACATATACACTGGATTTATTTGACATTACAATTCACTTTATTTTTTTCATCTCCACAATCAATTCTCATATGAACATTTGACTAAGCTTTATCAACGAGTTTATGAATTAACAACTTCAAACTCTTCACCTGATGAGTAACGTTAAAACGCTGAATCGCCTCTCCTCTGAATTGTTCCATTGTTTCGTTGCTGGGAGATTGGATTTCTTCAATTATGGCCTCTGCCAGAGCCTTGCTATCCGCAGCCGATACCACCCTTGCAGGTGTATCAAGCAAGACTTCTCGTAAACCTCTACAATCAGTGCCGACGATTGGTACTCCAGCTACCAAAACCTCCATTGGCAAAATGGGACCAGCCTCCCAAAGAGAGGGTATTGCTACAACATCAATACCTCGGATAGCTTTTGCAGGATTTTCCTGAAATGGTAAAAAATGAAAATAATCCTGCAAGCCTCTAAGTTCTATTTCAGCCTGCTCTTCCCGAATAAATCCTCCCCAGCCAAAAGCCAAAACTACAAATTTATAATCTTTTTTCATTTTCGAGATGATATCAACAGCCTCAATAAGATACCTAAAGCCCTTAGGAGCCATAAAACGTCCAAAAAATCCTATCAAAAATGTTTCCTTTTCTAATCCTATTTGTTTTCTCCAATCTTCTCGATCATCGACTAAAAACCTCCTAGTGTCTATACCGTTTGGGATCACTATAAGCTTAGAGATCTTTTTTCGTAATGCAGGAAAATATTCAAGCAAATTGCTCTGCGCATCATTGCTGACAGAGTGTATGACATCAACAAAATGGAAACACACACCAAGCACGACTTTCTTAAGCATCCCTTTGAATTTTGTGAATTGCTTTTCTGTAAAGGTATCATGCGCTGTAAGAATGTGAGGTTTCTTATACAAAAAAGCAGGGATTACCGAGATAATCATCGCGGTAAAACCATTAGAGTGCACAACATCAATATCGCTCTTATTCAAAACCCTGAATAGTGTTTTTACAAACACTAGGATATTGGCATTTTGTTCTAGTATCAGGAATGTACAATCAGTTGCCTTTAAATTTTCTCTAAGCGCATCAAGTTCGGATGTGTCCGGCAAAAGAAAAGTTAATTTAAAATGTTCAGGATCAAATTGACTGTAAAGATCCCGTAGAAACGAACGTATGCCACCAATAGGGTGTTTGATAATTACTAGTATATGAATTCTACGAGATTTTTCCATTGATATTCTTCTCCACTAACTCAACGTCACATGTTTGAATTCTTCTCAGCACCACAATTAAAGCAGGCATTAAATACCACTCATAGCCGGACAAACCATAACTTGCCAGGCTAAAAACTAAATTCATAAAAAAGAAAATCCATAGTGCACAATAGGACACTTGAATGAAATTAGAGTCTTGATTTTCATCCGGATGCCACTGAATATTTGCCTTTTTCAGCTCTTTAAAAATTGAATATATATATATAAGAAAAAATAACAACCCAATAAAACCAAGCTCTTGAGCCACTTCTGCATAGAGATTATGTGCCAGGTGTGTAGATTGACCATAGTTCCAACTTGCCTCCTTGGATGTACCCAATCCATGACCGAACATTGGTCTATGCAGAGCAACCTGTAAGCTTTTTTTCACCCCTTCAATTCTTCCTGCACTTGTTGCGGCATTTTGGGTATCTTTACTGACAATCGAAAAATATCGATCTTTCTGATTTGCAGAGAGAAATGGGTAGCCAGCAAAAACACAAAGAATCACTACAAGCACAAATAAAAATTTACGTTTTGTTTTCATGACGATAAGGCCGATAATTGCAAGCAGGGCAACAAAGCCGCTACGTGATGCAGTCAATATCAGGGTCCATGTCATCACGGGAATGAGAAATAACGAGATGAGAAAAACTTTCTTATTTAACTTCGCATAATAGTAAATAAAAGGAAGGATACTCACGATAATAAAGGCTAAACCATTAGGATTTACTATATCGTGCGGAGCACCTGATAACCTGTTCATAAACTGCCAGTCAGCCATTGAAGCAGCCGACCCCCAGTACCCTTGTGTAACATGCAGATACAAGGGCTCGAGAATCCGAAAAATCTGACTGCCTAAAAAAACGGTAATAAACAGCTTCATTTGTCCTTCATTTCTCACGAATTTTATAGTGAAGAAATAAAAAACAATAGCCTTAATAAATTGTATCAACCCAATACGCAATACGCTCCCCGGCCACTCAACAAAGGGTAAGGTTACAATTGCATATACTAATATTAGTTTAAGGTATTTGCCTACATCAGTTTCTTCAGGCGTCTCTTCAGTAGAGCGGAAGATTGCAAGAATCATCAAAATTACTACGAGGACAAAATCAAAACGAATAATACCGAGCGCGGGAATGCGACCAGCTAGGTGAGTAAACCAACTTACAACGAATAATAAGTAAAGTAAAAAAGCTTTATCATGCATAAAATAACGTAAGGTTGATTTTAATTATCAGAGATTTTCTAACACCCCACGAGGGGGGACTCCTTTTATTTCCCGTGCTTTGCGGGGACTCTGTCCACTGCACACTTGATGGGCATAAGTGCCTCGAAGGTCTCTCTTCGTTCGCTATCTGCCGGTTGCTTTAAGCTCTTAATGCAAAGGAGTCTCCATGTTTCTTGTTATTTGTACCCCGCAAGGAGGTATTAAACTGAATGACAGGAAATCTGGAGTACTCAGTTTAGTGCCCCCTTGAGGGGTAAGGCACTAAACTATTCAAGAATCATGACACCGTTACAAAGATGCTCCTTTATTCGAATTAACAAGCGTATCAGTATATATCTGCCGATAGGCTGTTTCCATCTGAGTTGAACTGTATCTCTGTTTAAAAATCAAATGCGCCTCTTCGGCAAGTTGCTTGCATCTGCTTCCCGAACCGACAAGCTGATTAATCGCTTCCGCCAATCCTATCTCATCACCTGCTTCCACCAGGATTCCACCAACACCATCTTCCAACACATTGGGAATTCCGCCGACCTTTGAAGCAATTACCGGTAATTTCCCTCGCATGGCTTCCAGCAGCGTGATAGGCAACCCTTCAGTCAATGATGGCATGACAAGGAGATCAAAACAAGAAAATGTTGCTGCTACATTGCTGACAAAACCAGACATTTTCACTCTTCCTTGCAGACCAAGTTGCAAAATCAGTTCTTCAAGCTTTCGCCGCAAGCGTCCTTCACCAAAAATTACAAGAGAGACATCTCCCCCATTCTCAACGACACGAGCAATGGCTTTCAAGAGTACATTAAAACCCTTTTCAGGAGAAAGACGGCCTACGGCAACTATATTTGCATCTCTTACTTGCCTTAATTTTAGTTCTGCACATGGATACGATTCTGGTTCTTCAACGTTGATCCCATTATTCACTATATGAAATTTGATATTATCTCTTCCCGCTAATCTTGAGTGGGCCAACATGCCTTTATTAACGAGTACAACAGCGTCCATTCGAGACAAGGCCCACGAGTCCAGCAATTCATACAAATGCATGCGCGAGAAACTAGCCCCTGATGATGTCCAACCATGCAGGGTTGTTATTAAAGGCAGGCGACGAATTTTTTTAGGGATAAATCCAAAAAGAATATTCCCTTTGTATCCATGGGAATGGAGCAAATCACAATGTATTGATTTTGCAAAATTAAGTATTTCCCTGGCTCCAATGAAGTTTGGGCCCGGACGCATGCGAAAAATCTTAATTGGAAAATTTCGTTTACAAGCCTCAGTTTCAAAAGGCTTCTCACATGAATGCTTATCACCAATACTGGCGATTACAGGCTTTAGGCCCTGCCGGACCTGCTCTTCAACCAGGTTCAACAGCATAACCTCAGCCCCGTACATCCCGCCACTATCTATGATGTGTAGGATATGCATGAAGATGACCTCCGATTAACGCCCCGGCAAGGCACGCACAGTGCTTTCAGCAAAATAATAAATGCAAATTAAACCAAGTGCCACAAACAAGTTTCTGAAATTGGTCAGAGAACCTTTCGACATTTATCTCTATTGAACAACACAAAGTCTTTACTTGAATCATAATTGATTATTCTAGCCGGGACCCCAACAACAACGGCGTTATCCGGAAGATCTTTAGTGACGACCGCATTTGCTCCAATTGCAACTTGGTTCCCTACAACAATTTTCCCAATAATCTTCGCCCCTGGTGCTATATAAACATAGTCACCAATTATTGGCAGCCCCCATTTCACACCTCTCCCTGCATAGCCGATGGTGTTCTCTTGACTTATATTACAAAATTTCCCTATCTTCGTTTCTCCACCGAGAAAAATATTTCCAAAATGTCCAATATATAACCCTGGTCCAATATCAATTTTTGGTTCAATATGAATTCCAGTCGTAATTTCAATGAACAGTTGCAGAATTGATCCAAGCGGGCTCAATAGTTTTTTCAGCACAGAGTTTCTACATTCAAAAAGAGTCCATCGCCTAAATCTATATACTAGTGTAGCCCAGATGCCTTGAGTGGTAAGAATAATTTTTATTTTACCATACATGCTGAGTTTACATATATCATCATTAGGGTAAAAATATCTGTATATATCATATTTCAAAAATCTAAATTGCATCTATCATTCCTCACAACCTTGTTTGTTCTGATGAGCCAGCCTACAGGTATAGCTTCACAAGCTTCAGAAAATTAACCAAAAGCCCTCGATATGCCGCAAAATTGAAGAAGCCACCTTTCAAGGAAAGTAGGTAATATTCGTTAGAGCGTTTTATATCAGAATTGCTAAAATACCCTGCTCTATTACGATAGGTATAAGCTTGGGCACTACGGATAGCGCGTTTTGACAATACATCCGGGTGGTCTCTCATAAATTTCATCATAATCCTATCCGAACATCGCTGCCTTTCTTCAACATTTTTGGACATCTGCCCCGGATGTCCAACTCGGTATATTAACAATGGTTCATCTACTTGGACGAACAGATATCGAGTAGAGATGCGTAACCAAAGGTCCCAATCAATGCCCATTAGTAGAGATTCGTCAAACTCCCCCACCTTCTCAACGCATTCTCGCCGTAGCACAGCAGAAGAAAACGGTACAAAATTATCAAAAAAAAGAAATTCCGTTACTCGTCCTGAACGAGGCTTAAGGTACTTTCCTTCTACCTTGAGATCCAACCCCCTCCCTTCCTCATCAATGAACCTGGCCCGACTGTACACCACCCCCACTGTGGTTTCGGAAAACATGGGCATTTGCTTTTCTAGTTTGGTGCTCTCCCAGAGGTCATCTGCATCAAGAAAAGCGATAAAGTCTCCTGTTGCGGCTTGTATCCCAGCATTCTTGGCGTTAGCCTGTCCGGCATTTTCCTGTCTGATGTATTTTATCAGAGGATTGGACAGATACTCCTGTACAACTTCGTTAGAATTGTCGGTCGAACCATCATCTATGATGATGATTTCGATATTCTGGTAAGTCTGGCACAACACGGATTCAACGCAGCCAGCAAGATATTTGCCATAGTTGTAACAGGTAATGACGACGCTGACCTGAGGTTTCATTTTAGTTCACATCGGCGATTCGGCAGATTGAAAAGCGAAATTTACCGGACGGTTCGGGCAAAATTTTCTCCACCTTATTAACGGTAACCGTAGTATCCGGAAAAACTTTTCTGAAATACTGGACCAGCTTCAATTGAACTTGTTCGTTAAAGGACTTGCCTGGGACAACATTTAATATCATGTCGTCAATTGAGTTCTGAACAATCTGCATCTGGTCGATTCCTGCCATTTCAGTTAAGGTATTTTCAATCAAAGAAATTCCTGCAACTCTATCACCATTTTTGCTCATAAGAAAATCTGCCACCCGACCGGTTACTCTGCCCATGAGCGGCAAACCACGGCCACATGGACACATAGTGTCCATCGGTACACCAACATCTTCAACTTTATATCGAATAAACGGCATGGCATAATTCATCAGATCGGTAACAACGATATTACCCGTTTCGCCTGTTTGGGCAGTTGTTCCATCATCCTTTATGAATTCGATAACAAGATGTTCGATGTTCATGTGCATGCCATCATGTTTTTCACACTCGCAGCCAATCAAGCTCACCTCTTCACAGCCATAACGGTCAGTCACTTTGCAGGAAAACACCTGCTCAATCAATTTTCTCTCATGCGGAAAAAGCATCATTGAGGTGGATAAAATTCCGGTTGGTTTAATTTGTCGGCAACCTAATTCCTGAACATATTGGGCCAGGATGAAGATGGAATGAGCATGTCCATAAAGTAATGTGGGTTTCACCCTCTCCCAGTTGCGGGCAAAATCTAGCACTGAATCAGAAGAAACTGCCATTGTGTCCAGATAAATATAGGGCTGAAAAAGATTATGAAATATTTTTTCTTTTAAGGTCACAGGTAATTGGGGATTCCCCCACGCTGCCCCTACAGTTTCGCCCGGCTCCCAGCCGGTCCACCGGTCAGCACGACGGGCACAGGCGTTTCGCAATTCGCTACATTCTTCAGTAATGTAAATATCCAGAGCCTTGCCGGTAGACCCTCCGGTCTTAAAGTGAAGGAGAGATTTTTGCTCAAAACCATCAGAGATCATTGATTCACAATTTTCTCGAATCTCTGCCTTGGTCAGGATTGGAATTTTTTTAATATCAGCTGGTTCAGTTAACGAATCAGGTTCTAAACCAACACTCTGAAAACGAGACCGGTAGAATTTATTATTCTCCCAAAGAAAAGCGTAGAGTTTTTGCAATCGTCGCCATTGAATCTCCTGCAATTCCTGCAAGGATAAATATTGAGTTTTCTCTAACTGCTTCCAGTAAGAAATTCTGGGACTATTGTTTTTTAGACAATAGAGCGGTTCAAACACTGCCCGTCTTAGTAAGCTACTGATCACTATAAACTCTCTTTTTGACAATATTGCCGCATCTTTCCATGAGATAACAAATGTTGATTTCTTAAATACCTTGTTACCCTCCACTAAAGTAGTGGCCACAGATGGTAAACTACCACGAAATAAATTATAGGGAGGTGTTTTTTTTAAGAACGAGCATTCTTCTCAAATCCAGCCGCAGCAAAATTAAGTGACATTCTCATAAATGGCTTCATGGGCAGTCACGCAACGATTCCAGCCAAAGTTGGTAGCTACAGATCGACGGGCCTCCTCCGCCATTTTCCGTCGCAACGAAATATCTTCAACCACTTTCAACAAGGCCCCCGCCAATGCCTCAACATTATCCGGAGGAACTAATAAACCTGTTTGTCCGTCGATTACAGCCTCAGGATTACCGCCTACCCTCGTGACCACAGTGGCACAACCACATAGCATATATTCCAGCAAAGCGTTGCTAAATCCTTCAGAATCCGAACAAAGAACACCCACCTGAAACTTGCCAAGATAATCAGCAACACACTCAATATTTCCGGTGAAAACTGTTCGGTCACCAATACCCTCTTTGCAGGCCAACTGCTCATATTCTGAACGATAGCAGCCGTCGCCGACTACATACCAGGTTATTTGTGGATGTTTACGACTCACCTGTACAGCAGCTCGCAGAAACAGGTCGGTGCGTTTGACGCGGCGATTCAGATTGCCAACTATGCCTATATGCAAAGTTGGCCCGTCATGCTCAACCCAAGGCAGACTGTCGGGGTCAATTCCGTTGTAAATGACTTGAATAGCATCTCTCTTTATACCGCCGTGCTTGGAAAAATTATCTCTTACACAGACGGCATTGGCAAGAAAACCTGTCATCATTGAATAGACACAGCGCTGCATCAATGCCTGTGCTCGCGTACGCCAGAATCCTAGATCGCGAAAGCACGCCAAACGTATTGGAGTGCTTGCAAGGCAAGCGGCTACGCCGCCGAACACAGTGGCATCCTGAAAAAATGTTTGTACAACTGTGAAATCGTCACTCTTGAGGAATCGAGAAAGGCGCCAGGCTGATACCACTCCATTAGCGGAAAACAAACGCGGCACCTTATAAATCAGATGAGGACAATCAGTCGGGAGCAATACTGGGTCAACATCGCGTAAAGTACAGAGGTAAGGAGTAAAACGTCGACGATCCAGCCGATCGATAAGCCCGGTCAACTGCAATTCTGTGCCGCCACGGGCAAGACTGTCAATAACGTAAAGGATCTTGATTTTTTTCAAAATTACAAACCTCAGCCAAGAGAGTTCGAACTCATTGACCACTTTTTCAAACTTACTGAAACCTTTAACCAAGTAGAAGTAATTAGATGTACCTCATGGTGTTGTTTGTTTTAGAAGAAATTCGACATAAAACTCACATTTTTGTGTTTTTTACAATGACGCGGAATGCTAATTCGCATAGATCATAGAACGTTACGGCTAGTGTTTCTGGCTCTACATCCTCTGGAAGATCTGTTGATTTAGAAACGGGAGTGATCAAATGTACTCCTGTATCTGCCAAAATTGACCCATCTTTATCGTTATAAACTTCGTCGGCTGTTATAAGTTTCATCTCAATGCCCATTGCCTGGGCAAGCTCAATAAGGGGTCTGAGAAACAGGCTATCATGGTGATTAGCTGGGCCAAGTAGTGAAATGAGCGGGAAACTATGACCTGTTGTGGGTGGTATGGCTGTCAAAGTATGAAGGCAATACCCTATGACAAACTTTGACTTATCTCTTTTGTTTCGTCTTACCCCACAATCAATATCATTGTAAATACGTACTTTCTTGTCTCCAACGTTCAACAACGTAAAGCGGGATCTTGCTATCGCAAGCAATTTCAGTTGAATCGACACCATGAATGAGGCTGTCTTCCAGTAAGCCGGATCGATGGAAAAAGTGCAGAATATAAATCAATACGTTGACTTGCTGGGTAAAAGACAGCGAGTTGCGAAAATGACATAGGTTCGTATGATCTATTATCGTTTTGGTATGCAGAGGTAATCCAAGAAATCGACGATTTTGTTCCCTTTCCTGGCCCATGTGTTTTTCCTGGCAATATTTTCAATAAGAAATTTCAGGATTTTTAAGCGCCTTCATAAGTTCTGCACGGAATAACTGACAAGGAAAGATGTCCCTCATTTGTGGACTGTAGCCATCGTATGATAACAAACTATTGAGAATGCGATCATCTAGAAGCTTGTCGATAAACTGCAATTCCTTGTTGTAAATTTCTTTCCAGGGCTTGCGATATTTAGAAAAATCTATCCACCCCGGTTTTTTGGTAAGAATTATCAACAAAATCGGCCATATCTTGCAGTGGAATTATTTTTCAATCTACTTGTTGATCTTCGATTCCGATCAAACTCTCAATAGGCACATCAAGTTCCTGATTATATTCTGCAATGACAGCATCGGTAACTTCTCAGACAAACTGTTTTTTCTGCTTTTTTATAATGCGATCGAAGTCTACGCTTATCTCCAGTTCGGATGCTTCTTTTTTAGTTGTTCTCTGACAATTCTTTTGATATCTTTTGCGTGCATTTAAAGCCTCTTTTTTGGTAGCGTATTGTTTTAGCGGACATACTAATACCATTATAGAGGCTTTTGTCTTTTATGTAACTGATTATATTGTGTTAATACATATTCTTTCCAACACCCTTTTCTGTTATAACAATATTCAGTTTTTTAAAGACCGAATGTTATCCTTTTCTTGGTGTCCAAAGTATTTGTTTTTTCCCTTTAATATAATTCATTGCAGCATGCAAAGAAGCAACGTTTAAGAGTACAAAATAATATAATAATCTTAATAACAACATATCTCTTCCCAGGCGAGTAACTACGGGAGAAAGTGCTGCCCCAATATAGCAGGCTGACTGGAACGAAAACAATATCTGAAAGAATACTGTTTCTGTTGCTAACCAAATATTGGTCAAGAAGACCAATATGAGAAAAACAAAACAACTATAACGCAACACTTTATGGGACCATAATTGCCACGCAAATAACATCCCACCACCTCCCTTTAAGAGTCCGCGCATGTCATTCAAAGCCCATAAAGCGCGCAGAGTAACACGTACCCTCATACGATATTCATCACCGCTCTCTAATAAAGTTGCTTCCTTTAAGAGTGCAGAAGACTCGTAAACCACCCTGTATCCCTTTTCGATGACTTTTAGGGGTTGAACAAAATCAGGCAACTGATCGGCATTAAGTGGAGAGTATAAATCTATGCGCATGGCATCAATGCCGCCATCTACGCCAACAACAGAACCCAGATTTGTTTCTAGTTCACGTAATTTGTTTTCATATTTCATATAGGCAGAACAACCGTCCCCGGCGGTTGAGCCATCAGAATTGGTGTAGATCATTTTACCCGTTACATAGCCAATAGCGGGGTCGGCAAAATTGGCAACAAGCTTTTGCATTGCATCCGGCGCATACATTGAATTGGCATCTGAAAATACAAGGATTTCTCCTCTTGCAAAAGGAATAGCTAGGTTTAACGCTGATGTCTTGCCTGCACGCGGTGATTGTCGCAGTAATAATATTCCTCGCTCACGAAAAGACTCAACAATAGTATCAGTTTGATCTTCTGATTCATCTGAAATGACAATGATTTGAAGTTTATCTTTTGGATAATCAAGGGAGAGTTTATTCTCAAGTGTAGCGGCTATACTGTCTTCCTCGTTGTAAGCGGCAATCAGGATAGTTACTTGAGGGTAAATAGACTTTTTGTGAACAGGTTTCTTTAAAAAAAATGCAAGTAAGGCTGCGCAGAGTGGGTACCCTGCATATGCATAAAACAATGTCAGCAGTGAAAACCAAAATATGAACTCCAGAGTCCATGTAATCATAATTAATAAAGAAACTCTAATGGATTGATAAGGGCTTTTAAAAAGAGAATTCGTCTGTAGACGACACAATATTAGTCTTCATTACGAACATACTTTAAGAAGCCTGGGTAAAATTCTTTAGTAAAATTTGTTAAAAGCTGTTGGCACTGCTGCTCTGTCTGAGTAGTCATATCACAATTCAGGCGAACAAAAGCATTGCTTTGGCCTGATCCTGTTATTTTATTTTTTAAAGATGCAAGTTTCTGGGAAAGCGTGCCCGCAACTGCTTTGTCGTAAGTCTGAAACCAGTATAAAAACATCTGCAATTCACCATGTCGATCAACCACCATGGTTGAGTAGGAAATACGGTGCTTCTCTTCATTTTTGAACACCACTTCGCCCTCTCCGCGTTGTTTGATGAGCCAACCCTGTCCTGGAAGACAGACGAGAGGATCATGTGCTGCACCAAGTTTACCAGAAGTTAAATAATATCCGATATACATGCCAATGGTCTGACCATCGTTATTGTAACTCTGGAATAAATAATCATCTAGATCCAGGGCTTCAATAATTTCCGGTTGCAAAACGATCCTACCCGACCCTTTCCAATTATTGATTGTGGAGAAGGTCGCTGAGAGTGATTCACCTTTCATCTGTACTGTTCCCTCAGGTTTCATAGAGATAATGAGAGCGACAGTGCCAAATAGAAAAATTGTAATATACAAAATTATTGGCTTGATATGTCCCAACGCTTTAAAGCTCCTTGAATTAGTAATGTTATTACAATGGCCAGCAAAAATATAAGCAAGCCCAAAATAGTATGTACAGTCCCTTCTGTTAAGTCATAATTCCAGAAATAGGAAGCTGTGATCATTATGATAACACGGCAAATATTGACCAAGATAGCCACTGGGGTTGCGCATAACATTAAAATCCCCCGCAGTACACCCGATTGTAAAGTAAAGTAGGAGATAATTGTAGCAAGGGTCCATAGACTAACTAAGGACCTAAGGCCGCTACAAGCCTGTACTACTTCGAATGTATACTGGGGAATATGAATGACATTGCCATCACGTAAAATTGGTATCCCGGCAGGAGCGAGTAAACCTACACTTGCCTTAGTGACTAGCAGTTGCAGCGGAATAGTGACCGTAGAATATATTTGTGCCGGGATAGGGATCATAAACAACAGAAATAATAAAGGGAAAGAAATTTCTTTTAAGACTGCTGGGCCGTAAAGAAAGAGAACGCAACTCGCAATGGTGGATATGAGGGATAGAGAGGCGACCGTTTTTATCTCAGAATAATAGGCTAAAAGATACACAGCAAGAGAACAAAAAAGCGAAATACACCCGATTATTGACACTTCCTGTGGTAAAGTCATTAGTCTATCCTTTTTCTGCCAAAGGATATAGCAAGAAATTGGTGCAATGAAAAAACCATGAGAGTATTCATCAGATGAGGACCAGGCGGAGAAAAGTTCTTCCAACACTGGAGAATATGCTACTAGAAGGCTTGCGGGCAATAGCAATAATAGCGGTATGAAGGTTTTATTTTTCTTTTCTTGTGTATTCATTCTTTGTTATTATGAACTTGTTATTAAAAAAAGAAATCTGGAGAGTATTTAAAGTTGTAGTTTACAGACACCGCAAAGGCGCTTTGCCAAGTATATTGTAAGCAAATCTGATTAGTTGTGGTGATTCCCCGCTAGCTCTCGATAAAATCGGAGCAACTCAGGAAAGAAACATTTGGATTGTTTACAATAAACGTTATTAATTTTTTCTTTGTACTGCTTAAATTAACATAGTGTCGAAAACGAAAAGATGCCTTAGCTTTTTTCACCCTCGGCTGCTCTGGGTCGATCTCCCAGGGGTGCATGTAGAATGTATAACAACCATTTTCTTTTAAAATATGACTCACGCCCACACCGTGCAGGAAAGATGGTAGCAACCTGAAGTAGCCCCCACCACCCCAAGGAATGATCTTGCCATGTAAAGACAAGTTACTCACCGGGATTTCGTGAAATGATGGAGAGATTTTGTATAGTGGTAGGTTCTGCTTTTCTGCAGATGCTAAAGCTATTGAACCGTATCTGCCATGTTTGTCATAGGAGTTGTAGCTTGAATCGTATTTATAGCCAGCTTTCTGAACGATGGTGAGCGCTTCGTCAGTTATAGAAAAGCTGGGAGCTCTATAGCCCGATACCTCCTGGCCAGTAATATCTTCTAAAAGTTTTTTACTCTTGTCTAGGTCATTGTACAATTCGTCAGAAGACTGATGGTAACAAAGCTTGTGGTTGTACCCGTGCGACGCAACTTCATGACCTCGTTTTGAGATTTCAGACACCAGATTGGGGTTTCGTTCTGCAATCCAGCCTAATATGAAAAATGTGGCTTTCAATATAGTTGGAGCATCATCGAGAAGGTCCAGTAGTGCTATTGTGTTCGAATGAACCCTCTGCTCAAGTGAAGACCAGGAACTGTAGGGGATATATTCCTTGAAATTTTCGACTTGAAACCAGTCTTCAATATCAAAGGTAAGTAAAATTGTATGCATATATAGACTCGGATAGCTCGTTTTTTTGTAACAATTACGATTGTCTTTATGGTAGTATAAAAGAGTGGATTGGTAAATTGTTATTATTTTTTCACGTTAGTAATAAATAGTTTTACAAGGTACGGATCAAACAGAAAATATATAAGCATAGCTTGATAACTGGAGTATTAAAATGATATTTTTTTCTTATTTTAACATTTTGATTGTAGAAAAAGTTTTAATGTGGACTGAGTAGCTTGAAAGCCAGTAAGCGATAAATAAGCTGGCATAAGTACCTCGAAGGTATTTCTGTGTTCGCTATCTGGTGTCTTTTTTAAGTTTTTAATTTTAACCTACTATACGGAATTCTTGTTTTTTATACCCTTCAGTTAAGCGACAGACTTCGAGGGGGGTACTAAAGAGAGTGACAGACTTTCAGGACTAAGGTACTAAACAGTAGCGGTGCAGTTGTCATCCTCATCATCTAATTTACTTACAGAATATGCCATATTTCTTTAACAAACATTATCCACTACGAGATATCTTGTTTTTTCTTGGAGAGGGGGCGATGATTTTATCCTCCTTTTTGCTTTCATGTTTGATTTTTGTAGGGATCAATCAATTTATAGGGCTGATCGGGCTGTATTTCATTCAAGCGATTGTCGTCACTGCTGTCTTTCAGTTGTGTCTCTATTTTTTTGATATGTATGAGATGCGACAGGATCTGAGTATGCCTGATATCGCGATTCGATTGACGCAGGCGTTCGGAGTTGGTTGTATTGTACTTGGTATTTTGTATTATATTTTGCCGCCAATGTTGATGCACACCTATATCTTTTGGACAGGCTATGTGCTTGTTAGCTTTTCATTGCTGATTTATAGATATTTTTATCACCGGATTTTACGCAGGAGGCTGTTTGTACAGGATCTTGTGCTCATTGGTACAGGAGACCTTGCAAGTGAAATTGCAAAAGAAATTGAGGGAAGGCATGATTCTGTCTATCGCATAATTGCTTTTGTCGGTGATGGCTCTCCTGCCTGTAACCCGTATCGTGTTCCTGTGTTTAAAGAGCTAGAGGATGTTGAGAATATGTCTCCTCTAACTGCAATTCAAAGAATTGTTGTGGCACCTGACGAGAAAAGAGGAGGGACACCAACTCGTATCTTGTTGAAGTATAAATTAGCGGGCACGGTGGTAGAACAGGGGGTGACCTTTTATGAACGCATTACAGGTAAGATAATGGTGGAAAAGGTAGAACCGAGTTGGATTGTTTTCTCAGATGGTTTTACAGTAATTAGTCGGTGGCGTTATTTGGCAAAGCGGTTGGTGGATGTGGTGCTAAGCGGAGTGTTACTTTTTATAAGTGGTCCTGTAATGCTGATTTCGGGAATTATTATTAAATTGGAAAGTCCTGGGCCTGTTTTTTATTCTCAAGAAAGGGTTGGTGAGGGGAATGTTCCTTTTATGGTCATTAAGTTTCGGTCTATGGGCCAGGACGCCGAGAAAGATGGGGCAGTGTGGGCCCAGAAAAACGATAGCAGGGTCACAAGGTTTGGCGGTTTTATACGTAAAGTCCGTATAGATGAACTACCTCAACTTTGGAATGTATTAAAAGGAGAGATGAGTCTGGTCGGGCCGAGGCCGGAGCGACAAGTATTTGTAGAACAATTAGTTGAGGAAATACCGTATTATGGTATTCGCCATGTGGTTAAGCCGGGAATTACTGGCTGGGCTCAAGTGAGTTATCCGTACGGTGCTTCGAAACTGGATGCTCTGCGGAAGCTGGAATATGATCTCTTTTATATCAAGAACAACTCAATTGCTTTAGATCTTCTGGTGATTTTTTATACCGTGAAGACGGTTTTGTTTGGGAAGGGGGGGAGATAGGTTGCTTGCAACTTAACGTTTTCTTGCGAAACACATTATAGAACGACGACTTCTTTGCTAAACGAAACTTCGTTTTTTAAATTATTAGGCGTGGGTTTTGATTGGTGTGAATTCTACCAGCGTAATATATCTTGTGCCCAAGAAAGGGAGACCAGTATACGATGATCGTCGTAGTCTTTGCCCAATCTATCAGATTCTTGTTTACTGAAAGTGTAGTCGAGGCTGGCAGTGTAGTTCCTTAAAAAGTTATAGCGTAAACCAATACCGGAAACAAATATATCGTTATGGTATTCTTCTAGAATAATATCGCCACTGGGATCAGTTGAGGTGAGTGAGTCACTCAGGCTAGTTGGGAGGTCATCTCGGTCCTCGTACGTGTATCGTATGTAGCCATCGAGAACTAAATCAGATAGTATTTGATAGTCTGCGAGCAAATGTGTCTCCCATGAATCGACAAAACCTCGCTCATTTGTGCCTGAAAAATTGTCTACGTCATATAGCTTTTCCACTCCAAAGGTAAATGATCCGCGTTCGCTTCGGTGGGTAAACTCTGCAATTCCGTTACCACCTATATTGGCATCTAGGCCCTCTGATTTCTCATAGGAAGGGCCCACTCCAAGGGTTATAGTTGTTTGGCGAGAGTAATTGTGGACCCCGCGAAATTGAACTTGATGTATATCGCCATCTACTTGCACGTCTTCATCATACCTTGTGCCAATGTAATTATAGAAAAGAGAGAGGGTTATCTGGCGGCTAAAATTGTTTTCGCCGGTTAAAAGAAGACGGTATTCCATTAAATCATCAGATAAAGACTCCTCTTCAGTTAACAACGCTATTGAGCCTGTATCTTCAAACTCTCCTTTAACAACGCTGAAATCTGTTACTGTTTGCCATTTCTGATTGAAGCGGTGTTGGTTTGTAATGCTTCCTGTATATCTGTCATAGTCTTCATAGGTCCTTTCCTCAGATTCGTCATTGCGTAAAATAATGTAATTGAAGCCGAAGTCCAATGCGTTCTGTTGTCCGTATAAGTGTTCGGATGTAAGATCAAACGTGTTACGCCAATATCGACTTCGGCCAAAGTCTGCGGAAAGTTCCGGCGAGTTGTCCTGTGTTGTTTGGCCGTAAAAGCTTGATGACGACTCATAGTTATCACTTCTGCGGAGAGAGTTCGAGCCTATAAGCCGCCAGTTCTTGCTGATGCCTCGTTCAGCTGCAAGCAAAAGATCGTTGTCCCAGTTTGTTTCAGAATCTATCAGGTCATATTTAATGGACGGAGATGCCTGGATTTCAAAGCGATCTTTTATACCGGTGGATATAAAATGAATTTGTGGCGTTATCGCTATGCTTTGGTATTCGTCATCGTCTCTGTCTTCATATTGTCGGTCATCGAAATCATAGGATAAGGACAATCCAGTGTTTACTATATTCACACGTGCCTGTGTATTTGTTGATAAGCAGGGTATAATAAGTAAACTGGCTAGTAGTAGCGATGTGTGAGTAGTCATGATCTTAGTCATCTCTCCACCATTTGTTTTATGCCTCAAATGAGAACAAATCTAAAGTGGTCTTATTATATGATGCGTCAGTCTATGATAATGATATCGTTAGATCGAACAAATATATTTTTTTCAAGAGTTTTTCCGGTGATAAAATCATCGTAGTCGAATATTAAAGTATTCCCTTTAAAGAGCGCCTTGTCTTCTTCTTTGATTTTTTTTCGCACAACGGTAATTTTTTTACTGGCCCACTCTGTAAAACCACCTGCGCGAGCGACAATCTGGACAAGGTTCATTGGGAAATCCAGGAAAAAAATCCCAGGTCCAGCCACTTCTCCCATTACTGTATAGCGAAGGCTATTACTTTTGGCAAGGGTTGTGGTGACAATGGGATCATCATATATCACCGAATAGAGCTGCTTGAGATAGTCTGCAAGCTCAGTAAGTGTAAGCCCAACGACCTCAACGTCACCTATATGTTTCAGTGAAATACGCCCATCCATCATTACAGAGGTGCCTGAACCAGCAGAGCGAGGAGCGTCTGTTGCTTGATCACCACCTCCAGGCGCTGATACAGACATGTCGCCTTCTTCAAAAATACTTACTGTGAGGATGTCTCCGTGTCCAATAACATATTCTTTTTCTGATGGCAGAGAGTCTGATCTAGAGCCAAGCATTTCTTTTAGAACAGATCTTTTCTGGTCATTTGTGATTGAGATGTCTGCTGAAGATTGTGCCGAAAATGCAATTGTTTGAGTAAAAAAAATACAGAAAAAATAAACAAAAAGAAAAGTTCTTATCATTGATTGATCTCCTGCTGTTATGGTTGACTGATAAACTCTGTGGCTCAATCTGAGTTACAAAATATTTTAAATATAAGCCTGACGATGCGAGGTGTTAGAGCTGATTTTCGGAGTGATAGCAAAAAGCGTCGTTCTTGTATGCATTGCTAAAGTAACAGAGAAAATCAAATCTCTGAAAATTGCTACATCTATCCCCTCTCTTTATTGAATAAATATATCTAGATTATAAAGGTGTATAAGATCATATATCTAACGTTTTGTCACCGTTTGACATGTTCGTGGAGACGGTTTTATGAAAATATGCTCAATACACCTGTATTCGTTTGTTATTTGTTGCTTATCATATGAATGTGTTGTTACTTGTATAGTGTCTAAATGTTTGGGGAATTGTTCTATGATTGTTTCGTGAAAAATTTGATGTCCTTTGGTCGCTTACCTCCATATGGAACATCTCGAAGTCCACGCTTATCGGACTTAGCCATCTAGGGCTTTGAAGGACGAATATTTACGAGTTTATCATTCTATGGAATATAATAAAAATTGGGTGTTGATATGATCTTGATAAATAAATTAGCGAAACTATTCCTCCTTATTTTGTGTGTTAATCTCATTGTTTCTTGCTCAACGCCGGATAAAGATAAAGTAGAGTATTACCAAAGTGCGCTTGAGTATATCGAAAAAAATGAAAGTGAAGCAGCTATTCTACAACTGCGCAATGCGTTGCAGGTTGATGCCAAATATGGAGAAGCTCACTATCAGTTGGGGTTACTCTACCTTGAAGGAAAACAGCCGAAGAAGGCTTTTGGTTCCTTGTTGAGAGCCGCAGATCTTGACCCGGATAATCTTGACGCAAGTTTAAGAGTGGCTCAGTTTTACATGTTTAGTAGAAAGACTGAAGAGAGTAGGGAAAGAGTAGAGCATATTCTTGAAAGGGATCCAAAGCATCTTGCAGCATTGACACTGTTGGCTAACCTTGAGCTGGTAGATGGGAAATATACAGAGTCCATAGAAGTACTTGAAAAAATTGGTCCTGTGGTTGATACGTCAGATGAACTACAAAATCTAAAAGGCCGAATATTTGCGGCCCAAGGACAGTGGGAACAAGCAGAAGAAGCTTTTCAAAAAGCTAACGATCTAGATACAGATAATCTTGGTAACTATAGAAATCTCCTACAACTTTATCAGAAAAATCAAGAAAAAGAGAAAGCTGAAGCGCTACTGGATAAAATGGTGACCCAGTTTCCAGATAATCCTCTCGTGCGTCAGCTGCTTGCCAATTATTACCGTAGTATAGGTGAAAAGGAGCTGTTGCTGAAAGAGTTGTTGGAAATAATAGAAATTGCACCGAATAACCCACGTTTTAGGCTGCAGCTTGCTGAGTACTATAGAGACAACAATAGGGATGATGAGGCAGAAAAGACTCTTTCTGAGGCCAAGCTCATTGAGGACGGAAATGCCGATATAGCTGCCGCACTGGCAACACTTTATTTTGATCAAAAAAAATACGACGAAGCTAACGTATTGTTTGAGGAACTAGAGAAGAACAACCCCGGCCATGGGGGGACAAAGCTGCTTAAAACCCGCTTTTTACTTAAAGATGATAATGTGCGGGATGGGATAACACTTTTGCAGGAATTAAATAATGATTTCCCTGAATGGGGGGAACCATATTTTTTCCTCGGTTTGGCTCATTATCAATTAGGGGATGTTGACTTGGCTCAAAATGCAGTTGCAATGTCAATCCAGAAGTACGCTAGGAGCGCAAAATACCATACTTTGATGGCTCAGATTTTTCAAACGCAAGGTGCCTTTGAGGAAGCAGGGAAAGAGGCAATTATCGCGCTGCGACTTAATCCTAAGAATATTAGATCAGCTCTTATCCTTAGTCAAGCGTTGGTTGACTTAAAGAGATATGACCAGGCGTTATCTTTACTTACAAATATTAACGATCAGGTTGCGGGGAATGCCGAAGTGCTTGGGAATTTGTCTCTTGCGTATCTAGGGTTGAAGAAGCCTGAAGAGGCCGAAAAAACTCTAACTACTTTGCTCGATGCACATCCGGGTACTACGAAGGCCGTCCTGTTACTGCTAGGCTTGAGATATAAAGATAACCCTGTTGAGGCTACATCTTTTGTAGAACAGCAAATTGTAAAAGCACCTGAAAATTCAGAGCTTCAGTTATTGCTTGGTGAGCTCTTTATTAAACAGGAAAAGTATGAAGATGCGCAAAGGGTTTATAAGAATCTTCAGAGTCTTCAGCCAGAGGATGCAACGGCATATCTGACTGAGGCTAAATTGTTAAGAAAGTTGAATCGAAACGATGAAGCCTTGAAGCTGTACGAAACAGTTCTGGAAATACAACCGAAATCCCTTTCTGCACATATGGGAATTGCAGATTTGCTTCAGATTAATGGAGATGCTGAGAAGGCGATGGAGCATTATCGTGAGGTTCTTAAGGTAAAAGAGGATTATGTTCCTGCTGCAAATAATCTTGCATGGTTAATTGCTTCGGCTCCGGATGGGGACCTTGGTGAAGCACTTATGCTGGCAATGCGAGCAAAGCAGGAAAGCCCTGATTCGCCTTCAATAACAGATACCCTTGGTTGGGTGCATTATAAGAGGAAGTCATATTCCTTGGCAATGACTCAGTTTGAGCTTGCTCTAGAGAAAATTCCAGATAACCCGACAATGATTTACCATCTCGCCCTGGCTCAGCATGGTAATAATCAGCCAGAAAAGGCATTGAATACCCTCAGTCCCATCATAGAAGGTAAGGTCGCTTTTCCTGAGCGTGCTGATGCTGAAAGGTTGCTTGAGGAGATAAAGGTAAATGAGCCAGCAGCGCAGTAGTCGTGTGGATTATGCTTATAATTTAGGTTGCGTTAGTGCATGTAACCGTAATATGGTTTAAATCTACTGTTACTCATGGTGGTAATAGTCATATCTCTTAGAATAAGATTTATCGATAATATTACTGGTTTGTCCATTGTATACCATTCCAAGAATCTTGTTTTTGCCAATTGAGTCTATAGTTTTCTGGATTTCATTTTTCCTGGACATACCTTCTCGAACAACGAGAATTACTCCGTCAACATGAGACGCGAGAACGCTTGATTCAGCGGCAACCATTATGGGAGGGGTGTCAAAAATGATGATTCTGTCGTCATATCTTTTTGATAATTCTCTAGCAAGCTCTTTCATTTTAGCGGAGCTGAGAAGTTCTGCAGGGTTGAGTGGTGGTTTGCCGCTAGCGATAATGGAAAGTTTGTTTACTGCGGTCTTGTTAATGAGGTCTGGTAATGGGGAATTGTCTCGTAGGTAGTCCACCAACCCTAAAGTACCAGAAATGCCAAACAGTTTTGCGAGGGATGGTTGTCTAAGGTCACAATCAACAAGAAGTGAATGTTGGTCCATGCCTTGGGCCAAAGAAATTCCAAGATTTGCTGTGATAAAGCTTTTCCCTTCTTTGGGAACTGCTGAGGTTATCATAACAGACCTGATTGGTCTATCTGAGTTTTGTGGATGGAGGATGCGTGATCGTAGAACTTTAAATATTTCTGGTAGAGATATGTCCTGATTGATTGCCTTGAACAGTCGAGGGTCCCAGGGGTTGCTTATTGTCTGTATATTGAGGTCCGCTGGATGTGGTTGGTTTGGTGAGGATTGTTTTTGGATTTCAGACTTCTCAGGTTGCAACCAGTCGCCATTTGATTCCTGTGTATAACTGTCTTCTTGCTCTCCTTTTTCAAGGGCAGTAGAAAATTTTCCCATTTTAGCTAAACCTATTTTATTATTTCAATTATTGGAGTTGAGAGACTGACAAGGTGTTGCCACCAAGATTCCGGGGCAAAATTGTATAGAATTATTGTAGAACTTATTACAATGAAAGTAGCTAAAAAGGCGATAAGTGTTATTGAAAATAAGAGCTGTTTTACAGAAAAGTTGAATGTAAACTTTCGCTTTTTTTGATTGTCTGATTGTTGAAGTTTTTTTTCATTTTGGAGTTTGATTTCCGTAATACACTCATCTATAACGTTTTTACTGATGGTTCGTAGATCTCGGTTAAAACCGGTGATCAGAGCATGGTCACAAATTATATTGATTAATCTGGGATTACCGCCACTTTCTTTATGAATAACACTAACAGCACTATTGTCGAAAATAGCACTATTGGCAGCATCAGCTTTGTTTAATCGATACGCGATGTATTGACCTGTGTCGCTTTCTGAAAGTGGTTCGAGGTGATGTCTTAAGCCTATTCGCTGTCTAAGAGGGAGTAATATTGGGTCAGCGAGCTTATCTTGTAATTCTGGTTGACCAATAAGAAATATAGTTAGAGCGTTCTTTTGTCCTGCATGGTTAGAGAGTAGACGGACTTCTTCAAGTAAATCTATGGGGAAAGCGTGAGCCTCATCGATAATGAGCAATACTTTCCCTCCTTCCTCTGCGTATTCTTCCAGGAAATTTGCAAGTTGGAGGATGAAGGTTCCTTTGTTATTATCGTACGGGACACCAAGCTTACCAGAGAGGTAAGTGAAGAATTCGTGTTTACTCAAGGTAGGGTTATTGAGTACGACCACACGTACTTTATCTTTTACCATACCAAGTAACGTGTTGAGCACAGTGGTCTTTCCTGTTCCTACTCCGCCCGTGAGCAACAAAAAACCTTTATTTGATATTACACCATATCGAAGCGTTGCAAGGGCTTCTCGGTGCCCTTCACTGAGGTATACTCGACCTCCAACAGGTGCAAGCTCAAAAGGTTTATGTTTAAGTCCGTAATACTTACGATACATTGATTACCGCCATGTTAGTATTGCAAAATAGATTGAAAAAAGAATTTGATATTTAAAACCTTAGAAATTATTTTCTCTGTCTTTATGGTAGAGATAAGCATAGGATTCGAAATAATTTCGTGAAGGTACTTATCCCTTTTATAGGTGTAAGTTGAAAATATTATAAAATAATCATATTATTATTCCATAACCAATACATTGCAATACTAAGTAATATACCCCAGCTGAAAAAGAAAAATACTCCGAAAGCTGTAATAATTCTACTTCGTGTCAATTCTTTTTTTAGAGCAATGTGGGGAACTGAACAAATTAATTCTATATTGAATGTTTGAGTGAGTTTTGCTGGGTTCCTAAATGTTGAGTGAAGGAATTCTAACGCTACGATTATAGCACCGGCAAGGCCGGCGCCGGCAATGAGTGCCATTCCCATAATTCTTATAAAATCAGGCTTGGTAGGTTTGCTAGGAGTTTTGGCTGGATCAACTATTTTAAACTGACTTCCTTTCTGCTTTCGTTCCAGATTTAATGCAGAACCAGCTTGTAAGTTTCGAGAAACAAGAAAGTCATAGTGTCGTTTTAGCTGGCCGTATTCTCGCGTAAGAGAAGACCATTCAGCTTCACGTACAGGTGTTCCTCCAACCCATCGCTCATATTTTTCTATATGATTCTTTAAGTTACTTTTTTCTTTTTTAATTCTTTCAATACTCAGTCCAGTATCCTTTACTTCAGCCTGAAGGTCAAGAAGAGTGGAGTCGAAATTCAGCCTAGACTCCTGTGTGGTATTGTTCGCAGATACGTTGGTAGTTGTGCTACCTGCTATGATTTCTACTAAATATTTTATTTTCTTCTTAAGGCTTTTGACTTTAGGATGTTGGTCTGTGTAACGTTGCTGAAGAATTTCTAAGTTTCTTTGTAACCTCTGTAGCTTAGTGTGATCAGTTTCGTTCAAATTCGTATTAACCGAATCTCTGCGTAGCCCTGCTAATATTTGTTTCTGAACTTCAATCTGATCTCGTACGAGTACACGTGTACGCTCGAGATCTTGTATGGATTCTTGTCGGCCCTGGTATTGCGCTTGTAAAGAAGCTAATCTTGTCATGTTGGCAATGCGTTGGTTTGGCATTTCATTGTAGTACTTCAACTTGTAATCCCGCATAACAGCTTCTTTTTTATCCAGGATCTCTTGAGCCATTTCAAGTTCATCTTTAGTGTAGGCGGATGTGTCACTTGCCCTGCCTTCTCGGTATTTAAGGTTTTCTTCAATGAATCCAGAGGCTAACGCATTTGTAGTTTGTGCAACATTTTCAGGGTTTGTCGCCTCGTAGGTGACTGAAAAGGTGTCTCCTCGGCGTGATGGGGAAATTTTAATATGTTTTCGCATATTAATGATAACGTCTTCCATGGGAAGATTTTCCCTCATTTTTGAGTAAAGATCTTCATTTTTTATAATTTTTACAAGATTAGTCCGGCTCTGCACAATTTGAGAGAGTTTAGAGACAATATCCCGGATATTTTCTTCCGCGTCTGGAGACATCTTTGAAGGATTTATACTTTGCTGCTGATAACTCAGTAAAGCTGTGCTCTGGTATGTCTTTGGTTGGATGAGATATGCTGGCAGGCCAAGTGTCAATCCAGCCAAAATGCAGCTAACAATTATTGCTTTTCTTCGTAATATAATGTCGACAATTTGTTGTATATCGATCCCTTGAGGGGGTTGTGTATCCATTTACTCGTTCAGCTCCAAGTTGTTTTTCTTTGAAAGAATAATACTGTATCTGAGTGTGTATATAATTATATGCCTGATGATAAACATCATGATCAGTTAAATCCTGTAGGATTTTCCATGAAAATGAAAAAAATAAGTCACTCAAAAAGTGTAATTATTATCTAATATTGCATGAAATAGACCTATTTGTCCAATAGTTACTTTTGAATGGCGATCTTTTTTGTCCTAGCATAATAGAAAAGATATTAGTAAAATTCCCCATTTGTAATGATATGTATTGTTAGCACGTTAAGGCGGCTAGATAGCTTGGAACATGTAGGAGGTTTCTGCTTTGTTTTGTTAATTGTAATACACATGATTGTATGGCGTTACAGTTCGATATAAGGTTTGTGCTAAAGTTCATGAGTAAACAACTAACGCTGGCAAGGTTATGAGATTCCGGGAAAAGGGATTTTTGGGTGTCTGGAATTGATTTTCCGGAATATTGAATTGCAACGTTGACACTTAGGCCATACTTGAAAAAATAATGACTCTATGAAATTACAACTGCTAGTTGAACTGTTGTTCTTTCACTTTTCTGATCCCTAATTAATTTGAGATAGTTATGTATAAATTTGAAGACGGTAGTTATCGTAGTCGACCTGGTAGTACAACTTTTTGGGCGCGTCATTTTCCTACGCTTACCTTTTACTTTTGTCTGTTTTTTATTGTACTCAAGGCGAGTAGATCAGCGAAAAAAGATCTTTATGATGATTCTGCATGGGTGGGAAGCAGCTATCAAATCTTACAGGCACTAGAAAAAATTGGTGTTCGTGTCGAGGTTTCAGGGATTGAAAATTTAAAAGATACTGAAGGGCCAATAATAATTGTAGGCAACCATATGAGTATGATGGAAACCCTGCTGTTACCAGGAATTGTGCAGCCTATCAGGCCATCGACTTTTGTGGTCAAAGAGTCTCTGCTGAATTATCCAATTTTTAAACATATAATGCGCTCTAGAAAGCCTATTGCTCTCACACGCACCAATCCACGTCAGGACCTTAAAACGGTAATGGTTGAAGGGGTTGATCGTTTGCAAAAAGCAATCTCAATTATTGTTTTCCCACAAACTACAAGGTCACATGAGTTTGATTCCTCACAGATGAGTTCAATCGGAGTAAAACTAGCGAAAAAAGCCGGGGTTTCTGTTGTTCCTTTAGCCTTGAAAACGGACGGTTGGGAAAATGGAAAAAGATTTAAAGATTTTGGGAAAATTAATACAAAGAAAAAGGCCTATTTTGCATTCGGAGAACCTATGGTAATCGAAGGTAAAGGGACTCTTGAGCAGGAGCAAATCAACGAATTTATCAGTACCAAGATAAATGAATGGGTTAAGAAAAATGAGTGACCTAAAGAGCTAGGAGGCTGTCTGAGAATGGCCTCTTGGAGTCTGCGCTTAACCAGCCCAAACTCCTATTCTCGGACAAGCTCATAGGGCAGTCACGTTTGAATTAACGTAACTGTCCACTCGTTTCTAACAGGTTTAACTATACGGGTTGGTCACCATCATCCAAGCCAAGTTCCTCTTCCTGTTCGTCGTCTAGATCGTCAGTAGTTGACTCAACCTCTTCCTCTTCTTGAGGCTCGCTACTTTCTGCTTCCTCTTCTTCCGCTTTGAGCTTACTATTTTGTTGTCGAACAGCTTTGGGAATTTTTGACTCCGGTAAAATAAGCTCTGTGATTTTTGCAACTTCTTCTTTTAAGTCGGGATCGCTCAGGCATATGTCACACGTGTCAACGTGTTGCTCGATGAAGGAAACCATACGAGCTGGAGCCATGGTTTCGTCTTTTACGTGAACATACCAGGATTTTATTTGTTTTATTAGTCTTTCGCACTGCATAGGTGGCTGGGTAATTCCTCAGTTGGGATGAAAATAAATTGCGTGATTCACTTCACTAATTGAATAAAACATACTAATATATAAAAAAGTTGTTTTCAAGGTTAAGTCTTAATAGTATAGTAAATTCGTTTTTTTGCTTACAGTTATAGTGGAAGTGGATAGGGCACTGGTGGCTTTCCCGGACTTCAAATCCGGTGTGGCGGGTTAATAGCCCGTTAGGTGGGTTCGATTCCCATGCACTTCCGCCACCTCAATTGGGTGTGAATTTTTTTTCTGATAGGTCTGTAGCCCTACAAGTTGTCCACAGTAGTTCACGTTGTTTCCTTGGTAACTACTCTGTTTTACTCGTCCATGTGTACGTTACGTTTGTATTAAATATCATTACTGATACTTTTAAATATTATGACTAAAGAGCGTTATTTGGTAACCGGTTCAGCCGGTTTTGTAGGTAGTAATCTCGTTCGTCTTCTCGTTGAACAAGGTGTTCTTGTTCGTGCACTGGTTCGGCCTGGTGGACAAAAATTAGATGCGGACTATGAGGGCGTTGAAATTGTGGAAGGTGATTTCAGTGATCCTGATATTCTTCCGTCTTTGCTGGAAGGTATCACGGGTGTTTATCATATTGCTGCTTTATTTCGTCAACAGGGGTTTCCGGAAGATGTTTTCCGCCGGATTAATGCGGACGGAGTTAAAATATTACTCGATGCTTGCGTGAAGGCAGGTATTAAAAGATTTATTCATTGCTCAACTGTTGGTGTTCTAGGACATATTGAACATCCACCAGCCGATGAGAACACACCTTATCAGCCAGGAGATATATACCAGCAGACGAAAATGGAAGGAGAGCTTATTGCTCTTGATTATTTTCGTTCAGGAAAAATAACAGGTAATGTAATTCGGCCTGGTATGGTTTATGGGCCTGGAGATATGCGGACCCTTAAGCTCTTTTCTATGATTTCTAAAGGGACATTCTTTTATGTTGGACAGGGAGAAGCCACTGTTCATTTTGTAGATGTCAGGGATCTTGCACGAAGTTTCATTTTAGCCATGGAAAAAACAGAAGTAAACGGTGAAGTGTTTATTATCGCAGGGGATACGGTGATGCCACTCAAAGATCTTGCGAAAATTATTGCTGAAAAATGTAACGTAAGAAAGCCTTGGATTAAGCTGCCAGTAAAGCCAATGCAATGGGCTGGTGGATTGTGTGAGATGGTCTGTGCACCGTTTGGAATTGAACCTCCACTTTATAGAAGACGGGTGGACTTTTTTACTAAAGATCGTAGCTTTAATACAGAAAAGGCGAGGCGACTTTTAGGGTTTAAGTCAAAACTGAGTGTGAGTGAAGAAGTGGATGATATTATAGAATGGTATAAAGAAAACAACTTTATCAAAAAATGAAATAACATAATGGGCCAAATGTCAATTTGTGAGCCCGTTGATTTACTGTCTTTTGCCCCGATATCTTCGTTATAAGAAAAAAATAATCCTCGGAGGTAAGCGTAGACTCCGATATCAAATATATGCCTGTGGTTATTTTTTTCGTATGCCTTGATCTCGAGCCAAAATCCAAGTAAATCAACAGACTCATTTGTGACAATTGGCCCATTTTTTTTCGCTATTTTTTGATGAGTGGATACCCCATTTCTTCCCGTTGAATGACGTATGCTTCGGCTACTTTTCTTGCAATATTTCTGATTCGTCCGATGTACCTTGTCCGTTCGTTGACACTGATCGCTTTTCTGGCATCGAGCAGGTTGAATGTGTGTGAACATTTCAAACAATAATCGTACGCGGGTAAAATAAGATTTTTTGCAACGAGTTTTAAAGCTTCCTCTTCATAGCTGTCGAAGAACTGTAATAACTTTTCGACATTTGCCTCTTCAAAATTGAAGGTGGAGAATTCGACCTCTGCCTGATGAAAGATTTCACCATAGGTCACCTCGTTGTTCCACATTATATCGTAAACGCTTTCAACGCCTTGTAGATACATGGCGATACGCTCAAGTCCATAGGTGATCTCAACAGTTGTAGGGTGCAGCTCTATGGACCCTGCTTGCTGGAAATAGGTGAATTGAGTTATTTCCATTCCGTCAAGCCAGACTTCCCATCCTAGTCCCGATGCTCCGAGGGTCGGTGATTCCCAGTCATCTTCAACAAATCGAATGTCGTGAGCGAGAAGGTCCAAACCAAAGCGTTTAAGGCTGCCCAAGTATAACTCTTGAACTTCAATGGGAGAAGGCTTGAGAACGACCTGATACTGGTAGTAGTGTTGTAGTCGATTAGGGTTATTGCCGTACCTACCATCAGTTGGTCGCCTTGAGGGCTGAGGGTAGGCAGCCTTCCAAGGCTCAGGACCAAGAGAGCGTAACAGTGTTGCTGGGTGAAAAGTACCAGCACCAACTTCGTTGTCATAGGGTTGTTGAATAAGGCAACCCTGGTCAGCCCAGTAACTACTGAGTTCAAAAATAATATCCTGAAAATTCATTGGATTTCCCCTTATATACGTATGTTGAGCAGGGGTTAATTATAACACCCTAAATTGATTAATGACGAGTTTTTAATTCTCAATGATGGCTCTCTTATATAATTGGTATCTTGACTTTTGTCTATGGTGTCCTCATTATATCTGCTGATTTATAGTACGCTGATAGCCTTATTATTTAGGTTAACTTACTCTAATTTGATGGAGAGAATGCTTTATGCAAACACTTGAGTTTTCAAACAATAACGAATCGTTAGCTGCGTTACTTGGTGAAAGTAAAACAATCGCTGTTGTCGGTCTTTCTCCAAAAGAGCAGCGTCCCAGCAATATGGTTGGACAATATCTTATTAATAAAGGTTATACGGTATATCCCGTCAATCCGGGACAGACTGAAATACTAGGACAAATGAGTTATCCTGATGTGACATCATTGCCCGGCAAAGTTGATATTATTGATATTTTTAGGAAATCCGAAGATGTGTTACCAATAGTAGAAGAGATAATCAATTTACCGAAATTACCACGAGCAATCTGGATGCAGCAGGGCATTGTGAATGAAGAAGCCGCAGTACTCGCTCAGAGCCATGGCATTTTAGTCATTATGGATCGTTGTATCAAAGTGGATCATCAAAATCTTATATAGCAGCAATACTTCCTTCCTCGATTTACCGGTGTAAATATTCATGGAACCAAAGACTCTATCCATCCGTGGTGCACGGATGCATAATTTGAAAAATATTGATGTTGATTTGCCAAGAAACAAACTTGTTCTTTTCACAGGTCTTTCAGGATCCGGTAAGTCCACTCTTGCCTTTGATACATTATATGCCGAGGGACAAAGGAGATATGTTGAATCATTATCTACCTATGCGAGACAGTTTTTGGGCCAGATGGATAAACCGGATGTTGATTCTTTAGAAGGGTTGTCTCCCGCAGTTTCGATTGAACAAAAAACAACCAGCAAAAATCCTCGTTCTACAGTGGGAACTGTAACAGAGATTTATGATCACCTGAGGTTGCTTTTTGCACGTTGTGGAAGGCCACATTGTCATCAGTGTGGGAGTGAGATCCAGGCACAGTCAATTGAGGATATGGTTAATGCGCTCATGCAGCTTGACGAAGGCACAAAGATCCTGTTGCTTGCACCACTTGTTACAGCGCGTAAAGGACGACATGAACAGTTGCTCGCAAGGATCAGAAAGGAAGGTTTCGTCCGGGTACGAATTGATGGAGAAATTCTACACGCCGATGATGTGACAGCTCTTGAAAAAAACAAAAAGCATACAATTGAGGTTGTCGTAGATAGGCTTGCAATTAAAAGTACCGGCAGGAGGCGTTTATCAGACTCTGTAACAACTGCAGTGAAGTTAACTGAAGGGTTTTTACTCGTGATTTATGCTGATACAGGAAAAGAGCAATTATATAGTGAGATGGCTGCCTGTCATAGTTGTGGTATTTCTCTACCTCCTATCTCAACGCAACTTTTTTCTTTCAATAATCCACAAGGTGCTTGTGTTGAATGTGGAGGACTTGGAGTAAAGCAATTTTTCGATAAAAGCTTGGTTGTCCCTGATGATGCTCTATCTATTAAAGAAGGGGCAATTGCTCCATGGGGATGGCGTCGAGACGAATCATACTATGGGCATATGCTAGAATCCGTTGCCCAGCATTATAGTGTTTCTCTGAATGATCCCTTTGTGCAATTACCGCCTGCAATCCAGAATATATTTCTCTATGGATCGGGGACCGAGGAAATTGAATTTAACTATCGCAAAGGTAAAAGAGTAATTTCAGCTGTTAAGTGTTTTGAAGGTGTCATCCCCCAACTGAATAGAAGGTTTCATGAGACTCAATCTTCAATGATCCGGGATGAGTTAAGCAAGTATATGAATGAACAACTCTGTCCACTGTGTTCAGGGGCAAGGCTTAAGCCAGAAGCGCTTGCGGTCAAAGCCGGGGATTGGTCGATATATGATTTAACCTGCATGTCTATTGGAAAACTTCTGGAGGTGTTACCTGTCTTACCTTTTAATACCAGAGAAAGAACAATAGGCGAGCCAATACTCAAGGAAGTGGTTGATCGTTTGTCATTTCTTGAAGATGTAGGATTGGCGTATCTCAGTCTTGAGCGCCGTGCAGGAACATTGTCGGGTGGAGAGGCGCAACGGATTCGTCTGGCATCACAAATTGGTTCTCGTTTAGCTGGGGTGTTATATATTCTTGATGAACCTTCAATAGGTCTGCATCAACGAGATAACCAGAAATTGATTAACACCTTGCTCGAACTTCGTGATCTTGGAAATAGTGTGATTGTGGTCGAACATGATACCGATACTATTCTTGCAGCTGACCATGTTTTGGATATGGGACCTGGTGCAGGAGTACATGGGGGCAATGTGGTTTATGGTGGTGACGTTAAAGGACTACTTGCCAGTAATGAGTCTGTAACAGGCGCGTATCTATCGGGACGGCAGGAGATTCGAACACCAGGTAAGAGACGCCGTGTATATAAAGGAAGTAAGCATAATCTCAGGCTCAAAAACTGTCATATTAATAATCTAAAAGGTATTTCGGTATCTTTTCCGTTAGAAGCGATGACCTGTATTACAGGTGTGTCTGGTTCAGGTAAGAGTTCTTTGGTTATTGAGACACTTTTCAATTTAGCCAAAGGTGGGGTTCGTAACAGGCGGGATGTTTATACAGATAATGAAACAACACTGTCTGGTCTAGATGGGATAGATAAGATTATTGATATCAATCAGAGCCCGATAGGTAGGACACCTAGGTCTAATCCTGCTACTTACACTGGTGTGTTTGGGCCTATTCGTGACTTGTTCGCCAAACTTCCTGAGTCCCGGTCTAGAGGGTATAAGCCTGGTAGATTTAGCTTTAATGTTAAGGGAGGGCGTTGCGAAGCGTGTGAAGGTGAAGGTGTTAATAAGATTGCGATGCACTTTCTACCTGACATATATGTTGAATGTGAATCGTGCAAGGGTAAACGCTATAATAGTGAAACACTTGAGGTGAAATTTAAGGATCGTAACATTCACGAAGTATTGAAGATGACTGTAGAAGAAGCGTTACTTTTCTTTGAAAATATCCCACCAATCAAGAACCGTCTGCAAACCCTTTTTGATGTAGGACTTTCTTATATTTCACTTGGACAATCTTCGGTAACCCTTTCTGGTGGAGAGGCTCAGCGAATAAAACTTGCCAAGGAATTATCAGGAAGGAGTAGTGGTAAGACGTTATATATTCTTGATGAGCCAACTACAGGATTACACCCGGCAGATATTCAACATTTATTAAATGTACTCAATCGACTTGTTGATCAAAAGAATTCAGTGGTTGTAATTGAACATAACCTCGATGTTGTAAAAACTGCGGATTGGGTTATCGATATTGGCCCTGAAGGTGGGGATGCTGGTGGTGAAATTGTTGCTGTAGGGCGTCCTGAAGATATTGCAACTGCAATGGGTTCATATACTGGAAAGTTTTTGCAGGATATATTAGCAAACAATGTAAATACGAATTGTGAAAAACTTGTTTCAAACCAATAATTGATGTCTAATAGCGTGATGTCAAGTGAACGGTTTGAGGCTTTGAGTTTGTTCAATTTTTAAATGAAAAAATTAATCTAAATTATCGAGGATTGTTATGGCAGAAAATGCTGAAGCTGGAGATGCACCGAGACCTGAATTTCGTATGCAAAAGATGTATATTAAGGACTTGTCCTTTGAAAACCCGAATGCTCCGGAAGTATTCACAACTATGAAAGGCGATCCCGCAGTTGAGGTGAACTTACAACTCAGCAGTAAGCAAATAGATGAGGCTCACTGGGAAGTTGGGCTCCAGATTACAGCCAAGGTATCTTCTAAGGAAGATAGCAAGGTTTTGTTTATCTTGGAAATTGAGCATGCTGCTGTGTTTATGTTGAAAAATATTCCACAAGAACATATGGCGATGCTGCTCGGAGTTGATTGTCCAACATTGTTGTTTCCATTCACGAGACAGGTTGTAAGCCAGGTTTCTATTGATGGTGGCTTTGTTCCTTTCTTAATGGAGCCCGTCAACTTTATGGCACTTTTTCAGAATGCTAAGAAGAAAAAAGAAGAAGAAAACAATTAAAGAAGTTTAAAACAAAAAAAGGGGAGCAACACTCAACGAGTGTTGCTCCCCTTTTTAGTTTGTTGTAGCGGGTGTTTGAAACTACAGTCCGTAGGTCACAAAGTGATCAACGAGGGTCGTAACACCTTTTTCAATTGCAAGGTTAAAAAGGGTATCGTATTGATTGTCAGCAAGGAATGATTCTGGTGAAACCAGAACTCTTACACGGTTTGACCAGACAACATTACCAGTAGAAGCTTCTTGGACCCATACTCGTAATTGAACTGCTGCTTGATCAACTTTTCCACTGGTATGACTTACTTTTCCTATCCCATATCCTGCGGCACTCCATACAACCGCATTGGACATGCTATTTGATAGATCAAAGAGAGACTCTCCATCACTAAATGGCCAGCCCCCACTGTTGTAACCTATTATGCCTCCAATGAGAGCACCTGTGAGTGCTTCATTTCTTTCATCGTACTCGTCAGAGCTGGCAAAGCCATTGAGAATTCTGTTGGCTCCACCATTAACAAATGGTAGCAGTCCTTTTTTCCAAGGAGCCCATGTTGCTTCGTCTCTTGTCTTAAATTCAAGTATACGGCCGCGGACAATATAGTCAGCATCAAAATATCGTCCGATTTTTGCAACTTTCCTACTTGTAAGACCATGGGTTCCAGGGGAACTCGTTTCGTGTTGAGACAATTC
Source organism: Desulforhopalus sp. (assembly GCA_047622095.1). Lineage (GTDB taxonomy): Bacteria > Desulfobacterota > Desulfobulbia > Desulfobulbales > Desulfocapsaceae > Desulforhopalus_A. The sequence goes on from JBLHNU010000029.1 coordinate 58,364, forward strand.
GTTTTCAAGCAGATTTTTATATCGACGTATTTCAGTTTTCATGGCATCTGACCATTCATCCTGCAATTCATACTCGAGAGAGGAGGTATTTGATTGCTTGTGAGAAGTAACCTGAATAATTTTTTCATCCACGAGGTAGTCAAAAACATCTTCCTGAACAGGTAGACCAAAACCATTGATAATGAGCTTATCAGTCATGCTTTCAGTGATCACCATATTTCTACGGTGCGCTGATTTGAGGTCACCTTGGGAATAATCTGCAAAAGGGAGAATAACAATGCTTTTGCCAGTGCCAGGGGCATTTACTTGGGGGCCTTTAGTAACATTTAATGTTTCTACAACTGTTTGGCCACATCCAGCTAAGCTAATCGCTAAAATTCCGATGACTAAAGATTTCAGCCTATTCATATTTGTCCTCTCTAATGAAAAAAATAGATTCATATTTTTAAAAATATTAAATGATTCTTGGTTGTAAAAGAATTATCAACTCACGTTTTCTAGTAGTTTTTTCTTCATAGCCAAAGAGGTACTTGAAAAATGGAATACCACTGGTTCCGGGTATGAAGGATCCATCACTAGCCTCAACACTTGAGATCAATCCCCCAATCACAAGCATGTCACCATCTCTGACTTTTACGGTTGTACTAATTTCTCTAACATTGATTATCGGAAGGCCTACTTCCCCGAGACCTACTTCCCGATATTCTATGGGTTCCACCAACTCTGATGTGACTGGCACAAGATTTAAAATAATTTGATTATCGTCGAGAATATTTGCAGTTAATGCCAGGCCAACTCCGGAGAGCGCTCGTGCTGTTTCAACAGTGTAGGTTGTTATTGGATTAGCGCCAGCTCCGGTCTCTGATGAAATGTTATCAATATAGGTGACATTACGACCAACAGTCATTAATGCTGGTTGTCCATTTAAAACACTTAATTTAGGATTAGACAGTATGTTTGTTTGGCCCTGCTCCGAAACGGCATTGAGGAATGAGTCAAAAGTGAACGCTGCGAGTGAAACTGCACCAGCATAGCCTGATGAGAAACCATTGGTGAGGACGGTAGCAGCCGAGGTTATGCTCTCGCCTATATTATTCGTTATGTTTGTTCCTATATCGCTCGATATGCCATCGGTTGTAGTATTTGATCTGCCATTACTTGTAGTATTCGTAGTGGAGTTGCTCGTATTATTTGTTTTAATATTGTCATACGTTCTTGAACCTGAAGCTAAACCAGCTCCAATAGACAGATTTTCAAAAATGGTGTTCCAGTTTAAGCCGATAGAGCTGTGGTCGTCTAATTGTACTTCAATTATTTTTGCTTCAATGGAGATCTGTTTATATAATTCCTTTTTCAGAGACTTGAAATATACGTCCAGTTTGTCAATGAGAGGGCGGGGGGCGGTTACAGTGATTAATCCAACAGGTTTGTCAATAAAGTATGAATTACCTCCGGAAGATTTTCGAAAGGTAGCTTCGGCTACCTGCTTGTCTCTATTAGTGTCAGTTTGAAAATCAAGGTCAGTCCTGTTTGGATTATCTTTATGATTGTAATCAGTCTGGTCAGAATCCGCAGTAGCAATACTCTTTACTTCATCTGTTGTCCAAATGTTGAGAATAGCATTGAGATTATTCTCAATGCTATTCCAAGTATTAAATTCAATTCCACCAAGTTTGCCGTCATTGGTCTTGTTTATTGCTGCACCATCTGTCATCAATGAAATCTCTCCGGCAACATTAGTAGTACTTCCTTCGCCGCTGGTGCCACCTAAGACATCTCCACCCGTGTTCGTTTTATATGCCTGTTTTATAAATGGCATAGCAATATGGAACTGTCTGGTCTCTTTATATTTTACAATAATAGTAGAACTCTGCATTTCATGATAATAATCGACCTGTCTGAGCATGTTGTCGATGGCATCGTAAAAATCATCATTAGCGCCGATGTTCACATCAACAAGTACATTCTTGTCGACATCGCTGGCCCAGGAGACAGTCATGTTTTTGAGAGAGGCCAATCGTTTGAGAATATCAACAAGTGGTTGAGGCCCGCGCATGGATGTTATTTTTGCACCAACCTTAAGTTTACTCTCTTCTGATATTAATACGTCGTCTGCCTCATCTTTGTCCACAACATAGGATCCGGTTTGGTATCTAACCGGCAGACTTGCTGGCGAGACGTGAACGCTCATCGTCGCGGGACTGTTAACCGGCTGCACTGTTTCCTGTGTCTGGCTGGAAATTTGTTCTTTTTCAGGTGTGTCGGTTGCACACGAACTAAACAACAATGAGAGTAGCAAGAGGCTACTGCAAACAAAACAATATTTTAGGTACTTCATAAAAACCTCTTGGACTGAAAATTTTGAGAGTGAATCAGATTCCATTTTATTTTTAATAAAGATCTTTAGCAGCTAGGCGGCCTTCTATATATTTCTTTAGATCGAGTCGTAACTGAAAGCCAGAGGTAAGAATTGCTTGATACTGCTTCGTCGCATCTTTAGGCTTTCCGAGTTTGTCAAGAATTCTTGCTTTAGCAATCATAGTTTCAAGGTTTTCACCGTAATAAGAATGGTATTTATCAAGAAGTTTGAGCGCCGCTTCGTTTTGACCATTGTTTTCACTGAACGCAGCAAAACTCATAAGAGCTTCTTTCATTGGTGGAGAATTGCTTATGCTTTGGGAAAAATATCCCTTCGCTTCGGAAGTCCTTTGCATGTTGGCTGAGCCAATTGCAGCGTAAAGAGCTGCTTGAGCATTTTGAGGATCTCGCTTCAAGCTTTCCTTTGCATAGTAGACGGCTTTGGCGTTCATTCCTAGATTGACAAGATAAAGAGTGGCGAGCCTATTTGAAATCTTGGTATTTTCGGGCCAGAGTTCCAATGCTTTAATATATAGAAGAGCAGCATCTTCAAACTCTTCCCGAGTCTCAAGGTTCTGAGATTTTGCCATGAACTCTTTAGCCAGCATAATTTCTTTTGACAGACTGTCGGATTTTTCGATCACAAGTGCTTCTTGTTCAATTACCTCGATGTCAGCTTCGAAGGAGAGGTTGTCTTCTGTACGAGTTGGCCAGACAAATGCTTTTTTGGCTGGATAAATGACAATTGTATTGAAACGTTCTTCCTTTTTTAAATCCATAAGGTTGAGGATGATGTCAAGAGCAAAGTCCCATGGTACATCGCTTAGCGCTAGTGTAAGAAGACCTTCTACTTCTTCATCAACAATGATGTTAAGATCTGTAATTTGCCTAAATAGACGAAAAACGTTGTGGACATCAATCTTATAAAAGTCGACGCTTATACGTTGCTTTTTATAACCAGAAAATGAAAAACCGTCTGCAAGTCCAGCAGCTTTAGTGGATGCCGCATCAGCAACTATCTGTTCTGGATCTTGGCTCAAGAGCTTTTCAGATGAACCAATGAGTTCATCTAAGGTTGAATCGCCCAGTACAGATGCTGGCGCATTTTCTTGCGCTGTTGCATTCTTTTTAGAACGATTTTTCTCTGAACTTGTTTCATCTATGACAATATTTAACCCTTCCGCAGAAGGTGCAACTGTATAAGAGAATATATTCTGAGATGCTGAATCGAACACAATCCGTGCACCGTTGCCCCTTTTGGCGACACGTACTTTAGCAACGCTGGTGCCAATCTTTTTTTCCTGCACGAGCTCATTAATGGCGACATCTTCTATATCTACATACATACGAGGGGAGCGGTTTGCACCACTACCAATAGTATCGACGGTATAGTTGTCAATTGGTCCATTGGATACAATTGTAATTGTGGTGCTGTTAGGAGTACTTAAGATTTTGAAATCAGTTAAAGTTCTCAGTCCTGTACTATTGTTTTCTGGTTCTTTGTTTTTTGTGTTTCCCGGTGTTACGGAGAGCTTAATATCGTTACCAACTAACTCAACATCATAGTCGTGAGTGTCGGCTAAGGTGAAAATAAAGCGTTTGGTTACAGGTTTTTTGTCGGTAAGGTCTTCAATTTGAAGTGAACTGAAAACATTTTCAGGTACTGCCATTGTCTGAGCTGTTACATTTTGAGTAAATGTTCCACCTGCAATATCGATAACTACTCTAAAGGGAGCGAACCTTTCTGATACCGTATAAGCAGGTTTTTCCTTACCGTACACAGTATACTCTAGACTCTCCGCTGTTAGTATTGCATTAACGTCTGCGATCTCATAAGAAACATCTGTTGCAGATTTTGCAAAATCTGTTTGAAATGTGAATAAGATGCAAAATGCGAAGAAAACAGCCGGTTTTAGTTTTGCGAGCCATTTAAGCATTTTCTATTCTTCTCCCTCTTTCTTAAGTATCATCATAACTTCTGTAATGATTTTCTTTCCTGCACGAGTTACGGCAGTCTCTTCAATAAGAACGCTATTGGTAGCAATGTCTTTAACTACTCCTCGGCGTCCGATTTTTATACCTTCTGTGAGGACATAACCTTTACCTGTAAAATCTTCGACCATAGCTATGTCTTCAGAACCTTTTTGCATAAGCGCAACAAGTGTAAGTTGGCCCGGTTCGAATAACTGCATTCCGGATAGCGGTTCATTCTTATCAACAACCTCATTCATATCTACATTTACGGTCGCAGCTTTTTCTGAAAGAAATGGGACAAAAGGGTCCGGACGATTTTCCAGAATGTATTCAAATCTGCTCTCGTTTATTGTTTCAGTGAGGCTATTCAATTCGTCATTTTCTGCTGCACTTAATAGTGGTGAATTAAGGAACAGTGAAGAGCTAAGAAGCAAACCGATCGTGAAGCTTTTTGTAAAAGGCTTCATGAATGTGATTGGTTTTAATTTACACATAAGTGAACTCATGAAAATTATTTTTTAGGTTCCTTAGGAAGTTCTACATTCGTAAAACGGTATGTAACTAGTTTGCAATCTGACTTGAGGAGCATTTCTCCTCCTTCCTTTTTAGGTGAACTCATCTTGATATTTGTTACAGAAACAATTCGTTCGAGTTTGCTAACCTGATCAAAGAAAAAACCCATGTTATGGTAAGGACCACGGACATTGATTGAAACAGGTAGTTCTGCATAAAAGTCTTTTGGTATTTCAGCTAAAGGTTTGAAGGTGAAAAAATCCAAACCTGCATTACGACCTAAAGAGGAAATATCTTTTAAAAGTCTCGGGATTTCTTTGTCTTTAGGTAACAGCATAGCCATTTTTTCGAACTCTTTTTGAGCTTCTGCAAGCTCTTTTTCGAATTGCCCTTTGTTTGCAGCTTTTGCTTTTGCTTCTTGTATTTCTTTCTTAAGCTGAACTGTTTTATTGGTTAGTGAAGTGATCTCCACCGCTTTAGGCTGATAGAAAAGATAGTAAAATATTACAATAGGTAACAATAAAATCACAGCCACAATTGCCACTTTAATTTTGGGGGCAAGGGGGATGTATTTTTCGTTAATGAAATTTGTTAAAGCTGCGTTACTCGTTTTCATACAGTCGTCTCAGAAATATTGCGAGCGTTATTGAGGCTCAGAATTCTCGGGTTCTGCGGGTGTGGGTTGAGCCACACTGCATGTGAGTTCGAAGCTCTTTAAATTTCTTCCCGATATAATTTTAAGTGAAGAATTTGTCAGAGTGACACTATTTACAAAAGGTGAGCCTTTTAGGCTATCCATAAACTGTGCGACGGTCTGGTTATCAAGTGCTATGCCAGATAATTTCAGTGAAGATCCCTGCTGATGGAGTAGCGTGAGCCATATTCGTTGGTTGTCAATTCTGTTTGCAACCTCATCAACAACCCTGACAGTGAGTGAGGAGTCAGACTTTAGTTTGTCAATAATTCCTGTTTTTCTCTCAAGCTCTACTTTATCTTTTTTTAATTTCTCTATTTCCCTAAGAGTTTTACTGTACGAATTTTTCTCGGTAGTAAGTTGGGTAATTTCTATTTGTAAAGAAGAAACCTTTTGTGCCTGAATAAAGCCTACGGTTGCCAGCATGGCTAAAAGCAAAAGGAAGAAAAGAAATATCGAGGTGAGTTGTTTTCTCGCCTTCGCTCTTCTCTTTAATTGCCTAACCGGCAGCAGGTTAATTTTTAACATATTTAAACCTTGACGATAAAAATTATATGGCTGAGGGCCTGAGTGCTATCCCTGTAGCAATTGCCATTTCTGGTCCAATGCTTTTAAGGTAGTCAGGATCAATTTTTTTATTGTTAGATGCCATATTGGCAAAGGGATTGAAAAGTTCAATTTCTAACTCGGTTTCCTGTGCGAGGAAATCTGCAAGACCTGATACTTTTGCTCCGCCACCACTTAGTATTAGTTTTTTAAGTGGTTGCTCTGGGTGATTCGAGTGATAGAGATCAATAGCTTTTTTGATTTCAAGAATCCACTGAGTGCATGTTGCAGAAAATATGTCCTCGATCTCTTCTCGTTTATCACCTGCAGGTAGTGAGCCCAGTTTAAGTTGTTCGGCTTCTTCAAACTCTATGTCAAATACGTTTTGGATTTGTTCCGTCAACTGTCTACTACCAACTATAATGTCTCTGGCGACGACAGATATACCCTGTGAAAGGATATTGATGTTCATTTTCGAAGCGCCAATATCGACTAAGGCGATATTATCATTTTTTTCGTAGTTGTACTCGTACACGTTTTCTAGCGCAAACCCATCAACATCTACAACCACTGTCGATAGATTCAAGTTTTGAAGCATTTCGAGGTAATCGTCAACTATGTCCTTTTTGGCAGCCACAAGCATAACGTCGGTCTTGTCAGACATGCTGTTTGAAGTCTTCAAATCATGGAAGTCGAGATAAACATCATCAATATCAAAAGGTATATATTGTTCTGCCTCTGACATGATATGCTCTTCAAGCTCAGCTTCTTCCATAACCGATAAATTGACTTTTTTGACAATTACGGAATACCCGGAGATAGAAAAGCCAACCTTCTTATTGCGGATTTTTAGATTTTTGAACAGATCCGCGATAACTTCACCAACAACCTCCGGATCATTTAAGGTTCCGTCATCAACGGCGCCTTCAGGAAGAACATTACTTCCAAGAGCTAAAATAGCATAGCCGTCAGATGTTCGTTTTAGCTGGCAGACTTTTACTGCATGCGAGCCAATGTCTATGCCAACTACTAATTCATTTTGTGATGTAAACGGCAAGTTCATGTCAGTTGTATTGAAAAAGTTAATATTCACTTTCTGGTATTAAATCGAACATCAATAAAAACGTGATTTTTCATGCACATATAGGCATTAGTGCACAAATGAAAATCTTTGTCAAGAAAAACAATGGTAATCAAAGTTAAAAAACAGATAATTTACAAGTGTTTAAATAAAGTAGAATTTTAAGTTTGTAATGAGTAAAACTACAACATATTGTCCACATAATCTGGTAGCTCTACTGTATACAGTACTGCTTGAAAAAACTGGATTAGGTAAAGTGAAGTCTCTTGTAATTGATCATCAATTCAGGTAGTTTTTGGCTGGTCGAATTTGAATTATTTATTTTAACTCTATTTTGGTGAGGTTGATTTTGTCTAACATTGGTAAACCTAAATCGGTTTTCAGAGAGTATTTTGAAGCGATTTGTATTGCGATTTTACTTGCACTGTTCATACGAACTTTCATCGTTCAGGCATTCAAAATACCGTCCGGTTCAATGTTGCCTACTTTATTAATCGGTGATCACTTGCTCGTTAATAAATTCATCTATGGGATTCGGATTCCATTTAGTGGGAAGATAATTGTCCCTATTGTTGATCCTTCAAAAGGAGATGTAGTTGTATTCAAATTCCCTAAGGATAGGTCAATCGATTATATTAAGAGGGTGGTCGGAACTCCAGGTGATACAGTAGAGATCAAAAGCAAAAAAGTTTTTGTTAATGGTATTGCTGCTGATGACACTCATGCTCATTTGAGTTCCCCAGCTATTCTAGACGCACAAAAAAGCCCTAGAGATAATTTCGGTCCTATACTTGTTCCGGAGGACCGAATATTTGTGATGGGTGACAATCGTGACAATAGTTATGACAGTCGTTTCTGGGGATTCGTTGATCAGAAAGATATTCTAGGTAAAGCATTTATTCTCTATTGGTCTTGGGATATAGATAAGCCTTTGTTTTCTGCAGAACGATTTAAGTCAATTAGGTGGGGGCGTGTTGCTAATCTAATTGATTAATACTTTGGAAATTAATATTCACTACCTCTCAAATGTGGAGAGGTAGTGAATGTTTTACTTCTATCGCCTCAGGACTCACATCTGCCTGGTACGCAAGTACCATAACTCCTCTTGTTGCGGCCTCTTTTAACGTCTTTGCATAGATACTGTCGATATGAGATGCGGGGGTAAATCTATCTGCATCCATTCTTTGCACCAAAAAGAAGATACAACTTTGTTTCCCATCATTTTTTAGGCGGATAAGTTCGTTGAGGTGCTTGGTGCCTCTTGTTGTCACGGCATCAGGAAACATTGCACAACCATTTTCGGCAAGTGAACAGTTCTTTACCTCGATATAGATTTCGTCTGTTCCCGAAAAAAGGAGTAAATCCAATCTCGTGTGCTCTGAGGTTTTTACCTCTCTTTTTATTGATTCCACTCTAGTAAATTCTGCAACGGTCCCACCAAGTATTGCATCAGCGACGAGCCCATTTGTGCGCGATGTATTTACTCCAATCCATATGGAATTTTCTTGAACCATTTCTAAGGTGTGTGGATACTTACGTTTTGGGTTGTCAGAGACAGAAAGAGCAACGGGGCTACCGGGAGTTGAGCAGGAGAGCATTGTTCCAGTATTAGGGCAATGTACAGTTATCACATCTCCGTTAGGTAGTTCTATATCTGCTAAAAAACGTTTGTATCTCTTGATGAGACGTCCGTGTATGAGAGGTGTGGGGAATTTCATGAAATTGGTATGGTGTTGAATTTTGTTAAAAAATGTTCCTGTTGCACATCAATAAAGTTAATGATAAATAAGCTAATAGAATTACTGTGCCGTATCACTTATATACTCGTCCCTTGCGTGAGTTCTAACAAAGGGATAGTTTTGGTTCAACATTCCAATCTAATTGGAAAGGAGATGCATTGCTATGAAATTAGGAATTAATGGATTAGGAAGAATAGGTAAGTTGTCGTTATGGCAACAAGTATCGAGAAAACATTTTTCCGGTATTGTTGCTAATATTGGCCGTGAAGTCGGCTCTAACCTTACCGATCTGGCCGCAATGTTAGAGCGTGACTCTACCTATGGTCGCCTTGGTACGTATCTATATGGGCATAAATGTCCCCGGGTGATCGAAGAACTTAACGAAGAAGCCGGAACCATGATTATTGATGGTGTTCCTGTTCAGATTCTTCGTAGCGCAAGAAATCCTAAAGATATCGCCTGGCAGGAAAATGACGTAAAACTTGTTGTAGACACAACTGGGGCTTTCACCGATCCTACTGCAGATCCTGATGCATCCAAAGGCGCATTGCGAGGCCATATGCAGGCTGGCGCAGAAAAAGTTATTTTATCGGCACCTTTTAAGATCAAATCTAAAGGGCTGGATATGCCTGAGGATGCTGTAACGACTGTTATGGGCATTAATGAGGAGACGTATGAATCAAGTTCTCATTCTCTGATCTCTGCGGCCTCATGTACGACAACCTGTCTTTCGTATATGATTAAGCCACTCATGGAAAAAATTGGTGCAGATAAAATCCTCAGTGCGTCAATGGTAACAGTGCATGCTGCCACAGGTAGTCAACAGGTTTTGGATCGCTTACCTGGTGCCGGTGCAACAGATCTTCGTAAAAATCGTTCCATTTTAAATAATATTATTCTGACCACAACTGGCGCAGCTAAAGCTCTTGCGCTTGTAATTCCAGAGATGGCATCGATTGGATTTATGGCCGAATCTGTGCGTATACCGACTTCGACAGGATCTCTTATCATTCTTGTTCTCAATCTTCAGGATGATTTTGAAAAAGCTATCAAAAGAAATGATATCAATTCAATCTACGAAGAATATGCAAAGGTTAACCCTTATTTACTTTTTTCTAATCAACAGAATGTTTCTTCTGACATGATTGGTATGCCAGCGGCTGCTGCCGCGATTGAAGGAACAGAGACGCATACGAGAACAGCTAATATTCAAGTTGATTTGTCGAAAGTAAAGGCTGAAAGTCTTGCTGCAGGTGCCGATCCTATTTTGAACGTTCCTGTGACTCAAGCAGTTGTCTATGGCTGGTACGATAACGAGCTGGGTAGCTA
>JBLHNU010000030.1:0-66315 GCA_047622095.1 Desulforhopalus sp.
ACACGGAAGTTAAGCTCTTTAGCGCCGATGGTACTGCACGGGCGACTGTGTGGGAGAGTAGGTCATCGCCGTATTTTTTATCAAATCCCCAATCAACAGAAATGTTGGTTGGGGATTTTTTTTGTTTTTTTTTCTGATCACAACAAAACTACTCGCTTATATCCACTGTTGCGATCCACCACATTGCCAAGGAACATTGCCAATGTACATTGCCAATGTACATTGCCTAAAGTGGCTAGCCCGAATTTCTCATGAACATTGTGTGTCATTTGTAAATGAGTTTTACAATACGATTTGTTACATGAAAATATCCATATTTCTCAAATGTCCACAATGTTCACCACAGGTCAGTCCATGCGATGCCCTCTTCTGCAGTATTTTACCAGTAAACATAGTTAACTATCGTTCACTGGCAATTACTTTAAATATGACGCCGTCTGAACTGATGAGAAGTCCGGGCTAGAAAATCAATTGAGTGCGATGTAAATATTGATTCAATTTTAATAATGGTTTATCTATATGTTTCTATGAATAGAAACACTACTAATGAAGCAAGTGAAGAACTTATACAGATTATTTCTCGGATTTCTGATGAGAGAGAAATCGAACGGCTTCTATTTGAACTTCTGACACCCCAGGAGCTGGAGAACCTCACCATGAGATGGCAGATATTAAAAGAACTATATCTTGGTGAATCTCAGCGTGCAATAGCATCCCGGCATAAGATGAGTCTGTGTAAGATTACGCGTGGTTCAAAAATATTAAAGAAGAAAAATTCCATTACAGCAATGCTGATAAAAACTATTTACGAAGGAGAGAAAGGATGAGCTCAGATACGACAGATTTCGCAATGCCAGATGAAAAGGGTTTTTTCGGTGACTATGGCGGAAGCTTTATTCCTCCGGTTCTGGAGAATATTCTTAAAGAAATCACTGATGCGTATCTTGAGATCAAAAAGGATCCAAATTTTATTGAAGAATTAAACATGCTTTATCGGGATTTTGTTGGGCGGCCAAGTCCTATTTTTCATTTGAAAAATATGTCCAAAAAGATTGGTGGGGCACAGATTTATCTAAAACGAGAAGATTTGAATCACACAGGTGCGCACAAAATTAATCATTGTTTAGGGCAAGCCCTTCTTTGTAAGAAAATGGGGAAAAAGAAAATCATTGCGGAGACTGGTGCTGGTCAACATGGTGTAGCACTGGCCACAGCAGCTGTCCTTGTTGGGTTAGAGTGTGATATCTATATGGGTGTGATTGATATCGTCAAAGAACATCCAAATGTTATTCGTATGAAGATTCTAGGAGCCAATGTTATCCCTGTTGAGCGTGGAACCCAAACGTTAAAGGATGCAGTGGATGCAGCGTTTGAAGCATATCTCGAAGATCCAGTAAATCAACTCTATGCCATCGGATCTGTCGTAGGGCCTCATCCATTTCCAATGATGGTGCGAGATTTTCAATCGGTGGTAGGTAATGAGGCGAAGGCTCAGTTTCAAGAAAATTATGGAAAACTTCCTGATAACATAGTTGCCTGTGTTGGGGGTGGTTCTAATTCCATCGGTATTTTTACAGCTTTTCTGGAAGATTCTGAAGTGGCAATACATGGGGTGGAACCTGCTGGGCGCGGTTTTGATGTGGGTGATCATGCTGCTACCATCACTAAAGGATCGCCTGGATTAATTCATGGCTTTAAATGTTATCTCCTGCAGGATGAAAATGGTGAGCCTCAACCTGTTTATTCCGTGGCGAGTGGACTTGATTATCCCGGTGTTGGTCCACAACACAGCTTATTACACGATATTGGTCGGGTGAAGTATGTAACGGCCAGTGATACGGATGCAATCCAGGCATTTTTTGACCTTTCACGGACCGAGGGAATTATCCCGGCCATTGAAAGCGCTCATGCTATGGCTTATGCCGCTAAACTGGCAAAAGAATTACCGTCAGACCAAACCATTCTTGTAAATTTGTCAGGCCGTGGTGATAAGGATATCGATTTCGTGGTTGAGCAGTATGGAAAAGAGTACGGAATATAAAAACTGATTTTACACTCTAGCGGATCTCAAATCCCTCCCTGTTTTAAATAACAGGAGAGGGATTTTTGGTTTTATCGCTTTTGATAGTCGGCAAGCGAATAAATCTATTTGCTTAAATGGACTTTTTCACAAGAAGGCTCGCATTTGGAATGCATGCGATACTTTCCTCCTGACCAACATTTGCAATATGCTCACAGACCTGATTGTGATCCCACCGCTCAACGCCTATCTTAGTTAAGAGCTCTGGATTGATAGAAGTTACAAGTCCAATACGAATTCGTTGTAATTTAGTCATCATCGCAAGAGCAGTCCCTCCATTTCCTTCATAGTTTTCTGCAAGTAACGTAAAAGATGTTTCAAATGACCCTTTATCAAACCAAGGGAGAAAGGTCGTTGAACCGATACCATCACGGCATTCACAATAGACGAGAAGAAGCCCACCATCTTTGACAAGCATAGCGCTGTTGTGAATTGCTTTATGTGCCTGGATGAAGTTTATATCCTTTGGAAAACCTCCACATGATGCAACTACAGTATCAAATTGATCTGAGGATATTTCGCAGCTGTTTCCCTGTGCCTCGCATGCTTCATCAAAGAGCTTTCTCCCTGATCCGACTAATAGATTACAAAGGGTTCCATGTGAATCGAGGAGACCATGGATGCTAAGATGGGCGGGGAGGTGTTCTTCAACTTCGAAAAGATCGTCGGCAAGTGGATTACCAGAGAGGTTTCCTGGCTGGCAACCAGAAGCAAGTTTCTGATTATCTCCATCGAGAAAGAGGCTGTGGTTAGCGTAGATAGACTCTTTTTCTCCGCATCCTGGAAAAATCAATTTTCGACCACCCCCGTATCCCGCAAAATAGTGGTGGCAGACCGCGCCCATGGTGATGATTGCACTCGCTTCAAGCAGGTCTTTTCTCATCCTGACAGGAGTGTTTTTTTGTGTTACGGCAAGTTCTGTAAAAATGTTTTTGTCAGAGGCGTCATGATGGATAAATGTGTACGTATCGTAAATCTCTCCATAAGCGGCAACACACTCTTCTCTTGTTTGGGGAGGGTGAGTACCGTAAGCAATGATAAATTTGAGGGTTGTGGTATCCATCCCTTGAGCTACCAACTCATCTACGAGTAGTGGCAAGTACTCAGGATATCCGCAGAGCCTGGTTTTATCTGCAACGACAATTACAGGACTGCTGAGGTCAAGATTCTGGTTTTGTATCGCTGATCTCAGGCGTAGAATAAATGCTTCAGGTGTTACGGTTTTCTCCGGATCATTCACTTCAAGTAGTGAGGCGTGTTCCGGAGTGAAAAGGGGTAGACTCTCATTGCCATAACCGATGTATTGGATGTGTAAACTCATAACTTATATCGTAGTCGTTGAAATAGGATTTATTGATTCGTTAGGTTTCTGTTTGCAGTTATAAAAGAAAAGGACAAAAAGTCCAATAGCTGCAACTCCATGGACAGGTACAGGCCACGGTGCAATAAGGAAGAAAGCAAGTGCAAGTGAGACCAGTCTTAATAGTGGATTCAGCCTGTTTTCAAGATGTCCCTGGAATGCGCCGGCAAAGGCATAAAGACCTAAAAAGGCAAAAGAAAAAATAGTTATATCATCTACCCAGCTGCCACCAAGCATTGGAGTGTAGGCAAACAGTAAGGGAACAATATATAACCCCTTAGCAAGTTTCCAGGAATAAAAACCCGTTATCATTGGGCTTGTTTTAGCAATGGCAGCGGCTGTGAATGCTGCAAGACACACAGGTGGGGTGACATTGCTGTCCTGGCTCAGCCAGAAAATGATCAGGTGGGCAGAGAGCAGAGCAAAGGTCGCTGCATGGGGTGATATAGCAATTTCTCGCAGAGTTCCAGCAAGGTCAGGTGGGACGGAGGCCAAGAGTAATTTTGCCTCTTCAATTGGCATTGCCGCGCTAAGCATCGCAATTTTGTCCGGAACGGCAAGCATCATAATTGCCCTGGCATCATCAGAGAGTAACCCGTTTGCAACTATCTCGACCAACTGGGCATCAACGATGAGATTATAGAGTGCGGGTGCTGATAGGGTGCCGAGTACAATGTATGCCGCAGTTACCGGTAGTCCCATTCCTAAAACCAATGATGCTAATGCAATAAGAATGATAGCGATGAGAAGGTTACCGTCGGCCCATTCGGTAATCATAAGTGAAAATGTATTCCCAATCCCTGTTGTTGCAATAACATTGACAATGAGGCCCACAGCGCAGAGTAGCACTCCAGTCATAACCATGTTTTTGGCACCTAGGGCCAAGGCCTCTAGTATTGCAGTAATTCCCATTTTGTTGGGTGTAAGCCAAGAGGCTGCAATTACAGCAAGTATTGATATTCCAGCTGCATAAGTAGGGGTGAAGCCATAGATGAGCATTCCGATGAGTGCGGCAATCGGGAGTAGAAAAGGCAGACCTCCTTGTTTCAACACATCCATTGCCTTGACCTTTTCGTCGTCTACGAGCTGTACATTGCTTCGCTTTGCTTCTATACGCACATAAAAAGCAACAGAGGCAAAGTAGAGGATGGCGGGTAAGATGGAGACAGTTACAATGGTGGTATAAGGAATCTGGGTATAACTTGCCATAACAAAGGCACCGGCTCCCATGATTGGAGGCATGAGTTGGCCACCGGTGGAAGCTGCGGCTTCAACTCCTGCTGCAAATTTTCCATCAAATCCTGCTTTTTTCATGAGCGGGATTGTTATGACACCCGTTGATGCGGTATTGGCAACTGCTGATCCGGATATAGTACCAGTGAGACCTGAGGCAAAGACTGCAACAAGACCAGGCCCTCCAATTGTTTTTCCCGCCACGGCACGGGCAAGATTAATAACAAAATCCCCGGCGCCTGAACGTAAGAGAAAGGCCCCGAAAAGAATGAACATGAACACAAAGGTCGATGAAATGCGTGCTATGTTACCAAACAGGCCATCATCTCCATACACCGAGCGGAAAAGTATCGTCTCGTAGCTGAGACCACTGAACCTGAAGACGCCTTCTAGTAAATCACCCCACCAGCCCACGTAGGTAAGAGCCGTGATAATGAGAATTGGAATAATCCACCCCGTTGTGCGTCTGGTAAATTCAATGGCGGTTAAAATGAGTAATATACCAGCAATCCATTCAGGGATATTAAGTCTGACACCTCTTGCGTATATTGCATCTTCCATGGAGATGAGGTAAAGGGCTGAGACGGCAGCTGTAAGACCAATGGACACGTCTAAAACTCTTAGCCATATCTTTTTTTGACGAGGACCTCCTAGAGGATATGTGAGGCTACACAGTAAGGCGAACCCTCCGTAGTGTAGCGCATTCTGCAAGAGACTTGGGAGAACGGCAAAGATATTGAAATAAATATGCATAAGAGAAATCCCTATGCCTAGAATATAAATAGTTTTTGACAGAAAATCAGATCTGTCAGGTCTAAACAGAGTGTTGTTGTCCAAAATCTCTCTCCAGGGCAGGAATTGTTGGCTACTGATGCCATACACCCGTTGTAACCGTCTAAGGTGTGTGGACTTAGCCCGCATTACTTATCAGTTGAGGTAGTCGTGTAGGCGGTGACTGAGACCGTAAGTTATAATTGCTTAGACTTTCTGTCTCAGTGACACAATGTTCATGATAAATGCGGGTTAGGGGAGAAAGGCGAATGCTATGCTAGCTCGATCCGCCTTTTTAGTACAGATTCGTGCTATTTCAATATGAGATTTTCCGGTATCTCAAGGCCAATTTCCTGGTAGTAACGGAGCGCTCCAGGGTGCAGAGGCATTGGCAGTCCTGCAAGAGCCTTTTCCTTACTCATGGCTTTGGTGGCTTTATGAATTGCGTTTAAAAATGGCAGGTTTTCATAAAGAGTTTTGGTGATTTGATAGACGGCTTCGTCACTTACGTCACTTCTAACGACAAGAAAATTAGGTTGTGCGATAGTGGTTACAGGATTCTTGAGGCCAGGATAGGCTCCTGCAGGGATTTCATAAGGTGTCCAGAGACCGAGGCCACCGTCAGCTTTCTTGGCCTGTTCTTCTGTAAACCCTAAAAGGGTGACCTTGTCTCCCATGGATGCCATAGCTCTGGTGACAGCACTGGCAGGAACCCCGGCAGGAGTACTCATGGCAGCTATCTGACCGTTTTGCAGGGCATCTGCACTCGGACCATAACCTACATGGATTAGGTCGTAATCTTTTTTAATATCAGTGCCGAGGTTGGCGAGAATTACAGTGTTGGAACCAAGGGTTCCAGAATTTTTCTTGCCAAGGGAAACCCGCTCACCTTTTAAGGCAACCATGTCAGAGATAGTGCCTGTTTTGGCTTTTTTTGAAAGAATCGTGAAATGTTCAACATTTTGCCAGAGCATACTCACAGAACGGAGTTCTTTCTGCGGTCCATCTTGTTTGAGGGGTCCTTTACCGCTCCAGGCGTAGTAGCCGTATAGGCCCTGAAGGATAGCAAATTGCGCTTCGTTATCGCGGAGCAATTTGATATTCTCACCAGAACCGGCAGAGTTAATGGCCGACATTCCAATTTTTTCCTTCGGCTGCAGTTTTACCTTTGTGAGAGTTGCAATTGCAACACCCACTGGATAATAGGTCCCACCAGTTGAAGCGGTTGCCAGGAGAAAGTTCTTACTCTCCTGTGCTTGCAGGCTGTTACCGGTAAAAAGACCTACACAGATAGCGGTGAGGGCGGCAATTTTTTTGACGTGTTTGACGGCGTTCATTTTAGCTCCTTATAGATTGATTTTCAGCGAATGGCTAAACTGACAAGAGTATGACATAGTTAGATTATTGGTGCAACGATATGGCAATAGTATTTACCTCAAAGTAAAATATAAATTTACCAGGAATGAAAGCCAGAGGAAAAACCGTATAAAACAAGAGGCTGCGGGGAGCGAGTTGGATTAAACTACTTGACCTGCTATTAATAACTAATTACATTTAGTAATTATTATTAACTGTAGGGAGAATGTTTATGCAGCTTCGAATGACAAATCAGAGAGAGATTATCCTCCGTGAGTTAGTAAAGAGTAAGCAGCATCTTACCGCTGATGAACTTTATGATATTGTAAAGAAGGTGATGCCTCGCATTAGCCTTGCTACAGTATACCGAAATCTAGAAATTCTCTCTGAAGCCGATATTATCGGGAAACTTGAGATAAGTGGTCGCCAGAAAAGATTTGATTATGACCCTGAAGATCATGACCACATATACTGTGTTGTTTGTCACCGAGTGGACAATCTCAATATCGAGAGAACGGGTGAAGAGACAAAGAAAATGGACGCAGTTGAAGGGTATACTGTAACTGGGTATCGTCTAGAGATAGTCGGTATCTGTGAGAGTTGTCAAAAAGAAGAAAAAGCAAAGGAGAAAGGTAAATGATTGATGTCGTTGGCGAAACAAAACAGATACTAGAAGCTCTTGCAAATTGTGATAAACCGTGTGGCAATAAAGATATCGCAGAGGCCACAGGAATAGACAAAAAAGTGATCAGTAAAGAAATAACAGCACTAAAGAAAAAAGGACTGGTAGACAGTCCAGTACGCTGTAAGTATGGAATTACTGATGAGGGTCGTTCTTCAATCGGATAAATCTATTCAAAAGGGGTCCTAAAACCTTACGTGTGTACCCCGCCAATAAAAGGGAAATACTTCTTCATACATTTCCCTTTAACTCTAGATCTTCTGGCCTTCCTTGTTTACCGTTTCATTTTCCGTTTTTTTTCCTAAAGATATAAGTGTAAACACCCAACAACCACAAGGTGTTGTTACCTATCAAAAGCTACCGGCCACAGGTAAGATTTTTTCACCAAAATAAATCTGTGATTGTGGTGTAATACCATCATTACCAAGTATTCCAAAGTCTTCTTCACACATCCTCCAAAAGGATTATCCTTGATCCAAATGAGATATTTTATCCACTGTGAGAGCGCTTAAACCAGTCATTGGGATAAAAAGTATAAGAGGATAGCAATATTTACATTATTCATGCATATATGACTTTATTCGTATACACACTGTTATTGGTAGAATTGCTGAAAAGACCTTCAATAACCTGAGAAAAAGCAGATAGTGCACAGGAGTGCGGTTGTGGCAACTCAATTAACAGATTCAAAACTTTGATTCATGCAGGAAGGATGTTTTCCTATGAAAAATAATTGGCTCACCTCTTTTGTTGAAAAGTACGATCTGTCATTTACAACAGTAGAGCCGTTGGCTTATATGTCGACAGTTTTTGCTGTTATCCTGACAGGACTAGTGGCAACTCTGATTGTTCGAAAAACACTGTTAAGGTTCCTTGTCAACTGGATCCAATCAAATCATTACAAATGGGACGATCCTCTGGCCGGAAACCAATTGCTTACCAAGATCAGTTGGTTCGTGCCGGTGACCATCTTTTCCCTATCAATCGATATGTTTCTTGATCCGGCAGGGACAAGCTATCTTCCGGCGAAACGACTGATAACCGCCAGCTTTGTCATTGTCTCCGTCCTTAGTCTTACCGCGTTACTTTCTTCGGTCAACGATATCCACCGAATTATTAGAAAAAGTAAGGGGTCCAGCCTTCGTGGTTACACGGATGCTGGAAAAATACTCACCTATGTTCTAGGGGCTATTTTTCTTATCTCTATTTTTACAGGAAAATCACCTTGGGGTATTCTCTCTATCCTTGGTGGTTTGACCGCTGTAACGATGTTGGTTTTTAAAGACTCGATTCTTGGTTTTGTCGCTTCAGTCCAGATTAGCTCCACCGACATGGTGCGTCTTGGTGATTGGGTGGAGATACCACAATATGGTGCCGACGGTGATGTTATTGATATGTCCATCCATTCTATTCGGGTTCAGAACTGGGACAAAACCATTTCAACTATCCCTACCTATGCTGTTATCTCAAGCACATTTAAAAATTGGCGAGGAATGTCCGAGTCAGGTGGTAGGCGTATAAAACGGGCATTGAACATAGATCTTCATTCGATCCGGTTCTGTGATGAGCTGATGTTGGAAAAATTCTCGAAAATTCCTTTGATCGCAGATTACATAAACAATAGAGAGCAGGAAATTGAAAAATACAATCAACAGCATGAGCATGACCAAAGCCTTAACATCAGTCGCCGCCGTCAGACCAATATCGGAGTTTTCCGTGCTTATATAATCGCCTACCTGAGAAACAATTCCGAACTCCAGCAAGAGATGACTTTTCTGGTCCGACAGCTTGCCCCGACCGAGTGCGGCCTACCTCTTGAAATCTACGTATTTTCAAAAGATCAAGCCTGGGCTAACTACGAAGCGATCCAAGCTGATATCTTTGATCATCTGCTGGCGGCAGTTCCGGAGTTTGGTTTGCACATATTTCAAAATCCCAGCGGTTACGATTTTCGTAGTCTCGGTCAGATGAAACCATCCGCCTGACTCTAAAATAAAATCCAAGAAAAGTGTGATCTATAGCATGTTGGCCACCTTGAACTGCCTCTTTTAAAGAGACAGTTCAAGGTGGATACTATCTATCTTCATCATTGAGAACATCACCTGCAAAATTTGTCTCTTTGACGGATACGATAGGTGAACCTTTTGGTGGTTGCCTAAATAGATGTCCTGTTATCATACCTTTTGTCGTCCCAAAGGCGGCGACTATCCAGGCTGTCAGCAAGCCTATGTAAAATAAAATACTGACCCAGGCAAACAGAGGAAGACCTGTATGTTTGTATAACAGTGCAATCCCTGTGACACATGTACCAACCGGAAATGTAAAGGCCCAATAGGTGAGGGCAAATCGCATTTGTCGACGGTGGGCTCTGATTGTCAAAAGGGTTGCAAGACAGGTCCAGAGTATTACAAATCCAAAAATCGGCACACTGTACAGCACCGCAAAGAGTTCAAATCCTACTGCAATTTGCGAAGGTACCGCACCCGCAGCGACACTACCAAGCACTCCTGCTGCCGTCATGGATTGTCCTAAGGGGCCTAAAACAATCCACAGAGTTGGGACCCGGGAGGTACCGGATGTGCCGTGATGAGCCAATCGGCTCCATATCATTGAAATGATAATCATGGCGGCAATGAGACTTAAACCGAACATGGCAAAACAAAGGTAAAACATTGTTTCCCGAATCACCCCTTCAGGAGCGGTGGGGACGAGCATTGCGCCGATTGTCGCCGATACCATAGGGGGGACAACAGGCATGAGCCATCCACCGAATGCTGAGTCTTGTCGTACTTTGAATTTTGTAAACAAGCGGTAAGGTATGACAACAGCGGATGCAAGACCTGTTATAGTGCCTAGGAACCAGAGAACCCAAGCGATTGTAACAGAGAGATCCTGACCGATTACGCTTCCACCCAGTATGAATGTTCCTCCGGCAACGGTGAGCATTGCCATTGGCGGTGCTCCATAAAATTGTGCCATCATCGGATCGCTGAAATGATTTTTCCAGGCATTGTGGCCCCGCACCAAGAAAAGGCATGTACCCATCACGAGGCCTACTAACATAAGGGATGCAAGACACCATACGACAATCGCAAACGAGTGGAGCTTATCTGAAAACAGCGGTAAAGAGGCGGCTGCATTGGCAATAATTCCAGTCCCCATGACTGAAGCAAACCAATTGGGACCTAATCCAAAGTCATTAGTTGCTCCGGTGACTGAGTAAAAAAAACGCTTCCACCAGAGGCCCTTGACGCTTGTGTTTTTTTGATTGTTATTCAAAATTATTTCCTATGATGAATTTTTAATTACATTGATTGTATTGGACAATATCCGCATGAGCATGGTTAAGTCAAATTGATATTATTATTCCGATGGGTAAATTCAATCTAATCAACTGGCGGCAATGGAAATTACATTAAGGCAGGCACAATTGTTTCTTGCGCTGGTAAGAACAGGAAAGGTTCAAACTGTTGCTAAAGAGTTCTTTGTAACGCAATCAGCAGTTTCTACGGCCATAAAACGGTTTGAAGAGTCGGTTGGCGCTCCTCTCTTTGACCGTGCGCACAAAAAGATAACGACGAACAGCAATGGGCAGGTTCTTGCTGAAGAGCTGTCGCCACTGGTTGCACAGTTTCAGAACGTGACGTCGATGTTCCGAAAAGATTGTGTCTCCGGAAGCATGGTGATCGGCGCAAGTCAGACATTGGCTGATTATTTACTACCTC
This sequence comes from Desulforhopalus sp., assembly GCA_047622095.1. Classification (GTDB taxonomy): domain Bacteria; phylum Desulfobacterota; class Desulfobulbia; order Desulfobulbales; family Desulfocapsaceae; genus Desulforhopalus_A. The sequence continues at coordinate 11,208 of JBLHNU010000030.1, forward strand.
AGGTTCTCTACGGATTTCAAATGAGACATTCCGGGACGCAGCTTTCAATCTTGTCCGGTAATTCCAATGAGGTTGTCCACGCAGTTGAACATGGGGATGTTTCTGTGGGGTTCATAGAAGGCGAGGTTCCATCAAGAATAGTTGAGAGTAGTCTGATAGGTACGGAAGAACTGATAATCGTTACATCTGATAGGGCCTTTGCTGGGGCACAATCATATACTATAGACGAGCTGTTGGAATATCGCTGGATTCTGCGTGAAAAAGGTTCGGGTACTCGTGACGCGCTCCTCTACCAACTGAAGGAAAAGGGGCAACTTCTGAACGTTTTCATGGAACTCGATCATATAGAATCAATAAAGCACGTTCTGAAAAACCCTGGAACGCTTTCCTGTTTGTCACAACATTTAATAGTGCAAGAGATGGCCAGAGGGTTACTTTATCCTGTACAGGTCAAAGGTTATAGCTTTACACGAAACCTCTATAAAGTGATACACCCTCGCCAGAAACCTACCTTACTCATGGATGCGGTATTCGAGGACATTGTCCATGCTTTGCATACGGTTACAAAAACATTTTCGGATAAGGACAGACGAATTCCTGAGTCGTTATCATGAAAAATATCAAACCGATATGTTGTCAGGGAGAATTTCCACCTTGCACAAAAACCAATGAGTACGTGGTGATCTGCATGTTACCACCGAGTACTAGGTAAAACGCCTAACTCTTTATAGTGGTAATTACGCTAAACAGCCTGATAACTTTTCTACTTTATTTTGTTGTTACTTATAGAACTTGGCTTAATAAAGTACGTAGCCAACTCTTTAGCGATACTTTTGAGATGTGGTAATACTGAGACAGAGGCCATTTCTTTTGCATATTGGCCTGGAACTAAATTGTATTGTTCTTGTAGTGAGCGCATGAGCTTTTTCCTTTAGAAAATGATTTTGTTGCTTATGGCTACCTATAACAAATCATTTCCCATAGAGGGTAATGCTTCCTCAGCAATAAGTTCCTCTTGTTTCAGCATGGTCTCTTTGTTTTGGTGCCTGTCTTCTTATTGCAGCCAAGGTGAGTTTTGATGAGGTTTAAATGGCTCTGTTACAAAAAATATCAATATGTTAAGAAATTATTTTTTTCAGGGAAAGAGGAGAGGTTGCGAGCGAAATCAAATGGAAATCTTTCCAAACGAGATTATACTAGGACGAACGCACTCATAATATACGCCATAGATTTGTATGGATATTTAATAATTGATGGCGTCGTAAAAAGTCCGATCTACTGCGTTGTAGGTTTTTTGCGAAGACAAGACATACCATATGTATAGTCCTGTCTCCGCAAAAAAACACTACGCCTTGTATATCAAACTTTTTGCCTTAGCCATCTGAAGCTTTGAATGACCTTTTTACGAGTTCATCAATAATTGAATGATTTTTTTGGAAAAGAGCCTCAAGTTTGGGCTATAGGACACTATGAAACAGAATAAACTCCCTTCAATCCCGCTATTTGAAAAGCTTGAGAACGAGCAGCAAAAATGGCTCATTTCTCTTGCCGAAACATGGCCGCTCTCCTTTCAGCAACTGAGAATGATCGTTGAATACTGTGCCGATATGGTTTGTTGGAATGTTGGTTCGCCCGAGCAGTTTTACAACCCTGCTGCCGCGGAGCAGGTACATGGGAAAAAGGCAGCTGCAATAATATTTCAGCAGATAAAGGTCGGGTATGACACTGTTAAAAACAGTGAGAAAAAATACGCCAGTAATACACCCGTAACAACCGGAGAAAGAAAGTTTCCAGCTGAGCAAATAGTGGAGAGTCCTCTCAATGGAAATATCATGGGGATATGTCCAGTAGCCTCGGAGAAAACCCGGTGTTGTAATCTGAAAACTTTGGATGCTGTTCAACAATGTGGTTTTGACTGCAGTTATTGTTCTATTCAGTCATTTTATCATAATAATCAGGTGCGTTTTATCAAAGATATTGACTCGCACCTTGAAAGTTTAGATCTGAACCCTGATGAAATTTACCACATTGGAACTGGCCAATCATCTGACTCCCTGATGTGGGGAAACCGATTCGGTCTGCACGAGTCACTCAGTAGCTTTGCCGAAAAGCATCCTAACGTGATCCTTGAGATGAAATCAAAAAGTGGTCGCATAGAATATTTTTTGGAGCACCAGCCACCTCATAATATAGTTTTTACCTGGTCTTTAAATCCTCCGATTGTCATCGAACATGAAGAAAAAGGAGCTGCGGGGCTTGATAAACGCCTTGAAAGTGCTCGCTTACTTGCTGACAAAAATATCCCTGTGGGGTTTCATTTTCATCCCATGGTCTGGTATGAAGGATGGCAGAACGATTACATCTCCCTTGTTTCCAAGGTAACCGAGATGTTTGAATCGGAAGAGGTGGTTATGATCTCTTTAGGAACTCTCACATTTATCAAACCAGTTATAAAGCGTATCCGACAACGTTTTCTGAATAGCTCTATTTTACAGATGCCCATGGAAGAGTCTAGTGGGAAACTTAGTTACCCTCTAGAAGTCAAAAAAGAACTTTTTTCAACCGTATACAATGCGTTTCCAAAAAGATGGCAAGAAGAGGTCTTTTTTTATATGTGTATGGAAGACGAAAGTTTATGGCAGCCAGTATTTGGGCGATCGTATTCTACCAATGAAATATTTGAAGCTGACATGCTCGATAGCTACATGAAAAAAATCAAATCCATCCAGATGAACGCCAATCAATCGCCTCGATGATAACGATGTCGCCTCAGTTTTATTATTCGCTGCACTCATCCTTTTTTGCGACAATCAAGAGACCTTTGACCTGGTTCCCTGATTGTTTTCTAATATCAGATTCGGCTTCCTCTACTAAATGTAAACCATGCTTGGCTAAACACGTCTTTATATAGTCCTGTGAATGTGCATAGCGGCCGCTGGGATAGAGTCGGTACTCCTCATTTTTTGCATCTAGCTTTTCCACTGAGAATGCAACGATCCCACCGCTTGTAAGATGCAAAGATATAGATTCGACAATCCTATCCAGATTCCCAAAGTATACGAAAACATCCGAGCTGTAGATGAGGTCAAATGTTTGTGGGAAGGTCCACTTCTGGAGTACGTCGAAAACCGCAAGTTCGTCATAGATTTTCTTTTCTGTCGCTTTTTCAAGCATCTTTGAAGACACATCGACGCCTGTCAGCCTTTTTGCAAACGGACGATAGAGCCGAGCCCCCAGACCGGTACCACAGCCAAGGTCCAGAATATTGGATTCTCTGTTGATATGCGGATGTACCAGATTAAACAAGAGTTCAGGAGTCTTGTATTCTAGGTCTTCAACGAGGGTTTTTTCAAATGTTCCGGCACACTGATCAAAGATTCTACGCACATGTTCCACGGGAGCTGTCTCAGGCGTTATTGATGTCGTTCCGAGGCTTTGAAGCATGAACCTTGCTGCTGCATCATCGGGTTTGATCTCGAGCACTTTGTTGTAATGTTCTTCTGCTTCTTTGAATTGTTTAAGTTTTTGTAGGGAACTTCCAAGGTTGAAGTGTGCTGATGTGTAGTTTGGATGTATTTCTATGGCCTTTCTGTACGATTTTGAGGAGTCTTCGAACATCTTACATTCGTCCTGTGCCACGCCAAGATTATTCCATGCCTCAGCCATTTCAGGTGTAAATCTCACGGCCTTTTGAAAGCAGGATATTGCTTCATCCTGATCGCCAGTTTCCCTGTATGCAATCCCTAGGTTATTCCATACCTCGCCGTAGTCAGGCTGCTCAGTCAGGATTCGTTTGTAAATAGTCAACGCACTTTTGTGGTCATTCTCCCGCTGTTGTAATCTTCCAAGGTTATAACAAGCTGGTAAATAGGGAGGTTTGAGGTTTGCTGCCCGTTTAAAAGCACTCTGGGCCTTATCTGATAGAGACAGATCCAGGTATACTGTTCCAAGTGCATTTAAGACCTGGCCCCAGGCAGGTTTTGTTTTCAACACCTTCAGATACCCCTTTTCGGCCTCAGGAAGTCTGCCTTCACTGTGGGCGCGAGAGGCGTTCATTAGAATAGAGTGGAAATCGTCTTTTGGTTTTTTAGTCTTTGAAGAACGCTTTTTAAAGATGCTTTTATCCATATTTGTACCTACTTTTACATTCAAACCCACTGATAGCTGAAAATATGTTAGCCGAAATGTTTCTTTTAAAATTTTGAACAAAAAAATATTTGTTTGACTATTATCGTATAGGCTTTACTAACATTCTACACAAAACTTTGCTGCTGCTAAGACGGCAACCCTGATAGATAAGGAAAGGTGTGATGCAAAACAGTGACATGGCTTTTTTTCACAAGGCTACAACAATTTTCTGCGGTAGTCTTGACCTTCATAAGGTTCTGCAATTGGCTTTAGAATTTTTCGAAGGTTACATGCCCATAGATAGTGTGACTATGAGTATCTACGATCCAGACACTCGCACTATTGTAAAAATTGATTCCGTTGGTGCAGCTGAATTGCAATTGGATGAGGAGCCTTTTGAGCTTTCAGATGAAGCCGTTGAAGCAATTGAAAATAAGGATGATGGTGTCGTTGAAATTAAAAATCGCCTGGAAGATGACATTCTTGGTCGAATTTTTTTGGAGAAACTGGGCAAAAAAGAACTTTCTGTTCTTATTCTTAAGCTAGTGATTGATGACCAAGAACTTGGGGTTCTCGCTTTGGCGGCAAAAGGACATCATCAATATAGCAAAGAACATGCACGGCTACTGGAACTTGTTCACGACCCTGCTGCCATTGCCTTATCAAATAACTTACAACACAAGGAAGTCTTAAAACTGAAAGATCTTCTGGAAGATGATAACCAGTATCTGAACCAGCAGTTACATCGTATTGCCGGTGATGAAATAATCGGCACTGAATTTGGTCTAAAGCATGTAATGGAAATGGTTCGGCAAATCGCCCCGCAAAAAAGTTTAGTCCTGCTTATGGGGGAAACGGGGGTTGGTAAAGAGGTCATTGCTAATGCTATTCACTATTCATCACCCAGGGCAGGAGGGCCTTTTATAAAAGTTAATTGTGGTGCAATACCCGAGTCCTTAATTGATAGTGAATTGTTCGGTTATGAAAAAGGTGCCTTCACCGGTGCTTTGTCACTTAAAAGAGGACTTTTTGAAAGAGCGGACAAGGGAACAATTTTCTTAGATGAAATCGGTGAATTGCCACAAACAGTTCAGGTGCGTTTGCTTCGAGTATTGCAAAATAAAGAGATTGAAAGGGTGGGGGGGGGCAGTTCTATTCCTGTTGATATAAGGATAATAACAGCCACCCACAGGGATCTACCGAAAATGATCGACCAGGGACAATTCCGGGAAGATCTTTGGTTCAGACTAAATGTATTTCCCATCACTATTCCGCCGTTACGTCAAAGAAATTCAGATATCCTCGCTCTAACCCAATATTTTATGGAAAAGAAAGCCCAGGAAATGAATCTGAGCAAACAACCAATACTTGCTCCAGGAGCTCTTGATAGACTCCAGGCGTACCATTGGCCGGGAAACGTCCGTGAACTTGAGAATATGGTAGAACGTACCATTATCCATAATATGGTTGGGACGTCCAGTAACGCCTTGGAATTTAGGACTCTCTACTCAAGTTCTTCAACTACTCAACAGGACGTCAGTCACAATAGTTCCAAAGAATCGATTTTACTCGATGATGTTACTAGGTATCATATACTGGAAGTTCTTAGGATGGCTGGTGGAAAGGTTAAAGGTGAAAATGGAGCAGCCGCCTTGTTAGGAGTTAACCCTTCCACCCTCAGAAACAAGATGCAAAAACTGAAAATTCCCTACGGTCGAGATGTACAGCTAGGCTGAGATACGTCATGATAGTTCTTTTTAATACACAGAATATCATGAGTAGTATTTTTTTTATTTAAAACCACCAATCAATCCTTCGATATATCTGCCCTTAATCAGGGTGCCATTATCCCCATGTATTTTGGGCACGTGCCATATCTGGCACTATCTTGTGTGCATGCGATATTTGGCACCTTTGTGGTGTGACATATGGCACTGTCGGAGATCTCTGATTCTTAGTATTATGTAATTATAGGAAAAATTGTTCTGGCACGATTTTCGCTAATATTCCTGGAAGTGAATAATAATTTCGTTAACTCAGAAAAATAATGCCTGGGTATTGCGAAGAATTTTAAACCGAGAAAAGGAAAAACGATGTCCGTAATAGAAATCATCTCGCTTAGGGGAACGACAGCTCTTTCGGAAGAATTCTGTAGGACTCTAATGGGCCAGGTACAGGAACAGAGACAGGTTTCAACCCAACCAGAGATCAAAACCTATCGGATGAAAAATATCGAGAGTGATATGAGTTTTCATTTGATCTGGACGTCCATGGATCCCAAATGGGAAAAAAGTGATTTTGGGGTCAGCCTCACAAATTATCTAAAAGAATTTGGTCTTGTATCACATTCTGTGTGGCAACAACTCGAACTTGTTTAAAAAGACAAAACAACCATTGAGAGAAAAAATGTTAGAAAACAAAAAATCTAGAACCATAGTTATGGATTTATTGAATAACCTGAAAACTGGAGTGCAACTGGCCGTCAGTATTCTTTGGTTAGCGTCAATTGTGGTATGGTTTAGCAATGAAGACTCATGAGACGACGAAGGGACACAATCTCTTCATCAAATAACAATTGTTTCTTTTTAATCTTTGTCGAAAACGCTCTTCTTAGAAAGAAGGCTTGTAATTATATCAATTAACATTCAGGAAACTCAACATGACAATAAAGACCTTTCTATGTAGCTTTGCCTTTGCCATAACGCTGCTCGTCAGTGTTCAACCATGTTTTGCCGCAAAAGACAGCGAGCAAAATCAGCAGCAAGCCCCTCGTGCTGTTTCCGTTTCTGCGATAACGCTTGAAACAACAAAAGTCCAATTGACTCAACACCTTCCCGGCCGCTCTGTGGCCTATAAGGTTTCAGAAATACGCCCACAGGTTACTGGTATTATAACAGAACGACTTTTCACAGAGGGTGGCATGGTGGAGCGAGGCCAACAGCTTTATCAAATTAACCCAGCTCCGTATCAGGCCGTTTATAACAAGGTCAAGGCAGATCTCTTGCGTGCTGAAGCCAACCTTGCTTCAGTAGCAGCCAAGGAGTCTCGATACCGTGAATCGCTCAAAGTGAGTGTGGTAAGTGAACAAGACTATGACGATGCCAAGGCAGCTCTGCTCGACGCGAAGGCCTCAGTTGCCATTGCTGAAGCCGCTATAGAGTCTGCTGAAATTGATCTTAATTACACCAAGGTCTATTCACCAATTAGCGGACAAATTGGTAAATCAAGTTTTACTGAAGGTGCTCTTGTTACCGCTAATCAATCGACCCAGCTTGCCAAGGTGACTCAGCTTGACCCAATCTATGTCGATATGCAGGAGGCACGAAAAAAAGTCCTCAGCCTTCGGGAAAAATCAAAAAATACAGATAAGGTAATGGTTACTCTGAACTTAGGTGACGGATTTATCTATGAGCGACAGGGACAATTTCAATTCTCTGAAGTAACTGTGAGTCCTACAACCTCAAGCGTTGAACTCCGAGCCATTTTTCCAAACCCTGACAAGCTTCTTTTTCCGGGTCTATTTGTTCGCGCAACCCTTCTTCTTGATACAGTTGATGCCATTCTTATCCCACAAAAAGCGGGGATTCTTGGATCAGGAGGACACATGAGCGCCTGGATTGTTGATGATAAAAATACAGCTCAACTGGTGCCCATTGTCGCCAAAGAAAGCCATGGAAATAACTGGATTGTCAGTGAAGGGCTCAAGGTAGGTGATATTGTAATTACAGAAGGTTTTCAGAAACTTCGTCCAAATGCACCGGTTGTTGTTACCCCTGCTGCAGATAAGAAATAATTAAAAAGACACACATCATCAAAAGGACAAACTATGTCTCGTTTTTTTATTGATCGACCAGTTTTTGCGTGGGTGCTTGCTATTTTGACCATGCTGGCTGGCGTACTCACAATTAGAGTTATGCCCATTGAGCAATACCCTACGGTGGTTGCTCCGCCACAGGTTACTATTAACGCTTTCTACCCCGGAGCGTCTGCTAAAACGATTGAAAATAGCGTTACCCAGGTGATTGAGCAGAGCCTGACCGGTATTGATAACCTTCGTTACTTCACATCGACCAGTGATTCCTCAGGTCTGGTTACCATCACGATCACCTTCGAACCCGAAGCTGATGCTGATATTGCACAAGTACAGGTAAATAATAAGGTTCAGACGGCAACGCCTCTTCTCCCTGCGTCAGTACAGGCTCAAGGTGTTGTGGTAGAAAAATCGTCCGCAAGTTTTCTCTTTGTAGCCTCCTTTTACGCGACAGATGGAGAGATGACTCAGGGATACCTCTCTGATATTATAGCATCTAATGTCAAAGATACTTTGTCGCGAGTACCTGGTGTGGGTAGTGTACAGGCTTTTGGTGATCCCTATGCCATGCGTATTTGGCTTGATCCCAACAAACTGTACAGTTTTCAGCTTTCGACCAATGAAGTCGTACAGGCTATTAGTGAACAGAATATCGATGTTTCTGCCGGACAAATTGGAGGTTTGCCAGCAGTGAAAGGCCAGGAAATTAATGCGACTATCCTGGCTCAGTCCCGCCTAAAAACTGTAGAGGAATTTGAAAGTATAATTCTGCGTGTCGACACAGATGGCTCTCAGGTTCGTCTTCGTGATGTGGCTAATGTCTCATTAGGAGAAGAAAAATATTCCACCTTCGTTCGGTATGTAACTCGTCCTGCTACTGGTCTGGGAATCAGCCTTGCAACCGGTGCCAATGCCCTTGAAACGGCAAACCTTGTTAAAGCTAAAATTGCTGAACTTGCAGAATTCTTACCAGAAGGTGTTGAATATAGTTATCCATACGACGCCACTCCATTTATTGAAATCTCCATTGAGAGCGTTTTTCATACACTGATTGAGGCCATTGTACTGGTGTTTCTTGTCATGTTTCTGTTCTTACAGAATTTTCGGGCAACACTCATTCCAACGCTTGCCGTACCGGTAGTACTCCTTGGTACCTTCGCCATACTTAATGCTTTCGGTTTTACCATCAACACTCTCACCATGTTCGCCGTGGTTCTTGCTATCGGTTTGCTGGTTGATGATGCTATCGTTGTCGTGGAAAATGTTGAACGCGTTATGGGGGAGGAGGGGCTCTCACCACTGGAAGCAACCAGGAAATCTATGGATCAAATTTCCGGGGCTCTGGTGGGTATCGCCATGGTCATTTCTGCGGTATTCATACCGATGGCTTTCTTTTCCGGTTCGGCAGGTGCAATTTATAGGCAGTTTTCCATTACTATTGTCTCTGCTATGACGTTGTCTGTTTTAACCGCAATTATTTTTACACCAACTCTTTGTGTAACCCTGCTCAAGCCAGTGAAAAAGGGACATGCAGAGAAAACCACCGGTTTCTTTGGGTTCTTTAATAAATACTTCAATAAATCTCGGGATGGTTTTCACAGTTCTACTGGCTATATGGCAGGTAGAATGAAGAGATCTCTTGTTGTCTATGGCCTCATTTGCGCAGGACTCTTCTTTATGTTTCAAAAGATCCCGACGGGTTTTCTCCCGGATGAGGATCAGGGTGTCCTGTTTTCTATGGTTTCTACCCCGGCTGGTGCTTCAGCAGAAAGAACCGTTGAGGCGATGAAATTTCTTGAAAACTATTTACTTGAGAAAGAAGACAATAATGTTGAAGAATTTTTGACAGTGAGTGGCTTTTCCTTTGCAGGTAATGGTCAAAACGCCGGTATGGGCTTTATTATGCTAAAAGATTGGGATAGCCGTAAAAATCCCGATCAATCCATGGAGGCCATTGCCGGTCGCATTATGGGTGCTATGGCACCTTACAAAGATGCCCTTATTTTTGCTTTCTATCCGCCACCTATCCTTGCTCTTGGTAATGCTTCAGGTTTCGATTTTCAACTTATCGATCAGACGGGGCTCGGCCATGATCAACTGATGGCAGCAAGAAATCAACTTTTGGGGGCTGCCAGTCAGAATCCAAAGCTTGTTGGTGTACGGCCTAATGGGCTCAACGATGTGCCACAATACCAACTCGATGTAGATATGGAAAAAGCGCGAGCTCTTGGTGTTTCCATCAGTGAGATTAACTCTACCTTGAACACAGCATGGGGCTCGAGCTATGTAAACGATTTCATTGACCGTGGTCGAATCAAAAAGGTCTATGTTCAAGGTGATGCCATCTATCGCATGCAGCCAGAAGATATAAATAAATGGTACGTAAAAAACAGTCTTGGAGAGATGGTTCCCTTCGCCAGCATAGTCAATGCGCATTGGACCTACGGATCTCCCCGTCTTGAAAGATTTAATGGCAGTGCATCAATGAATATCCAAGGCGCTCCAGCCCCAGGTGTGAGTAGTGGTGAGGCTATGGCGGAGATGGAGAAAATTGCAGGGACCCTTCCCGATGGAATTAATTATGCCTGGACCGGTCTTTCCTATGAGGAAAAACTTTCGGGTTCACAGGCCGGTGCCCTCTATGCAATTTCTCTCATCATTATTTTCTTGAGTCTTGCGGCACTTTATGAAAGCTGGGCAATTCCATTTTCCGTACTCTTCGTTGTACCCCTAGGTATTGTCGGCTCAGTTGTCGCTACTTCTGTCTTTGGACTCAGCAACGATATCTACTTTCAGGTAGCGCTTCTTACTACCGTTGGTTTATGTGCTAAAAACGCCATTCTCATTGTTGAGTTTGCAAAAGAGCTGCATGACGGTGGTATGGAGCTAATGGAGGCCGCCACCACTTCTGCAAAGCTGAGGTTTCGTCCAATTATCATGACCTCCATGGCATTTACCCTTGGTGTTCTCCCCCTTGCTATATCAACAGGGGCCGGCTCTGCCTCTCAGAACGCCATTGGTATTGCAGTTATCGGTGGTATGCTTTCAGCAACATTTTTGGCAATATTTTTCGTACCTCTCTTTTTTGTCCTGTTCGAAAAGGTATCGGAATTTCGTAGTAAAAAATCGCCTCACACGGCTCAGCTGATTGATGAAGGAAAATAAATGAAGAAACAATATATCACTTTACTTCTGGGGTGCGCTTTGCTCTCATCATGCGCACTTTCGCCAGAGTACAAACAACCACAGGATATGACGTCACCTTTCTGGAATGAAGCCTCGGAAGTTGCTGAACAGGAAGGCGCTGAGACGCAGCTTGTGAGTGAAATCCCCTGGAAAGATTTTTTCAAATCAGAAGAACTGCAAACTGTTATCTCAATAGGTCTTGAAAATAACAAAGACCTGCGAACAGCAATTCTCAACATTGAAAGAGCCAGCGCAGCGTATGATATAAAAAGGGCAGAGCTTTACCCCAAAATCAATGGGGATGCTGCTGCTGATCTTGCGGGAGATTTCGATGGTGATATGATCACTGAAACCTACAGAGTCGGTCTTGGCCTACCGTATTACGAACTCGACTTCTTTGGACGCATTAAGAATCTGAGCGATGTTGCCTTAAATAGCTACCTGGCAACCGAAGCAGCTCAGCAGAGTTTAACCATATCCCTCATCTCGCAAATAGCAGGTTCGTATTTGCAACTCGTGACCGATATGGAAAATTTGCAACTGGCGAAAGAGACACTTACGGCTCAAAATAAAAGTTACGATCTTATCAAGAAAAGCTACGATTTTGGCCTTTCAACAAAGCTTGACCTCGCTCAGGTCAGTATTTCTGTAGAAACCGCACGCGCCGATTTATATCGCTTTCGCAGGTTGGTTCAACTTGATAAGAATGGTCTCGTTTTCTTACTGGGTGTGCATAATACTACCGGTATTCCACTCAAAGATAAGTTGAGCAGTATTGCACTGTTGCAGGATATTCCTGTCGGTCTACCTTCACAAGTACTGCTAAAACGACCTGATATTAAGCAAGCCGAATATAATCTTCGTGGGGCTGGAGCAAATATTGGTGCAGCACGTGCTAATTTTTATCCACGTATAGCTCTCACAGGTCAACTTGGTTTTGCCAGCGAAAATCTTGGAGACCTCTTTGAAGGTGGCGGCTGGACGTTTGGCCCATCTTTTTCGATTCCTATTTTTAATGCGGGGCAGAACAAAGCAACACTCAAGGTAGCTGAAGTAGATCAAAAGATTGCAGTTACCGCATATGAAAAAACTGTACAAACAGCCTTTCGGGAGGTCGCAGATGAACTCGCTGCCAGTGAAAATCTTGGGAAACAGCTTGAAGCTGAGAGAATGCTTGTGGCTGCGACCCAAGACAGCTATGACCTCTCTTTTAATCGCTATCGCCAAGGCATTGACAACTATCTTACTGTTCTTGTTGCTCAACGAGACCTCTTTACTGCCCAGCAAGGAGCTATTGAGACCCACAGGCAGCAACTGGCCAATCAGATCAACTTATACAAAGTTCTTGGTGGTGGCTTAGCTATAAAGGAATAAATGTAACCGTCCAGTAGCGAATCTGTTTTATGTTTCAAAATTGTAAAACACAAAAACCACCTCTGAGTCTTCAGAGGTGGTTTTTGTATTGGATGGGTTAACGATTACTTTTTAGAAAATGTCTATTTAAAATACCATTTCCCACCAGTTTTTCTACATATCTCAACTTCATTTTCTTTAACTTGATTATTCTTTATCATTGATTCGACACCAAGAGTACGGCATTCTTCCCCACTTTTATCATTGATTGCTTTTAAGGTTACCATGCCATGGTTTGATGTGTCTGGATTGTTCCACTTGAACATTGTTCCAACGTGCTGACTATGACACGCTTTGAGCGAAGCCTCTTTAATCAGTTGATTGTCGGTCTCATTATGAAGGTATGCCTCTACGCCGGTTAAGCCTGTTATTGTCTTGCCCACATTTTTAACTAAGGCAAATGGTGAACGCACTATTCCTGTTATGGCGCCTAGTACCGCATCTTTTCCAGCCTCCTTGCCAACACCTTCTGCCTGCTGAATTACAACTTCAGCTTTGTCGAGTATAGGAGGGATCGCTTGTCGAATTGTACTGAGTTCCTGAGTGAAATCTGTAACCACCGGACGACTCTCTTTGATCTCAATGGAAATTGTATTCACTGCTTCAGAGGCCTTATTGAGGCCGGATACGACGGGAGGGATTTGAGTTCGTATAAGCGCAGTTTCTTCCAAAATTGATGGAATACTCTTGCTAATCTTTTCAACCTGTTCAATTATACTTGGAATCTGAGAACGTATACGTGCAGTTTCTTCTAAAATTGGTGGAATACTGATTCGAACTTTTTCGACTTCGGCAATTATGGAGTCGGATTCTTGAAGAACTAAGGAAACGTCATCCAAAAGATCTGGCAGCATCTTAGCGACCCCAGATATTGTATAAGTAAGGTACCCCAGCGATCCGGCAAAACTAAAGAGTGCCAAGCCTAAAAAGTAGGTTGCTACAGTTCGTGTTTTGGTCATGTATTAGCCTCGTATAGTTGGACCGGAAACCAGAGAAATCCCTGATCCCTGGACGTATAGACACAGCAGATAGCGATAGAACGTGAGGCGAATTCTACTCAGAAAGGAGCACGCGTATTCTCTACAAGATATTATGCGTCTTCATATCTGTGATGAAGATTGCTTCAAGTTTTTCATCATCAGTTCGAAGCATATTATTTAAATTGACACTTTTGGAATGGGCAGACCAAATCAATTTTTCACTTTGTACCTCAAAAAGCACTGCTGCCATTCGATCGGTGGTTTTATCAATAGTTTCACTGCCACCAAATGTTGCGCCATAAATGGTTGAGTGATAACCATAAAATGCACTTGAGATCATCGCACCTCCAACCGCATAACGTGTTGAGAGAAACTCAAAACTTTTAGTATCTTCACTTAAGAGGTGTGTGATAAGTACCGCAGAGGCCCCGGCCTGTTTGACAATTTGTCGAATATCTTCAGTGGTAGGTTCTGTGGTTTGTAAATCGAATTGATGACTTGGTATAGCGGTAACTCCGGCACTTTGAAGTCCTGTTACAAAACTGTCTTCATAGATTTTACGGACCGTTGGATCTTTAAAAACTCCAATAACCAGGATTGGGCCCTGCACAGGTCCATGATACTCACTGTCTGTCCATGCATAATTTAGTACATTCTGAGCACAACCTGGTAGGAAAATAGCCGAAATACATAGTGCAAGAACAAGCTGTAACCGGATACTGAAATGTGGTTTTGCCATGTTTATAGCCTTTTGTTTTGTTTGATAATTTGAACTTATTTGGGTCAATTGAATTGAGGGAAACGTTTAATGAAACCCAGTCTACCATTGACTGCCGAGTTCGGTTCTTACGGCTTCTTGGACGCTCTGTGGGTAGTCCGGTGAGAGGTACCATACGTCATCATATTCACTTGCTTGTAAACCTCTTCGGTGTGGTGGTAAGTCAGTTCTCATTAAAAATATAATATCACTGCTTACCCATGGGTGACGGTACCAGTAGTGGTGACCGCTGATATCAAAGCCACGGATTTCTTGGCCTATAGATACATCGATGATCGTAACATTTTCGAATCCCTTCTCGGTAATATACGCGGTTTCAAGAGGTTCCGCCTTGGCTGTTCCTGTACGGTCCGTTCCCCCCATAAACCGTTTTGCCGCTTCCAATACATCGTCGCTGTCGCTAATGGTAATGATAACCTGATCTGCGAGTTCACTGGAGGCGGTTAATCTGCCTAAAAAGACATCAATACCAACATCAGCACAGGCGTAGACCACTGAGCCAATTTTGAATTTTTCCTTTAGCTGTTTACTGTCGAGATCTGGGTAGGTGTTTCGTAATTCATGGAGTGCTTTTGAGGTCACTTTTCCCCCGGCACTATATGAGAGGATGTTGATTTTTGTTGCTATTGTGTTTTTTGCCAGAAGAGCAACGACATTAGTGAGCGCTTCACTTGATTCAAGTGCGCGTTTGACATCGACACCGAGAAAGTAACTTAAGATATTTTGGTGAGAGGGCCAGGAAAACGCAAGGCTTACAAAATCTCGTCCTCCAAAATGTTCTACTTCTGTAGCCAGAATTGTTGCATTGGCAAAATTAACTTTAGTGCCGTGGACATAGAGCATTATTTCTTTATCAACTGAACGTGATAATTCGGCGTTTATATCATTAAAAAACTGTTTAAGTTTCTTTTGAGGATCGAGTAGGTCAAGATCGGTTGACTGTTGGATTGAACCATTTTTATGAATTTGTTCAAGGTAGAGAGGTATTGCTTCCGAGCCTACAGCAGAAAGGGATGATCGGCGAATGTCATCCCAACTAAATCCAGGCTCTCCCATTCTGATAATCGCTTTGCCGAAATGAATGTTTGTATCAATTTCATTAGAGTAAGACAAATTTCCAGCAGATCCTTTCACAATCCTGTTCGTTGCATAGTAGACATGCGGTCTCTGAGTTTTGTGTTCATCACTCAGATGTGCAAAGGGGTCGAGAGATGTATCAACATAGAGTATTGGTGTTGGCATGAGTTTATAGCTTTGCGGAGCGGCGCATCCAGCCAGAAGCAGTGTGTAAAAAAACAATTGCATCAAGTTTATAAGCCTCATGATATCCACTTAACCTCAGGTCTATGATTGTTTTGCTTTTTTATAAACGATTACTACAGGTAGAATATGTATACTGATATACTATCAGCAATTTTCAATAAATTGCTACTCTAATGCGTTATCAATAATATGCTTCAACACACATAGATGTGTTCTCCCGTCCAACCAAGAGGAGGCTGTTCTCAGGTTACCTCAACTTTTTTACTCTCGGTAATTTGTTGGAGGTAGTCAGGACGTACTGGAACGCCTGTAGCATCGGTACCAGCCGCCGGATATACAACATCATACTCGTCAAGAGAGACATCGAGCAAAATAGTTACACTGCTGTCTTCTAATCCGAAAGGGCACACCCCACCTGGGATAAATCCGGTTGCTTCTTTCGTCTCTTCTGCACTTGCCATGCGATGCTTGCTTCCTGTTGCACGCTTTAATGCACCACTGTTAATTTTTTTGTCACCGGCAGCTACTACCATTCGGTATTGTTTGTCCTTTCCTTTAAAAAGAATGGATTTCGCTATTTGGCCAACTGGTACTCCTATTCGTTCGGCTGCTTTTTCTGCAGTCGGTGTGGATCCTGGCTCAAACTCAAGGGCGGAGAGGTCATGGCTGTCTAGAAATGCTTGTACTTTTGAAGGAATATTACTCATTATTAACTATAGGTTACGGTTTTGATAAGATATGGGGTGTCAGTAAGTTATAACATCTACCTGAGTTGATAAAGTAAGGCAATAGTTGGAAATTGATTATGAGCGCCTTACACGCTCATGGGAGGCTTTCATTTATTGAACCTCGTGGCGTTGTAAATACCGGAGAGTATGGCAGTGATCTGAAAGCTAAAAACAATGTGTGGATATAAAATCCATTTTAATTCATCAGGATCATAGACCTATGAAAACAGCCCTCTTTGATACATGGACGGAGAAATATGATAGCTGGTTTGAAACACCAACGGGACAATATGTAAGAAAATATGAGCTGGCAATGCTGCTGAAAATGCTGGCGCCTATGGAAGGTGATCTCATTCTCGATGCAGGGTGCGGGACTGGAGTGTTTACCAGGGACGTCATCAACCAAGGTGCTGAGATAATAGGAATGGATATTTCAGCCCCGATGCTGGCTAAGGGCGCTCGTCAAATGAGGGGGATAAGGTTTTCTGGAGTGTGCGGTGATATGTGTGCTCTTCCTTTTAGCGACAATAGTTTTGATAGAGTCTATTCTATGACAGCAATAGAATTCATCCCGGATGCTGTTCTGGCAATGAATGAACTGAACAGGGTTGCTAAAATTGGAGCCTGTATTGTTGTAACTACTCTAAACAGTCTCAGTCCATGGGCTGAAAGACGTATTAAAAAGGCCAAACAGGGCCATTCTCTCTTTGAAAGTATTATTTTCAGATCCCCAGATGATATGCGTTTACTCATCCCTGAAAAAAGCATTGTCAAAACAGCTATACATTTTCAAAAAGATGAGCCTGTTGATAATATTGCCAAGATCGAAGAAGCTGGCAACATACAGCAACTGGAGACAGGAGCATTTCTCGCGGCACAATGGGTCAAAAAATAATCAGAGACACCACTGTGATGGTAGTTACAGTAACCGTCTGACGTGAGTGGAGATCTCACACAGTGTGTACAAGTTTAGAATATAGTGACCTGGTAAAAGGATATATTGATGACATTATTGAGTGCGGATGAAAAACGCAGGAACTGGATTATCTGGTCGACGTTACTTGCGCTTTTTTTAGGTGCGTTAGATGCGTTGGTTATGACTGCGGCGATGCCAACCATTATTGCTGAACTGGGCGGTCTGGAATTTTACGCCTGGACATATACAGCGTATTTTATGGCACGGGCAGTGTCCTTGCCAATATTTGGAAAGCTCTCTGATATGTACCCTTCCAGGGTACTGTTTCTTTTTTCTATTGGTCTTTTTCTGGTGGCGTCCATTGCGGCCGGGTGTTCTCAATCAATGGCATTTTTGGTCGTGACCAGAGTGTTCCAGGGGATTGGCTGCGGTGGTATCTTTGCCCTTGTCTATGTTGTTCTCTCTGATGTCTCTGCTCCAGAGCAAAGAGCAAAAACGATTTCTTTTGCAAGTGTTGTGTGGGGCATCGCTAGCCTGGTTGGTCCAACACTGGGTGGATTTATTGTCACCTGGTTTTCCTGGCGGTGGATATTTTTCATCAATATTCCTCTTGGTATATTCTCCTTAGTTGGCATTGCTCTCTATTTTAAAGAATATCGCGTGAAACCAGTTGATAAGGACCTCGATATCTTAGGGGCAACACTATTGTCAGGATTTATCCTGGGGCTGTTGACTCTTATTATAACAGGAGGACGTGAACTACCGGTTTCATCTGTGCCATATATCCTGATCGTCATCACAACAGTTATTTCAGGGATCTGGTTTTATAAGGTCGAAGTAAAGGCAGCCAACCCGGTACTTAATTTTAGTTTTTTCAAATCCCCTTCCTACACATTGGGAAATGTACTGGTTTTCTTTGCAAGTTTTGCAATTTTTTCACTCTTTGCCTACGCTCCGATATTTCTTCAGGGAGCGCTTTCCCAGAGTCCGATTGAGGTTGGATATGCCATGGTGTCACTGAGCATTGGCTGGTCAGTTGGATCTCTTTTAGCAGGGAGAAATATGAACAGCATCGGTCAGTGGAAAATGACGGTAATTGGCGCTGTTTTGGTTGTTGTCGGCACCGGTATGACACTTACATTTTCTCTTACAACAGGTATGATGGAGTGTTTTGTTGCGTTTCTTATCGTAGGTTTGGGCATGGGTTTTGTCTCTTTGACCACACTGTTGGTGGTGCAAAACAGTGTGGAGTTCACGGACCTGGGTACAGCAACATCATTTCATCAATTTTCCAGAACAATGGGCGGCACCATCGGTGTTGGACTCTGTGGTGGAATAGTGACTGATAGATTGGTAAGTGAATTAACCGCTGCCGGACAGAATTTACCTGGTGCATTAATCGAGATGTTAAAAGAGAGTACGGCTAATCTATTTCAAGCAGAGTTTCAGGCTATGGTTCCTAAGGGTATGGAGTTAGCACTTCAGGATGCCGTATTAAGCAGTGTTTATCTCGCATTTATCATTGTTTTTATAGTATCTGTGATCAATCTTGGTCTGTCTTTGTTGCTTCCTAAAAAATGAGGTGAGAACAAGCTTTATTATGGGATAGATATATATTTTGCATACATGAATTAAGTAGAAATTTCTCTCAGTAAGAAATGAACAATTCCAAGTAACATGAAGACAGCAGAAAAACTTATAATTCTGGCAGAAGCCGCAAAGTATGATGCATCCTGCTCATCAAGTGGAAGTAGCAGGAAGGCTGTAACCGACGGAATCGGCAACGCTGCCATGAGCGGTATCTGTCATAGCTGGGCTGCAGATGGCAGGTGTGTGTCGCTGTTTAAAATATTGATGTCTAATGACTGTGTCTATGATTGCAGTTATTGCCTCAGTCGTAGATCTAATAGCCTTGAGCGCGCAACGTTCACCCCTGAAGAAATTGCTGACCTTACGATTAATTTTTATCTTAGAAACTATATTGAAGGATTGTTTTTAAGCTCAGCAGTATATGCATCCCCGGATAAGACGATGGCTGATTTGGTTGAGGTGTGCAGGCTGTTACGTAACAAACATAAATTTAATGGATATATACATCTTAAAGTGATCCCCGGGGCTTCAAACGATCTGGTTCAGGCGGCCGGGTTTCTTGCCGATAGGATGAGCGTAAATATAGAATTACCTTCAGAGGCATCTCTTAATCGTCTCGCCCCGCAAAAATCTAAGAAGGGAATCCTTGCACCGATGAAGCAAATTGGTGAGAACTTTACTGGTTTTAAGCTAGAACGTAAGAAAAGTAGAAATGCTCCCAATTTCTGCCCTGCAGGGCAGACGACTCAGATGATAATTGGAGCATCTGCTGAAAGTGATTTTCAGATTCTCAATTTGACAGAAAATCTCTACAACAAAATGAGTTTGAAACGAGTCTACTATTCCGCTTATATTGCTGTAAATGAAGGGCCACTACTTCCGGCCATAGCTACAGCTCCACCTCTTGTACGAGAACATCGACTCTATCAGGCTGACTGGCTGCTCAGATTTTATAAATTCCAATCACATGAAATTCTTTCCCCAGCCTTTCCTCATCTTGATGAACGACTTGATCCAAAAGCCGCCTGGGCTTTACGCAATTTTGACCTTTTCCCTATTGATATTAATAGTGCAAGTTATGAAGAGTTACTGCGTATTCCAGGAGTTGGAGTTACATCAGCTAGGCGTATCATACAGACTCGCAGGGTCTCTGCAATTCGGGAGCAGGACTTAAAGAAGATTGGTATGGTGTTAAAAAGAGCCCGATTCTTTATTTCTATTAATGGCAAATATCTGGGAGACAGGTCTTTGTCACACCACCATTTGGTTAATGCTATGTGCAAGGCTGAGCCTCCTGGATCTAAAAAACTTCTACATAGTAGCCGCCAGTTGCTGTTATTTTAGTATGGATTCTATTATCTATCTTCACGATGGCACTTTTGAAGGGTTGTTGCACGCTGTTGCAACAGCTGTGAAATCGCAAAACGATGTTCAGGGAATTTATGCAGAGAAGGGCTTCACACCACGGATTTTTGATACACTTATCCGAATTCAGACAGATAGTAAGCAGGCTCTTCGACTTTTTGAATATTTGAAAAAACTCGGTGGAAATGCTGCCCATTTTACAGTAAATGGTTTTTTAAGTGATGACCGAGAGGTTGGAATTCATCTCTATAAGATGGTTCAGGAATGTCTTGTACGCGGTTCAAAAGCTACACAGCTTTATACCCACGATTCGATCAAATATCTTGATGATCTGTCGCAAAAGGTAGGGCTTGAGGCGCATAGATTTACAGGCCTTATTCGCTTTCGAATACTTGAAGACGATCTGCAATATGCTCCATTTGAACCGGACTGTATGGTGATTGGCCACCTTGCTCAGCACTTTAAAAAGCGATTGAAAAACAGGCGATGGATCCTCCATGACATCCGTCGTAATCACGCCCTTTATTGGGACACGGAGTCATTACAGTCAATTGATATTGATGAAAAGTTCACAGACCATGTTCGACAACATGGCGAGATCCCCGAATCCAGACTGAGTGAAAAAGAGCTACATTACCAGGCACTCTGGAACTCTTTTCATACCGCCATCGCGAATACGGACAGAAAAAATCTGGATCTGCAGCGTCAGTATATGCCTGCGCGTTACTGGAAATATCTGGTCGAGATGAGATAGTACTCCCCTAAGCCGGGTCAGATACTCGAATTGAACCAACTTTTTCACTTATACCTCTCTTGAGAACCTCCCGGTTATATGCAGAGATAACACTGCGTCGTTTGAGCATACCTAAAACCCAACGGTTCTCCAGAGATTCAACCACAGGGATCTCTTCAATCCCCTTGATATCAAAAAGTTGCATCGCGTTGTACAGAGTATCATCCGGTGTAAGCATAATGATATCTCTCTGACAGATCGCCCCCACTGTCTGGGCTGATCTTTCATGGGACTCCCTATGGATAATAGATTTTACATCGCTCATGGAAACAATTCCGGTCATCTTTCCAGTCTCATTGATAACTGGGAAGTAAAATCCGCTTTTTGTCTCGCTAAAGGTCAACAGCAATTGATTGATGTTTGCTCCCTCACTTATAAAATCAACATCTTCAGTTATGGCGAGTCCAACCCTAAGCGATTTCATGATAGACACTTCACGACCTTCGTGGATATTTATCCCTTCTCTACTAAAATCAACAGTATCGATTGAATCTTCGTTGAGTTTGGTGGCAACCATTGTTCCAATGATAGACGCGAGCATGGCGGGAACTATGATCTGATAATTTCCAGTCATCTCAAAAAGGAGAAAGATAGCAGTGAGCGGTGCATGTGTTGATGCTGCCAGGAAAGCGCCGATTCCAACCGATGCATAGGCACCTGAACCCGCTGTGCTATCGGGGAATATCGTATGGACAACATTACCGAAAGTTCCTCCTATCATGGTGCCGATAAAAAGAGCCGGAGCAAATGTTCCCCCAGCCCCTCCTGACCCAAGCGTCACGGCAGTGGCAAGGATTTTGAGGAAGATAAGGCAGACCAGCAAGTGGTTCATCCCTCCCCCATATAAAACAGTTTCAACAAAGTGATAACCATCCCCCATAATCTGCGGGAACATAATGCCAATGCTGCCCACAATAAAGGCACCTGTTACAGGTTTTAGCTGGTTTGGGATGTTAAGTCTTTGGTACAAATCCCGTACCCAATAGAACACTTTTATATGAAAAACAGCAAGAATACCGGTGAGTACTGCCAGTAAACAATAGAGGGGGAGCTCCACAAAGTGGTTAACAACATAATATTGTGGAATAGTAAAAAGAGATGCCTCTCCAAAATAGGAACGGGTAACGACAGTTGATATCGCTGAGGCTGTGATCAGGGCGGAAAAAGATGAAATCTCATAGGTGCCAAGTAACACTATTTCAGCGGCGAAAAAAATTCCCGCTATTGGCGCATTAAACATTCCAGCAATGCCGCCGGCACAACCGGCTGCGATATAGAGTTTCATCCTGTTGCCTGAAACACGGGAAAACTGGCCGACCTGTGAGCCCATGGCTCCACCAATCTGGGCAATAGGTCCCTCTACACCCGCTGAGTTGCCTGTGCCTATGGTGAGAGCTGTAGATATTATTTTTAAGAAAATAGTACGAAATCGTAGATAGCCACCTTCCAGATTGACCTTACGAAGAAACTTGGTAAAGCCGTAACCGTTGACCTCGCCTGGGAACAATAGAGAAAGAGGAATAAGGAGAACCATTCCAAGCATAGGGATGAGAGGGAGAAGAAAAATGTGCGCGTCACCTTTTCCTATCTGTAAAAACTCCTTTCCTCCCTTAAAGAAAAACTCTTCTACAAGATGAACAGTTGTACGGAAGACGATGTTGAGTAGACCTGACATCAGGCCAATAAAAGAGGCAACGGCCAAAAGACGTGTGTTGTCTCCTGGTAAAAGCCTTCGAAGGTGTGATTTCATAACAGCTATCTTATTTAAATGTAAACGAGTGCAACACTGGACCTTAGAGCGGAGGAGTGTGGAAACCTGTATCAAGTACCCGCCAAAACCAGCAGGTCTAGTAATGGTTGAGTGTATAACACCAGTATGATTTTGATGAAAGTGTTTTTACATGTTTCATTTAATCATGGGAGGTAGGAGGTGTCAAAACAATCCCTAGCCATACTTGTAGATAAAATGTATTAGGCTCTGTCTCTAACTGGAGTTACTGCAAAAACTGTGTAGATAAGCAAAGTTATTTGAATAAAAGGGATGAAATTGTAGTAGCAGAGGTTACTCGTTAATATTTTAAAAGCTTGCAGGATTGTTCAGTACAAATAG
The DNA here is from genome assembly GCA_047622095.1 of Desulforhopalus sp. Lineage (GTDB taxonomy): Bacteria > Desulfobacterota > Desulfobulbia > Desulfobulbales > Desulfocapsaceae > Desulforhopalus_A. Next base: position 34,269 of record JBLHNU010000030.1, read on the forward strand.
GTTGAGAAGAAAAATGGTAGGAAATGTACGTGATAGTATATTTATGATTATTTCCAGAGCGCTTTTACTCTTGAGGATATGTTTGCAAAAGGTTTTTCCAGTTTTGTCTCCATAGGGGTGATCCTCGTCCGGTTTGGCCTGGGCGAGAACGGATGCGAAATGGTTGTAACGAATACTTTTGAAGGCATTATATCTGTATGGAAATTGCGTATCACTAAAACCGTTATTCTTTTTTGTAACAGTTTTAGCGCCATTCATGGTGTATATTTCCATTTTTTTTATCAAGATAGGCGACTTCTTCATCAATGGCCATAAGCATGCTTGCCTGGATTTCCTTCTTCCTGAGGCTTAGGCTTTTCTGTGCCCAATTTGGCAACTTGGGCTTTTTTGTTTATAATTTTGGAGTGGTACCCTAATTTTATGCCTCTAGGATAATTGACGAGTGAGATCTACGGGATGATAAAAGAGTTATTCATAAACATTTTATACGCTAGACAATCAGACATGAGTAGTGCTGCTGTTCGTAAACAGATTCTTATATGTTCAATTTTCAACCTTGCCGGAATCGTTTTACTTTTTCTTTATGGTACGAATGCAATTGTAGAAGGGAATTATATTCTGGCTTCTGTAGATTTCAGTGTTTGTGCAATTAACGGTATAAACTATTTTTATCTACGGCGTACCGGGAATTACAAAGGATCCTCGCAGGTTGTTGTTTGCATGATGGGGGGGCTATGTTTCTATCTGCTTTGTTCGGGGGGAAGCTATAATACGGGGGCTTTGTGGCTTTTCATTATGCCGACCCTGATCTTCTACATACTGGGCCTTAAAAAAGGCAGGATAGTTTTAGGTATCTTATTTTTTACCGTTATTGGAGTATTCTATATTCCAGGTAATCCACTGCTCACAACTGAATATTCTTTGTATTTTTCTTCTCGTTTTGTGGGGGCTTTTCTTTGTGTGAGCATTATTGCCTATGTTTATGAATACACACTTGAGGATGGGCGCAATGAGTTGTTGAGTCTAAGCAAAAAATTTGATCTTTTGTCCAGGCGGGATGCACTCACAGGTCTTGCAAATCGAAGAGATGTAATTGAGAAAATCGAAAATGAGGTGAGCCGGTTTGAGCGAAACCAAAAAACCTTTTGTGTGCTGATGTTGGATCTTGATAATTTTAAAAATATCAACGATAGCTATTGTCATGATTGTGGGGATTATGTGTTGACTGAAATTGGTCGGACATTATCTGAATCCACCCAGAAGAAAGACTGTGTTGCACGTTGGGGAGGGGAAGAGTTTCTAATACTTCTCCCGGAAACCTCTCTGAGGCAGGCAACTATTACTGCGGAAAGGCTTCGTGTCACTATTGCGGACAAAGATTTCTCATACAATGAAATATCCCTTAAAATTACTTTTAGCGCTGGGATTGCAGAATATCAGCAAGGATTACGAGTAGATGATCTGATAAACACGGCGGATAGATTACTGTATAGAGCAAAGCGTGGTGGTAAAAACATGGTTATTGCTGATACAACTGCGCAAAATAGCGCCGTATCCTGAGCGTTCACTTCACAGTTTGTGAACTGCTACAGGTCATTTCGTTTGGAAACAATTTTTTTTATGGCAACTGTACTTTGGAACTGTATGAGGATGCTGTGAATAGTTAGGAGGTTTAAAGGGCTTTGCAAAAGACCTGAGGTTGTGACACCCTCTGTCATAAGGACTCATCTTTATATGGTTTGGTCTTCTTAAGCCATTTGGCCAAGAGGTATATGTAGTGTTCCCGCGATAATTTCAATTATCACGGGTTTTTTTATGAGAACCTGTTTACAGTATTAAAGGTAAGGTGTTGTTGTTTAATCTTTTCTTGAGGAGAATGATTATGAGCACAGAGACATTTGATCAACAGATTGCTTCATTAAAAGCAAAGATTGACGGTCTGGTTGATGATACCAGTGATGACCACGTAGAGGAGGTTGCTTTGAGGTTACAGGGACTTAATTTCTCCCCCCCAGTAATCACACCCCTAAATTATTTTATCCGCCTGCGTAACGATGATTTGAAAGGGGAGCTTGAACGCATTTTAGCAATGCCAGATGCAGAGGCTTGTGCCTTAGCGCCTGACAATACAAAAAAGTGCGAAGACCTTCGTGTTCAATACATCACAGTACTGATTTATTATTACACAAAACTGTTGGAACTGCGCAGTGGCAATGCTGATGAATGGGACGAGGTAGATGAACTCTATGTCCACGATTGAGGATAAAAGGTTGCTAGCGATATGCCGTTAGAGATCCGTACATTCAGCCATCACTGCCGCTCTAAATATGGAGAAGGTGTTGGTAAAGTCCCTGTAGATACAGGTCTTATTTGCCCAAACCGAACAAATGGTGGCTGCATTTACTGTAGAGCTGCCAGTTTTACCCCCTCTTGTCTTGAAAAGGGTGATTCCGTTGCAATCCAGGTAGAAAAAGCAAAGGGTTTTCTCCTAAAAGGCCGGTTCAAAAAGTACTTTGCCTATTTTCAACAGGAAACCTGTACCGCAGCGCCTGTAGAAGAACTTCTTCACCTTTTTAACGGATTACTTGCCGATAAAGACTGTGTTGGTTTGATTCTTTCCACACGGCCCGACGCAGTACACGAGGAACTTCTTGATCCGCTTGCAGCGTTAATAAAAAAGGTGGGCAAAGATTGTCTGTTTGAGCTTGGCGTACAAAGCTGTCATGATTCAAGTCTTACGTTGCTCAATAGAAATCATACATATGCTGATTTTACAAGAGCTGTGCATCTTCTGCAAAGCTATGGCTGTTACGAAGTTGGTGCCCATCTTATTTTTGGCATCCCCGATGAAAGTGACGAAGATATGTGCGCGTCAGTAAAAGAGATCTGCTCCTTGAAGATCGACGCCCTTAAATTTCACCACCTTCAGGTTATAAAAGATACTCCTCTGCACAAGATGTATCAGGATAATCTGGTTGAAACGTTTACTTTACAATCTTATTTAGATCTTTTGTTGCGAGTGCTCCCTCTTGTTCCTCAAGACGTTACTATTCATCGACTATGGGCCACTGCACATCCTGACCTTCTTGTTGCACCTAAATGGAATGTGCTCGCAAGCCATTTGAGTCAGCAACTGCGAGCGTTAATGAAGGCGCGAGGCCTTTATCAGGGGAAACACGCCCTGTAATAGTGAGCTAGTCTAGAAATGAAACCTCTGAGTGGCAATGTTGAGTAGAGGTGCTATTCTGAAAGATATGACAAAAATGACCCATAACCTATAGAAAAAGGATAATTATGGAAGAACAATTTGAAATTCGTTATGCCGATCGTATGAAGCAGCTCCCTCCGTATCTGTTTGGCATGATCAATAAAATGAAGATGGAAAAACGCTGGAAGGGAGACGATGTTATAGACCTTGGTATGGGGAACCCTATGGATCCTACTCCGGGGCCTGTGACCGAAAAACTCTGTGAAGTTGCTTCTGATCCTAAAATTCATCGCTATCCTGTTGCCGGAGGGATGAAGAATCTAAAGCGAGAAATTTCTCTGTATTATAAACGCAATTATGATGTTGATCTTACAGGGGAAGACGATGTTATCTGTACCATCGGGTCCAAGGAAGGTATTTCCCACCTTTGTCTGGCTCTTTTAGGCCCAGGCGATACAATTCTAACTCCGGCTCCGGCTTTTCCTATCCATGTTTATGCCGCAGTAATAGCAGGGGCAAATGTTTTGCGAGTAGCCCTGAGTACAGAAGAAGACTTTCTGAAGCAGATAGAGGGAATGTGTAAGTCACTCTATCCTGCACCGAAACTTTTGATGCTCAATTTTCCTCACAACCCTACAGGTACACTTGTTTCTAAAGAATTTTTTGCTGAAGTGGTGAGGCTTGCTAAAAAGTATAAATTTATGGTGATCAATGATTTTGCCTATGCAAAGATCACCTTCGATGGGCTGGTGGCACCGAGTATGCTCGAAGTTCCCGGTGCCATGGATGTTGGGGTCGAGTTTGGTTCTTTTTCCAAATCATACAACATGGCCGGTTGGCGTCTTGGGTATTGTGTTGGCAATAAAGAGATGATAGGTGGCTTGTCTAAGATAAAAGGCTACTACGATTATGGTATTTTTTCGGCTATTCAGGTCGCAGGTATCGTTGCCATGCGTGATTGTGATGCGACGATCACAGAGCAGGTTGAAGTGTACCAGAAGCGGCGCGATTTTATGTGTGATGGCCTTATTAAAATGGGCTGGGATGTTGAAATTCCAAAGTCGGGCATGTTTCTCTGGGTAAAAATTCCTGAGCCTTATGTACAGATGGGTTCAATCAAATTTGCCATTGAAATGATGCATAGGGCAAACGTTGCTCTGGCACCAGGAGCTGGATTTGGCATTGAAGGGGAGGGGTTTCTCCGTCTGGCCCTCGTGGAAAACGAGCACAGAGTCAGTCAGGCACTTAAGCAGATGAAAAGGGCCCTGCAGGATATTGATGAAGAGATCGCTGCAGGGACATTTGATCTAAGCCCTGACGAGTAAGGCAAAGAGCATTCACCTTTTACCTAAATCTTGCGTATGCAAGATTTAGGTATTATTCACGGGTGAGCCGAGCGATAAAAGCTTTGAGATACTTTGTCTCAGCAATGGCCGGATGTACAGGATGATCCGGCCCTTGCATACCTTCAAATACCACCTGAGCATGACGGCCTGTTTTTCTTGCGCCACTTCGTAGCACGTCCAGCAGCTCATCACGGTGCAAGTGCATGGAACACGATGCGGAGAGTAGTATTCCATCTTCAGGCAGCAGGCGCATGGCGAGTTCGTTGATACGATGGTAGGCACGTAGACCTTCTTTGTGGTCTTTTTTTCTTTTTATAAATGCCGGTGGATCAACCACAATCACATCAAACTGTTCTGCTTCATTGCGAAGTGCTTTGAGTACGTCAAAAGCGTCACCTTGTGCTCCGGTGAATATATCTCCTACGCCGTTGAGTTGTGCATTCTTTTCAGCCATTTCAAGAGCAAACCTCGAAGCATCAACGGCCCACACTTCTTTAGCTCCTGCCGCTGCAGCCTGTATTGCAAAACTACCCACATAGCTAAATACATCAAGGACTCGTTTACCTTTAACAAATCGCCCAAGTTCGGCTCTGTTGGGGCGTTGGTCGTAAAACCATCCTGTCTTTTGGCCATCATAGAGAGGAGCAAGCATTTTTACTCCGTTTTCAATCAGCTCCACTTCGCTTGGTGGTGTACCATGAGCAGCCACCACTTCACTGTTCATCCCTTCAAGATTTCTCATGGAGCTGTCATTTCTCATGAGAATTGAGCTGGGCTTGAGTACAGCTTTGAGGGTTTCAATAATTTCGTCTTTGAGAGTGTCCATCCCAGCAGAGTTGAGTTGGACCGAAAGGTGATCACCGAAACGATCAACAACCAGACCGGGCAGTAGATCACTTTCACCATAAACAAGTCGGTAACAAGGGTCAGCAAAAAGAGTGTCGCGAAGAGAAAGCGCCTGGACGATTCTTTTTTGTAAAAGAGTTTGATCAAGTCTTTCTACCTTACGGCTGACAAGTCGGGCGCAAATGAGAGATTTTGGGTTCACATAGGCGGATCCAAGGGTTTTGCCATCATGGCTTACCACCCGTACCTGCTCTCCGGGGGAAAACTGTTTGAGGGGCGTTTCGACGATATTGACTTCGTTGCTGTATATCCAGAGGTGGCCGGCGCGGAGTCGTCGTTCTTCATTTTTCTTGAGCTGCAGTTTTTTGAGTTCCATGGTGTTGGCTATATTCCGGATAAAATTTGGGGGTGAATGAAAATTTTTTATATAGAGACTGCCACTATTGTACCACTTTTATTCGATGTCAATTGTCTGATTTTATCGATAGGTGTATAAAAGAAGTTATAACGAAAAAATGGACCGCTTTACACTGTGTGTAAGCAATTATAGATGGCTGATTATCATTCAGGTCAGTCATCATTTTAGACAACAATATAGGAGGTACGACAATGGCCACAACAACAGACAACCTAAAAGATGCATTTGCAGGTGAAAGCCAGGCTAACCAGAAATATAGAGCCTTTGCAAAAAAAGCAGAAAAAGAAGGTTTCTCTAATATTGCAAAACTCTTCCGAACTACCGCAGAAGCTGAGCGTATTCATGCTGAAGGGCATCTCAAGGCACTTGAGATGATCGCCTCTACCGCCGATAATCTCCAGGCGGCAATTGATGGTGAGACTTATGAATTTGAGGAGATGTATCCTCCTATGTTGTCACTTGCTAAAGAAGATGGACACAAAGCTAAAACCATGTTCAAATTTGCGGTTGACGCGGAAGAGGTTCATGCAATTATCTATAAAAAAGCACTGGAAGCTGTGAAAAATGGCGTGGATATGGATGTGACTGACTTCCATCTCTGCCCTATCTGCGGTTATATTGAGCTGGGCGCTATTCCTGAAAAATGCCCCGTATGTGGAGCTAAGGGTAAGGTCTTTGTACAAATTGACTAGTATTACACTCTAAAGGTCTAAGGTCGCAGAGCATCGTTCTCTGCGACCTTTTTTTTACACCTAAATCTTGCCAGTTCTATGATTTAGGTTACATATGTTTTTTTCGTAACTCTTTTTTGTTTATTTTTCCAACACTGGTTTTATCAATAATCTCGACATACTCAACTTTCATTAGCAATGCGAGTTTGGTCATCAATCCCTTTTCAATAAATGATCTGACATGGTTAATGATGTCTTTTTCTATTGGTTGCTCGCCTTCGCCGCTTAGGATTATGAGTGCAAGAGGCCTTTCTCCCCATTTATCGTCCTGAGTACCAATAACGGCAACTTCTGCCACCTGAGGGTGGAGGTTAATGATGTCTTCAAGTTCTAAAGATGAAAGCCATTCGCCGCCAACTTTAATGACGTCTTTCATGCGGTCGGTGATGTTGATGTAGTTGTCTTCGTTTTTGGTCGCAATGTCCCCAGTGTGCAAATAGCCACCCTTCCAGAGGGTTTCAGAATTTCTACTGTCTTTTAAGTAGCCCTGGGTGAGCCAAGGGGAGCGCACCACAATTTCCCCAACACTCTGGCCATCAGCCGGAACGTCATTCATATCTTCGTCCACCACACGTATCTGTGTCAGAGGCAGCGATCTTCCGGTTTTACAGCGGATCTCTGTGTCCGCTTCATCACTTAAATCCTCATTCCCAACATGGGCTAAGGTCAGAATTGGGCAGGTCTCTGACATTCCATAACCTGTAAAGATATCTATGCCTTTGGCTTTTGCTGCCTGACACATTTTTTTAGGAAGTGCAGCCCCCCCAATGATAACTTTCCAGTTGGAGAGGTCGATACTGGCAAAATCAGGGCTTGCCATCAACATATTTAAAATTGTGGGAACACAATGGGAGAATGTGACCTTTTCATTTTCCATAAGTTGCAAGAGTGTGTTCGGAGCATATTTACCAGGATAGACCTGTTTAACTCCTGTCATGGTCGCAATATAAGGAAAGCCCCAGGCGTGTACGTGGAACATTGGAGTGATTGGCATATAGACGTCATTTTGATGGAATCGCCCTTGTTCTGCAGAGGTTCCAAGGGCTGCAATGGTTCCAAGAGTGTGGAGCACAAGCTGTCTGTGGCTGAAATAGACGCCTTTAGGAAGGCCAGTGGTTCCTGTGGTATAGAACGTTGTGGCTCTGGTGTTTTCATCCAGGTCCGCAAACTCAAAATCGGTGGAAGCTTGTGCTAAAAGAGCCTCATATTCTCCAACTATTGGAATGGGTATCTCAGGAATCGGTTCATTTACATCATCATGAATAATGACAAATTCTTTTACCGTGTTGATTCGACCTTTAATCTGATCAATAATTGGTAGAAACTCACTGTTGACGAGGAGGAAATCGTCTTCAGCATGATCGATGGTGTAGATGATTTGCTCAGAAGAGAGCTTGATGTTTACTGTATGGAGCACAGCGCCGAGCATTGGGACAGCATAGAAACACTCAAGGTATCTGTGGCTGTCCCAGTCCATTATGGCTACGGTGTCGCCAGGTTTTACGCCCATCTCAGTGAGTGCATTAGCCAGTTTGTGGACTCTTTGTTTGAAGTCTCTATAGGTAAAACGCAGGCTGTCTCGATAGACGATTTCTTGGTCCGGGTTCTCCACAATTGGAGCCAGGAACATATTTTTAATAATAAGGGGATAGGAGTAGGCTGATTGGGTACGTACTATGAGGTTGTCGCTCATATATTCTCTCCGGGATAAATTTGGCGTGAATGTAACTGTTACAATCTCTATAAAAAAGCATACATCGAGACAGATTGTAACTTTTTTCCTGAATATTGAGACCAGCTATAACAAAATATTTTGCAATCATGTTAATACACCTTATTTTTTCAGTGTGGTTGTTTGTAGTACTAGCCCCGGTAAACGGGGAGTAAGCCGGGATAAGTGCCTTGGTGGTAAATTGAAATATCTAATTTCAATATAATCTCCAGACTCCTTGTTTTTTATGACGGACTTTTAGGAGCAAGGCACTAATACTATTTAGACAAATATAAAAAAGAAAAGAGGGAATATGCTCGCAACAGACAAAATATCAAATGCATTTAAAGCAATAGTAGAAGAAGCCGAGAAAATTGCAGGTGCCGCACCGAGTGCTGATGTGGCGGAAGGCATTAAAAACATTATTTCCATTGCAAAGCACCAAAGTGATGTTCGCGGTCTTGAAGGTGGAAAGTGTTCATCCAAGTCAAAGTGTGGATGCCACTCCTAAAAAAATACCCGCTGTCACTTCATCTTGAAATGACGGCGGGTTGGTTTGTGTTAGGTAGCAAACCTGTTGCTAGAAAATTCCTGTTGTTTCATTACTGAAACAATCCAAAATACAAGATATCTGCATTAGTTTTCAGCCACAGGGTATGCGTGCTTGAGGTCTTTTTTGCTAAAACTAATCGGCACCCCTTCAAAAGGTGTCCGTCTGTTGCCTGTCTGTGTACTTGGTCCTTTCATCTCTTTTAATACTTCTATACTGGTCATGAGACCTTTCGAGTGCCTGGCAAGACGTATTGACATTCCTGCAATCTGGGCCAGAGCATTAACGAAGTTAACATCGCCGAGGGTGAACTCCCATGGTTCTGCCGTATATACACGCAGTGCACCCATGATTTTTCTGTTCACAAGGATGGGGACTGAAAGAATAGACGCAATACCTTCTTTTTGAGCAGCTTCAGGGTATTGAAGTCTTGGGTCGCTACTTGTGTCGGAGATAGCAACAGGTCCATCGGCCAGAGATTTATGAATGGAATGAAGAGCACTAAGTGGGCCTTTGTTTAAGTATTCTTCACTCAGGCCAAATGATGAAGCAACTTTCAATTCATTTGTTGCTGGTTCGAGTAAGAAAAGAGCACATCCCTTGATGTCCAAAGCTGTCTTTATGCCCTCGACTGTCATAAGGGCAATTTCCTCAGGTTCTTTAGAGTGAGAAATAGTATTTACGACTCTTAAAAATACGTCATAATTCAGCTGATCTCGCATGGCATTCTCCTCTTTGTGGAATCAAACAGTGGTTTATGGTGGACCGACAATTATTGATTCTTTCAAGCGTGGAGCACATTACAGATCTTTTGATATACGTCTCATCAAAAAAAGCCGCACCACCTTCTTTTGAGGTAGCTCGGCTTTCTCTAGAGACCCGTGGCTTTCCGTTCCCGTCTCACGACGGATTTGGCTTTGTCTCAATTCTCTACTTGTTATATGTTATTGTATCGAATTGGTAGTGGCTATGTCAATGTAACAGTGTGGTACTCTCGTTCAGATATCCCACAATTTCTTAACAGTAACTGTGTAAAACCGAAATTTAAAAAATATGTGGCATAACCTTTAAAGATCGTTTGCGTGAGTAAAGATATTTCTACCATTCCCTTTAGAGGCGTATAATGCTTTGTCAGCTGCTTCGATGAGGTCTTTTTCAGTTATTAGTTGATTCTCATCAAAATGTTTCCGATTGGTTATTTCTGTGAGTCCACACGATGTGTGACTGTTTTTTGAGACGTTCTGTAAGTCGAACTATTCTCTCGCCAAATCCTGCAATCAGTAATACTCCTGCACTAAGTATAATAAGATGACTGATAATCAGGGCGTTTGTCTTTTTGGTATGAATTGGATAGGTGACACTCACTCCACCCCGAATATCACCAACCTGGTACCCTTGTTTTTGATGACATTGGAGACATGATTTATCGGTGATAAGAGGTGCCATAAAGCTAAAGAGCGTAGTGTTTTCTATCTGATGTGAATGATGTGCGAGAAAACCGATTATAATGGGGGGGGGGGGCATGGAGATGAGCTATCACAAATAATCCTGCTTACGCTCCACTGTATAGAACCTGTTAGATAAGATGTTTTACTTTATTCTTGATTTTCTCTTTCACAAACTTCTGCCATCCGCTTGCCCGCATCAAGATAATGGTTCCTTATACATCCTTCCAATTCATAGACATCACCTTTTTTTAGAGTGTCTACAATAACCTTGTGCCGCCAGTATACTTCTTCTACTGAATACAGCTGGATCCAGTATTTGAAGAGGAGAAATTTAGAGAGCCCCTGGCAGGATCTTCTACAGAATTCAAGAAGTAGTTCGTTATCAATTCGAGAAAAGAGTGTTGCGTGAAACTTGTTATCTAAAGGCGCTATTTTTTCAATAGGCTCACCTTTAGATGCGACGAGTTTCATTTTCTCAGCAATCTCTTCCAACTTCTTGATGTCTCCGGCTGTATATTTCTGAATGACAGAGCAGACTGCTGCCGCTTCAAGAATGCCACCGGTGAAATAGCTATCACGAATTTGTTTTGGATCCAACTCAGTAATAAATTTACCCTTTTGTGGAGTCCATACAACTAATCCCTCTTTTATTAATATTTGAAGAGCCTCTCGAATAGGTGCCCGACTAATAGATAATTTTTTAGAGATTACAAGCTCTTTCACCTTCGTACCGGGTTTGTAGGTACCGTCAAGAATGGATTTCTTGATATAGGTAACGACATGGTCGGTGTATGTATGCGTTTTGAACTCCAAACTCTTATCCTTTTTTGAAAAGATAAATGGCATGGCGATATGACCTGTGTTGTGTATGAAGAGTATTAAACTGAAGCCTGATACTGATATCTGTATTGAGCAAAAAAATCAATATAATGATACTCTACTCATGAATAAAATTGTCAAGTTTTATCGTCCTGATTTTTTCAATAAATAGGCATAGTCCACTTCATTGAAGTTTTTCTTCTTCTCAAGCTCCTTACACGCTTCCTGAATGTTATCAGCAAGGATTGGCACCGCTTTTTCGAGAATTGCCAAATATTTATCGGAATCCTGTGCTGTGAATGCAGGGATTTTCCAAATACGTATGGCGGATTCAGAAATTGCCATTGAAAGAACTGCAGAACTGCCAGGCATAAGTCCGCCACCACCAACAAGGTTGTTGAGGTTTGAAGACATGTAAGAGACCCCACCGGCATCCTCGCTTACCAGGATCGCAAGCTCACCGATTATTTGAACCTTCTCTCTGGATGTTTCTGCCCCCGCCAGAGTATTGCCAAGATGGGCAATTTTTTCGCCAATCTTCCGAGTTGCAATTGCGATTGCATCGGTTCCACGCTTGTAAGCCGTATCTGATTGGATGAAATTGACTTTTGCTTCTCCTGCTCCCTGGACTAGGGCATCATAGACAACCCGGTTATCCACATCTTTGTTTATTCTGATCCAAAAGGAATTCTCAGTCGTACCTTTACAGACAGCAGGTACATAGGCTTTACTTTCAAGGATCATAGTTGGCAAATGATCGAGGCCAAGCTTTTTCATAAGCTCACCTTTATCACCAAGCATTATATTGCCTTCCAAATCCTCATCTGGACCGAGCCCACCTTCATTGGCGTTGAGTATTGCCAAAGCTGAAACAGGTATTCCGTCAATATCTATAACGGCACCGATGCATTTGCCGACCTTACCTTCCATATTTTCAGAACAGGTATATAAAGTCCCCTGATATCGCTTCTCAAAGGTGTCGATCACAGCAAGACAGGTGGCGGTTTGCAATGCAACGGGTAGTTCAGAGCATCCTTGGCCGTATATTCGACCAAATGCTGCAAAGGCCGCACTCTGGCTATAGACTGCGTCGAGTCCAATCACAAGGCGGGCCAATGTGGCCTCATAGGGTGTGATTCCCCGCCTGGCCCATGCAGTCCCTGTCCCGCCGTCCTGCGTTTTTACAGTAACAGTACCAGAGTCAATATCGGCTTCGACAGAAGATATTGTGGTACAAACCGGGAACGCACGGCGGAGGAGACAGGCGACAACCGCAAATCCTGCAGTATCATCTTGAACGAAACCAGAATGGCTATGTACGTGGCCAGCTCCTGCATGCCCGGAAATTCCGAGTATTCCCTGGGAGGCCGTGCTTTTGCTAACATTCATAATTCAGTCCTGTCTGTTTGTTTTCAGTTATCGCCTATCGTGCTCTTGCCTGTTACAAGCCTGGAAGCCACAGCGTAATTTGCGGAATGAAGGTAAGTACCAAGAGTGCCACGATCATGGTTAATAAAAATGGCATAACAGCCACGCTCAGTTTTTCAATTGAAATATTGGCGATACTACAGCCAACGAACAAGTTCACTCCTACAGGTGGTGTTAAAAATCCCATAGATGAGCAGACTATCATAACAATACCGAAGTGAATCGGATCAACTCCAAGTACCTTAACCACAGGTAAGAGCAGCGGTGTAAGGATCAAGATGTTGGCCAGAGCATCCATGAAAGTGCCCATGACGAGCAAAAATACAAGAATAATCGGAAGCAAAACATATTTGTTATCTGAGATACTAACAAGAATCTCAACAAGCATGTTCGGCAAGTTATAGAAAAGTAGAATTTGCCCAAGGGCGGTGGCAGTAGCAACAACAAGGAAGATAGAAGATGTAGTCAGAGCTGTTCCCCTAAACACATCAATAACTTTCTGCCAGCTCAGGGTACGGAGTACCAGTCCTTCAACAATAAGGGAATAGACCACCGCAATAACACCCGCCTCAGTAGGGGTGGTTAGTCCACCGTATATTCCGCCGAGCACAATTATGGGAACCATGAGTGCCGGAAGTGCGGCTAGAAAGGTGGACGCTATTTCTTTAACAGGGGCTCTTCTACCAGTTCCGGTAAAACCATAGCGTTTTGAAAGAACGTAGCTGCACACCATAAGACATAGGCCGATAAAAAGGCCGGGAATGATACCTGCAATAAAAAGGTCACCTACGGATACTCCGGCAGTTGTCCCATATATGATAAGCGGGACACTCGGGGGTATGATAACCCCAAGACAGCCGGCCGCGGTGTTTACTGCTGTGGCAAACGATTTAGAATACTTTTCCTTTTCCATTGCCGGAATCATGATTCCACCAACTGCAGCAACCGTTGCAGGAGCGGATCCTGAAAGAGACCCATAAAACAAACTGGTGAGAACTGAAATATGGGCCATGCCCCCGGTCATATGACCAACGAGAGCTCGTGACACAGAGAGAAGTCTCTGGGCCATACTGCCCTTCTGCATGATTTCCCCAGCCATGATAAAAAATGGTACAGCCATGAGAGGAAACACATCGAGGGATGTGATCATCTTCTGAATCAAAAACTCATATGGCAGCATGTCGCTAAATGTCATGCCAACTACGACACTCATACCGATAGACACGCCTATGGGGACGCTGAGCAGGAGAAATGTTGCTAGGGAAACAAAGGTGAGAACAATTGCTAAATCCATCGTAAAATACTCCTTAATTAATCTCTATTTCAGCAGGATTTATTTTCCCTGTAATTAACCACCACAACCTTTCCAGCGTTCTGAGGCCCATAAAACCGAGTCCTACCGGCATGCAAAGGTAAACCCAGTATGCACTAACTTCAAGGGCTGGCGTTTTCTGACCTGTACCAGCAAGAAAGATAACGAATTTGATACCAAGAACGGTGGAAAATGCGCAGAAAAACACAGTGATGATCGAGGAGAGAATGGTTAAAGGACGTGCGAATTTCCCTTTAAATACACTGCGTAGGATGGTTACTTCAAGATGTCTGTCCATTTGTGTTGCGTAACTGCAGCCAACATAAACCGCCCAGATAAACAGATAACGCGCTAGTTCCTCTGACCAATCAAGTGAACTTTGCAGAACATATCTATTAAAAACCTGAACAGCTGTGATACCTGCCATCATAACCAGCGAAACCGACGCTATGACCATCTCCACGTCTGGGATCATTGATTTTGGAGTACTCTTCATTGTGATGCTCTCCATTGTCTCGTTATACCGGGCGGCTCATTGCCGCCCGGTATGTTGTACTAATTACTTGCCTGCAGCAATAGTTGCTTTTGCTTGCTCGATCAGTTCTTTACCAATACGGTCTTCAAACTGAGTGTAGACGCCAGCAGTAGCCTCGGCCCAACGCAAACGTTCTTCAGGGGTAAGAACAGTAACGGTCACACCTTTACTTTCAAGTTGTGCCAAGATCTCTTTTTCACCATCGCGGATGAGTTTACGTTCGTACAGCTTAACCTCATCGAAGGTTGTAACAACGAGTTCTCTCTGCTCAGGTGTAAGGCTGTCAAGGAAACGCTTGGAGGCCATAACCAGATGTGGGCTGAACAAGCTGTTTACTATGGTAACGTGGTTTGTAACTTCTGGGAAGTTGTTATGCCATGCCAGATTAAGATCAATATCGATACCGTCAACGGTCTTTTGCTGCATTGCGGTATATACTTCACCCCAGGATACTGGAGTTGAGTTGATACCTAAGGCCTTGAGTGTTGCGATGTGAGCTTTGGAAGGTGTGGAACGAATTTTCAGACCCTTGGCATCTTCGAGGGTAACAACCGCATGGTCGTTATTCCAGAGATTACGAAAACCAATCTCAATGTATCCAAGTCCAACAATACCACTCGGCAGCAGGGCCTTGGTGGCATTCATACCGATTGGTCCATCGGTAATTAAGTCAGTTGATGGATAGTCTGGAAAAAGAAAAGGCAGATCGAAAATGAGGAACTCATCAGAAAATGGGGACAAATTTGGGGTGGAAGCTGAACCCATTTGAAGCATGTTAAGTTGGAGTCCTTGAACAACACTGTCAAAGTTACCGAATTTAGAACTGTCAAAAATATCTACTCGGAAGGCACCATTACTTCGCTCCTCAATAAGTTCCTTAAACTTGATAAATGCCTGCCCCATTGGATGTTGAGGGACATTTGGGTGGGCGAGTTTGATGACAATCGGTCCTGCAAAAGCAGAAGATATACCGACTGACAAGGTGAGAACCAACGCTAATAAAATAGTCTTAAAGCTTTTCATTCACTCCTCCTAAAGGGTTAAGGTGATCCTCAGGAAACTAATATTCCTGTAAGACCTGTGCATTATCACAACTATGCACATATCGTTGGTGATATAGTGTTACCTATAGAACCTTATAGGTAACACTGTATCGTGGTTTACTTAAAAGTATCAAGGTATGCGTAGAGGGCAGGTGATCCGCCAGTATGCAAGAACAATACATTGGAACCCTCAGCAAAATGGCCTTTTCTGACAAGATCAATCATTCCAGCCATTGCTTTTCCTGAATAAACAGGATCAAGCAGTATGGATTCAGTTTGAGCGAGTAACTTCACTGCTTCAATCATGCTGTCTGTAGGAATAGAATATCCAGGTCCCACATACTCATCGAAACAGGTAATCTGATCTGCTGGCATCTCTCCGCGCATGCCAACACGTTTTGCGGTCTCAACAGCAAGTTTGAGAACGATACCTTCTTGTAACTCTTTTTTTCTACTAACATTAATGCCCGTAACTGGAATACCTGCATTGGTACCGTACATGCCAACGGCTATACCTGCGTGGGTTCCTGCACTACCACTTGGAACAACCATGTGATCAATAGTGAGGCCTGTGTCAAATAACTGCTGCTGGATTTCCTGGGCACAGGCGACATATCCGGTAGCACCGATTGCATTAGAGGCACCGCCAGGGATGATATACGGCTTCTTTCCTTCTTTTTTAAGCTGCTCAGCGAGTTTTTCCATCTCTCCGAGCATGTCTGAGCCACCAGGTACGACCTTGGTACTTTTTACACCCAGAAGATTAAAGAGAAAGTTATTACCGGATCCATCTTTCTTGTAACTGCCTGGAACACGTTCCTCAAGTATGAGGTGACAGTCAAGACCTTCCTTGACAGCCCATGAGAGTGTCAAACGGGCATGGTTTGACTGTACGGCACCACAGGTAATAATTGTGTCTGCCCCTTTCTCCATGCCGTCAGCAATACAGAAGTCGAGCTTTCTGGTCTTGTTTCCACCAGAACAACCTGGGAGCAAATCATCTCGCTTGATGAAAATGTTTACTTTACCGCCAAGGGCAGCGGAGAATGCTGGAAGAGCTTCGAGGGGGGTGGCATCCTGTACGTAATTTCTTCTTGGGAATTGAGTCAAATTCATTGTAAATCCTATGGGTGTTAAAATTATTTGATGGTTACTACTGCTTCTATTTCAAGGTCTGCCCCTAAAGGGAGAGCAGCTACCTGGAATGCACTTCTTGCCGGAAACGGTGCTTCAAAATATTCAGCATAAACGGTGTTGACTTCCTGGAAATCACCAATGTCAGATAAAAAGACTGTGGTTTTTACGACATCTGCAAGCCCTCCACCTGCTGCTTCGATGACCGCCCTCAGGTTTTTAATCGCCTGATGTGCACGATCTGCAACAGATCCCTCCACCATTTTCCCGGTAGTCGGATCAATAGGTAACTGACCAGAAGTAAAAAGAAGGTCTCCCGTTCTCATCCCTTGTGAATAAGGACCAATTGCTCCCGGAGCATTACTGGTCTCAATTGCAATCTTTTCTTTCATATTCTCACTCAATATCTATTCCTCAACTCAAAAAAATATATCATATTGTAAAAGCGCATAAAACACACATTAGAAGTGCCGAATGTCGACATTTGTGTATTTTATGCCAGAGTTGAATGGCAATGTCAATTAAAAATAAAAGGCAACAAATAGAGAGCTCAAAAATCTGTAATCTTTTAAATATGATAGAAATAATTGTTTTTTACATATTCAAACAGGAAAACGCCAAAGTCTAAAATATAAGCAGTTGGGGTAGGAGGAATCAGGGAGAGTGGCGCAAAGTCAACGATAATAATAGTTTGGGGAGTGGGCTGAGCCAAGTGACATCTGCAATACTAGAGGTGACGTTGAGTTTCTCAAAAAAATAGCCTTCCTTTATTATGGTTGGAAAATCAATGCGCGTATCCTTCTGTTGTGAAATATATATTAACAGTAGCGAGCGTTCAGTCATTGAAGTTGGTGTTGATTTGAGGCGTGATAAGGGTAATGTCGACATTTGTGGTGTGTGTTACTTCGGATTTGAAATCGGAATCCTTGAATTATAACTATTTTTCGAGCCTCCTTACAGAAGGCCGACGAGCGTGAAGTTACAATCGTTGATGGTTGTCACCAAGGTGCGCATTGTTTGGCTGTCTTGGTATTGTCCTCTTCAAGAGGCAGTTGAGCCCGCTGCTTCTTTTCACTTTAATACTTCGAAAGATGAAGGGTAAAAAAAGATTTGTAAATGGATGTTGAATAATAACCTGATGGGGTTATGATTTGATTCGAACACTTGTGAATGCTCTTTCAATATGAAAAATCTCAAATAACGGACAATCATGAAACGTGGACTGCTCCTTGTTGTCATCAGTGCTTTGCTTATTGCCCAACCATCATGGGCAGGTCGTGAAAAAATCGCAACTATTTCAAAGGATCCGTATATTTCGGCGATAGTGATAGATGCTAACACAGGGAAAACCCTGATAGATGAAAACAGTACATTGAAGGCTTATCCTGCATCTGTAGTAAAAATGATGGTGCTGCTGGTTGTCCTTGAACAGATAGAGAAGGGCACCTTGGACTTAAGTGATATGGTTCAGGTTACTCCTGAGGCCGCACGTATGGGCGGTTCTCAAGTCTATCTCGACCCCAAGGAACAGTTTCCTGTGGAGGATCTACTTTATGCCTTAGTGATACAGTCTGCCAATGATGCGGCTGTGGCCCTTGCTATCCATGTATCGGGGTCAAAAGAGGGTTTTGTTGCGTTAATGAATGAAAGGGCTGTTTCTCTGGGAATGAAAGATACCCGTTTTCATTCCGTACATGGCTTACCGCCTTCGGACGGACAGCAAGTCGATACGACTACGGCAAAAGATCTGTCTCTTCTTGCCATGAAACTGGCAAAGCGAAAGGAAACTTTTAAATATACAGGTGCAAAAGAGCGGGAATTTCGGGGCGGGGATTTCATCATGCGAACGCATAATCACCTTCTGAAAAATGTTGCTGGATGTGATGGCTTTAAGACTGGGTATTTCAAGGCTGCAGGATTTTCAATCGTTGCTACGGCCAAGCGAAAAGGAGTACGTTTAATCGTCGTTGTCCTTGGTAGTAAAGACAGGAAGGTACGGGATGCAAAAGCTACGGAACTATTAACAAGAGGGTTTAGTAAAGTTCCTGCAAGGACCGAGGCAGAGATAGCAAGAGAGCCCTTAGTTAAAAAAGATTTGTCAATGCCCCAACCTAAAAAGACCGAGGAAGCTTTGTCCGTAGTAGAGAAACAGGACACTGTTGGAGAAGAAAAAGACACTGCACAAACCGGTAATGGCTGGATTATGTTTTTCCTCGGTGTCAGTGTGGGGCTCCTGCCATTCTTGTTTCTTGTTATCAGCAGGATGAAGAGGAGTAACCGACGAACCCGCAATTTTATGTAGGCCTGCTGGGTGTGTTTCACATTCTAGGGTGGAGTCTTTTCATTGCTGAGTAGTGCCCTGATATGATTGAATACCGTGAAGTTACAGACACTTCGCTCTTTAGGACCCGTTAAGAAATAACCTGGCCATTTCCATCCGTTTCGTTACGGAGCCTTATGCCGTTCCGAGAGAGACCTCGGCCATGTTATTTTATGACAACGGCTTAGTTAAAAATCATTGGTTGGAAAAGCTAATTGAAATTTATAAATACTCATTTAAAAACATTTGGTCATTGCTTACGAGTCGTCTTGGTTTTTGGTCTATTTATCGCAGTGCTATCATTGATTGATGGTTGCTCCATCCTCGAAAAGCCTTCTGAGCAGTCAAGAAAACTTGAGTATAAAAAGATGGGAATCGCTTCATATTATGGAAAAAACTTTCAATCCCGAAAAACAGCCAACGGGGAAATATTTAACAACAATTCAATGACAGCCGCTCACAGAACGTTACCTTTTGGCACGAATGTCTTAGTTACAAATGTAAATAATGGCAAATCTGTAAAGGTCAAAATAAACGACAGAGGTCCGTTTATTAAAAAGAGAATTATTGACCTAACTAGGGCTGCATTTGCAACAATTGAAGATGTAGACAAAGGGCTTACAGAAGTGAAAATTATGGTTATCGATTAACCAACAATTCTGTGTCTAGGCTCGCTTTTCGCAACCTATTATTACTTTAGCATCGAGGAGAAGAACATGAAAAAGGTAGAGTATCGAGAACAAGCATTAAAAATTTATCCCTGGGTTTGTGGAAGCTGTGGTCGTGATTTTACGGGGAAAAATATTCGAGAGTTAACAGTTCACCACAAAGACCATAATTATAAAAACAATCCACCTGATGGTAGTAATTGGGAGCTGTTATGCCTCTACTGCCACGATAATGAGCATTCCCGTTCACTTGATGCTGAATGGTTGGCGACAGAAAATCCAGATAAAAAAGATGAGCCCACCACCAAGCACTCTCCTTTTGCTAATCTAAAAGACTTGTTGGGCAAACCTTAGAGATCATTTGCGGTACAAATGATCACAGCAGGGAAATTGGGGTGTTCTTTGCGGATTTTGAAAAAATACAGTGAATATGCGATGGGTGGTTAAACTGATTGTCCAATTTTTTAAGTAGGGATCACTCTTTTGATGAGTGATAACGATGAACGCCTCTGTAAATTAAGGAATGATATGAGCGAAAAAGGGAAATGCGAAAAACACGGAGAGGTTTCCGTATGGA
Organism: Desulforhopalus sp.; assembly: GCA_047622095.1. Lineage (GTDB taxonomy): Bacteria > Desulfobacterota > Desulfobulbia > Desulfobulbales > Desulfocapsaceae > Desulforhopalus_A. The sequence goes on from JBLHNU010000030.1 coordinate 54,363, forward strand.
TAGTTTGTAGACACGTGGGAGATGGAAGTGCCGATACTGTCATCTTTAGCGAAAATCAGGATGCCCTTTGTTTTGACTGTGCCCATAACTTTGAGACTCTCACTGAATCTGATGTGATTGGTATGTGTGAAGAATGTCTTAAGGATTTTACTGCAAACCTGATGATTGACAGCCAAACCTTTGCCAATCTCAAAAATCGGGTCAAAGGTATAGAACACCTCAAGGGAAAAAAGACGAAAAGGAAAGAGGATGTTCCTGGTTGATGTGTAAATACAAACATCTGGAGGCGAAGAGTCACTTTTGAAAACGTCGAAAAAGAATATTCTGGTCATCTATCACTCCCAAGGCGGTACTTTGGATCTCTTGGCAAAACGATTGGTCAAAGGTGCTGCAAAAGAGGAAAACATCACAGTCACATTTAAAAAAGCTGCTGATGCTTGCCTGGAAGATCTGCTCAATTGCAATGGCATTGCTATTGGAACGCCTGAATATTTTGGCACGATGGCGGGTATGATAAAAGATTTTTTTGATCGAACCTATGGAGCAGCACAAGAGAAAACGATTGGACTTCCTTACATTGTGTTTGTTTCTGCAGGAAATGATGGGCGAGGTGCTATTACTCAAATTGAACGGATTGCAGCCGGCTATAAATGGAACAAAGCACAGGAAGCTATAAGAGTTGTTGGAGTACCAACAGAAAATGATTTAGTTGCAGTAGAAGATCTTGGGCAGGCCTTGGCTGCAGGGATTGATTTTGGAATTTACTAAGATCACCTCCTGATATGAGTCTGTTGATTTACTAGGATTTCGAAGTCTACGCTATCTGGTTCGAGATCAGGTAAGCGAAGACTCTGAGGCATACGAAAACAATAACCACAGACATATGTTTGATATTGCGAGGATTGTTTTTTTCGTATAACGAAGATATCAGGCTAAAAGGCAGTAAATCAACGGGCTCATATAACTTCAGCGATTATTTCTATTGGTTGAAGGCTTTTATTTTCACTCTCAATGTATAATCCGGTTGATGTTGAGCTGATTAGACAATATTTTCTAATAAAGAAGCTGAACTCATTTCAAGTCATGAGTTTGAACGAGTAAAAATGATATTTAACTGTACGCCGTTGTCTTATTTCTAACAGATTTTTCTGTATCTGATTGTTTACAGGCATCACCTCATTTATTGTCAAATGGAATACGGTATGAAAGACAAAGACGTTACTGCCACTGAAAAAGATGACAAATCGCTCCAAGAAAAATCATCTTCAAAAGATATTGCTTCTTTTCTCAAAGCTGTCGGTGAGGCAAGTCTTGCCCAAAGTGGAAGACTGATTTTTGCGTTGGATGCTACCAATAGTCGGCAGCCAACCTGGGACAGGGCTATGAGCATTCAGTCTTCAATGTTTGATGCAGTTGGCAAGGCGGGCGGTCTATCGGTTCAACTGGTGTATTTTCGAGGTTTTGATGAATGCCGTGCCTCAAAGTGGGTCATTAATGCTGCTGCATTACATAATTTAATGCTCGGTATTCAATGCCAAGGAGGACAAACCCAGATTGGGAAAATCCTCAATCACGCCTATCGTGAAACAACGAAAGAAAAGGTCTCGGCACTGGTTTTTATCAGTGATGCACTTGAGGAAAATATTGATGTACTCTGTCAGAAAGCGGGTGAACTTGGTCTGAAAGGGGTACGTTGCTTTTTCTTTCAGGAGGGACATGATATCGCGGCTGAAAATGGATTTCGTGAAATGGCGCGACTGACAGGTGGCGCATATTTTCGGCTTGGGCCTGATTCGGCGAAAGAACTTGCCGAGCTTCTCAGTGCGGTGGCAATGTATGCAAAAGGGGGATTGAAGGCCCTTTCAAGCAGCAAAAAAAATCAGGCGCGTTTACTCCTTCAGCAGATGAAAAAATGATTTATGACTCTTGTCAGCATGGATAAATAAATGGGATTCTATCTTTTATTGTTGTTATTCGCCGGACTTTTACTTTTCTGGTTCGTTCTTAATAATCCAGCTCCTAAAAGTGCAGCCGTTCTGGTTACAGCCGGCCCAATTATTATTATGGTAGTGGGGGCTCTGCTGACTTTTTTCCGGCGTGGGATGATCGGAATGCCTATGATTTTTCTGGGTCTTTCTTGGTGGCGTCGCAATCGTTCAATGCGGCCGGCCGATTACTCTGGAGGGCAAAAATCCACAGTCCGCTCGGCAGATCTTGAGATGGAACTTGACCATGACACTGGGGACATTGACGGTAGGGTGTTGACGGGGCCTTTGAAGGGAACTCTGCTTTCTTCACTGGGTGAGGAAGAGCTGTTGTCATTTTATTCGGAAATATCTTCTGATGGAGACAGTGTCGCCTTACTCGTCTCTTTTCTTGATCGCTACCACCCAAACTGGCGGGAAAGTGTTGATCCAGATTCTTTTCGAAAACCGAACACTGGATCTGGCTTTGATAATATGAGCAGACAGGAGGCGTACCAGATACTCGGTGTTGAGCCAGGTGCCTCCCAACAAGAAATCCACGAGGCCTGGCGACGACTCATAAAAGGGGTTCATCCTGACCATGGAGGATCTGCATTTCTGACCGCAAAAATTAATGCAGCCAAAGATGTCCTTCAGGACTAATGCCATAGAATGAGCCTGTTGATTTACTGCCTTTAGCCCGATCTTTGGGAGGTGGAAGAGGAAAAGTAACGAAATAATCAAAAATTAAAGTTTTTATAAAATAAATATGAAAAGAATAACGATACCTGGTTTACCTCATCATGTTATCCAGCGTGGCTTACATAGCCGAAAAACTTTTTTGAACAATGAAGATTACGCCGTTTATCTAGAGATAATGTCTGACTGCACCCGTCGACATGGTGTGGAAATTTGGTCCTACTGCCTGATGCCGGACCATGTTCATCTCATTGCCATCCCAAAAGAAAAGAATTCCTTACCCAACTGCCTTAGAGCAGCACACGGTCGATACACAAAGTATATTAACAACCGAACAGATAACAGTGGGCAGTTTTGGCAGGGGCGATATTCATCGCATCTATTAGATGAACAATATCTCATAGCCTGCACCCGCTATATCGAGATCAATCCAGTTAAAAGATACTACGTTGAACAACCGGGAGATTGGAAGTGGAGCAGCGCAATGGCACATATCATGAAAAGTGATGATTCATTAGTGCATGTGAGACCATTACTTGAACGAGTTAAAGGGGAGTGGCAGGACTTTCTTGCCGAAACCAGACCAGAGAATGAGGCCGAGTTATTTTATCTACATGAGAAGACTGGCCGTCCCCTTGGCAACGGTGCTTTTCTGGCCATGGTCGAGAAAAGACAAAAAAGTGAAGATTGATAGATCGTTTGACTCAAGCCAGTTTCTTAGACAGTACCGTAATGTGCTCAGGGCCAATTCCACAACAACCGCCGATCAAAGTCGCTCCATCTTGAATCCACTGTTGAGCCCAGTCCAGATATGATGCTGGGGTTAAATCAGCACGTAATTCATTCAGACCCTCGTTTGCTTGTGCATCTTTTAGTTGCGGTGGAAAAGCGTTGGCGTAAGCGCCGATCTCGATGTGTTTAGCACCTAAGGAGGTCAACTGATGCTGAGTTGTCCGAATCGCCTGACTGATGACTTCCGGTTGGCAACAGTTAAATAAAATAGCATCGACGTTGGCATCGACCATAGCCTTGACCGCATCGACAACAGATTCCCCTGAACGTAATAACGGTTCATTGTTTAACTGTGAATCTTCCAGGGTGAAGGCAACCCAGAACGGTTTGTTTTGTGTGTCCAATCGATCAATCAATGATTTGACACGGATGGGTTCATCAATTAAACCCTGTGTTTCACAGAGCCATAAGTCTACATGTGTGCGGAGTCCTTCAATCAAAGGGGTTGCAACTTCAATAACTCGTTCCGGTTGATACAGGTCGACACGGTAGGAACCAAACAATGGAGGAATGGAGCCAGCAACACGAGTACAGGTTTTGGTCTCATCGACTGCTGCACGCGCCATCTCACCAGCACTTTCTGCCAGAGTCCTCCCCTGATCTTTAAATCGTTCTTCGCCGATATGAAAGGGGACCAAGGCGTAACTGTTGGTCGTTATCACTGAGGCGCCACTTGTAATAAATGTCTTATGGGCCTCCTTGACGACCTCGGGGGCATTCATCATTGCTAGTGCTGACCACTCCGGTTGTTTGAACGGCGCACCTCGTTTTTCAAGTTCCCTTCCCATCCCCCCGTCAAGAATGGTGATTTTCCCAGTTGTCATTGTTGATTCCTTATTGGTATTGGGCAATACATTGAAGTGCTCAAATAAGCTAAATAACAGTTCGCATATGGTTAATTAAAGTGTTTTCATTTACAAACGTTAACTCATACATGCTACTCATACCCTGTGCCTGCTCTTGGCTTAGGCCGAAGACACAAATAACAAACTGATCTTTTTCCATCTTAAGCTTCTTCCTTAATGATGAGTATTTATCAATATCATGACGGAATTCTCCCGTTTTACACTCGACACAAATAGGAATACCATTTTCGGTCAAAAAGAATATGTCAAGCTCATTAGAATCTCCTTCTGAGAAAGAAATATCTATGCTTCTAGCACATGCGGGATTTAATTTCTTTTCATAGAAAAATTCTAATAGCTCCATTAAAGCAAACCATTCCATCCAGATGCCGTTAAAAAAGTTTCGGATTTTCGGGGCTGTTTGAAGGGTAAGGCGAATAATTTCATCTTTTTTCTGGTAGTGATATTTTGCAACAAATGAATAGTCATATAAGACTTGGCAAAAGGAAGTTATTTGCTCAATTTCTTTCTGGCTTTTCTTTGATATCTCAATTTTGACATTTGTGTAGCCTTTATTCTGAATATACTTTATCTGATTACTCACAGAACTAAGTACGCTAAAATTATTGCCTAAAAGTAGAGCGATTTCATCAAAGAAACCAGTTGTGTCAACAGCATATGGATCCACTTGAGCTTGTATATTCTTTTTCCCAAACCACTCAATTATTGGGGTAAAGCTGTTGGCCTGAGTGAATAAATTCGTATTGTGAATATCTATGTCTTCGAATGTGAAATGCTCCACTGTTTCTGGTTCGGGATTCTCTTGGGACAATTCTTTGCGTAGTTTATGTAATTCCTTCGTTTGAGTTATATGCTTTTTTATCAATGCGTTGAGGAATGCTACTGTGTCGTGAATGGTCGCTACATTCTCACATTTCGGGCATTTTACCGATTTTCCAATATAATCACTTCCTACTTCCCGAACATGACCACACTTGCTGCATCTAAAAATTGCCATAATAATTACACTCGCATTTTGTTAAAATTGTAGAATAATTTTATTAAAGGTTAACAGTCATTGTATAGAAACTGTGGAATTTGCTTTCTGTAAGGTTATACAGAAAGAGAGTGTGCTAGGCAATGTGAAAATATCACAACAATATCAAACTAGTAATCAAGTCCCTAACCCCGCGCACTGTGTTTACGGGATACGTTCAATTACGAAATTTGTAGTAAAATTTCTATTTCCCTAAATATTACTCTCCAGACCATAAACTCTTGATAAAATTTGTATGTTGTTTATTTATAGTCGTATAGATGATGGAAAGTGCGTGTGCGGATTCAGATCTTAGGACGTTAAACTCTGATAACACATCGATAAATTTAGCTATCTCAACCAATACTGGGATAGTTCTTTAATATAAAAGTAAGGTCGCTACTATGGCAGTTCAACAAAGTCTTTTTCCCGAACCAAAACCAACTATTGCAATTGTAGACATTGAAACAACAGGGTTTCTCAACCAGAAAGGACTGATTGTTGAAATTGGAATTGTCAGTTTGAATCTGAATACTGGAGAAGTTAAGGAAGAGTTTGGTAGTCTCGTGAGAGAGGCCAGTTTAAACCCTGTGCATGCAAAGCCTCCCTATGGATGGATTTTTAGTAATTCCACACTGACGTATGAAGACGTTGCCAAAGCGCCTTTACTGGTAGATCAGTTCCAGAAAATTCAGGATGTCTTTGATAAATACCCAGTAGGTCTCACCGCATACAATGCAGCATTTGATTTGCCCTTTTTACGCTCCAGATCGTTTACCTTTAAGCCACTTCCCTGTCCTATGATCGCGGCGACTCCTGTGGTTAACCTGCCTCCAAACCCTGGAAGATCAACACCTAAGTGGCCAAAGGTTGAAGAGGCCTGGGATTTCCTCTTTGGAGATACTGGTTACATAGAGAGTCATAGAGCTTTAGATGATGCGCGGCATGAGGCGGAAATTGTCTATGAATTGTATAAGCGTGGGAAATATTCATTATAGGCTCACTCAATTATTATGATACAGGCACTCATTTTTGATCTCGACGGTACCCTTGCAAATACAGAAATGTTGCATTTTAAGGCCTGGAGAGAGGCTCTTTTGCAAAATGGAGTTGGAGAATTTACTCTAGAAGATTTTCTCAGGTATGTTGGTACCAGCAATGAGAAGGTGGCAAACGATTATATACAAAGTGATGGGATTAAAAAGAGCCAGAAAGAGTTGATAACAGAAAAGCAAACTCTGTATATGGATCTTATTCCTGAAGTTGAACTCTGTGCAGGTACACGGGAAATACTTGAACGCTTCCATGGAAAAATGAGTCTTGCTGTCGCATCATCCTCACATGAAAAGGAAGTCCGGGCAATTTTAGAAATCCATGATTTGATCTCTTATTTTCCCGTTATTCTCGGAGGGGATATGGTTCAGAAAAGAAAACCTGATCCTGAGATTTACGTGAAATCTGCTGGCTTACTCGGGATAGAACCTAGGGAGTGTCTTGCCTTTGAAGACTCAAGTTCAGGGCTGAATGCCGCTAAAAACGCTGGAATGAAAACTATTGTAGTACCCAACGAGTTTACCAGAGAACACGATTTTACTGGAGCGGACTTTATTGTAGATAATTTGGTCCAGGTAGATGTGCAATGCATAGAGCAGCTTGGTAAGCTCAAGAATGTATAATACCTTTTACCTGTGTAGAATTTTTTCTACCGATGATAGAATCTCTTGAATGTTGAGGGGTTTTAAACAGTAAGGAACATTGTAGTGGGTACATATATCTATGAGTTCCACATTGGGATTACCGGTACAAAAAAGAAATTTTTTACTGAACTCAGGGGAAGTATTAAAAAGCTGTTTCGAGAATTCCAAGCCATCCATTATCGGCATATTGACATCGGAAATTATCAGATCAAACTGATTCTGTTCAATTTCTTCCAGCGCCTCTTTTCCATTGGTTGCAAGGGTAACCTCACCCAAGTCATGGAACAAGATAGAGAGGATAGTTTGAATAGTGGTGTCGTCGTCAACAATGAGATAATGCTTCTTTCCTGATTTTGATTCAGACTGTTGATTATCGTCACTTTTGTTTTTTATATGATCTGATACAGGCACAATCCATTCCTTCTAAATTTGTTTCCACCAGTAGTTTCAAATCTAATCCGCAAATGTCATGAAAAAAATTACCAGTTTTGAAATAGCATAATTCTTTTCATTACGTTGCATCAGGGAGTTGCCAATCAAAGTAAGACAATATCCTGAGCACCTTGTCTAACAATTTCCTCCCTCTCCCAAATTTACGGTATAATCAAGCAAAAATATAAAAGAAAATTCGACTTTGTCATATGTCGCTTTGCGCCAATTGTTGTCGTTTTTACGCCAAATGCTCTTGGTATGGTAGTTATTTGAAATAACAGTAATCTTTCTCAATTTGTGGTAAGTAGAGGATAATAATTTACTTAAATAGGTACGTTTAGGGAGAGAACGCTTTGTTATTACGTTTTGTCACACTACTGCTCTTGAGCATTTGTTCTGTAAGTCATGCTGGTTTACCGCCGGTTTCGTTTAACACAATCTCATCGGTTGACGGTCTACCCCAAAATACGGGCCGGGTAATGATACAGGACAAGGTGGGTTTTGTCTGGATCGGGACTGAAGACGGTCTGGTTCGTTTTGATGGACACTCCATGCTTTCTTTTCGTAAGCAACACAACAATGCTGCAAGTCTTTCTGATAATTATGTGTCTGCTCTGGCTGAGGATTTTAAAGGGCGACTTTGGGTCGGTACAATGGGAGGAGGATTGAATGTTATAGAACCTACTCATCATAAAGTAACAAGAATATCAAATCTTGAAAATGCTGATATTCGGTCCATTGTACCAGATCCAGTGGAAGATGTAATTTGGGTCGGAACTGGACAGGGCCTCTACTCTTTGAGCGTAAAAGGGGATGGCTTCTTTCTTGAGATGTTAGATATTTTCCTTCCGGACGGAACGTTAATGGAAAATGCGGTGACTGGAGTTGTTCTATTGGGTGATGAGATCTGGATTTCAACCCGTGGTACTGGGATTGGGCGCTATAATACAAAAACGAAGAAGACAACCTGGTACCAAAAAGGCGCCAACGGTCTTCTGGATAACACGTTTAATACCCTTCGTGTCGATAGTGGTGGAACAATTTGGGCCGGTGGGCAGAATGAGGGCTTGGTTCAGATTACTGGTACTGACGGAGAAATTCAGTTTAACCATTATAGCAGTTCAAACAGTGATCTGAAAGCCAACGATGTTATGGCAATAGCCGATGCGGGCAACAATATGCTTTGGATCGGCACATGGGGTGGGGGACTTGCGCATTTTAATCCTCAGACCAGGAAGATGGAGCTGTATGAACATTACCCGAGTAACCAATATACTATTCCCAGTGACATCATCATGGATATCCTGTGTACCCGGGATGGCCAGGTGTGGGTGGGGACTTTTGATAGAGGAGTCAGCTGGTTTAATCCAGATTCACCGTTTCATGTGTATCAGGCGAACGCTTCCGAAGTTGGTGGAATGCCAAGCAACCTGATCTGGTCTTTTGCTTCCGGTAATTCAGATCAACTATGGGTTGGCACAGGAAAGGGGCTCAGTCGTTTGAATCTTAATACGCATAACTTTGAAACTCTAACCGGGATTGAACCTCAGGAGCTGTGGGAGTCGGTTCGCTCTGATGACATAAGGGCCCTGCTTGTGGAGGATGAAAATCTCTGGATATCTGCAAGAAAAAACGGTGTTGCCCGGCTCTCCTTAACCACCGGAAGAATCACCCAGGTATCAGACCTGCTTGCAGAAGGGCAAACTCTCAGCCACGCATTTATTCGTCTGATAATAAAGGATCGACAGGGAAACCTCTGGTTTGGTGCAACAAAAGGACTGAATAAATTTGATCCATCCATAGGCAAAGTGCGAAATTATAATCAAGGTGACGATGGATTATCTCTTCCTCATTATCGAATAAGAGCTCTCTTTGAAGATAGTCAAAACCGGATCTGGGTTGGTACCAGTGATGGACTTATGCTTCTAGACTCTTACGGCACACCTGTTCAGGTCTGGAAATATTCTGACAAGACTACAACAGGGTTGCTTCTCCCGGGCAAGGGGATACGTGGAATTAATGAAGATCATCTTGGTCGAATCTGGCTTGCAACCGAGGGCGGAATAGCAATTTTCAATGAAGAGGAAAATAACACCACCATACTTCGAGAGGATGATGGATTGCCAAGTAATGCAGCATACTCTGCTGTCTATGCCGATGGTTATATGTGGGTTAGTACGTTGCACGGTCTGGCACGAGTAGGTGTTGACACCCTGGATATTGAAAATTATTCCACATCTGATGGACTGCCTGATGAAGAATTCAATTTCAACGCCTATCATAAACTGGCTGATGGGTGTCTTGTGTTCGGGACTTTATCTGGGCTGACTATTTTTTCTGCAAACGCAGTACCTGGACCAGAAAAGAAAATTTCTCCCCCAGTATTAAAGGTTCAACCCTATATCTACGGAGAAGAGGGGAAACACATTCCGATTGAACCGGGGATGGTGGTCAATAGAAACGGACTTTCAGGGAGCCCCATCATCTTTCAGTACAATTCGTTATTTTTTGGTAAAACAAAGAATGTTTATTACAAGGTAAAGCTGGAGGGGGCAGACACAGATTGGCTGAGTACCGAAAGTCAAAGGATGGTATCCTATTCCGGCCTATCCCCAGGCAAGTACAGCTTTAAGGTTCAGGCCTTCGACATCCATGGACAGTGGGAGGCGGGGGCAGTCCCTATAACCTTCACTGTTGCACCGAAGCCCTGGCAGACTCTTCAGGCATATGTCCTTTATGGGCTTGCTCTACTCGGTATGATTTTGTTTGCCTTTAGCCTCTATAGTCGCCGCCTGCGTCATAATGCTAAGATTCTCCAGTCGTTGGTGGCTGATCGTACCCAGGACCTGGAGGAATCCAACCTGAATCTTGCAGACAAAAACAGTCAGTTGGATCGCCTCATTGTCGGTCGAGAAAGATTGTACCGAGTCATAGCCCATGAACTCAGAACTCCGCTTTCCATGATAATGTCTATCTTGGAAACCATGCAGGGACAAAAAACAGAGAATGTTGGCGGTGTGGCAATCGCCTATCAGAATGGGACTCGGATTGGTCGGCTACTTGACAACATTCTTGACCTTGCTAAAAAACGTGAAAGCTCAGCAGAGATGAAAGAACTTTTTGAGGCACGAAGTGCACTTGAAGAGTGCCTTGTACCATATAGACAGCAAGCGCAGTTGCAAAACAAAAAACTTGTTGAAAGAATAGGGGAGGGTGAGGTTCATCTCTTCATGCAGAAAGAAGGGTTTATTATGATGGTTTCCAATCTACTTTCTAATGGCTGTAAATTCACCGAGAGCGATGGCACTATAGAAATTATAACCTCTGTCATGAGTAAAACCCTGCAGGTAGAAGTCGTTGATGATGGTGTAGGTTTAACTCCGGGAGATGAAGAGAAGATTTTTCACTGGTTCGAAAGATCCAACCCAGAAGATAAATATGGGGGGTGGGGGATTGGACTTGCCTATGTGAAAGAAGAAGCGGAGATGGTGGGGGGGACTATTAAAGCCTTTAAGCGGGACGGTGCAGGGGCCCGTTTTGTACTAACTCTCCCAATAGCAGATGATAATATAGTGGCAGAGTACTCTCGTAGCTCTTCGACATTACCGGGTAATAATGAAATATCTCGCGAGCAATCCCCACTGGACCCGAAAAAGAGCTATACAGTATTGATTGTTGAGGACAACCTGGATCTCCTTGGTCATTTACCCACATTATTTCCAAAACACTGGACTATCTTAACCGCGTCAGATGCTGAATCCGGCTGGCTTATAGTGTTAGAAAAGAGTCCTGGTCTTGTATTAACAGATCTGATGCTTCCTGGAGAGTCTGGGTTTGATCTGACCAGGAAATTGAAAGGAGATGAGCGTACAGCTCATATTCCTATCATAATATTAACGGCATTATCAAACGAAGAAAACAGGCTGACCGGGCTTGGGCTCTCTGCTGATTCCTTTGTTGGCAAACCATTCAAAAACAAAGAATTAATAGTACGGGTCGAGAGCCTTCTTGCTAATAGAGAACGTGTGTTTGCAAGAGCGAGACGAAATATTCTAAAACTTAGCCTGGATAACAGGCAGGAAGCAGTAAAAAAGAAGGGTGACGTAGAGGACCAGTTTCTGGTCAATTTAAACGCTGCAATGGATGCAGGGCCTAAAGGGGCTGCCATGGCTTTAGACGAGATTGCCTCAAAATTAGCTTTGTCCAAACGAAGCTTCCAGAGAGAGATGGAGCGCCTTGGGATAAGTTGGCGTGAATACAAACGTTTGTATAAATTACGATACGCAATGGACCTATTGCAGGATCCAAGCAACCAGATTGGTGAGATAGCTGAAAAAGCGGGTTACAGTTCTTCAGCCCATTTTTCTAAAATATTCAAGGAGCATACTGGGACGACACCTTCCGCCTGGAGGAATGGTTCCTAAATTTTGCATACGCAATATATGAAAATAATTTAACTTTGCAAAACAGTCTATTACGTTCATGATA
>JBLHNU010000031.1:0-65201 GCA_047622095.1 Desulforhopalus sp.
GAATTGAAAGATGTTTATTTAACCTCACTGCAAACACCGTGAAATCCGGTAAAAAAGGGGGCAATGGGCAACTGTTTGTTATTGACAGTGTTAACCATATCAGTACTTTCATGTTGATACTGTTGTGGCCTCAACCATCATGCCTGACATTCTTCATGGAGGGAATGTCAAAAATAATCTGGAAACATCAATAATTTACGATGCTCCATTTCAGGCAAGTTTTTTAGGCATTATCATATCCAACCTTAACAGGAATTATCCTAAGTTGCAGGATTGCTTAAATGGTTAACATTGCCATTAGATAGCCTTTACTCTTGAGATAACGTGTGTTCCTGCAGATCCATTAAAAAGAAACGTGTTCTAGTATTTTAAAGGTTTCCATTGGCGACCTTAACCGAATCGTGCATAGAGTTAATACTTGATTTTTCCGCAACAACTCTATCGTTAAGGCAGTTGATACTTCTCAAATCCACTTTAGTTTACGGAACAGGTATAGAAGAAATGTGGAAATTGACAGCATGAATCCCAGTAGGACAAAATAGGCATATTTGATTTTTAGCTCGGGAATATACTCGAAGTTCATGCCGTATATCCCAACAACTAGAGTGAGTGGTAAAAAAATTGTTGTGACTATCGTTAGTATTTTTACTATCTGGTTGAGGCGATGGCCGGTGACCGATATGTAGCCGTTGATCAGGTCGTCAGTCAAATCTTTGTAAAGGGTGGATAGTGTCATGAGACGTTCGGTGTGTTCGAAAACATCATTAAACTCATGTCTGCCATGTTCTGGCACGAACGATTGGGTCTTTGAGGCCAGCCGTGAGAAAATATTTTGATGATAGGTGAAAATGCGTTTCAATTTGCTCAGATTTTTGCCATACCTAACGAGTACTTCCAAAAGGTTGTCTCCTGGATGCGCGAACATCTCGTCTTCCAATTCGTCAAGCCTGCTTTCCATTTCTGTAATGATCCCAGTATAGCGATCAGTTAATAGCCGTGATATTTGATAGACAACATGTGCGGGTCCATGATGCAAGAGGTTGTGATTCATTGCACATTTTTCCCAAAAGTGATCGATACTAAGGGACGGTTCCTTTCGGGCTGTAACCAACAGCTGATCGTTAACAAAAAAGGCTATCTGGATCGTGCGAAAATCTATAGTCTTAGTGGTGGAATCAAGTCCTTTCAGTAGGAGGAAAAAATAATTCTCGAATTGCTCAAGTTTCGGAGGATGCTGGTTGCGGCGGGCATCGGAGAGTGCTAGTGGGTCAAAAGAAAAAAATGTTTCTAACACATTCGCATCCTGCGGTGATTCTATATCACTAAAATCAACCCATATCCATTCTGATTGGGAGCGGCTCGACTCGGACAAAAGCTTTTCATCACCAACTTTGATTTGCTTTGAATCTCGGTTATAAACCATTGTTCGTATCATCGTTTCTAGCCTCAATAAAAAGGATTCGGGAGAAATCTGGTATGACGCAATAGAGCTTAAGTGCCTTACTCCAGAAAATCTGTCATGATAATAAGAAAACTGAGAGTTCTTTAACATCAATAACTTGAAGTTAGCAGCAGATAGCAAACGTAGAGAGACCTTCGAGGTACTTATCCTGGCTTATTTCCCGTTTACCCGGGTTAGGGATTTTCGAAAATATCTCGTTACTAAACAAATGAGCTACAACCATCCATACAATGAACGACACCAAAAATCATGCTGTCAATGTGACATGTATCCCTATATTAGGGTAAGACGTCGCACAGTTCTTGACAAAATGACACCGTGTCAATAAACTATACCATTATGTCTAAAATTACAAAATTATCGTCTCCGCTGCGCGTGAGTCCGCAAGCGGTATTCAAAATTGGTAAATCTGAGCGTACGCGTGCTGCAATTCTCAATTCAGCCCTGGATTTCATCTGGTTGCACCCTTTTCGTGACATGACTGTCAACTCGCTAATGGCGTCAACGGGAGCAGGCCGTTCGGCTTTTTACAAGTATTTCAAAGATCTACACGATTTGATGGAGACCATACTGGTCATGTTGCAAGATGAGATCTTCAACGCGGCCAAACCGTGGATTTTGGGCATTGGTGATCCTGTTGCTCTGATAGAAGAGGCCATTACGGGGCTGGTGCAGATTGCGTACGAACGTGGTCCTATTTATCGGGCATTTACTGATGCCGCCGCAACCGATAGTCACTCTGAGAAAGCATGGGGGCAATTCCTCAATGGGTTCGATGATGCAGGGGCTGCTCGCATAGAGGCTGACCAGGAACAGGGCCTGATTCGGAGTTTTGACGCTCGTCCTGTTGCAATTGCCCTTAATCGTCTTGATACCTATACACTTATCGAAGCGTTCGGCCAGCATCCCAGGCGCGAGCCAGAACCAGTCCGGGAGGCTTTGATTCAGATCTGGGTTTCAACCCTCTATGGTAGCGAATGGCTCGGCAGTAAATCCTCAAGTCTCGTAAGGAAGTAAATTGAAGGAAAAGTAAAAGACAGTACCTCATTCATTGAAATTCGAAGTTTTCTGCTAATTACTCTCTTAGAAAAGAGATCCCAATGCAAGAAGGAGAGAGAACAATGAAGAAAAAGGTCCAAATAATATACTCCCTGTTTTTGTCGAGTATTCTAATCCTCGGGAGTAGTGCAGTATCCCTTGCCCAAAATACCTCCGTTTACAACAACAAGATACCGGAGTCCATCCTGACCGCCGACCATGTAAAGACGCCGATCGGCGATCTTAATTTCTTCGACGGCATGCCAGATAAGGCAACCGTTCAGAAACTCTACGACAACTTGCTTTTCATGCGCGGGGTCGAGGCCTTCCTGAGCGGCATTCCCGCGACCTCCATCGAAGCGATTCGTCTGGGTAATGTCGAAATGGGCGCGACGCGCTCCAATCACGTAGTCATCTTTGATAAGTTGATGGACTCAGATCCGCTTTTCCTCACCGGAAACACAGATACGGTTTACGCGACGGGTATCCTCGAGTTGGATAGGGATGGGCCGACGGTCGTTGTGATTCCGCCGAAGTGTGGACCGGGAACTCTGGACGACGCGTGGCAACGCTTCGTGGTCGATATGGGAGCCCCCGGTCTCGACAAGGGTAAAGGAGGAAAATACCTGATCCTGCCACCTGACTACGAAGGGGATCTCGATCCACCCGTCGGAGGTGAGTTCGCTGAGGTGGACGGCGAGAAGTATATTGTGGCCAAGTCACCCACCTACGTGAACTGGCTGATCCTTCGTGGATTTCTCGTGGACGGCAAGCCGGATGCAGCCAATGCCATGTTCAAGAACGGTTTGAAGATTTACCCACTCAAAGACAAGAAAAACCCGCCAAAGATGAAGTTCATCAGCGGTTCGGAAGTTCCGTTCAACACGATTCACGCCAATAACTTCCATTTCTACGATGAGCTCAACCACATAATTCAACGCGAGCCTCTTTCGCTGATTGACCTGGAGTTGCGTGGATTGATCGCCTCCATCGGGATCCAGAAAGGGCAGCCGTTCACGCCAGATGCGCGGACAAAAGAATTGCTCACCCAGGCTGTGGCCGTCGGCAACGCCACCGCACGCGCGATCCTCTTCCGCCCAATGAAAGAAGCATTCCTCTATGAGGACAGCGGTTGGTTTGCCGCATTCGTTGGGGGCAGCCACGAATTTTTAAAAGACAAAGGCCTGGGAGGCCGCTACCTCGACGCTCGAACCCTCCTCTTCTATATGGGTACGGTCAACACTCCGGCGATGGTCAACAAAATGGTGGGCGCAGGTTCGCAGTACGCGCTGATCGCAGTCGATGAGAACAGCGATTATCTTGATGGCGGCAAGAACTACAAACTGCATATGCCAGCCAACGTTCCGGCCAAGGATTTCTGGTCGATCGTAGCATATGACCCGCAAACCCGCTCGCAGCTACAGACGGATCAGCCATTCCCCGCCAAAAACAACAAGCGCCATAAACTCGATATCAACAAGGACGGCTCGGTGGATCTCTACTTCGGAGCGAAAGCACCCGAGGGCAAAGAGGCGAACTGGATTCAGACTGTGCCCGGAAAAGGCTGGTTTGGTGCTCTGCGCCTGTATGGACCGCTGGAGCCCTGGTTCGACAAGACATGGCGACCGGGTGAATTTGAACTCATTAAATGAGAATTTAGTAGTCGGAGCGACACCAGTGTGTTGCCGCGGATGGTCCGATCATTAACAGAGCCTTAATTTTGAAACGAACCCGACACACCCTGTTAGACATGAAACACATTGAAACAAAATCGTTCACGGACCTGGAGATAATTATGAAACGTAGCTATTTAGTTCTTGGAATCGCCTTGTGCTTTTTGAGTTCGGGTGTCAGCGCTGAACAAGTTGGGATTAATTTAACGGAGAAGTCCATCAAGCCAGGCTATACGGGTAAGTCATATTCCCCTTATGCACAGCGCGACTTTCCGAGCCGCCCCTATTTTGGCGACCAGCATGTGCACACAGTATACTCCATGGATGCGGCCCTGTTTGGCAATACATTGGGTCTAGACGAATCCTGGCGTTTTGCACGTGGAGAAGAAGTCACTTCTTCAACCGGGATTCCGGTAAAATTATCCCGTCCTCTAGATTGGATGGCCATAGCAGATCATTCTGATCAGATGGGATTTGCCGGGGACATCATCAAAGGTTCCCCTGAAGTCATGAAGTCCGAACAAGGCAAAAAATGGGCCGCGGCAATGAAAGAAGGCGGGCAGACCTCTGTGGATGCAGGGATTGATCTGGTTTACACATTCGCTCGGGGAGAAATGGATCCTTATCTGACTGAGACCTACTCGCCAGGTTCTACGAAGTACAACACCATTTGGCAGAAGATGGTTAAGGCAGCAGAGCAGTACAATGAACCCGGACGTTTCACAGCGTTTATCGGTTATGAATGGACGTCGTTGACTGATGGCCGCAACCTGCACCGCAACGTAATTTTCCGTGATGGTGGCGATAAAGCCAGTCAAGTGGTGCCTTTTACGATGATGGAACCCTATGGAAGTCCCGATCCGCTCAAGTTGTATGAATGGATGGAAAGCTACGAAAATAAAACAGGCGGCTCTGCATTGGCAATCGCGCACAATGGCAACCTGTCTAACGGTATTATGTTCCCAGTTAAAGAGCAGTTCACGGGTCGCAAGCTTGATAAATTCTATGTTGAATCCCGTGCCAAATGGGAGCCACTCTACGAAGTGACCCAGATCAAAGGGGACGGCGAAGCACATACTTTTCTTTCGTCCGATGACGAGTTCGCAGATTTTTACACTTGGGATAAAGGTAATCTTGACGCGAGTGTAAGTAAAACCAATGACATGTTGGAGTATGAATATGCCCGGGAAGCAATGAAGAACGGATTAGTCCTGGATAAAAAATTCGGGACCAATCCTTACAAGATAGGTATGGCCGCCGGCACAGACGCCCACACTTCGCTTGCTTCCATTGAAGAAGAGAACTTCTTCGGTAAACATCCTGGAAGTGAACCCTCTGCCGAGCGTATGAATGGTTTGTTCCAAGAAGGTGACAATATTCAGGTCATGGACTATGAAATGCAAGCCGCTGGGCTTACAGCTGTATGGGCCACTGAAAATACGCGCGAATCCATCTACGACGCCATGCAACGTAAAGAGGTTTATGCCACAACCGGCCCAAGAATGGCGATCCGGTTTTTCGGCGGCTGGGACTTCACAGAGGATGACATCAATAGTCGTCAACTGGCTTTTGTTGGTTACGAAAAAGGCGTTCCCATGGGCGGCGATTTGAAGCCTGTGAAAGGGAAAGAAGCACCCAGCTTCATGGTTGCTGCGCTGCGTGACCCCATCGGTGCCAACCTGGATCGTGTTCAGATCATCAAGGGGTGGTTGGATAAGGACGGAAAAACACATGAGAAGATTTATGATGTTGTTTGGTCAGGTGACCGCAAGCTCGACAGCAAGGGCAAACTGCCTCCTGTCGGTAACACGGTAAACGTAAAAGCGGCTAATTGGACCAATACCATTGGTGCACCAGAGCTGCTCACAGTCTGGACTGATCCTGATTTTGATGCCAATGAGAGAGCTTTCTACTACGTACGCGTTCTTGAGATTCCAACACCGACCTGGATCGCCTATGACGCCTTCCGATTCGGTATTCCGTTATCTGAGGTCCCCAAGGAAGCAAAGACGGTAGCGCAGGAACGTGGTTATACAACCCCGATTTGGTATACACCTAAATCTTAAGGAGAAATGACAATGTTTCGGACTACATTATTCACAAGCGGGCTGTTGTTGGCGCTGGCCATCTCCAGTGTGCCGGCCATGGCACAGGATGCCGGCGACCCTTTAATCATCAGCCAGCCAAAAAAAGAGTATTCACCCTACGTCAACCGTGATTATCCCCAGAATGTCTATTGGGGTGAGTCACATTTACACACCTCTTATTCCTGGGATGCGGGTCTAATTGGTAACACCTTAGGGCCGGATGAAGCTTACCGTTTTGCGAAAGGCGAACAAATAACAAGTAGCACAAATCTACCGGTTAAACTGGTTCGACCGCTTGACTGGCTCGTCGTTGCAGACCATGCCGAGAGTTTAGGCGTGGCTGTATTAATTGAGCAATCTGATCCTGCCATATTGGCATCAGACATTGGTAGAGTTACCCACGATCTTTATAAAAAAGGTGAGATTTACAAAGCCTTCGAACACTGGGGATTGAACGCCGTTGTTGCAGGTAAAGACCCATTAAAAGATCCTAAATTAACACGTCGGGTTTGGGAAGAGATCATCGACTATGCAGAAAAGCACAACGATCCGGGTAAATTTACCGCGTTTATTGGTTATGAATGGTCATCTGCACCGGGGGGTAATAATTTGCACCGAGTGCTTGTTATGCGCGGCAATGCAGAACAGGCAAAACAGGTAATACCTTTTACTTCTTTTGAGTCAGTAGATCCTGAAGACTTGTGGACATGGATGGAAACATACAATAAAAAAACAGGCGATGATATCCTGGCAATTGCCCACAATGGCAACCTTTCTAATGGGGTGATGTTTGCGTCGGAGAACATGAAAGGTAAACCCATTGATCTTGAATACGCCCAGCGCAGAATAAAATGGGAACCCCTATACGAAGTTACACAAATGAAGGGGGATGGTGAATCTCATCCATCGCTTTCACCCAACGATGAATTCGCCGATTATGAAAACTGGGATCTTGGTAACTGGCAAGGTGAAAAGAAAACACCTGAAATGCTGCCTCACGAATATGCCCGTGGCGCTTTTAAACTTGGCCTACAGTTTGAAAAAGAATTAGGCGTTAACCCATTTAAATTTGGTTTAGTCGGCGCTACTGATTCACATACCTCGCTCGCGACAACCCGTGAAGATAATAATTTTGGCAAAATAGCATCGATGGAACCCAAAGCCGGTAGATTTAAGCATCAAATTGTACCTGATCCAGATAATGTCGGTACGGCTACCTATGAATTCGAGACGATTGCCGCAGGTTTACAGGGCATTTGGTCTAAAGAAAATAGCCGTGAGTCATTGTTTGATGCAATGCGTAAGAAAGAGACCTATGCGACTACGGGTACACGGATGAGCGTGCGAGTTTTTGCTGGCTGGGACTACGCAGCTATGGATGTGCATAGTCCTCATTTTGCACAGATTGGCTACAACAAGGGTGTACCTATGGGCGGAGACCTCAAAGCTGCAGCTAAAGGCAAAGCACCTCGTTTGATGGTGCAAGCAATGAAAGATCCAGATGGTGCTAACCTCGACCGAGTACAAATCGTTAAAGGCTGGCTGGATAAAAATGGCAAAACACATGAACGAATTTACGATGTGGCATGTGCTGATAATCGTGCGATCAAGGCCAGGCGCTGTGAGACGCCAGTAGGCACTACAGTGGATATTGAGGCGGCAACCTATAACAATAGCATCGGCGATGCGATGTTAAGCGCCTATTGGCAAGACCCAGAGTTCGACTCTCAGCAAAGTGCATTCTATTACACAAGAGTACTGGAAATTCCCACTCCACGTTGGACGACCTATGACGCAGCCTACTTTAACGTCGAGCTACCAAAGGGTGTAACGCCAACACAGCAAGAACGAGCTTACACCTCTCCGATTTGGTACACGCCTTAATTAACAAACAATGAGGAATAAAATAATAATGCGTCTGTTACGTGAACCGCTGCTGCATTTTTTACTAATCGGGGTAGGCCTGTTCTGGCTGTACAGTCAGCTCCAACCAGCTGTTGACGATGATTCAAATCGAGTCGTGGTTACGTCCAGCCAGATAGAGCAGCTTGCCGCTCAGTTTTCGCGCACCAGGATGCGGCCGCCCACTGAAACGGAAATTAACGGGCTGATCCAGAGTTATGTGCGCGATGAGGTCTATTACCGTGAGGCGACAGCCTTGGGGTTGGATCAGAACGATGGGCTGATTCGTCAGCGCATGCGCCAGAAGCTGGAATTTATTCTCGAGGACCTGACTGCAGAGGAGGTGGGCGAAGCAGCATTGTCGCTGTTTCTGCAACAACACCCGGACAAATTCCGGCAGCAAAAACAAACCTCGTTCCAACAGCTCTATCTCAGCCCCGATAAGCGCCAGGACCTACCGGCAGATGGTGCTATTATACTGCAAAGCCTGCGTACCGGTGCAGCCCCCGAGACACTGGCTGACCCGACCATGTTGCCCTACGCATCCAGGCTACTAACGCAAAGCGAGATTGCCCGCCAATTTGGCGACGCGTTTTCCCGGGAAGTGGAGTCGCTGGCGCCGGGTGACTGGGTCGGGCCGATTTACTCGGGCCTTGGCGGCCACCTGGTGAAGATAACCGAGCAAGTGCCGGGGAGTCTGCCCGAACTGGCAGAGGTGCGTGTCGAGGTTGAGCGTGAATACCTCGCCCAGCGTCGCCAGCAACAGAAGGATAGTGCTTATCAGAAAATGCTCGAAGCATATGAGGTGGTCATCGAACCGGTCTTACCAGGCAAAACTGCGAACAAGACTGCCGCGGCTACACAAGGTGAGGGTGCCAGCTAATGCGGCCAAATTTTGTAGCCATTACTGCTGTCATTTTGCTGCTCCTTGCCGGGTTTAGCAGCAACGTTTCTGCGCATGAATCCCAGCCGGGTCTTTTGCAGCTTACACAACAGGATGCAAATCGCCATGAAGCAATCTGGGAAGTTCTCTGGCGCGCGCCCACCTATTACGGCAAACCGCATCCGGCAAGTTTGCAATTGCCCTCGGACTGGAAAACCGTCAGACCATCAACCACCAGACAGTTAGCAGACTCTGAACTGCATCGTTACCTTGTATCGGTGGGTGCAGAAAACATCCATGGCAGTGTTGTTCGTTTGCCGGGGCTTGAGGCGACCACAACCGATGTACTGTTACGGGTTGTTTTTGCCAATGGCAGTAGCTCAACGACAATCATTAAACCCGCTGAACCCTGGGCAACCATTGAGGGTCCAAGACCAGCATGGCGGGTAGCATGGGACTACACCGTTTTGGGTGTGGAACATATTCTCTCAGGAATCGATCACCTGTTATTTGTGCTGGCTCTAATACTGATCGTTAAGGGCAAGCGCAGGCTGTTGATGACTGTTACTTCGTTCACAGTGGCGCACAGCATCACCCTGGCAGCGGCCACGCTTGGATGGATATGGGTGCCGGGCCCGCCCGTGGAAGCCGTGATTGCACTGTCAATCCTGTTCCTTGCCAGTGAACTGGTGAAAGTCAACCGCGGCCAACAAAGCCTCACCGCAAATTATCCCTGGCTGGTGGCATTCACCTTTGGCCTGTTACACGGTTTTGGATTTGCCGGTGCGCTGAGCCAGGTGGGGCTACCACAAAACGAAATTCCGCTGGCCTTGCTGATGTTCAATGTTGGTGTGGAACTGGGGCAGTTGATGTTTGTAGTGGTCATGCTGGCGCTGATCAGGGTACTACACAAAATTAAGTTCAAATGGCCGCAATGGGCGTGTCAGCTCCCTGCATATAGTATTGGCGGTATGGCCGCGTTCTGGTTTGTCCAGCGGGTGAGCGGATTTTTTGTGTATTAAGAATGCTATTCCAGTCTGAAGTCAATCAAACGCAAAACGACAGGTAATAATAAAAGGAAAATCAGTTATGAAAACAACATCGAAATTACATCGAACACTACAAGTTTTATTTATAACAGGGTTTTCAATCTTTGCCCTGGCATCTGCCTATGCTGCGGAAGGCCCTAGGGTCACAGCCAATAACTACGTCCGGGCCGAATCGGACATTCAAATGACAGGCTACATTGAGAGCTACAAGAACTTTGGAAAGTTCGAGCATTTCCGGAAGCCCTACGACGTGGATAACCAGGTTACCGTTCGCGGCAATCGGGACACCCTGTACTCCTTTGGCGTATTTGACCTGAGGTCTCCGCTCACGGTCACGCTTCCAGAGCCCGAAGGGCGCTATCAGTCCATTATGATTGTGAGTCAGGACCATTCGATCTGGGGGCTCTACGGCCCTAAGACAGGCACTCTGACAAAAGAGAAGGTCGGCACCCGGTATGTGTGTCTGGTCATTCGAACCTTTATGGATCCGAACGATGAGAAGGACGTGAAAGCGGCGCACCGGCTCCAGGATGCGATCAGTATTGAGCAAGCTGATATCGGAAAATTCGAAGTGCCCAATTGGAATAAGAAAGAAGTCGAGCAGATGAGAGAGACGATCAATGTGGTTGCCGCCACGGTCACGGATGCGGGAAAGATGTTCGGCAAGAAAGAGAATCTGGACCCGGTCTACTGGATGCTGGGGGCGGCACTCGGCTGGGGCGGGTTGTCGGCAGAGGCCGCCAGTTATGTGAATGTGGTCCCCGAAGAGAACGACGGCAAGACCGCCTACACCCTCACCGCAAAAGATGTCCCGGTGGATGCCTTCTGGTCAGTGACCCTTTACGACGAGGAAGGTTGGATGCCGGTCAACGAATACAAGGCCTACTCGTTCAACGACGTCACAGCCAAGAAGGACGAAGACGGCAGTATCACCATCCACTTCGGCGGTGACCCCAAGGCGGACAACTTCCTGCCGATCGTGAAGGGCTGGAACTACATCGTGAGGTTGTATAAGCCGAAAAAGGAGATCCTCGATGGAAGTTGGATATTTCCAGACCCGAAAATTGTTGAATGAGTTTTGCTGCTTAACCCTAGAGCACAATACAAAACTAACCCCGGTAAACGAGAAGAAAAGCCGGAGTAAGACACTAACTGTGAATCCATTAGGAACCTGATTATGACTTTACTATTAATATATCTGACGATTGCTATTGGAGTCTCATTCTTGTGCTCTATTCTTGAAGCTGTCTTGCTTTCGGTAACACCGAGTTATGTCCAAAATATTTCCTCCAATTCTCCTGGGAGTGGGAAAGTTCTCGTTAGAGTCAAAGAGCGCCTGGATGAATCCATTTCCAGTATTTTGATACTCAATACTTTTGCCCATACAATGGGAGCGGCTGGTGTCGGTTCTCAGGCGGTACAAATATTTGGTGCCAAATGGGAAACGTTGATTGCCGTACTTTTAACCTTGGTGATTTTATATTTTTCAGAAATTATTCCCAAGACAATAGGGGCTACCTTTTGGCGACAATTGGCAATTCCTTCAGCACATATCATTGTCTGGTTGATCAAGCTGGTATATCCACTTGTTTGGCTGTCAGGCCTTATAACCCGATCATTCAGTCACAACTCTGAAAACAATGTGAGCCGAGATGAGATTATTGCTTTAGCATCACTAGGGCATAAACTGGGTAGCCTAGGCAGCCAGGAAAATGAAGTTTTAGCTAATGCATTAAGTTTAAGAGAAATCAAAACTCAGCAAATTTATACTCCACGCAGTGTCGTTCACTCTTTAAGCGAAGGTACAACGGTGAGTGATGCGTTAGATGATGAAAAAACCCGTCAGTTCTCCAGAATCCCTATCTACGATGAAAGTAGTACGAGTCACCATATGGTTTTGAATCGGGACCTCTATGAAGCGGAGCGCCAGGGACAAGGTGACTCACCTATCAAAGAATTTTCAAAAGCAATTCATCGAGTTTCAGAAGAATTACCTGTTCAGCAGTTGCTCCAGCGTTTCCTTAAACAGGGTGAGCATATTTTTATTGTTGAAGATTCATATGGGCAGGATGAAGGGGTTGTTACCCTGGAAGATGCTATTGAAACATTAATCGGAAGTGAAATTGTAGATGAAAGTGACACCGTGGAGGATTTGCAGGCATTTGCAAAAGAGGAATATCGGAATCGAATTCGTGAAGATAAAAAATAGTGGCTTCAAAACTCATTCAGTGTGGACAAAAGTGGTTTCCAACTAGGGACAAAGGAGATGTTATGAAAGCAAAAATAACCAATGCTGTAATCTTCCTACTTTTCCTGCTTGTGTTGCCCGTCTGGGTGGTAGCAGGAGCAGCCTACGAAAAGCCAAAACTCATCCTCCAGATCACGGTTGACCAACTTCGAGGGGATTTACCGACACGATACTATGATCGACTCGGAGAAGGAGGCCTCAGGTATCTTCTGGATAAAGGTGTGGTGTTTAACAATGCCCATCACGCCCATGCAAATACAGAAACGATAGTTGGGCATGTCACTCTTGCGACAGGTGCTCACCCGTCGGCTCATGGAATGATCGGAAACATCTGGTTTGATCGTTCAACTGGAGTGACTACCTACAACATTGAAGACGCAAATTATAAATTGCTGACTGAAGGTGCGGATATAGATGCCAGCACCGAGATTGACCCAACCCAAAAAGCAGCGTCCAGTGATGGCCGATCACCCGCCTCTATCCTTACAACCACCTTTTCAGATGAACTGTCTTCACTGACTGCCGGAAAAGCAAAAGTATTCGGTATTTCTGTGAAAGACCGGGGTGCGGTTTCTATGGCGGGACATTCCGGGAAAGCATTTTGGTTTTCAAAATCCACCAACGAATTTGTTACCAGCAGTTATTACTATAAAAAATATCCACAGTGGGTGGTCGACTGGAATGCCAAAAAACTACCCGAGCGATATTCGGGTAAAGCCTGGGAGCTTATGCATCCAGCAGACACATATCTATTTGCTGACAGGGATGACCAGGAATGGGAATTTGACCTCGCCGGTTACGGACGGACTTTTCCTCACAAATTCAGCACGACTGATAACAAGTACTTTTCCACCTATCTTACGGTGAGCCCTGCAGGTGACGAGCTCACACTTGAGTTTGCCAAGGCTGCCATTGAGGCCGAACAGATCGGCAGCGACAATATTACCGATTTCCTTGGAGTCAGCTTTTCTGCAACAGATTATATCGGACATTTCTTCGGGCCTTCGAGCCTGGAATCAGAAGACAATATTCTGCGGCTCGATCGTACACTGGCAAAGCTGTTCGCCTTTATCGACAAGAAAATTGGCCTGGATAATACTTTGATTGTTCTCTCCGCTGATCACGGTGGACCGGAGGCTCCTGGATATCTAGAATCTATGGGAATACCGACTGGCTATGTTTCTCCAGATAGCTGGGACAAGCAGCCCGCAATCCATAGAATCAAAAGTGAATTTGGTATTTCTGGAAAACTCATCGAAGGATATGACCATCCCTATCTTTACCTCAGTAACGAAGTGATCAACAATTCGGAAATCGACTTGTTGGCACTTGAAGAGGCAATTGTTGATGAACTGGTTCGTTTCCCAGGTGTGTCTGCTGCTGTCTCCAGTTCCGCTTTGGCACGCGGTATCGTGGCCGATACTTTTCTTACTCGGGCGATGACCAATAATTACCATGCCAAGCGATCCGGTAATGTCTATGTCGTTTTTGATCCGGGTTGGTTTATCAATGATTTGGATGGTCTTTCAGTAGCAGTAGTGCACGGTTCTCCCTGGCCCTATGACACCTTTGTTCCAATCATTTTCGCAGGATACAAATTAAAGCCACAGACAGTTTCACGCAGGGTCCATACGGTTGACGTAGCACTCACCTTAGCGAACATCGTCGGTGCCAAACCTCCATCTGGCGCTAGTGGAGAGGTTTTATTGGAGGTACTTGGTCAGAGGCCCTAAACGAAAAAGGAGATCCTGGATTGAAGCTGGACATTCTCCAATGCGGAAACTGTAGAATAGAGCTTACATGCGATGCCTGTTTAAATTAACGAGCCCGCTTGAGGGTTACTTCGAAAAGACACTATAACTGAACGATTTCGAGTTGGCTTCTTGGTAAGCCTGGAGGTGCTGATCTATGTATTATCATTTACAACGTATGGCTTTTGGTCTCGCCATAGTTTTGTGTTGTTTCTTGATGTTAACGATGTCCGTTAATGCTGAAACGCAAGCCAGCAGGGAAGGCTGGGAGTTTAGCGGTTCGGCCTATCTTTGGGCCGCGGGGGTTAAAGGGACGGATGTGGCTGGTGATGAGATCGATGTTTCATTCTCTGATACTCTGGAGGATCTTGACGGTGGACTCATGGGCATAATAGCCGCCCAGAGAGGCAAGTGGACGCTGCTTGCAGATATCATCTACCTGAGTATTCATCAAGAAATCAGTTCCACTGCGAATCTCATCGGAACCCCGTCAACGATTGATGTTGATATGAAGTTAAAAGGCTTCGTTTCTACTCTTGGCGTAGCCTATCGTATTATCGACGATGATCTGACCAGTCTCGACCTGATGGCCGGTGCACGCTATTTTAGTCTGGACCTTGATTTCGATGCAGATGTCGGGGGGAGTAAGACCAAATATTCCGATTCCGAGGACGTCCTGGACGGCATCATTGGTGCTCAAGTGATATTTGACCTTAGCGACAGTTGGTATCTCTCCTGCTATGCAGATGTAGGGGCCGGAGACAGTAAGCTGACTTGGCAGGCCTGGCCGGGAGTTGGCTATCGGCTTGATAATGTTGATGTGGTGGCAGGTTACCGCCACCTCGCGTGGGAGACTGACGACGGCGACATTATAGAAGACCTGAGCTTCAGCGGCCCCATGCTCGGGGTGACGTATCGTTTTTAAGATAAGAGGTAATCTTTATTTCAGGTGTGTAAAATGGTTTCAGGTTTTATGGATCAATTTCATTTTCTCAGGTGGTCTGCCGACCTCTTTCAGGCCCTGTTTTGCTCCATAGTGCCTATTTCGGTTATAACCCTGGAAGGACCATCACAGCCTGACAACACAGTACAATCGGAAAAAGTCAACCAGAGGACCAAAGCCGCAGACAAAACTAGTAATTTCTCGCGACTGATTCGCGTGGGGTTGCCTGGTATGGAGAAACCATAAATATGCGCTTGTTAAAGATGATTCTCCGTTTCGCCTGGTTCCTGTCCGCAGTCGCCCTTTTGGCAGGTTGTGCTACGCCGATCGGCATTAAACAGGTTTCGCCACACGATTCGTATCGGGAGTTAATGGCCAATCCCCTGACCGAGGGGGTGGCCAGCAATGCGACGAAGATTGTGTTACGCCGATTCAACCTCGTCTGGGAACACAAGAATGACCCAGCTGCAGTTATCGAATTTCTTCACGACAAGGCGCTGCATGATGATAGGCGGGATACCCTATACGCCCTGGCGGAACTCTCCTATCTCTACGGTGAGCGCCTGGAGAAGAGTGTCGCGGAAGCTGAGAAGATGTTGGCTCCCGATTACTTCCTTCTTGCGTCCATTTATGCCTATTTATTTCTCCTCGATGATCGGATCGAGCCAGTGCCCAACGCTTTTGATATTCGTGCCCGCACTGCCTGGGATCTATATAATTTCGCACTGTGGCGGGGAATGCAAACTGGCAATGCGGGGGCCCTCAACCTTACCGCGGCCGTTCGCAAGTTACCGGTCGGCGCTCTGGCCATAACGGTTGATTTGTCTAAATACCCCTGGACGTTGGAGGAGTTTGAGCGATTCGAGTCGGTGGACAAATATGTGGTACGCGGCATTTCCATTCGTAACCGCTCAAAGGGTGTTGGCAGCGCCCTTATTGGCGTAAAGAAGGGAAGCAAGGAGGTTCCTTTTCCCCAGGCTGTGCCGACGACAGTCTTTCTGCGCATCAACGCCAACCTGGTTGAGTTGACGGCGGGGACGGCAACCGCGTCTCTGGAATTCTACTCGGCCTACGACGAAAATCTATTGGAAGTCAAAGAGCGCCATCCCCCTCTTGAGACTGATACCACCACACCAGCGGCTTACGTACTTGAGACTTCGAAGCTCTGGGGACTCGGCCTGGGTGCGTTTTGGGGAAAGGGATTTGAGTCTATTCCCAATGGCCTGCATTTGACCCAACCCTATCGGCCAGGCCGCATTCCGGTGGTCTTTGTTCATGGCACCTTCAGTAATCCGGCCTGGTGGGCGGAGATGCTCAACACCCTTCGAGGTGACCCCATTCTTCAACAAAAGTTTCAGTTCTGGGCCTTCCTCTACAACAGTAGTGCTCCCATAGTAGTCTCGGCTGCCGATTTGCGCGATGCCCTCTCGAACAAAGTCGCCCAACTCGACCCAAAAGGGAAGGACCCGGCACTCCGCGAGATGGTTGTTGTCGGTCACAGCCAAGGGGGCCTACTGAGTAAACTGACTGTCGTCGATACCGGCGACAGCCTGGTCCTTGCACTGACAGGAAAAAACCTTGAATCCCAGGGGCTACCAGAGGATAAGAAGGCAATGGCCCGCCAACTCCTTGTGGTTGAACCGGTACCAGAAGTCAAGCGGGTCGTCTTTATTTCCACCCCTCATCGGGGGAGTATTCTCAGTAAACAGTGGGTGCGAACCCTGATTAAAAAAATTGTTACCCTGCCGATAAGAATTGTTGAGACAACCCTCGGTCTCAATGACTACTTCAGCGATGATGTGAAAAAAATAATAGGCAGCAGCAAAGTGCCAACCAGCATTGACAGCATGTCACCGGATAATCCGGTCCTGAAGACGCTGGCAGACACTCCGCTGGCACCCGGGGTGGTCGGTCATTCGATTATCGCGGTCAAGGGAGAAGGTGATCCCAAACTAGGGGATGATGGTGTTGTTGCCTATACCAGCGCCCATCTCGAAGGGATGGCATCGGAATTCATCGTTCGCACCGGGCACTCTTCACAGGGACACCCGTTCACCATAGAAGAAGTGCGGCGCATTCTGCTTGAACATCTTGACACGCAGGCAACGCTGGCGCAATGATATTTGGAAGCCGGTCAACAAGTGCAACGCTTCATGAAAGGAGGGGCGTGATAATGCTAAAAACATTTTGCAACTCTAAAGCAGCTCAGCCATCCAGCGGTACGCTTTGGTTTTTTGACCTAGCTGGGTGCTTACTCCCATCATTCTTGTTGCTTTATCTCACCTTATTTCTACCATTCATTGTGTTAGCGGAACCACAAACTGAAAGTATCGACGCCGAAGCATCCGGAATTTTCGGAATAGCTGAGACGGCACCGGTAGTGGTTAATGGCAAGGTGCGTTTTCATGTAGTAGGAATAACAGCATACCCGGCTGAACGGCGGGCATCTGAGATAGCCAAACGCATAGAGGAATTGGCGCAAGATAAGAAGTACGATGCTAAGACACTTCGGGTTGAAGATGCCGGCACCTATCACCAGATCTTCCCGGGTCCAAGTGGTAAGGCCATGTTTCGCATTTTAGAGGCGGATGCCGAGTCCGAAGGGGTTCTACGTACTGTGCTTGCCGAGACCTTACGAAATAGCATAGGCGAGTCTATCGAGGAATACCGGCATGATCACAAGCCTGCCGTATTAACAAAAAACGCATTGTATGCACTGGGAAGCACTGCTGTGCTCATGGTACTGTTGTATGGTGTATTCTGGATCTTTCGCCGCCTTGATAAATTTCTGGAAAGTCGTGTTAAGCTCCATATGGAGAACCTTGAAGCGAGAACTCAACGAATATTTAGGAGGGAGCAGCTCTGGGGGCTTTTGCACGGTGCACTACGGTTATTACTGACACTCGTCGTATTAATTCTAATTTACGGTTTCACTAATTTCGCACTGAGTTTGTTTCCGCAGACACGGTACGCAGCGCACATGCTATTGCAATTAGTGGCGGGGCCACTTGGCGGCATGATTACCGCCATAATCGATTTTATCCCCGATTTCATATTCCTCGTAGTGTTGTTTTTCATCACGCGCTATGGGTTGAAGTTAGCCCGTGGTGTCTTTACTGCCATCGATAATAAGCGACTTAAGATTAAAGGATTTGAAACCGATTGGGCATGGCCCACCTATCGACTCGTGCGGATGGGAATCATTATTTTCGCTTTGGTTATTGCCTACCCATTTATTCCGGGCTCTGAGTCTGCGGCCTTTAAAGGGGTCTCGGTTCTGTTGGGGGTCCTTTTTTCACTTGGTTCCACTTCTGTGATATCAAACGTAATAGCTGGATACACCATGACCTACCGCCGTGCCTTCAGGATTGGTGACCGTGTAAAGATCGGTACTACTATAGGGGATGTCACGGAAATGCGTGTATTGGTGACCCATGTAATAACACCGAAAAATGAGGAGGTAGTAATCCCTAATTCCACCATCCTTAACGGAGAAGTGACCAACTATAGCACCATGGCCCGCGACAAGGGCCTTATTCTCCATACTGTGGTTGGGATTGGTTACGATGTGCCGTGGCGACAAGTGGAGGCTATGTTGTTACTAGCCGCAGAAAACATCGAAGGACTGCTCAAGGAACCTAAGCCGTTTATACGACAGAAATCGCTTGGGGACTACGCAGTTAACTATGAACTCAATGTATATTGCGACAATGCATCGAAAATGATGATGTTTTACACAGAAATGCATCGCAACATTCAGGATATTTTCAATGAAAATGGTGTGCAGATCATGTCGCCAGCATACAAGGAGGACCCGGCCGAGCCGAAAATCGTCCCAAAAGAGCACTGGTATACATCGCCTGCAAAATATTTGGGACAAATGACTTGAATGTCAAGTGATCCAGAGCTTTGACAACCCCCTGGTTACTTTATTTTAAAGAAAATACGACAAGAGCAAAGACTACGTAATATATGGAGGAAAAATATGAATATCTATAAAGGTAAGCACGCAGCGAAGAAAATGACGTTCAGTTTGTTATCTTTTCTGATCGTTACATTCTGTTCCATTTTACTATCAAACAGTCAGGCAGAGGGCAATGGATATGAACAACCTGTTCAACTAAAAGCCAGTACCATTGTTAAACCTGAACTTCTTAAAGGGAAATATCACACGGTTTTAGATCAGGTAATTAATGACGGTTTGTTTAACCATTATACGGTGGAATCTCCATTTGGTAATTTCAAGGCGGACTCGACCAGTGATTTAGAAATCCTTATTCGCGAGATTAACGCTATCGCAGCCATGAAGGTGGTTGAAACCGATGACACTGCACTAACATCATTCAAACAGTCCGGGGAAAATACGGTTACCGGGATCAAGAAAATGTTTTCTGATCCACAAGGTACATTGGAAGGGGCGGCCTCTGGGGTAGGAAGTCTGTTTAACAGGGCCAAGGAAACCGTTGGAAAGAGAGAGGTTACCGAAGCAGAGGACAGTAGATTAGAACAGCTGCTCGGTGTGTCAAAATCCAAAGGTGTGATTGCCACTAAGTACGGTGTCAACGTCTACTCACGTAATCTTATATTGCAGGAGGAACTCGATCGTCTGGGTCAGGCTGATTTTCTGGGCGGGCTCGGAGTTGGAGTGGCGACAAGCATGGTACCTGGAGTAGGCGGATTAGTGTTGAGTACCTCTGGCACCGCAAGATTGCTCAATGAAGCGATTAATACTACACCCGCATCTGAATTATGGCTGCAGAATAAAAACAAGTTGCTGGCTATGGGCATGGATGCAGATACCATTGAACTCTTTCTCAATAATCCATCTTTTTCCCCCGCCCAAACCACCGTTCTGGTCGCGAGCCTGGAGTCTATGGCTACGACGGACAACCGTGAACTTTTCATCAAGGTTGCTCTTCAAGCTGGTGACAATATTATGGCCAAAACTATCACCCAAATTGCTATTATGTCGGCGGCTTATCATAAAGAAATAGCGCCACTTAAAAGTTTTACTCCCATGGCCAGGATACCCAAGGGGATAGGTGAGAATAATTCAAGAGTTGTGTTGCTCCCTGTTGATCATCTCGTTTGGGATGAGCGAGTTGCAGAAGCTGCAACAGCTGTAAGTAATGAAGTAAAGGGAGGCTATATTGAACTCTGGGTACTTGGCACTGTGAGCAAACTGGCAACAACAGAACTCCAGAAATTGGGTTGGAAAGTCTACACTGATGCAGGGCTGCGGTTGATACCTGCTCGGTGAATATGATACAAGTAAGATGGCTCTTTTGAAATTCAAGTAGGTAAAACAGCTCCTTATCTCTGATAAAAAATATAATAGGACTGTGCCAACACTACGCTATGACATTGTATCAGCATTTTTTATAGAAAAATCGTTTTTTATAAATATGATTTGCTGATGAGCAACGGTGGTATTTACCCACTCAAATTTCACAAGAGCCAGTAAGATCGTTGTAGGCGGTGCTGCTGCACTTGGGCTGAAAAATAGCAACAAAGGGAGCACAAAGATGAAAGTGTTTTTTAAAATAGTCATCCTAGCTTTTACTCTGATTTTAGCTATTACCTCAGGGTATGCAGCTGAAAAGCAGGAAAAGGAGGCTGAGGGGGAAGAGGTTGTTACCAGCAAACCTCTTACTCTGACAGAAACATATACATTAACCAATACACTGCCTAGACAACTAATAGATCTGCGAAAGCAGCTGAGTGACCTAACTAGTATAAACCGTATATTTTCACAAATTCAAAAGCTTAGTTTAAAGGTCGAAGAACTCGAATGGGAAACGACGACGACTACCACTAATCCTAATCTCAACTCTCATGAATTGTTATCTCTTGATACAAAACTGACGAAAGTAGACTCGCGAATAGCTAAGCTGAATAAGCGAATAAAATCTAATATTCAAACTCTGGAAATATTATCTAACGCATGGTCGGCTAATGAGTTGCAATTAAATAAATTTAAAACACAAACCACTGGCCAAATCAATTTGATAGATGCTCTCCCAACGGTTGAGTCTCTTGAACAGATAACAACTGATGCGCAAAAACTTCTTGATAATAAAATTAGACCTACATTACTAGCGGGGAAACAACTGGGTGAAATTCAGGCGAGGAACTACGCACTCCATGATAAGGTGAGTGATCTGCTTGATGACATGAATGATTCAGGTTTTCAACAGACCGCACCATCTATGTTTTCAAAATATTTTTATAGCCGCTACAATCAAAAAATTCTGCAACAAAGCAGGGATGATCTTCTCTTATTCGCTTCCTACCAGATAGGATACCTGAAAAATAATTTGGTCGGCGTTTTTAGTTTCTTGGCAGTAATTGTACTTGTCGTATTTTTAACACGAATGAGCGGATCACAGGTGAAGGCATCACACCGATGGCATCAGTTCGTGGACAAACCGATTGCTACAGGAGTTTTTATTGTTAGTATCACCTTTGTGTTAATTGAAGCAATATATGTCGATATTTCACTCCCTCCGAACTGGCAAGTTTTATTGCAAATTCCAATGATAATAGCAGCAGTATTTTTAGTTGGGGAGTCTTCTGTAATATCCAAGGCATACAGGAAGATTGTTGCTTTTCTGATATATAGTCTAGCGGTAATAATGTTTTTTGGCGTAATTAATTGGGCCCAACCAATTATTCATCTGTGCGTCTTGGGATCCTCCTGTTGGGCACTTTTATATTTACTTCGTCATTTTTCCAAAAGAAAGAGAGATGCTTCAAAACGAAATATGATCTTTCTTGATCTGTGCTTTGTTCTTTTCCTACTCATAGTCTTCCTGGCTGGAGTGAGTGGTTATGAGCAGGTGGCAGACTTGATTTTCGACAGAGGTTTAAGCATACTCGTCATCACTTTAATAGTGTGGCTGATGTATAAAATAGTATCCGGTTTACTCGAGCTAATATTATTTGCTCTCCCTGTTCCGATAATTCGCCAAAATGCTGCTAATATAGTCTCCGATATTGCTCCTGTCCTTATTCTGGCCCACGTGGTCTTATGGTTCTTGCTGGCATTAAGCTATCTTACAATATTCCCAACTGTTGATGATGCGTTATCTGCTTTAATTTCTTTACAGTTTTCTGCGTTTTCACATATAATCACACCAAAATCAATTCTAGTCGTTGTCTGTGCAATGTATGTCACCGTGCTCAGTTCTCGGGGTATAAATGCTTTTCTTATCCAAGATATTCTACCAAGGTACCGTGTTACCAGAGGGGTGCAGGAATCAATCACAAGACTGGTACATTACGGTATACTCGTTATCGGTTTTATGATTTTGATGAAACTCCTCGGATTTAAATTTGGGGATATTGCAATTATTGGAGGTGCTTTAGGAGTTGGAATTGGTTTTGGTTTAAAAGAAATTGTTAATAATTTTGTGAGCGGTTTAATTCTATTGTTTGAGAGGCCAGTCAAAGTTGGCGACATAATTGTGGTTGGGCAGGATATGGGGGAGGTAACTTCACTCGGCTTAAGAGCCACCACTGTTCAAACCTACGACAATGCCGAGATTGTAATCCCAAATGCTGAACTTATAACTTGCTCTGTAACGAATTGGACACTCGCAGAAAAAAGAGTTCGCGTAAAGATTCCTGTCGGGGTTGCTTATGGTACAGATATATCTAGTGTGCTTAAAATTCTCTTGTCCTGTGCCGACCTAAATCCAACTGTTCTTACAAAACCACCCCCAAGTGCGCTGTTTCTAGTGTTTGGAGATAGTTCTCTTAATTTTGAGCTCAGGGTTTGGATATCTGATATTAACGATAGAATGCGGGTGCTCAGCGAATTAAACCAAGACATCGAAAACGAATTTCAAATAGCCGGTATTGAAATTCCTTTTCCTCAAAGGGACTTACACCTCAAAAGCGTTGACGTTGATTCTATAAAGGCCTTCCAACAAGCTACTACTGATACGAGCGCTGTATGAATTTAAAGGTCTCTTGGTAAAATGAGATATCCTTCGGCAATCATAATCTTTTAAGCGGTGTTAAAGTTTGAAATGTTTCCTTATCACGTAATGTCTTCTAGTTGCCATTGAACTTAACACTGCCAAAACAAAGCTAATCAATGTTGCATTATACTCGAACTTAGGGTGTTTCCTGTGAAGTTCTGGTTCTCATGAGCCAGAATGCCTATCAACTTTTATCGTGCCGCCCATCCGAGATTCTTCCAGATTACATTTCTTCTTTCGCCCAGGACTATTGTCAGGATGACGATTGATACCACAACACAATCAGCACCCTGTTCAGCACTATCGTTTTGATGATCTGTAAGACGTAATCAAAACCTGCCTGGGAAAAACGTCAGATCGAGTCTCAATTTCTACAATTTATTATATGTCGTCCATGGAATAGTCATCACCGAAAACCTTTTTACCGATGGAAAGCCTAAACTCTTCGGAGGGTAATTCAGACTCATCCCCTGGCCATATTATTGACTTATCAATACACCGCTCCGAATTAGCCCCTCCGTCCTCCCGACAGACACTGCAATCGTATCCCTTTTCAACCGACTTGCCGGACACCATGATCATTTCTCCCATGGGGGCACCCTCTTTTGATACAGCACAGGCCCTGATACATCCGCAATCCAGTTCGTGCAGAACGGTGCCAACTGCCTCGGGATTCGTTCTTCCCATGTAACTCATTATATCGTCTATGGCCTTGTTTCTCGAATCTTCGACTTCTTTCAGATGTGCATTCACTCCCTCGATATACTCTTTTGCACTCTTTGTAGGAATTGCCGCCTCTGCTTGTCGAATGATCCGATCTTTCATCTCCTTCTGAATCTTGGCTGCATTCCACTTGGGGTGCTTCTTTTTCAGTACCTTAGCCTGTTGCTCCCAACTCTTTATCAATTCTTTGGTCTGATTATCGATCTCAACGCCCTTAATCTCTTCTTCCATAAGTCCACATCCTTTATCGAAACTATTGTATTTGTGCCGAAACCTGCATGATTTTGAGAGTAATGTAATAGCCATTCAACAGACTCATTTATAGAACTCAATTTTGTGTTATTCTTCAACCCTACTTGCCTCATTAGCTCTCATCTATTACAATTGAACCTAAATCTTGCATTTGCAAAACAAGAAAATAATTTATCACTGTAAAACAATATGTTGCCCTCAGGAGACTTGTTTTGAAAATCACATTCCATGAGTATTTTTTCCTTATATTTTACCCCCTTTGGGACTTACCAGATTTAGGTTGAATGTTACTCTAACCTCTATCCAAGACTTGATCCTTTCAATAATTATTACCACTCAAATGAGAACAATTTATTAAAATGAAGAATTCCATCGAAGACAGTAAACCCGCATCAGAGATAAGCGAGTATCTCAGGGAAGCGAAAAACGAACTACACCAAAAGCAACAACTCTTTATTGCGCAAAAATCATACACAGATGCACTTGAAAATGTACTAACAGCCGATGCTTCAGCGCCTGAGGCGGAAGAAGCCAGAAGACATCTTGAGCAAGCGAAGATATCTTTAGAGAACCTTGTTCAATTGATAGCCGGCACGTCTTTTACCACCCCTTCTTAAGAGGAAGCGGGTGTTGCATCTGTCCTTTCTAAAAATCCACGAAACACATTACATGAGCCCGTTGATTTACTGCCTTTTGGCCCGATATTTTCGTTATACGAAAAAAACAATCCTCGGAATATCAGCTATATGCCTGTGGTTATTTTTTTAGTATGCCTTGATCTCGAACAAAAGTGCTAGTAAATCAACGGGCTCATTACATCCCGCATCAGTATTTTTCAGCCAAACCCTATTCGAAATAGGTCCACACGCGTAAACCCGGAAAGCCATCTGCCTTGATGCCGTCTGCGGCCGTTGTTGCACTTGTTGTATTACTTCTGCTGTAATTTTTTCTGGTCTGAGCTGAACTGACAATACATAGGCTGTAGACTCATAATGTGTTGTGACATAATCTTGACACAGAACAATATTCATTGCCTAACTCACCTCCCAAATGTAATTGGCTGTCACGGACAACATATTTCACTTCTCATATTTGTTTGTATTACTGTGTTGTTATATATGTTTTGAATTATTCGAACGATAACGTGGTGTATATTTTGCAAGAAAGGGTTTGAACGAGTTAATGACGTAACCTTTACGAGTGGAAGTTACATGAACAGTATATTCATCCCTCCAGTAAGTCAGAGAAACACACCAACACCCTCTCCAGGACCAGACAAGAAACCATCGGACTCCTTTTCTCAAATAATGACTGATGTTATGGGTACGTCAAATTCTCAGAATATTTCAGCAAAAAACGTAAAACCAACAATCCTCGTCGGAGAGATAACCAATGAGGTCCGGACTATCTCAGAACTCTTATCTCAGAACGAGAAGCTCAGTGATTCCACCTGGGATATTATTTATTCCGAACAAAACAAGAACAAAGACTACACAAAGATTACGCCAGGAACAGCAATCTATTATAGTCCTGAAGATGGGACTATCACATGGTCTGGGGACAATTCCGCCCCGTTGCCTTCAAGCTTGGGCAACAACATTATTGAGTTGCAATCGGGTTCCCCTGTCGAACCGGCGCTTGTTCAGCATAAAACTGCTTCACATAAGGACTTTAGAACACTAGGTAAAATCGACTCGAATAACCCCACTGTGTCCCACCTCTTGAAAAACAACCCGGATCTCAAGGAACAAATGTGGCAGCTTTTGGGTAATGAAATAAATAAAGGTAAACCATACGATCGTATAGTAGCAGGGACTGAAATCCAGCTGAATTCTGAGACGATGGAAATTGTCTGGAACAATAATGCGACCGCTACAACAGTTGCGAGGACAATGCCAGCTGCAGTTGACCATGTGCCCGTTGTCAAGCCCACCACAGCCTTACAATTGAATCAAATTCCCAACAATCTCAGTGAGGCGGTACAGGGTTATAAGGGTACATCATACGATAAAATTAATTGCTACGAACTGATCGTAAAAGGACTCGATAACCTGAACATTGCCTATTCCGGAAAAAATGGTTTGTACTCAAAACTTACAAATATGGCAGCTGAAAAAGGACTGGCATCAAACGCATATTTAAACGGGGAAGGTATTGTAAAAGCCGCAGGGTCAAAGATTTTCTCAAAGAACTACTCCAAAATAGTTGACTGGAAAGACAAAGCAGAAACAATGATAGAAGAAATAGAGCCGCTCCTTGGAAGCGGGCAGATTCTTTCATTTTCAACTCAGAAAAGAGGTCACACCGGTGTCGTTGGTAAAACAGACACCCAGTGGACCTTTATTAATTCTGGTAGAATGGACCATTCAATAGATAAGCAAACAATCTCCATGGGTGTTGGAGAGGAAGTTTTAAATGAAGAGATCTATAACTGGTTCAGGAGCGCACAGAAACAAGGAGAAGCATTGAGCGTTACACTAGGCCAGTTGGATCAGGGAAAAATCCAGACCGCCTCCAATATGTCACAATCGTATGCAGATCGAATATGATGCGTGTTGCATTTATGAGTCTGTTGATTTACTAGGTTTTTTGTTCGAGATCAAGGCATACTAAAAAAATAATTACAGGTATATATTTGATATTCCGAGGATTATTTTTTTCATATAACGAAGATATCGGACCAGATAGCGTAGACTTCGAAAGACAGTAAATCAACGGGCTCATTTATGACATGAAGCCAGCAAACAATAATGTTACCTAAATTTTGCATACGCAAAATAAGAAAAGTTTTAGGTGTTATCCAAGATAGGCCTTAAACCATCGGCAGAGACGACTCAGCCAACTCTCATTGACAACTAACTTTTTTGTGTAAATCTGCTCACCAAGTTCTTTTGGAGGGCCATCCGCCTCCTCACCACCTATCGCCTCCAAAGAGGTTTGTTTCTTTTCCAATACTATGTAGATATTCTTTATAAATCTCTCCCGTAACTTCTTGTCGTAGAGGGGGGAAGTTACTTGTTGGGAGATCCAGGTCTCGTTTACATTATAGCAATATTCATCATTTATATTACCTACCCCAGAGGTGTTAGCTATAAAGTAGGCCAACTGGAGCAATCCAGCAAACTCTTGATGCTCCTTCTCGGCCTCTGCTGGATTTTGAAAATATTTAATAGCTATGGAGACATTGTCCGGCAGTTGCCATACTTTGAGCAATTCACAAGCAATATCGGCATCAGTAGTACCAAAGATATCCAGCTGTGATTCTGCCATGGTCAGCTGAAATTCAACTGAATTCTCCAAGCATTGCAAAAATTCATTGGGCCGATGGATGGCGAGAACCAACTTACCAATACCATGAAGTAGGCCCGCAATGTACAATTCTCCAGGTAGTAAATTGGTGCCAATGGTAGGATGTCCAAGACTCTTGCAGGCAATGGCACAGGCCCAGGAATGGCTCCAATAATCTTTATCGGAAAACCCTCCGGCTATCTCTGGAAACTTAGGCAGAGAACTACGAAAGAGGACTACTTGTATAAAATTGATAGCCTCTTCCAGGCCAATTTGAACTATGGCTCGACGTAAACTGACAATTTTAGTGGCACTGGAAAAATATACGGAATTGGCCAGTTGTAAGACATTGGTTGCTAGTCCCGGATCCAACTGAATAAGATTGACAAACTTTTCGACATCAATCGTTTCAACTGGATCGCTGGATATGGAAAGCAATTGTGGCCTAACCTCCGCCGAAAATGGCAGATCGCCTCCTGACTGCAAAAATTCATGGATAATTGCTATGGCTCTTTCTTTTCTTATCATAGGGTTGATGAATAGAGGCTCCTTACTTCTATTTAAATAGGTTACCTCCTCAGAAAAAGTAATGCAATTTTTGTAGAGCATTTTCTTTTGGGCTACTAAGGATGAGACACCACAACAGTTCCTTCAATTATTGGAAAGAGCATGACAGAGCCGTTCGAGATGTTGCGGAGAAACAGTAATTCACGCAGAACATATCTATGTAAGATCTGTGCTGTCTAAAAATTCGCGAAATACATTAAGACCGTCTTCTATATTACGCCGACCAAATCCGATGCGAAAACGATCCGTTGGGGTGTCCATCAACTCTGAGCGATAAATTGAGGCTGGAAGAAGCAGCACCCCATGCTTTTCCACCAAAGTCTCGCAAAACTCTTCAACAGTCCCCCTCCCCTTATAACGTGGGTAAGCGATGCATCCTCCGTCTGGAGTATACCAATCAAAAATATCCGGATAATCTCTAAAGAATTTTTCCAATTCACTCAAATTGTGGCTTAATCTGTTTCTATTTCGCTCAAGGATTTCCTCTCTATGATTCAGTACCACTTTCGCCAGATATTCACTTGGACCAGCATTGCAGATGGAGAGGTAGTGCTTGTACCTCTCGAACCTGAGTAGAGCCTCTTTGTCTTGTGATGCAATCCACCCCAGACGTAAGCCCGGAAAACCATAAGCCTTAGACAATACATTTAAAGAAAAGCCCTTCTCATACAGGTCAGCGACCTGCACCATCCGTTTAGTTTCATCATTCTCCAACCCCCGATAAACCTCATCACTAAACAGGTAGATATCATGCTTTCGACAAAGAGCAACCAATGCAATGATATCCTCCGCTGGCATTGTGGCACCTGTCGGGTTGTTTGGAAAGTTAATAGATATGAGTTTTGTATTGGGCTGAATGGCCTTTGCCACATCATCAATATCAAGACGCCAGTTATTGCTTTCCTGGAGTTGTACACCTGTAACTTCACAGATTTCAAGAGGTAGCGTTTCTGCAGCCTGATAGTTTGGAACAACAACGATAGCATGATCATCGTGCTCAAGCAAAACACGCATTGCTATATATATTCCTTCCTCAGCTCCACAAAAGCAGAGGATGTCCTCCTTTTTCATTGTGGTATATGTGGACGCAATACTCTGACGTAACACATCATCACCCCAGGTTTCTGTATAGCCGAGCCACAGGTTTTCAAAGCCGATCTTTTCCTCAGGCGTAGCCATAGCCATAAGATCTTTTAACGACATACTCTCCATATCAGATGCGGTCATGTGGTATTTAGCTTTAAATTCCCATTTGGAAAAATGAATTTCCAGTTCAAAATTGCGCATAGCGACGTTCCTTACTCTATTTATATTGTGCCTGGATTTCTCATGAACACTGTGTGCATTTAAGAAATTCGGTTAGTCCGCATACTACTCATTGTAACCAGTTACATTACAACCAGTTCTCATAAATTATCATTGCTCTTTTATCAGAAGAGTTACAATCTCAGATCAAAAGCAAACATTGTAAAACTATATTGAAGATAGTGGTTTGAATCGTTGACATAAGTTTTTAAGGGTGTATAGTGGCCGAACTTGACGCGGGGTGGAGCAGTCTGGTAGCTCGTCGGGCTCATAACCCGAAGGTCATAGGTTCAAATCCTGTCCCCGCTACCAAATAGCAAAAGGCACTTAACTATCTTATAGTTAAGTGCCTTTTTTTATTTAAACGTTCGATCGCTACCCTCTTGTATCCCTACATATTGGGGTTAAGCGCAAACATATAGTCGAGTTGCCACACTTCACAAGAAACTTGTCTCATCTCTTTTTCCAGAAAACCCTGCTACTAACAAGAAGTGCAATCCCTACACTAAGGTCAACAATTCCAACACCAATCAGCCATAGATAATTTCCGTGGGATAAACGTGATAAGGTTGCACCTGTAGCAACCATAAGAGTGAGTAAAATAAAAAAACGAGGTCGAAAAAAACTCCAGAGATAGGGATCAGAGAGTCTATCTATCCTTTCCAGATTGTTCCTACAGCTCCTATTGAAGAGATAGATCGCCTTAATAACCCCAATGAATATACCCAGAAAAGCGGCATAAATTGGCCATTTTGCCTCTGGTCTAAGAGCAGACGCCTCACACAACAAACTCCCTGCTTTAGACAGGAGTGCAAAGCTTCCAACATACCATGTCAGTGCTGAAAGCAGTCGAAGTGTTCGCCTGGAAACAATGTATCGAAATGATCGTTTAAACATACGTGCAAGATAATCGATATTATTTAATTATACCGTTCATATATGATTTTTTGTTTCCTAACAGAAGCCGTATATATGTCCTAACTTTCCACCATATCTTCCATAAACAAGTGCCTTCGCACTCCATCTTCACAAAACATTGACCTCTATCTTAAAATACCCTCCTCCCCTAACCCGTAAAATAGTATTCATATCATTTTAATTTCCCTTGACGGTAGGCCCAACATTAGCTAACAATAAATAAGTGTTGTTTGTATATGCAAATAACTGAGCCCGTTGATTTACTGCCTTTTACCCCGATATCTTCGTTATACGAAAATAACAATCCTCGGAATATCAATTATATGCCTGTGGTTGTTTTTTTCGTATGCCTAGATCTCGAATCAAAATCCTAGTAAATCAACGGGCTCATAACTAAAAGACCTCAGACGTCTACTTAACTGACAATCCTGAGGTCATAGCTGGTCAATCGTGCGTATGGGAGACATATAATGTTTAACAGAACAAATTATCTTGTAGGAATCTTTTCTCTTGCCATAATGATGGCGATGACAACTCCCATTCTAACCAACGCCGAAAAGGTTGGTGAAGACTGGTACTGCTCAGACCATGAAACCCATGCGAAGTATGAGAAACATTTCAAGCGCCACCTAGAACACGCGGCAGTGTCGATTACGGATACGCTTGATAAAATTTACAGTGATCAGGCATTAAGCAAGGAAGAAAAGAAAGCAAAAACTCTTGCCGTATTGGACAAACATCTTTCAAAAATGAAGGCTGGCCTGGGGGATTAAATTCACAAGACGTAAAAAGGGGATGCCATTATATTGCATCCCCTTTTCACTTCACATACTCAATACATCGCTTGCTATTCTACATGGGACGCCCTAGTGACTTCAGCAATTTTTCTAGCTTATCCTTTCCACCAATACTGTCATAGTATTTCGGCCAAACAGCTTTAGTTGCTTTTTCAATCCATTCTTTTTCGTCATTTGCAGGTGGAGTGATAATCATACCTTTTTCTTCTACGAGACGCTTTATGATAGCTTCTTCAGACTCAGCGAGATACTTCTGGCTATGAAGAGTCGCTTCCTTACCAGCATCAATAAGAAGTTGCTTCATCTCATCGGATTGACTTTGGAAGAGTTGCTCTGAAATTATGAGTGGCTCGAGGGAGAATAGGTAACGAATAGGTGTGATATACTTTTGTACTTCAAAAAACTGCATTGAATTCACAGTCGCATATGGATTATCCTGACCATCAACAACCTTTTGTTGAAGAGCTGTAAATGTTTCACTCCAGGCCATTGGTGTTGGGTTAATCCCCCAAGATTTGTAGGTAGAGATCATAATCTCATTTTTAGGAACCCGAACTATAACTCCTTTGAGATCTTCAAGAGTTGCAATTGGTCTTTTAGAGTTAGTGAGAACTCTAAACCCTGTGTAGGTCCAGGCAAGAATACGAACGCCGGCATCACGGATAGTGTTTTCAGTGAGCTCTTTACCAAGATCACCTTGAGTAATGGCTGCGGCTTCGTCTAAACTTTGGATTACATATGGAAGAGAAAGAATTCCAACAGTAGGGGAAAAAGGTGTGATGTTATTGATGGCGAGTAATGAGAAATCCAGAGTTCCCATAGAGGCGTCATTAACTGTATCCTGCTCGCTGCCAAGTTGCCCGTTTAGAAAGAGAGAGAGTTTATATTTACCGTTCGTTTTTTGTTCTACAATTTCGGCAAACTTCAGCCCCGTTTGTTCCTGAGGACTTCCTACCGAATCACCTACAGCCAGCTTCCAGGTTTTAGCCTGGGTTGTGGTCGAGATCGTAAACACCATAAGTGCTGACACAAAGACTGCGGTACAAATTACATTGATACTTCTTATCATTCTTTTTCTCCGAGTTGGACTTGTCAGTTAAATGGGCGAACCATCCTTACAATTTGTGAGCAGCAAAGGACGATCCGTCTCTTTACTCACAGCACCAACAGTTCAGATATTTACCCGTAACGATCATCTCCTTCTTTTGTTCAATACCCTCCTTGTACGTTGCTATTATAAAACAACACTCCAGTCCTAAATCATTATG
Source organism: Desulforhopalus sp. (assembly GCA_047622095.1). GTDB lineage: Bacteria > Desulfobacterota > Desulfobulbia > Desulfobulbales > Desulfocapsaceae > Desulforhopalus_A. Next base: position 32,140 of record JBLHNU010000031.1, read on the forward strand.
GCCAGGAGTGTTACAAGTGGCACACAGCCATGCAAAAGACTGCGATAAAAATTATTTCTCCAAATGTTGGTCCACCAGTTCTGCGATATCGATGACTTCGATTTCATTATCCAGATCCAGTGTCTTCACTGCATCCTGGATATTAACCAGACAGAATGGACAGGCTGTTACAATGACAGTAGCGCCGACATCTTTGGCCATCTGTACACGCTGAATCCCCATTCGGGTCTCTTCAGTTGGCTCGTAGTAGAGCATAAGCCCTCCGCCACCACAGCAGAACGAACGATCAGAATTTCTTTCCATCTCGACCCTGTTGGTGCCGGGAATTGCGTCAATCAGATCACGGGGATCGCTATAGATACCATTATGACGTCCTAGATAGCATGGGTCGTGGTAGGTGTAGACCTTGCTCGTATCTTCAGTAGCTTTGAGCTTTAAACGTCCCTCTTTTACTTCCTTGAGAGCAAACTCGCTGATATGTGTTACTGGTGGTATATCTTCGTACTCGTTTTTAAGGGTGTTAAATGCATGTGGATCTGCAGTGACAATATTTTTTGCCTCACACCCTTTAACAGCCTCTGTGTTCTGATTCTTAAGATCCATGAAAAGCATCTCTTCACCAAAACGACGAACATCATTTCCACTGTCTTTCTCTTTTTTACCAAGTACACCAAAATCTATACCGGCGGCCTTCAGGATTCTGGAGGTAGAACGAGCAATTTCCATCATACGGTCTTCATATGAGGTGATACTATCGACAAAATAAAGAGTATCAACGGTACCGGACTTCTCTACATTTTTGACGTCACACTCTGCCGCAAATGCTTCATCTTTAGCCCAAAGAGCACGCTTTTTTTCCATTTTCCCATATGGATTACCACGTTTTTCCATGGCTTTTAGAGGTGCCTGAATGGATTGAGGAACCATGCCTTCATCGACCAAACCACGACGAATATCGACAATCTTATCTATATACTCAATACCGATGGGACACTCTTCCTCACAGGCTCCGCAGGTGGTACAAGACCAGATTTCTTCCTCTGAGTATGTTGTACCGACCAGATCTTCACTGGATGTCACGGTGCCGTTAAGAGCATAGCTGTCAAAAAGACGGTCACGGCCCTTAATGGTAAGAAAACGTGGAGAAAGCGGTCTACCAACCGAGTTGGCAGGGCAGTTATCTGAACATCTTCCACAGTCAGCACAGGAGTAGAAATCGAGCATGTGCTTCCAGGTAAAGTCTTCAATTTTTTTCACACCAACCGATTCGAGGTCGTACAAATCATCTTCAGCGACACCATATTTAATTGGTTTTATGGTCCCTTTTGTAAGACGCCAAAACCATACGTTAAAAAAAGAGGTGATAACGTGAAAGTGTTTACCCAGCGGCAAGTAGCAGAGAAAAGCAAAGAAAATAATGTCATGGACATAAAAAGATAGAATATGGATTCCCTGAAGGGCCGCTGGGGTAAAGATCACAAAAATCTTTGACAGGAACCAAGCAAGGGTGAGAGGAAAGAAAAATCCGTGTCCTGCTGCAACTGCGTCTGCTGCTTCAAATCCGGCTTCTGAAACCATAAGGCCGGCGATCAAGGCGAGGACCAAAAGAGCTTCGGGAGTGTGATCTTTCCCCTTACCCTCCGGAACGGCATACCGTTCTGGCTTTACCACAAGCCTTCGATAGGCGGCGCCCCCACAGGCAATAAGAACTGCGGTTGCAGCAATATCTTTTAGTACATTATAAATAGCACCAAAAGTGCCACCAAATCCTGGAACAGTAAATCCGTCAAAAATACCTACAAATACGAGGGAACAGGTACGAATAGCCAGTACCAGAAAACCAAAAAAGATAAAGAGGTGAATGAGTCCTGCCGTTTTGTAACGGAGCTGCCTCGATTGATAGAGCCAAAGAGAAAGCACGTTTTTCCAACGTTCAGCAGGATGATCGAATCTCTCATCATTTGCTGCCACGAGCATCGGGGCAAGTCTCTGCTTAATAATGTAGGAAAAAACGCCAATCCCCACAAGAGGTATCAAAATGGAAAAGAATACCAAAGGGATACCTAACATCTTAAATTCAGCGGGAGAAATTAGAGGTGACATGTTGCAATCCTTATGGTCATGAAATGAAAAGCAGACTACGACCCCAAAAATGTATCCTGAGGTCGTTGACTACATCCAGCTTTACGCTTTCAATGCTTTGATTTCATTGGTAATGGCAGGCACTACTTCAAAGAGGTCGCCCACTATGCAGTAGTCGGCTATTCTAAAAATCAGTGCGTCGGGGTCGTTATTAATTGCAACGATGGTATTTGAGGTACTGATTCCGGCAGTATGTTGCATAGCACCAGAGATGCCACAGGCAAGATACAGTTTAGGAGAAACGACCTTACCCGTTTGCCCTACCTGATCGGAATGTGGGCGCCAACCAGCATCAACAGCATTTCTAGAGGCACCGATTGCACCGCCCAGTAATGTCACCAATTCTTCGAGTATAGTGAAGTCGCCGCTGCCCATTCCTCTACCACCAGACACAACATAGTCAGCTTCAGTGAGTTCTACTTTTTCTGAAACTTCGATGTTTTCTTCAACTAGCTCGACTTTAACTTCACCAACATTTACTGTTACAGCCGCAACTTCACCTGCAGCCTGGCTTTCAACAATTTCCATCATGTTTGGACGGATGGTAGCCATCTGAGGAGTACCTGCTATCTCCACGTCAGCAATCGCTCTTCCACCAAAAACCGGTCTTGTTGCAACCAGACGGCTATCATCAACCTTGAAAGCGGTGCATTCATTTGCGAGGCCCACACCCTTTCTCGCTGCAACTCTTGCGCTCAACTCAATACCTGTACTGGTTGAACCACAAAGTACAATACTTGGGTCAATGTCTGCTAAGATGTCACAGAAAACATTTGCATACGCCTCGCCACGAAAAGACGCGAGAGCTGCATCGTCTGCAACAACAATTCTATCAGCGCCATATTTACCAAGCTCAGCTGCTGCATCTGTTACACCAGATCCCATTACAACTGCAGTTACAGACCCTCCGATTTCTGCTACCAAACGCTTCGCTTCACATACAGCTTCAATGGATATTTTACGAAAACTATTATTCCAATATTCAGCAATGACTACTACACCTTGTGCCATTTTCCTGTCTCCTTATCGATCACAGAGTTTCCCCTGAAAATTATATTACCTGACGCTCTTCTTTGAGCAGACGAACCAGTTCAGCAGCTTTTTCAGCTGGAGAACCACCTTCGATAATCATACCGCCTGAACGCTCAGGTGCGAGTACAAGGTTTTTGACCTTAACGAGTGCATTATCAGCGCCGACGGTGTCTTCATCGATTCCGATATCATCAAGTTCCTTCTCTTCAAAGTCTTTCTTCTTGGCTTTCATTATTGCGCGGAAAGCTGGGTACCGTGGTTCGTTCAAACCTTTCTGTGCGGTGAGAAGTGCAGGAAGAGTTGTTCTTACTGTGGCAGTACCACCTTCGATAAGTTGCTTACAGGTAATGATGTCACCTGCGATTTCCTGATGTACAACGCCAGTAATCATGGGAATAGACAAGCTTTCAGCTATGATGGCAGGAACTTGGTAGTTGTCACCATCTACTGCACGCTGACCCGCAATAATAAGATCATACTCAACATCTTTTAAGGCTGCGGTGATGATTTTAGCAGTGGTATATGCATCTACAGCGCCGTACACTTCGTCATCAATTTCATCGTTGACGTAAATTGCTTCATCAACACCCATCGCGTATGCAACGCGAATAGCTTCTGGCACTGAGTCAGGACCAACAGAGATAAGGGTGACAGTACCCTCACCATCTTTTTCTTTAATGAGGAGTGCTTCTTCAATTGCATACTCATCGTAAGGGTTGATAACAGTTTTAACATCTTCATTGTCAATTCCGGTTCCAGCCTCGTTAATTTCAAGCTCGGACTCGGTATCCGGTACCTGCTTCATCAACACAACTATGTTCATTTTACCTCTCCTCTTATCCTATGACTGTTTCTGTATCCAGGCACGTCAGAGAATAATTGTTGTTCTACTGCAATACATATTTAAATGCTGGTTGCCGCTATTTACGGCAACCGGCAATGTTTACAATGAGTTACATCTTAGTTCGCACGTTCTTTGGATCATAAGGAGAACGCATATGTAGAGTCGCAGGATAGAGTTTTCCTTCTACCATGAGCTCATAACTACCCTCTTTAATCCAATCGGTGGTGAGGCCATCTTTATTAATGACGTATCCCATGCCAACTGGACAACCAACTTCATAGCCGTAGGCACCGGAAGAAAGAGTGTCGACGAATTCACCATTGCGATAAATTGGCTCGTTACCGTAGAGCATGACGTCCTGATTTCCATCAAGGCTGAACATAACAATCTTACGGGTCTTTGGTGCTGCTTTGGCTTTTACAAGTGCATCCTTACCGATAAAGTCGCCTTTATCGAGTTTCACACCAAACGCAAGCCCTGCTTCATATGGGGTGTCATCAGGGGTAATATCAGTTTCCCAATGACGATAACCGGTTTCAAGACGCAGAGAGTTAACCGCCTGCATTCCAACCAGTTTCAGATCGTGTTTTTTACCTTCTTTCATGATCGCATCAAAAACTGGAAGCGCCATATGAGAGGGGATATACAACTCCCAACCCAGCTCACCAACATAGGACATACGAAGAGCCAGTGGTCTTGCATAGGCAACATCGATTTCCTGAGCACTTCCGTAAGGGAAAGCTTCATTGGACAGATCAGCATCGGTTAAAGCAGAGAGTAGATCTCTGGACTTTGGTCCCATGATCGCAAGCATTGCGTAACCGTGAGTTACATCAGTGATGGTACAGATGGAATCTGCAGGAATACGACGTTTGATATAGTCGAGGTCACGAATGACGGTGCCTGCAGCGGTGACGATGAAATAGCTTTCTTCATCATTGCGGGTAACGGTCACATCCTGCTCAAATCCACCCTTCTCGTTTACCATTGGGGTGTAGGTACAGGTACCGATTGGACCGGAGATATCGCCAGTACAGAGATTCTGGAGCACTGCTTCAGCATCACGTCCCTGAACGATGAATTTACCCATGGAGGTGAGATCGTACATTCCAACACCGTGACGAACAGCTTTGTGCTCTTCGCCCTGTGGACCGAACCAGTTAGCGCGTCCCCAGCTGTATTCGTGCACAGGCTTTACACCTTCAGGTGCAAACCAGTCAGCTCGCTCCCAACCAGCGATCATTGAAAAACATGCGCCGTTGTCTTTAAGTCTATCATGCAGAGGAGAACAGATTGCAGGACGTGCGGTGGTACGCTGTCTGTTTGGAAAGTGATGCTCATAGAGGATACCAACGGACTCTTTAACACGGTCATGAACATAAGAAGTGTTCTGCTGCCAAGGAAAGTATCTGCGAACATCTACTGGCCACAGCTGCTCATCTGGAGAACCTTTTTTGATCCACTGAGCAAGAGCGCGACCAACACCTGCTGAACTTGCGATACCTACAGAGTTCATACCACAACCAACAAAGAGATTCTTCACGCCTGGGGCTTCACCTACCATGAAGGCGTTATCAGGGGTAAAGCTTTCTGCAGATACCTGCAAGTGACGAATCTGAGCGTCTTCAAGAGCAGGAAAACGTTCAAAACCACACTCCATAAAAATCTCAAGCTGATCCCAATCTTCTGCAAGTTCGGTGAATTTCCAATTCTCTGGAATACCCTTTCTTCCGTATGGATGAGATACTGGCTCAAAACCACCAAGGAGGATTCCGCCGGACTCTTCTTTGAAGTAGGTGTAACCATCGAAGTCACGTACGGTTGGGAAGTGCTTCTTCAAACCTTCAATAGGTACGGTGATAGCGTGAAGATGCTCTGCTGCGTGCATTGGAAGAGAGGTTCTGGTCATCTTTCCAATCTGACGTCCCCACATACCTGCACAGTTTACGACATACTCACAGGTAACGGTGCCCAGATCGGTGGTAACACTTTTGATCACAGCGTTATTGGTGTTGATATCGAGAACTTTGCAGTTTTCAATAAAAGTAGCACCACCCATTTTTGCTCCCTTTGCAAGGGACTGGGTAGCACCAATCGGATCAACCTGACCATCGCCAGGCAGATAAAAAGCTGCTTTCAGATTATCGGTGTTCATCATTGGAACCATTTTCTCAGCTTCAGCAAGGCTGATTTCATGCATTTCAATGTCAAAAGCTTTTGCCATTTGAGCGCCACGGAGCCATTCACGTCTACGATCTTCTGTCTGGCAAACACCTACAGCACCGGTTTTTACAAATCCTGCAGAAACACCAGTTTCAGCTTCAAGACCGGAGTAAAGTTCGAGTGCGTATTTAGCAAGATTTGACATTTCACGGTTCTGACGAAGCTGTGCAAGCAGACCAGCAGCAGCAAAGGTAGTTCCAGAGCCAAGTTCTTTACGCTCAATCACCAAAACATCACTAAAACCTGCTTTAGTCAGATGGTAAGCGGTACTACAACCGACGATACCGCCGCCGATAACAACTACCTGTGCGTGGGTTGGTAATGCTGTGCTCATGTGAATCCTCCATTATCAAATGCTCTAGTAGATCGAAAGGCTCTCAGGAGCTTTTGATCCATTATTATTTTATTAGCTTCACTACAATTTTCGTAAATTTCCTTTATGTGAAATGTCTTTTTTGAAGGCCGCCACCTCGGACATGTTTCCATAACTTGCTTCCTATATAGCAATTGGTATGCCAATAAGAGCAGTCGTCTTTAGAGGACCTGAGACAATGATTACTACAAGAGAGAAACATCATGAACATTCCCTTACATATCAGTCTGATAAAGAAAAAACACAACAAACATCCTTGATTAGTTACATGAAAAAACCATATTATTTTAAGATGGTTTTGAAAAAAATGACCTTTTAATGAATCGATTGCATCATATCGACCCTCTCGTGCATCAAAACTTATACCGCCGTTACACGCATCATTTGTCCTAACCTGTATATTTCATTAATCTGGTTGACCATCAGGAGTTTTATTTGCTTTTCCTCCGTGCTCTGTTACTTTGTTGCATTTGTATAGTGATGAAAAAACAATACATTAGTTAATGTAAAAAAGTTTGATATGGGAAATGCGCAATGGCAAAAACCTACGCTGAAATAAACGAAAAAATTGCTTCGGGCAAAGCTGTCGTTCTCACGGCAGAAGAAGTCATAGGCTACGTTGACAAGAAAGGTCTTGAGGCTGCAGCTAAAGAAATTGATGTCGTTACCACAGCGACCTTTGGTCCTATGTGTTCATCCGGCTGTGTTCTCAACTTTGGACACTCTAAGCCCAAAATACGTATGACTGAGGCATGGATTGGTGATGTTCAGGCCTATTGCGGCATCGCAGCTGTGGATCTTTTCCTTGGCGCCACGCAACTTCGCCACAACGATCCTGCAAACATGTATTATCCGGGAGAGTTTCGCTACGGCGGCGGTCATGTTATTGAAGATCTGATTGCGGGTAAAAAACTCCAGCTTTTTGCTCTTTCATATGGCACTGATGATTACCCAAGAAGAGAGATCAGAACCGAGTTTGATATCAATGATCTCAATCAGGCAACCATGACCAACCCGAGAAACTGTTATCAAAATTATAATGTAGCGGTCAACGCCTCGAACAAAACAATTTATACCTATATGGGTGCTCTCAAACCGGATATGCGTAACATGACCTACTCATCAGCCGGACAACTATCTCCTTTGCTCAATGATCCCTATTATGAGACCATCGGCATGGGCACCAAGGTCTGGCTTGCCGGAGCCCACGGAATAGTCTATTCCGAAGGGACCCAACATTGCAGCGCAGTTGAAAGGGGCGAAAACGGAGTCCCCGTCGAAGGCGCCGGCACTCTGGCTCTAAGCGGTAATATGAAGGACATGGACTCTGAGTTTGTAAGGGGAGTAAGTTTTAAAGGCTATGGTGTATCACTGTCTCTTGGAGTTGGAATCCCTATCCCCATCCTTAATAGTGAAATCCTCAAGCGAACAACAGTGCGGGACAGTGAGATCATCGGTTGTGTCACTGACTACTCAGCAGATTATCCACAAAAGACCGGTAATATTCTTGCCAGATACACATATGAACAACTTCGATCCGGTGAGGTTGAGCTTAATGGGAAAAAGGTCCGAGTCTCCTCTATGTCCTCATACAATAAGGCCCAAAAGATCTGTGGCATACTGAAAGCAGAGGTTGAGGAAGGAAAATTTTTATTATCAGAACCCAGTCAACGTTTACCTTTGAATCAGGGCATGCAGGGTCTGGAAGTTAAGGGGCCAAAAAAATGATCACAAAAAAAGTGTATCTCTATTTCCCAAAGAGCGAAACAGATAAGCCTATTGTTTACCAGTTGATCAAAGAGTACAACCTGGTTGTCAATATTTACAGGGCTAAAGTGACTCCCGAGGAGGAAGGGTATCTCTCTTTAGAAATAACCGGAACCGAAACAGACATGGAGCGTGCCTTTGCCTACCTGAATGAATTTGATGTGAAAATCCATCCGGGAACTATTGGTTTACTGTGGGACGCAGACCGCTGTACGCACTGTGGTAATTGCATAGTACATTGTCCTACCGGTGCTCTTGATTATGTTGACCGCGCGAGTAGAACTGTTGGTTTTAATGAGGACAAATGTATTGAATGTTTGGCCTGTGTTACCAATTGCCCCTATGATGTCTGCACCTCGGCATTCTAAATTATTGTGAGCAAAGCAAAATGGTAAAACAGTTGTTGGTCTCCTACATTTTCTATCATGCGACAGTTTAGAACGTTTTCATTCAAAGACACTCATCTGAAGGTCTATGGCAGCGAGTATGACAAGATAACTGAAGTGATTGTGCAGGAGCGAAAAAAACTAGAGGCATATATTCTTCGCCATCCGGAATTCAAAAACGCCTTATCTCCAATAGCTCTGCTTCCAGAGGCTCCAGAGATAGCGCAGAAAATGTCAAAAGCTTCTACAACAACAGGTCTTGGCCCCATGGCTTCCGTTGCAGGAACACTTGCCCAAATAGGTGTTGAGGCGGCAAAAGAGGCTGGTTGCAATGAAGCCATCGTTGAAAACGGAGGGGATATGTATATCATGTCCCCTACCCCGGTAACCATAGGTATTTATGCCGGGAAAAATTCCATCGGGGCCCAATTGGCTTTTCAATTAACTCCTGAGGAACTACCACTAGCCATCTGTTCTTCTTCAAGTAAGATGGGCCATTCTCTCAGCTTGGGCGATTGTGAGTTAGCAACTGTCATTGCTAAAGATGCTGCACTTGCTGATTCTGTGGCAACGCTTACTTGTAATTCTATTTCCCATGAGAGGGATGTCGAACTGGTCCTCGATAAAGTTGGACAAATAGAGGGAATACGCGGTATCCTCGTTGTCAAAAACAGCAAGATTGGCCTCTGGGGTGATCTGCCAAAGCTTGTACGGAACCAGGACAATGAGACCCTGGCCAAAATAACCAAAGATCCTCGGTCAGGGTTTTAATGAGAATAACATGTTAACTGGTTACGCATTCATCATCGCAGCAGCAACCTGCTGGGGATTTATCGGGATTTTTTCATCCATTGCCTTCTCTGAAGGTATTGGTCCAATGGAAATTGCTTTCTGGCGAGCACTCATCACCTGGGGACTTTTTGGAGCACAAGCCATCACCCGCAAAGAGACGCAACTCAAAAAACAAGACATCCCGCTGCTTACCATTTTTGGCCTGCTCGGAATCTCTCTTTTTTATGTTTCCTACCTCTATGCAATTGAATCCGGAGGGGCAGCACTCGCTTCAGTGTTGCTCTACACTGCTCCTGCATGGGTTGTCGCCTGCTCCCTCATCATCTACAAAGAGAAGTTGACAACAACCAAGATTATCGCAATTATCCTCGTTATTGCAGGCGTTTTTCTTATTTCCAACACTGGTGGCAATACTAACTCAACGAATCCCCTCACCGCACTCGCAATTCTCAGTGGCCTCACTGCAGGCTTCTGCTATTCCCTTTATTACACCATTGGCAAACACTTTTCCTCGAGATACTCCTCTGCCAATCTCTTCCTGTACATGCTACCTATAGGAATACTTGGTATTCTGCCCTTTGTTACATTCTCCCACAAAAGTTCACTCGCCTGGTTGGCATTGATACTTGTCGCCATAGTCTCAACCTTCATCGCCAACCAATGCTATTATCTGGGTCTTAAAAAGCTCGAAGCCGGCAAGGCATCGATTGTTGCGACAATAGAACCCGTCGTTGCAGCAACCGCAGCATACTGTGTCCTTGGTGAGCAATTCACTCTGCTTGGCTACTTAGGAGCTACAATGATCATTGTGGCAGTGATCCTCACAATAGTCAGACGATAAAGATTTATCTGCGAGAAGCAACAGTTACGCCTACATCAGGCTTTGCAGTACGCTTCTTAACTCTCTCTCATTTTCCTTGAAATTGTTGACTGGGAAAGACCTAGTGCCGCAGCTGCTTTTCGTTGACTACCATGTTCAGCAATTGCATCCTGAATCATCTGTAGTTCAAGATTTCTCACCTCGGCAAGACCTCTTTCCTCATTTTTTCCATAGGTTGTGTGGGGTTCGGCTTCCTGCTGCAAATGTTCAGGAAGATGGTGAACGGTAATTTCTTCATCTTCAACCATGGCCACAAGTCGTTTAAGTAAGTTCTCCAACTCACGAATGTTACCTGGAAAATTATAGGATAATAAAGAGTTCCTAACTCCTCTGGAAATTGTCTTCCCCACACTGTACTCCCGATTAAAACGTGCCAGAAAAAAATCGATCAAAGGGCCAACCTCCTCACGTCTTTTGGCAAGGGAGGGGATCCTGATCGGAACCACATTTAAACGGTAGTAAAGATCACTTCTAAACGTTCCGTCTGCAACCATCTCTTCCAGGTTTCTATTAGTGGCTGTAATGACTCGTGTGTTCACCTTCAGGGATTTAATACCACCAACACGGACCATCTCACCATTTTCTAGAAAGCGCAGTAGTTTCACCTGCAAATGCATTGGTATTTCACCAATCTCATCGAGAAACAGTGTCCCTTTGTCAGCAATTTCAAAAATCCCTTTCTTGCCTTGAGCCGATGCCCCGGTAAACGCACCCTTCTCATAACCAAAGAGTTCTGACTCAATAAGTGAATCAGAAATAGCCCCACAGTTCACATCGATGAACTTGCCGTTTCTTCTGCCTGAAAGCCTGTGAATCATCCGGGCAATCATACTTTTCCCAACCCCAGAGCCCCCTGTAATCACAAGAGTTAGGTCAAATTTTGCAGCTCGAACAGCGGTTTTCATGACCTCTATCATAACCGGTGCCCTCACCACAATATCTTGCAATTCCGTGGCAGCAAGACCCAGGTTACTGAATTCATAATGAACATCTCGTCTGAGCAGCTCTTCTTCCAGACTCTCTGTCAAATTTTCAAGGCTTGATATATCCCGGTCATTTACAAGTACAAATTGAATATTTTTTTTATCATCTAAGATTGGAATCCCGGTTGCAAGAATTCTTTTCCCGTTTTTTGAAACCTGAATCATTGAAACCGGTTGCTTCGTTCTAATTACCTCAAGAGCTACTGATTTATCGTAATATCCTGCATCGACCATCTCCCGCACATTGCGCCCGAGAATTTTTGAAACCTCAAACTCAACCATCTTTTCCGTGGCACGGTTCACCATCATGATGGTTCCTTCATGATCAGTGATGAAGAGTCCATCTTTTGAGTTACGCATGATCGCTTCGAAAACCTTCTCAAAATCGGCAGTCTTCATCCCATAAGTACTCATTTTATAATCCGTCATTTCCCCACCCTGTAAATCATGTTGTCATGCGCAATTGTTATCTCATATCGCCGGGCATATAATTTCTTCCGCCCTGCACTGGAGTTTGTTTGAAACAGGATTTGTTTTTCTGGCATTTATATTGCTTATAACATTATCATATACGATAGAGTTAAGGCATAATGTGGCACAATATACACATACGTGTTTGACTTGACTGTACCCCACACGGCAATCACTCTAAGGCCATAAGATAACAGAACAAAAGGTCCACTAAAATTAAATAGAAGATAAGACTTCACAATTGCTTAAAAAAAATGCTATGACTCGAAAACCACCAACAATGAGACAAATGTTTTTGCCAGCAATTGTACTCTTAATATTCCTTGCCACTATCCTTCTCCCCCAAGGCGAGCAGAAAACTATACGCCTACATGATGACCAGATAGAGCTACAAAGGGTCACAAACGCTATTACTGCGTTTATTATAGAAGAAGGCTATGGATACAAGATTAAGCTCGTTGAGGCCACAATAAAAGAAGCACGCCCCCTCCTGCTTCGTGGAGACATTGATATCGCACTTGAGGTGTGGGTTGAGAACAATTTACTCTGGCACTCACAGGCAATCGGGGAGAAACTCATAACTGATCTTGGCGAAATGTACAGTGGTGGTAAACAATATTGGATCGTCTCAAAATGGTATGCAGAAAAACACGACATTGAAACGGTCTTCGATATGAAAGACCACTGGCAGGACTTTCTGGACCCTGACGATCCTTCAAAAGGTCTCTTTTTCAACTGTATCTATGGATGGACATGCCGTGATATCAACCGTGTTAAATTACAGGCATATGATCTTGATAAGTATTACAACACCGTTTCCCCCCTTTCCCCAAAAAGCTTAAAATCAATCTATGAAAATTCCCAAACCAGGAAGTTTCCGATATTTGGTTACTACTGGGAACCTAATTCGATTATGGAGCAAAAAAGCTGGAAAATTCTTAAAGAACCTCCATTTTCTAGAGAAACGTGGATTGATGTTATTGAGGCAACGTCCACCCAAAATGGAACCAGGCTTGAAAATGCCTGCTCATTTAATGATAGCGGTGCACATAAAATTGTAAATAGTAATCTCGCCAATAAAGCTCCAGCAATTTTTAAGATGCTTAAAAAAATGAAGATCGATATTGTCTTTTTTAATGAGATGTTTCTCAACAATGAAATACTCGAAGACAACAAATTAAGCCCTCGCCAACTTGCCCTGAGGTACCTCAAAGACTATCCTGAAAAATGGGGACTCTGGGTTCCTCCCAAAGTACAAAAAAAAGTTATAAAAGCACTACAAGACTATGATCCCGTTGAAACTTTGGGAGAGAAATCGTGAAATCGTTTTTCCGATCTATACATATAAAGATCATCTTCTGGGCCATACTCCCAAGCCTCTGTGTAATGGGGGGTATCACACTACTCACATCTATTACAATTAAAAACACAGCCCTTGAAGTTGTAATAGAGCGAGATGTAGTTCTGGCAAAATTTACAGGAAAAAGACTCTCTGAGAATCTTCAAAAATATCCTCTGTTTTTGAAAAATCTCGCCAAACAAAAACCCTTTCGAGAAATAGACACTGCAGACATGGGAACCGCCGTTGATAAAAAAACAAACTGGCAGCATATCTTTGATGGTGGCATACATTTTTTTAACAGTAGTGGCCAAGTCAACTGGTCTTATCCTAGTAACACCTTTTATGAAGGACTTACATTCCCAGATCAAGAATCGTTTAAAATTCTCCAATCGACTCTTCGACCTGTGTTTTCAAATATCAAAAAGTTTAAGAAAAACGGACGTAATTTCATAGTTATTGCTGTCCCTGTACTTGCTCCAGACAACAGTTTTGCAGGCGTACTTGCCGGAATCTGCTCTGTTAACGAGTCAACAATAGGTACCACCTACAGCAAAGTACTCGAATATGAATCAGGTAAAAGCAGTTACGCTTTTTTAGTCGATGGTACATCTCACGTGCTTTACCATCGACGTAGTTCCCTTATCGGATCAAAAATAGACAACGATGAGGCAGTACAAAGTGTTACTTCTGGGCTTGCAGGTGCGAGTGCCACCAAAAACAGTAGTGGAGACATGGTGATCACCGGCTTTGCCCCTGTCCCAGGAACAAGCTGGGGTGTCGTTACCCAGAGTGATTGGGGAACTGTCCAAAACCTGATTCACTTTTACACAAGATTTCTACTTATTTTAATCTGGAGTGGTGGGCTGGTTTCAGCACTCGTCGTCTTCTATTTTATCCAAAGACTCCTGGGACCTGTAAGAGAACTCACCCGTGGAGCAGACCAGATAGCTACTGGGAATTTCAACGAAATCCCCGTCAAGCACACAAACGACGAGATTGAGGTACTCACCAAGCAATTCAACTCCATGGCAAGAACGATTAAGGCCTCCTTTGCTGCCACCCAAAAAAGAATTGAAGAACTCGACCTAGCCCAAACAGCTCTTAGTCGAAGTGAAGAAAGGATCAGTGGTATTATCAATGCTGTCAATGATATCATGTTAATGGTCGATAACCGTGGCTTTATACTCTGGATTAACGATAAGGGAAAAAACATTTTTGGAGATGACACTGAAGGAAAAAAATACCATGACATTCTCTACAGAAATCAGGAGATACCCGAGGATTGTTTCATCCAAAGCTTCATTTCCACGAACGTAGAAAGCGACACAGAACTCCAACTCTGGGTAGATAAAAAATTCCAACACTACTGGTGTAGTGCCAACGGTGTTCACTGGGAAGCCACAGGAAATGTGAATAGAATTGTCATCGTCTGCCGTAACCTCACAGAAAAAAAACAACTGCGGCAAGAAGTCCTGCGAAATGCGCAGCTAGCATCACTTGGAGAACTTGCAGCAGGTATCGCCCATGAAATAAACAATCCGGTTAACGGAATCATCAACTACGCTCAAATTGTAGCAGACAGATGGCCAAAAGAAGATAATCGACACGCAGAACTTCCCCAGAAAATTATAAAAGAGGGTGAGCGGGTAGCGGTGATTGTCTCAAAGCTACTTTCTTTTGCCAGAGTTGACACAGAAGAAAAACAGGCCGTAGATCTAAAAGAAGTAGTTGAGGACACAATAGACCTCACCGGAGCGATGTTGAGAAACGATTTCATTACTGTTGAAATTGACATACTGCCAAAACTGCCACGCTGCAAGGGAGTCAAATCACAACTTTTACAGATTTTTTTAAACATTATTGGCAACGCAAGATATGCCCTTAACCTTAAATATCCTGGACATAATGAGCAGAAAAAGATCATGGTTTCCTGCTCACTGCATACTCTTGACAATACCCCAATGTTACGCATCCTCTTTAAGGACAATGGCATAGGAATTGCTAAAGCTATTGTAGACAAAGTATGCAATCCATTTTTTTCGACTAAACCTCCTGGAGTTGGAACAGGCCTGGGGTTGAGCATCAGCCATGGTATAATCGAAGAACACAACGGAGAACTTAGCGTAACAAGTATCCAGGACCAGTGGACAGAAATAAGAATCGACCTGCCAGTATGGCAACAATAACAAAAGCATACAAATCTGTATCTTATGAGTGAATTAAAACAAAAACCTGTAATTGTAGTCGTAGACGATGAAGAGTCTATCCGCTACTCTTTTGAGACCTTCCTTGAAGATGGTGGGTATGAAGTCGCCTGTGCTGCTGACCTTGAGACAGGTCTTGAGCTTATTCAATCACTGCGCCCTGACATCATTTTCTCAGACATTATCCTAGGCAACGACGACGGCCTGCAGGTTGTTAAAAAGGTCGGAGAATTAAAGCTCAACAGCCCCGTTATAGTCATCACTGGTCAACCAAGCATTGATACCGCATCAGAGGCTGTTCGACTAGGTGCATATGACTATATGGTAAAACCCATTGTCAAAGAAAGCCTTCTTCGTGTTACGCGAATTGCCTTAAAAAACAAACTCCTCATAGACGAAAAAGAAAGTATCAATGCAGAAAAAGATCATTACAGGAAACATCTTGAAGCCATCTTTTCCAATGTTGATGACCCTATCCTCTCCATTGACAATTCCTGGAAGATTATAGCCTGTAACGATGCGGCTTATACCTTATATGGATATAGCACCACCATGCAGGACGGTTCTACTTTAGGGAGCAATATTCCCGGTAGATTCCCCTTAAAGGGAACAATGGTCAAAGGGAGCAACAACCCTTTTTTAAGAGCCTGTGTAGAGTCTATTGGAAAGTCGCTCGCACTTAAAGAAAGTGTAAAAAACGTAAAGAAAACATTTACCACAGCAGGGGGACAACAGTGCCTCATCTCTATCAACTGTGCTCCGCTATTAGGTAAAGACCAGCAATCCCTTGGCGCCGCTCTTGTGGTAAAAGACCTCACAAGAATGCACCAACTGGAAAAACGTTTAAAAGAAACCACAGAGTTCAGACGAACCATAGGCAACTGCTACAAAATGGACAAGGTCTTCGAACTCGTTCGTGCACTTGCTGAAACCGATGCCACTGTTCTTATTACTGGCGAAAGTGGTACCGGAAAAAGTTTGGTTGCAAAAGAAATTCACGAACTCAGTGAACGCTCTCCCCAGAATATGGTTACTGTTCGCTGCTCTGCACTTGCTGAGCAACTTCTTGAGAGTGAACTCTTTGGCCATGTAAAAGGTGCATTTACAGGGGCTATTAATAATAAGGTGGGCCGCTTTGAGCTATGCAACAAAGGAAGTATCTTCCTCGATGAAATTGGTGAAATCTCCCCTGGCCTCCAGTTAAAGCTCCTCAGCGTTATTCAGGAAAGAGAATTTGAGCGGGTTGGAGATCACAGGACGATCACCATAGACACGAGAATTATTGCTGCAACCAACCGTCATCTCAAAGAAGAAGTTGACCAAGGTAACTTCCGGGAAGATCTCTACTACAGACTGAATGTAGTAGAAATTAAAATGCCACCACTACGTGAACGCTTTGGAGACATTCCTCTTCTTGTTGACCATTTTATCAATAAGTTCAAAAAGAAGTATAATAAAAACATCTATTCCACCTCAGAAGATGTAATGGAGGTTTTCAACACCTACACTTGGCCTGGCAATGTCAGGGAATTAGAACACGCCATCGAACACAGCTTTGTACTCTGCCGTGAAGAAGTGATTGATCTTGGACATATTCCACCAGCAATCAGACAATTTCACAATGACCAGAAAGGTGATTCGTCAGAAATCCCTAAAACAGAGTCTGAAGAAAAGGCTGAACTGATTCACGCTCTTGAGAAAACTGATTGGAACAAAGCCAAAACAGCACGACTTCTTGGAGTGAGTAGACCTACCCTTTATCGAAAACTGGTAAACTTTGGCCTCGATCAACAATAGGCCACTGCAAATGTGTAAAGTGTTACACTGTTGATCTTTACACTTCTGGATCAGGTGTCACACAAGTTTGCACCATTACACTCCCCTCAGCTTCACACTTCTATTATTCCCCCGATATTTCTTCATTTTTCAAACATTTCAGTTATTGTTCATCGGGCACGTTTTTTGTAATACAGCTGTCAGTGATTGGTATTCTCTACCACGAAGAATCACCCCATGAAGGTGAAACTGAGAATCTTTACGACAGGCTAAAATCATGAGCATCGAATCATATTTCCAAGTTGTTGGCCAGAAGACTTTGGCTAAAGTTCACCAGGCTTCTCTCAACGTTCTTGCCAATACTGGTATCGTTTTTCAATCAGAAGAATGTCTTGAGATATTCAAGAATAACGGTGCGAAAGTCTCAGGAAAAACAGTTCTCATTCCTGAAAACATGGTTACCCAGGCTCTCGAATCAGCTCCTTCATCATTTGACTGGGTTGCAAGAGACGAAGAAAAATCCATCCAATTTGGTAGCGACCAAGCTGAAATCCATGTTTCCTTAAACAATGGTCCTATTTATATCCAGGATCAGGACAATGGCAGGCGTCTCGGTAAAGAAGAAGACCTTGTCAATCTCTATAAACTTGCCCACAACAGCAACACCTGTAACATCGTAGGTCAGATTCCAGTCGAACCATCAGATATTACCGGCCCAACCCGACATCTTGAGATATTCAGACGACTTCTGAAACATTCAGACAAGCCACTCTTTGGGTATGTTGGCAATACCCTGGAACTTGAGCAGATGTTTACCATGATGAAAATTGCATCGGGAAACTCTGTTGAAGATGAGACATTCTTTGATGTTCCACGAATAGCTGTATCACTTAATCCACTGAGCCCACTCCAGTTTGACCAAATCCCCTGCCAAACCATTCTCCAATTCGCCAGACGTCGTCAGCCGATAATGGTACTTACCTGTTCTATGGCCGGAGTTACGAGTCCAGTTGATCCGATGGGAACAGTGGTGTTGCAAAACGTAGAAATTTTAGCAGGACTTGTCCTGGCACAGCTTATCAGCCCTGGAACACCGGTCGTATATTCTCCTGCATCAGCCATCCCCAACCTGCGTACCGGCGCCTATGTGACGGGTTTACCAATGTCAGGACTCATCAACATGGTAGGTGTCCAACTCGCAAGAGATCTGTATCACCTCCCAAGCAGGTGTATGGCGGGACTTACTGATGCTAAAACCGTTGACGCCCAGGCTGGCTATGAAACCATGCAAAACTATTTGATGCTCGCCATGAGCGGCGTCAACATGGTGAACGAATGTTACGGTCTCCTCGATATGATTATGACCGTATCCTATGAAAAATTTCTCATTGATGATGAGATCATGGCAAGAGCAGCACAGGTTGTTCGCGGTATCGACAGTTATGAAGATGATCTTTCTGAAAGTATCATCAGTGAAAGTGGTCATGGAGCATCATACCTCATGCACCCTACAACGATGAAACATTGCCGTGGCTTCTGGACTCCTCCTCTTTCGACAATAGATAGCTATCAGGGGTGGGAGAAAAAGGGCGGCCAGGATGTAGCTGACCGCGCCAACACAAGTTACAAAGAAATTTTGAGTAATTGTCCTGAAACCATACTCGATAATGACCTTGATCAGGACCTGCTCTCATTCATTAAAAATTCAGTAGCCTGATTCTCAGGTTCAACAAGTTGCTTTTTCACGTGGCGGCATAACCAAAACGAGAGAGAGTAAGGAGGAAATTGTATCACCCAAAAGTAACATAAGACCGATGGGCCGCCACCCGGAAGTCTTACCGGTGATTAATTTCTTTAGATTCATCTTTATTCAGGAGGTTCAATTTGAAACGTAACTCGCATGCAGGCTTTCTGCAAAGCGGGGGCTTGAGTCTTAACATGTTTACTGAGGATGAACTATACGAGATCCATCTGGCAACACTCGAAGTACTCGAACACACGGGCGTGTACTTTGAGGACGAAGAAGCCAGAGAAATCCTCGCAGGTAGTGGAGCTATAGTTGATTCCAAATCACATGTGGTAAAATTCCCGCCCTACATGGTAGAAGATGCCATTAGGTCTACTCCGGCAACAGTCAACCTGGCAGGTAGAGATCCTGAAAAGGATTATTTACTTGGCAATAACCGGGTTGGTTTTACCAATTTTGGTGAAGGTATATCGATCGTTGATATAAACACCGGAGAACTGAGACCAACAGTAAAAAAAGACGTCGAGGAAAGTGCAATCCTTGTTGATTATCTCGACGGTATTGATGTGTACGAACGTGCACTCGGTGCCCATGACGTTAATCAGGATGCACAGCCCTTACACAACGCTGAGGCTTTTTTGGCCAACACCACCAAGCACTGTTTCCATGGTGCTGGTAACGGCCACCTCATGAAGGCTACCATTGACATGGCAGCTGCGATCGTTGGAGGGCACGACAAACTTGCTGAGAGACCAATAATCTCTTTTAACACTTGCCCGATCAGCCCACTCAAACTGGTCAAAGATTGTACCGAAATCATTATTGAGGGAGCCAGAGCAGGAGTGCTCGTTAACGTTCTAACTCAGGCCTTAGCTGGAGGATCCGCACCGGTGACTCCTGCAGGAACAATAGTCGTACACAATGCTGAAGTTTTATCAGGTATTGTGCTTGGCCAAACTGTCAGGAAAGGAACGCCAATGATGTTCGGTTCTTCCACCTGTCCTCTGGATCTCCGCATGGCAACCGCCACTGTTGGATCCCCAGAGTGTGCCTTGATAAACGCTGGTGTTGCTGCGCTGTCCAATTATTATCAGCTACCCAGTTGGGTAGCAGGTGGATAGGCAGATTCAAAAGTGCCAGATGCACAAGCTGCTCATGAAAAGACATTAACAGGCCTCCTCACAGCGTTGGCAGGTGCCAACCTGATTTATGGTCTGGGTATGTTGGAATCAGGCGTAACATTTGATTACGGACAGCTCGTGATGGATAACGAATTTGCAGCAATGATCAAACATGTTGTCAACGGTATTACTGTAAACGAGGAAACTCTTGCAGTTGATGTAATTAATAAGGTAGGACCCTTTAAACAATTCATCACCGAAAAGCACACGTTTAATCATATGAGGAGTATGTCACAGCCAGCACTTATAGACCGCAGGGTTCGGGATAAATGGGTGAAAGGCGGTTCTCAGACCATGCATGAAAAAGCAATGGACAAAGCACGTGATATCCTCAAGAATCATAAGCCAACACCACTCTCAGACGAAGTACGCTCAGAAATGAGGTCCATCGTTGAGAACTGTGAAGCTGAGATTGTAGAACGAAAAGACAAAGAAAAGAAAGACAAGCAAAAAAAGAGCTAAAAGAAATCCGGGAGGACCGGATTGAAATCTGCTCTCCGTAGCACAAAAGCCCCATCCAGACGAGGAGTCTGGATGGGGCTTTTATTGTTTCACGTGTTTGCAGTAACGTCAGGTAATACATATATTCTGTACAACCCTACTAGAAGCGTGTTATGCAGTTTCCACATAATTAATTTTTCGCTCAACCATAGAGGTATATATTTGGACAAGAAACACCTGACGGAAACTATTACTTTAAAAACATGCAGGGAATGTGGGGAGTGTTGCAGAAACTTTGCCTTTGCAAAGTTATCTCAACTTGAGATTGAAACAATAGAAGCCTTCACCGGACTCCATTTTAGCAAATTTACGTATCCGATTGGAGCAGATGGAGAAGGGCGATTTTTAAAATTCACAGATAATGGAGATTGTTTCTTCCTGAACAAAGATGAAGACACATTTTCTTGTTCGATATATGAAGTTAGATCAAAGATTTGCAGGGAATACCCATCAAACAAAGCACAAATTGAAACGTGCGATATGAATAAGAAGGGGATAATTCCTCCGTATTTACAGAAAAAAAAATAAGCACGCCAAGACTAAAAGATATCCGCAAGGACCGGATTGAAATCTGCTCTTCGTAGCGCAAAAGCCCCCATCCAGACAAGGAGTCTGGATGGGGGCTTTTATTGTTTTTATGTGTTTCCAATACCATCAGTAGACTCGCTTAAATGAGCAAGGCCCATGGTGCCGGAGGTGTTGAGATTACTCTTTAAAGCATCTCAATAAATGCGTCTATCCGTACCCTAAGCTGCTCTGTGTCACTTTCTGCATAATCAGTTTCAAGGTGGAGTGTGGCTAGATCACACTCTTTCTGAACAAATTCATCGACGGTAAACGCTTCAATATTATATGTATGACAGGCCTGCCAGGTGAGGTCTATAACTCCATCTACCTGAAATTCAGTTATCATTTCCTTCAACAGCTCAAGACGCTTATTGTTTGGACTCATAACAGAACATGGGGTGGAGAGATATTGCTGGGCAAGGGCATCCATTGGCGGCATATCTTCATCAACCTGAAATGCCTGCTTGTAGCCAGTGCAGTTTTCAAAAGCAACCACGTCGGCCCCACCCTCCTCGACAATCTTGATCACTTTGTCGCTGCCAACACCTACAGGAACACCAGTAAGTAAAATACGTTTACGGTTGACTAATTGCTCTTCCTGGGGCCGTAAATTACCTTTAGCCGCCTCTGCAGCCACCTCTTCCATAAAGCTGATTCCTTTCATTTTATCGGCGAGAAAGCCTACCTTAAAAAGAATCTCTATAACCTGAGACCCAGCCAGCGGCGCCGGTATAGCCTTATTTACATCCATTACTAATTTTCGTCCGCGGCGCTCACGATTCATTAGGCTAATAGCAGATTTGAGACGCTCGTTCTGTGATTTCAACACCTGTCTGTTTTTCAACAACTCCGCGAAAATCATCGAGTTCTCTTCGCCACATCGGCAAGGCCACATCACTATTCTGATTCTGAGGTAATTGAAGAACGTGAGTTTTTTTATAGCGGTTGAGCAATTCAAACATCTTTTTCTTGCCATCACAGGTGGTATCCCCAACAATCAGATCGGAAGCCTCTACAAATGGGCATGTTTTTGATACTGCAAAACCAAAACTACTCTTAATAAGCGGACAGAGGTTGCGGGGCAGCGTCTCTTCAGCTTTTGCAATAGGATCATTACGTGTACCACATAATGGAAGTGGTATAGCGTTAGCAGCCACTGCTATCTCAGTGGGAGTGAATACACAGTAGAATCCAATGGCTGATTTGCCTTCGGCTTTGCCCTTTTCAATATCTTCCATATTCTGCTCTGCAAGATGTTGCAGTTTGTTGCTCATATCTGTTGTCATGGTGTTCTCCGTTATAAATTACTTTCTACTGCCAGTAGCGCTGCGCCAAATGCACCAACGAGTTGTGGGTCTTTTGGGCGAAGTACTTTGCGGTCCATCTGTTTTTCTAGAAACTCTATCATGCATGGGTTCTTGGCCACGCCTCCTGTAAAGACAATGCTTCCAGTGGGGCTAACCCTGTTGAGCATTGCTGAGGCCCGTCGGATAACGCTGGCGTGCAGTCCACGGGCAATCATCTTGCGATCGTGTCCTTTAGCAATCAACGAAGTCACTTCAGACTCGGCAAATACCGTACACATACTTGAGATTTGCAGATCACCTTTGGCTTGCAATGCCTGATCACCAAATTTTTCTATCTCATAACCGAGTGCCCGGGCCATAATTTCCAAAAATTTTCCGGTACCTGCTGCACACCGGTCATTCATTTCAAATTTTTGAACTTTCCCAGATTCAGACATAGCTATAGCCTTGCTATCCTGACCGCCGATATCGAGAACCACTCTTGCATCAGGAAAGCATGCCCGAGCTCCACGAGCATGTGCTTTGATTTCAGTTACTGTCGGTGCATCAAAAGAAATTTCAAACAGGTTCCTGCCATATCCGGTTGCCATTATATGATCAAACTTAACTTTGCTCGTAAGTGCCTTGGCAACGCTGATCGGGTCAAAACCTGTGTCATCCTGAAGGCTATCAAGGATGGCACCTGTCTCATCGACAATCACCAGTTCAATGGTTCTTGAGCCTATATCAATTCCGGCGTATCGCATTTTTTATATAAAATTTAAGTGTTAGTAGTTAGGGAAGGTTTGTTAGATCGTGCAACATGGACATAGCATTATTTCCCTCAAGCGTCCAATTGGTAAAACCCATAATTCAAGATGTTTATATCGGATTTACCGAAGAACAACACAAAACATACTACACCGTAGGATGGACAGGAGTTAAAAACCTTAATGATAAGAAGTGATATTTTGTTCCGCAGATTCAGGATACACCTCTATCGTTGACCTAACTTGGAATACAAACAAAAAAACCCGTCACACTCATCAAGAGCGTAACGGGTTAATTACTCATTAACTGTTAAAAAACTATTGTTACATTTCGCCAGCCTTTGCTTTCTTCAACATTGAATAAACTGAGAAAATAAATGCTATACCAACGAAAAAGAATGGTGCCCCCACCACAATGGCGAGACTTTTAATAGCGTTAAAACCGCCTGTGAGTTGAAAAATAATACCCGTTAAACCAATCACGACACCCCAAAGAAGTCGCATTGATACTCTTGGGTTAATACGTCCACCTGACATCTGCATAGCCACGAAAAAGGAGGCGGAATCAGACGTTGTGATAGCAAAGATTATTATATTAATAAGAACAATCAGACTTATAAACCATCCACCAGGCATAGACGCGAGCAGTGCGTACACCCCACTTTCAGGATTTGCCTGAACACTATCCCACAGTGGGATAATACCATTAATTTCAGCATATGCAGCACTACCACCCCAGATAGAGAACCAGAGGATAGCAAGTAAGCTCGGTACGAAAATCACTCCGAACATAAACTGACGAAGAGTTCTTCCCTTAGAGATACGAGCGATAAATCCGCCACAAAATGGAATATATGAGATCCACCACAACCAGTAAAAAACGGTCCACCACCCAAGCCAGTCACGTTGCTCAAAATTCCCTGCATCAGACCAGAAGGAGTATTTCAAAATACCGTTGAAATAATCACCACACATCTGAGTTGTCATATTCATAAGGTACTGAATTGGAGCAGGGCCAAGCAAGACAAGTAATAGAACAACAGCAGCTGCCATGATCATGTTGATCTGAGAGAGATATTTAATCCCACGCTCAACACCAGTTGCTGCACTAATCACATAGGCAACAATAAGGAAAAGCATCACTCCGGCTTTACCAAAGGTGCCAAGCTCAATTCCAAAAAGAGTTGTTATACCATAACTGATAGAAGCAACACCAAGACCAATCATGGCAGCATTACCACCAATGGTTCCTAAGGCGCCAAGACCATTAGCAATACGGCCCCAGATAGAAGTGTTACATCTGTCACCTAAGATACCATAGAGCCCTGTGGCAACTGTGAGAGGTTTTCCCAGGCGATAAGCAGGAAAGGCAATTGCCCACGCAGCAAGTGCGAAAAGAGCCCAACCATGGATACCCCAATCAAGTATCGTCATCTCAATGGCTTTAGGTACACCCGCAGCAAGCCCCGCATGCCCAGCGTCAATAACATGGGAAGACTGATGCAGATGAGTTAACGGTTCCGCGACACTGTAGAACACAAAACCAATCCCGAGACCGCACGAGAAAAGCATTGAAATCCAAGCAGAAAATGTGAATTCTGGTTCATCGTCATCCTTACCCAGCTTTAAGTCACCAAATTCACTCAAACCAAGATAAATACAAAAAAACAATGTGACTCCAACTCCTGCAAGAAAGGCCCAACTAAAGTTAAAAATAAGAAAGTTACGGATTGTGACCAAGGTTTTTGCAACACCTTCGGGGAAGATCAAAGCCAAGATAATAACTGTGACAAATGAGATTAAAACTGGCCAAAACAGAACAGGGTCATACCTTCCAAAAAGACGTCTTACAAATGTATCTTCCGGGAAGTCTACTTCATCCGGCCCACCATCAACTGCTTTACGCGATTCCATCGGTTCTCCTTTCATCGGGGTTGCTATTGTAACAGGTAGCTCATTGCGAGTTTACCTGGTGCCTCCTGAAGGTTATTTACATTACAATAACAAGATTCGTGCCAAGATCTCGCCACGAAGAGAACAGTATTTTCATGTTTTACAACAGATAGTTAGATACACATACCACAAGAAACAGCAATCACACCCAACCAAAGAATGCAACGTGTTACAGTCCTGTAAAAACAGTTCTGTAACGTGCGCTACAGAGGGGAAAAACAGATAAGAACATTATACTTTCAACCGTATTCCATCTAGATATGCGATACTCTTACACCATTTGGAAATATTTGAATCACCATTTAAAAGCATGAGCATTCTCTCCATCCCAATACCAAATCCAACCCAAGTATCATGAATACCCCACTCCACATCAAGTGCATGGGGCCCCATTGCTCCAGAACCTATTTCAACAGACGGGTTACCACTTACCATATCAACTGTTGTGCCGTACACTTCAGACTCTTCACTTTCGAAATCATAGGAGCTCAGACCACCACTTGAGGCAACCATACTACCGAGTTCACGCAATCTATCTTCACGTTCTTCCATGGGCAAACCCATTTCCACCAGATTTAACATTGTGAATTCACTGGAGTGTTTGGCACCGTCCGTTTCTTTTCGAAAACACGAACCTATCTCAAAAAAACGAATCGGCCTGATCTTTTGTCTCGAAAAGTCCTGCATGAGACTATACAGAGTTGGTGCAAGCATTGGCCGAAGGCATTGTTTTTTGTTCAGCCAGAATACCTGTTTATGCAGCGGATGCTCAGGCGTGATCGTCATCTTTTCAAGTGCTTTTGCTGAAATAACGGTGGGAGTCACGACCTTGACAAAACCTTCCCCAATAAGTTTTTCGCTCACTCGGTCACAAAGCATTTCAAGTTGAGTTTTACCACCAGTCGTAAACAGTTTTTTCAGCTTATCTTTTTCAGCTTTAACCAGTCTTTTTTCAATAATCTGATAGGCACTATCGCGCTCTGCATTTGCTTTATATACCTGTTTAAGTATCGAGACATTACAACCGAGTTCTTTTAACCTTCGGTACTGTGTCTCACTCCACCCTATTTGTTTGTCTGAAACATTATTTATCATAATTCATACCTTTTGAACGGATTGAGCGAGCAGACCTATTGCCATACCAGTTACACCTAGCTCAAGCTTGTCATGAACCACATTGTTTTGTAAGAATTCAAAGCCAAATTCTGATACGCCAGGAGGGACTCCCGGAATGGCTATTTTTTTCGAAGGCCTCAGGTATGAATCAGCAATGAGATGTGAGTCTGGAGTAGCGTCTATAATATGGTCATACCTCTCCAGACAAGCTTGCCCATCTGAAGCAATACTGATTCGTCGCTCCACACTTTCTCTTGAGGTAAACATTTCCACAAGTCCCTTTTTTACGGTCTCTGCCCGTTCTTGACTGATATCAAGTAATGTGATCTTTCTACCACACCGCAAGAGTTGGGCTGCTGCACTAGAACCCACCGGGCCACATCCTACAACGAGTACATCCTTATTTACCGCATCACCTGCCATCAAATCCATTACAGTTGCATACATTCTACCGGTAGCGACACTATTATCTATCTTTTCCCATGATGCACAATCAAGACCTATAAACGTAGCGTCATCTGCCATAAAAAGTCCGTCGACTCTCAATTCGATGGCATCGGCAATTCCAGTAACATCTGTTAGCGTGGAGGCCTGCGCCTTAAACCCAAGATATTGCAGAATACCAGCAACCGTATCGGAAAAACTCGTTATAACCCCAAGACCTACCGTTACCGGAATGACACGTACTGTATAGGATTTTGCCATTTGGATCATAACCTCAGGCTCAACCCCCCAACAATGGCAACCGATCTCAAAAAGACTATGTCCCGTTGCGCTAATCAGGTGATTATTGTACACCTCAAGATCCGCATTAATACAATTAATATCCTTGTGCGATAATCTTGTCATCTGAGTAATCCTCACCTGGTTGAATCCAACGGATTTTCTGCAGACAGCTCTCTCTTTTAGCCTCTACCTCCTGCCGGTCACTACCTCTGAAGATAAATGTTGCCACCCATTTAGTCTTGCCAGGCTGGTACGTAGTCAAGGCTTGGTATGCACCAAACAGACCCGTTACCAACCTGAGAGATCCATCTTCTGCCATTATATGTTCCCCACACACTTCAACTGTACCTGCTTCAACTTTCACATGGTCAATCCTTGAATGAACACATGCCCCCGGTTTTTTTTCCACAGCGCCTTCTAAAAAGAGCTTGGCAAGCATGTTCACCATATTCATTCCGGTAGAATGATATACAGTGATCGGGGTTTGACTTGGAAAACGTGCATCAATTTCTAGAATCTTTAACTTGCCATCATGAAGTATTACCTCTAGATCCATGATCCCATGAAGTGATATCTCCTCAGCTATTAACAATATCTGCTCATGCAGTTCATCTATTTTAGGACTGTCAAGATGAGTTGGTGCTGCGACTCCACTGCAATCATACAGCTCGTCCATAAATAAATCCGTAGCCTGCAGAGTTACATAATTGCCTGGACGACCGATGATTTCGACAGAAAAAGAAGGTCCTTCCAAATATTCTTGTATGACAATTTCACAGGTCGCATCATCACGAACCAAATCTAATTCATTTTGATTTCTGGCAATCGTAACTCCGCTACTCCCACTTGCATTGTCAGGTTTAACGACAACAGGAAAAGATGTTTCTGCTAAGGAGTGTGGAAGGGGAAGTCCTAGTTTTTCGAAAACTGCGTTGGATAATCTTTTTGAACTGGAAATACCATAAGAAGCAAGATCAAGCACTACGGGGACATTTATATGTTGTGCCCACTTATAAAGAAGTCTCAAAGTTTTAGTGTCTTCCAAGGCTGGAAAAATAAGATCAATTTCCTTTAGCTTAGTAGGCCATCGCCCTTCTTTAATATAATTAAATGAGATGAACTCATCGCATAATCCACGTGCAGGAACGCAATCATTCCGATCAACCAAGAGTGTTTCAAAACCGGCTTCTTTCGCCAGATATATGATTTCAACACCTTGGAGTTTACCTCCAATAACCGCTATACGCATGCTACGGCCTCCGGCGTGTTATGTCTGCTTGAAAGCCATTCGCGAAAAGCCTGTTGAGAAGCAACCTCTAAACCACAACTTTCAAGAACGGGAACAATTTTTTCCATTGATCGCCTCGCCTCTTTTATATCCAGACTGTTATTCGCAACACCGGCCAGTCCAGAATCCGGAGGAACTATTGACGTTACAACATTTGCTCCAGCATCAAGGCGTGCGGCCAGGCCTTTCAAGCCATCCACATCAAGAGAGGCTGGGATCAAACGATCAGGCATGAGCAATCTCATCACTGCAAGAGTGAGCAGTTCTTGAATCGCCCCACTCCTTCCTACATAATCTATAGTAACTCCTTGTTGGGGCACAAAGGTCATTGCTCTTACTTGATCGTTTCTCTCATCTCGCATAAATAAAAGCGAATCTGCAATATTCTCAAGAGTTTCACCAGCACCGAGCAGCAGACCTTCCTCAGTGAGCATCCCATGAGCTTTAGCCATACGTTTAGCGGCTAGTCGCTTGTCAAAGCTCTGCCCTGCTCGAAGAGTATTAAAGTGATCTCTACTCAGGGTCTCCTGATAACAGGCATAAAAGTCTACGCCCAAACGGCCAAACGCTATAAGCGTATCATCGTCTAGTACCCCCGGAGAAATCATAAGAGGCAGATCTGTTACATCTTTTACCGCCAACACAATATCTCCAAACCGTTTTACATTTGAAGAGCCAGCAGAGAGCATAAGTGGATCCTCACCCATGGTAAGATCTATCAGATGCACACCACTTTTCTCCATCTCTCTTGCAGCATTACAGATATCAGTCTTACTTTTTCGATATCTTGCAAGAGAGGTGTTGGTTTTACGATATTGACAAAAACAACAATCGTTTTTGCAATGAGTTGAAAAATACAAAAAACCATAGAGAAAAATCTTATTTCCAAAAAATCGACCCCGTTGAGATCGTGCCGCCTCAAAAAGATACTGGGTCTCACTTTCATCAGTGAGACCCAGTAAATATTGAACTTCTTGTTTGTTGACTGCTGTTCCGGCACGCAGTTTATCCACGATTGCCAGAACGATTGAGTCCACAGGTATAGTTGCCTGCTCAACCATTATTTCATACCCTTATTCCGAATTTCTCATCAGTTCAGGTGGCGTTAGCTTTCAATCACTCCTGCTCGTACACCTTTTAGGTAGTTGCCACAAAAATTATCATGGCCAAGCAGCATGTCGGCAGTTTTAATAGTTGCCATAATTTTAGCATCAAGAGGATCCATAATAGCTGAATCCATCCCAGCATCCATCATCAATGTTACAAAGGTGCGGTTAATTATCTTACGCTGGGGCAAACCAAAAGATATATTTGAAAGGCCACCGGTTATATGAATTTCCGGATAATTCCCTTTAATGCCACGTACCGCGTCAAGAACCATAGTTCCTTTGTTTGAATCCGTACTGATGGGTTGCACCAACGGATCTACATAGATGCAATTTGTTGGTATACCAATAGCATTGAGCTCTTTTACCAGAGTATCAGCTCTTGCAATAATATCACTTGCTGAATTTGGCATTCCTGCATCATCCATACAAAGAGCAATTATCTTACATGCTTTTCCTTCCAGAAATGGCATCATTGTATCAAATCGTTCTTTTTCAAGGCTGATGGAGTTAACCATTGGTTCCGTTTTAACCATTCCAAAAGCCATCTCAAGAACGGCAGGATCAGGAGAATCAAGAGCCAGAGGTACAGTAACGATTGGCTGAATGGTATCAAGTAACCATTTCATATCTTCAGTTTCATGACCGATCCTGGCACCAGCATTCACATCAATAAAAGCCGCGCCCGCGTCCTGCTGTTTGGTAACATCATCTACGATGTATTCAGCATCTCTATTAGCAACAGCTTCCTGTACTTTTTTTCTGGATGTATTAATCCGCTCACCAATTACCTGAAACATAAAAACCCCCTCTTAAGCCGCTAAGGCTTTGGCAAGTTTAACAGCGGATCCAGCATCGGCTGCGAATCCGTCAACACAGATCTCATCAGCGAAAGCTTGGGTCACTGGGGCACCACCAATCATGATCTTCACCTTATCACGCAATCCTGCATCAACAATTGCATCAACAGTTGCCTTCATCATTGGCATGGTAGTGGTGAGCAGAGCAGAAAGACAAACAATAGTTGCATCCTTTTCCTTTATCTGCGCCACAAATTCATCAGGATCAATATCAACACCAAGGTTATGTACGTTCATTCCACCACTTTCCATCATCATGGATACGAGGTTCTTTCCGATATCATGAAGATCGCCCTTAACGGTCCCGATAATGACGTTGGCACTTTGAGTGCCTTCACCTTCGGCGAGTAGTGGTTTCAAGATATCAACACATGCTGACATGGCTTGGGCAGACATGAGAACTTCCGGGATAAACATGTCGCCATTTTCCATTTTATCACCAACGATATCCATTCCTGCGATCAATCCCTGGTTCAATATTTCCGCTGCAGCAACTCCCTCAGCAAGAGCACTATTTACCAAACCTAGAAGTTTATCCTGATCACAATCCACCAATGCTTCTTGCATTGCATTAAAATCCGCCATCTTCTTGTCTCCTTGCATTCGTTAGAATATATTTTTCAGCAATTCATTATTTTCAACTCAGGAAATAGCCTTTTGAGCATGATTTACTGGAGCCGAGTCCATCAACATTGATCCCTGATGTCGCTTAAAACTAGTGGAACTATATTTTTCAATTTTCCAATCCGGTACGCCACACGCAGCACACGGCTTGACATACCATTTATTCCTCAGCCACCTCCCTGCCCTGCTGTTAAGAGAATTTTTTTGAAAAAACTCTCTATTACAGTGTGTCGTAATCTTTGCCACATTACCTGTGACCACAATGGTCTTAACACCGTGCAGGTTGCCATTACGAGATGGCCAGAGTTTAATTTTATTGATCACAGTAAAAAGTCTGACACGTTTTCGATAAAAACGTTTTTTAGCCGTTTTACAGATTTTTTCTTCCAACGTCTTTCCTTTAGAACAATTCAGTTAAATAGTGCTCGACAGAAAACCACCAATTATGCCGATTTCTTCGTTGGACTTAAATTTTAATCCTCAAAATACTCAATGTATTCCTCCGGTTAAAATTATCGTCCGCCTTGAACTCGACAGAATTTGCAGGTTTTCGTTCAGGCACTAAATAGAAAACATGGAGGAGAGTCCGGGAGTTGCACCCGACTGCAAGGATTTAGAGTCCATGTGATCACATCCGATCCACTCTCCTCATACGTTGCTTCCCGTCTTATGCGCCACCCAAGCGCACCAGACTGCTTCATGAGGTGGTAATACAATATATATGCCACATTTAACTGACTCTGATATTTAAAATTATTAAGCTTAGTATCAGCAACTTAGACCACATCATTTTCGCATTCCCAATACATAACCATAAAGAATGTGTAACATGTTACACCTCTGTAAGTGTAACAACCAGAAGGTGGTGTAACATGACAATTTACGGCATCACTTTTCTACTTCTCATTATCTTGAAAATGAACACCCTCATAGCATAACCCCCAGTGATAACAAACAATACTTGCGCACCCGTGCGCAAATATCAGCATGAGCATTTCGCTCGACCTGCACACCACCTAACTACATCCGCAGAATACCGTGATTTTCAACTATGGCACGGAACATGCTTTTGCTGTTCACTACAACGTCCACAGTAACGTCCTGATGTCTTTAGGTTTTAGCTTTATTAATAGCTTAAAAATTCAGTTGAATACGTGGAGTTGTACTGATAATCGAGGTTTCAACCTATTAGTTTCTTATAAACATCAAGGAGCGTTATATATGCAAAGTATTGCATCGAGTACAATCGTGAAAAATAGTCGCATTAGTCTTCTTAAATACTCTGTCTTTGTCTTATCTCTATCTGCTCTTGCGACCCTGTGGCTTGCACCTCGTCTGATGTTAGATTTTCAGACTACAATCGCGACATCTCCATGGATATACCCTATTTCTGTAATCGGATTTTGCATCGCAATGATAACCGCCTTCTTTTACCTCTGGCTCGCGTTTAATGCTTTTCGCTATAAACCCGTTCCCGGTGCATCTAACCAAGACCTACCAACTGTGACCGTGGTTGTTCCAGCCTACAATGAAGGTCATTTGGTACAAGAAACACTTCGCAGCCTTGCAACAGGAGATTATCCTGGGGATAAGATACAATTGATTGCGGTAGACGATGGCAGTAAAGACGACACCTGGTCATATATAGAAAAAGCTGCAAAAGAATTTCCAGAACAAATAACGACCATCCGCCAAATGAAAAATAGTGGAAAACGGAAAGCACTCTATGAAGGCTTTAAACGAGCAACGGGTGACGTATTAGTTACTGTGGACAGTGACTCTATAGTTGACAAAGATACACTCAGGAATCTAGTCAGCCCTTTTGTAGGTGACCCAGATTGTGGTGCAGTAGCTGGAAATGTGAGAGTACTCAACCGACAGGCCGTTATACCACGGATGATTGAGGTGAGTTTTGTCTTTAGTTTTGAATTTGTCAGGTCAGCACAAAGTACACTAAGAACTGTTTTTTGCACACCGGGTGCACTTGCTGCTTATATGTGAGTGATCAAGATAAATGATGGAGAATCTGTGAAAAATGTGCAAGATAAGTGATGGAAAGGTAAGGAGCCCCCTCACGTACCTTGCAAATACCAAAAGAGGGCTCCTGCCTAAAACACTAAGG
>JBLHNU010000032.1:0-61357 GCA_047622095.1 Desulforhopalus sp.
TCTTAGCTCGCTTTTATGTCAAGTAAAATTTTATCGTAATCGAATATTTTTCGTACAATCTTTACGAAGACTCCTTTATTAAATTGCGCTATTGCAGCGTTTCAAGGGTGGCTGGGAATTGCTGAACCGTGTTCATCTCTTTCCCCGACCAGTTCAGAAAATTCATCTCGGGCGGGTTGTCGATTTCGGAGAGGCGGTAGACCTTCAGGTGGGTCTCGATGGCTTTCACGCCAGCCTGGGGATCATCTTCTGTTGGGAAGGCACGAATCCCTAACAGATTGCCGTAGGTCGGGCTCTGGAAGGTAAAGTAACCTTCGGGTGCCTTTCCTTCGTAACCAGGCGGCAGGAAGAGGTACTTGCCGCCCTTGCCCTTGTCAGGACCAGCCGCGCCAATGTCAGCAACATATTTGAAGGTGAAATCGTTCACCAGAGCGAGAATTCCCGGGGGAGCTTCGACCACGACCGGACCGTCCTTCAGGTCTAACCAGCCCCAGCCGTAACTGACCGTGCTGTTGGCGGTTAGGAATAGAGAACGCGAATCCATCAGGTCCTTGTGGACGCCGATCACCTGCATGTCCGTGACTCCGGCTTCGCGAAAACCCTTGCGCATGCCGGACATTGAGGCGATCGGAATGGCGTTAACAAAGGCGCTGACGCCGCGCTGAAAATCCAGATTGTCGTAAACCAACTGAACGGTCGCTTCGTCAGGCATTCCGTCGAAAAATTTCAGAGTCCCGAGCCTGGTCTTGACTGAATCTGGTGTGGTGACACTCTCTGGTATATCCGTCGAGTATTTGAATTTGGCAGTTTCAGCAATCGATTGCGGAACAGTCATCCCGAGGATTACGGTGCAAGTAATACAGGTAATAAATAACGATCTGGCTTTCATTTCTCGATCTCCCTGTTTAAGTAATTCGTAGATTTTAGGCTATATGATGGTCGGAAGGTTTCATTCTGATACAGCTAAAGGCGAGACATAAACCTCCCCAGCAAGAACCTTTTCAACTGCCTGGAAAAGGTCGGTTGCCGCCGACCGTTTAAGGACATAGCCATTGATTCCTTTATTCATGATGCTGTTCACAATATCTGTCTCATTGTAAGCACCAAGAATAATGATCTTAAAAATGTTCGACCCCTTATCAAGCTTTAGGAGCAACTTTTGGTTATCGGAAGATGGTAATGAGAGATCTGCCACAATAAGGTCTGGCTGCATCTTATGAGCGGCATCCAATAGAGATTCACAGGATGAAACCATCACGACTGTCTCGAACATGACACCCAACAACCCCTCTAATGCTTCGAGCAAAGGGTGATGAACATCAGCAAGAATCACACAACCATGTTTCATGGGTTTAATCTCCAGTCACAAAATAAGATATTTCATTGAGTCAGGAAAAATTATTTCTCTAGCATATAATAACAGTAAGTCTAAGAAGAAGGATTCGATACTGGTAAAATTACGGGTTCTTCGAAATAATTATAAATTGTTTTGGTGTACAGGTGCTATAAGTGGAGCTTATGGTAATCTCACACGAGAGTGAACTTGGTGTTAGAAAAATTACATTATACTGACTGTAAGGTTGAGAATAAAAAACAGAGTCTTTCCTATTACACTATTTAAGACCAATCAAATAGTGATGATGCCGTGTTTTATAGAATATTGGACAAGTGCGGCACTCGAGCTCAAACCCAATTCTTCCATAATACGATATTTATGGAATTCTACTGTTCTTGGGGAAATACAAAGTACGCTTGCCACCTCTTTGGCTGATTTCCCTTCGGCCAGGAATTGCAGGACTTCGCGTTGCCTTTGGGTAAGTTGACGGATAGGATCCTGCCGAGAATGGGTAACATTCTCTAACTCTTTTGCTATCTTCTCTGTGATAAACATCTTGCCAAGGAGTACCTGCTCAACAGCCTGCAAAAGCTCAGTATGTGCAGAGTGCTTTAATACGTAGCCCAATGCACCTGCATCAAAGGCTTTTGAAGCATAAGTAACATCAGAATGCATAGTAAGCATTATTATTTTGGAACTGATACCCATATTGTTGATCTGGCGGACTGCCTCCAACCCATTGAGTTTAGGCATGGAAATATCAACAATAATAACATCCGGCAAAAGTATTTTTGTTTGCTCTACCAGCATATAGCCGTCCTCAACCATTCCAACGACCTCGTAGGCTGGCTCAAGGATATATTTCAGGCTCTCGGTAAAGATCTTATGGTCATCAGCGAGGAGGATCCTCTTATTCTTCATTTCAACACCTTCGGAAATGACTCTATAGTGGCATATCGACCTTGGCCTTTACAGTTGTTCCCTGATCCTCTTTGGAGTTGTAAGAAATAGTACCATTAATAAGCCGCATACGTTCCCGCATACTTTTTAGGCCAAGTCCAGGCATGTTTCTTACTTTATCCGGTATAAATCCTCTACCATCGTCATAAATTGTTAGTAACACAGAGCTGTTCTCCCGGAGCAATTGGATAATAACGATTTTGGCACAGGCATGTTTTTTGATATTTCTCAGGCTCTCTTGGGTTACTCTGTACAGGCAAACGGCTATATCAAGAGATGGGTTAGCTGAACCAAGATCATATTCGAGTTTGACAGGAATCTCTTCCAGCCTAGAGAAGTTATTAATTTCGGATCGTAGGGCATCCTCTAGTCCCAGGTCCTCTATGATAGAGGGATGTAGTTGCCTGGAAATACGATGGACATCCTCAGATATGGTAATCAATTTATCCTGCACGTTTTGTAAAATCGTAGCGGACTCGCCTGTGTCTCCCGTACTTTGAGCCATACCGGCTTCAATGACCAGTAATGCCAGCCGCTGGGCAAGATCGTCATGGAGTTCGCGGGCCAGCCGCCGCCGTTCTTCTTCCTGGACCGAGAGTAGACGTCCGGCAAGTTGCTGGAGATCTTTCTTGCCCTCTTCTAGCTTATTGAACAACTTCTTAGTCGCGGTGATGTCCATAATTGACCCGGTTGAGCCAATATATTTTCCATCATTATCATAGAATCCCAACACATAAACGATTACATCAATACACCTTCCAGACTTTGCCACATATTGCTTTTCAATCTGAAACCGCTGAATCTCATTATCGATCATGCTGGTTAGTAATTGTTCGTTTTGTGGATAATCATCTTGAACTGTTATATCCCCAACACTGCGTACGCCTACAAGTTCTTCTCTGTCATATTCCAATAACCTGCAAAAGGCATCATTAACACTAGCAAACCGAAAGTCTGTTCCAATCGTCGTTGCAATCCCATACAGGGCATTGTCAAAAATAGACCTGAAATAGGTATCGCTCTCCATTTCAACCGGGAGCAGGTGGTGTGAATTGTTGATCATAGACACATATAGTCTCATTACAATAGGATGTTGATAAAACTTAGCAGGGTTCAAAATCAGGTTACTCTACATAGACGAATACTAGAACAGCAAACAGTAATTGACATATAATAATAACAATATCTATTTACAAATATCAATCTTCCTCCAACTTTCCTCAAAATCAAAAGTAGATTCACTCTGTCAACAGCAACCAGGTTGAACTTATGAGTTGAATCTGGGATTAATAAATAATTTAACTACCCCCCGCGGCTGCCCAGCCGATCATAAGCATGCCAATTGCAGCGATCCAACTGCCTGCAACACGCATCCAGGTAGCCCTAAATATGCACCGCATTCTGTATCAAAAGTATCTCTGCGTTTCAATTGTTTGTAAATCGTTCAAAATGTTTTGGTTCTCCTTTCCTACGGGAAGAATAACGACTCGTGCCCCAATACAGACATACGACACCATGAAAAAAAGAAATTAAACATTTCACATTTCTTCCATAATTGCTCATCATTTAACAGCTAATGTGATTTCAACTCAGCAATAAAACGTAACAACAACTGATCGTTTAAATGTCAGTTTTTCCAGTACCGCCCCTCTCCTCCCCCCCACCTTGGTACCGGGAAAACTGGTGTTTCATTTTCACAACAAAAACAAACGGAGAATCAGAATGAGAAAGAACCGGATAGCAACCTTTTCGTCCATTGCGACACTAATGGCAGTGATAGTCATGCTCAGTACCAATGCAAACGCTTCAAATAATTCCCACAAAAAAACTGGGCCACCCCCAGAGGCATTTGCTGCATGCCAGGGAAAAGAGGTAGGAGATGCTGTCACGTTTTCTGGCCGTAATGGTGGAAAAGTCGAAGCAGTATGCAAAGAAATACACGATCAGCTTGTGGCTGCTCCTGACAAAATGCCACCCCAGTAGGAATTGGGTAACGATATGGCTTCAGTATATGAATACTGAAGCCACGCAAGAAAAACACTCATCAACGATATTTTTAAATATAAGTGGAATTGGTAGGAATGAAAGCGATGAGATTTGCCACAAAAAACATCCCCTCACAATCGGAGAGTTCATCTCAAGCCAGATTGAAAAAGTTACAAAACGATTTTGCAGGAATCGATAGCCAAATAACTACCGAACAAAATCCTGACGGATTAAAAGTGTTTCTTGTTGTCGATGAAAACGAAATAATACAAGAAACTGTAAAGAATTTTCTTGGGAATCATGGGATGAAAGTGATAACCACTGGAAATGGCCTTGATGCATTAAACCATTTCCACAACTCGTCGTTTAATCTCATCTTGACTTCAATCTGTATACCTGTCGTTAGTGGAAACCTCATAGCCATATATGTAAAAAATCATATGCCAGATATCCCTATTATTGCAATATCACAATCAGTCTGGATGGCTGAAGACTATTTTGACTCTGTGATAGAAAAACCGCTAGATCTTTTTTATCTTCTACAGGAAATCCTATTTCAAATCTCTAGAAATTCCAGTGTCACTAAAATAGTGTAGTACCCAAGACGAAAAAAATGAAAAAGATAATTGTACTCCTGTGCTTTCTTAGTGTCTTCTCACTGCAGATTAGAACCATTTATGCAGCGGATGAGGACAACAGCTTTTACAACAATTACCTGTTGAACAAATTGGAATTTAGGACAAGAATGACCTACCAGAGCCTTACAGATTCTGATTCAGGAGCCAAAGGAGGCCTCCAGGGAGAAGGCACGTATCTTGGAACTATTTACGCTCTGGATGAGGTTCAACAATCGCTCCCTCTCAGCCTATACGCAACCTACTTCTTCACCCAATACATTGGACTTGAGGTGGCGTATGAAAGTATTGAGGCAGAAACTGTAGCAACCTCAATCGGATACAGCACCATCAAAAGTGACGGAGATGTATTTATTGGAGGCCTGACCATAAGTCTTGTTGGACGCTATCCCAACCAAACACGATTCACGCCATATCTCTCGGTAGGAGTTGGATATTTTTTTGGTGATTTCGACGAAGCGACGCACTGGCCGATCGGCTATTCTGACCCAACAGTGTACGAGGCCTTAGGGAGTCCATCAACCACCTACTACGGGAAAACACGTGAAATAAATATTGATGATGAATTTGGCTTTGTGATGGCCGCTGGATGTGCGTACCAAATGACAGACCGGCTCTCACTCGACCGTTCTCTTTCCTATACAGCAGTTGAAGCCGACGCAACTTTTATTGGCTATATTGATGGAGTGCAGGTATTAGAACAAGATGGAAGCTTTCCGCTTGATAGCGTTGCTCTTCGAGCCGGAATATCCTTTTCTTTTTAAAATTACAGACTAGAGCGCGAGTTGCGCTCTAGGGTTTATTCTGTTTATTCATGGTTGTGAGATAGAGTTGTTCAACTTTTTCTCTGGCCCAAGGCGTTTTACGTAGAAATTTCAAACTAGACTTGATGGTGGGATCATTCTGAAAACACTTTATTTTAATGTAGGTTCCCAGTTTATCCCATCCATAATCAGCCACCAGAAATTGAAGTATCTTTTCAAGTGTAACACCGTGCATTGGATCTTTATTTGACTGCTCTTTCACTCTTCTCCCTTTCTCTGTTACCTGCACAACTTCTTAATTCTATTCCCAATTATTAACCTAAAGCAAAGAAGACTTTCTTCTGCGAGATGGTCCGGGCATCTTACCTAAAAGAATACCGACAACAAGAACTCCTGCACCAGCCAGAAACCAGTACATATTGCTATCCTTTTTCAAAGCATTGTACTGCCCTTCAACAACAGCAAGTTTTTCTAAAAGAGTACCGTTTTCTCCGGCTGTTCTTTCGAGATCCTGCTTTATCTGAACCACGTCCGCTGTATCCCGTTGCAGGGTTTCATAATCGTGCCCAAGCTCTTCCCGCTCACTACGAAGGTTCTTCAACTCGTCTTGGGTTGTGGTTAAGGCAAGAGTCAACTCTTCTATTTTCTGATTCACTACCGAAGATTTTTCCTGCCACTTACTCTTTTCCCTACGAAGCTTTTCAACAACACTATCTAGAGGTGGATCAGTACTCAAAAATCTGCCCAACATCCATCCTTCTTTACCTGAGGCTAAACGTACTTTTTTATAGTATTCATTTTCTTCTATAACATCTACTTTGGCCCCATCTTTAACCATGGCTACGATTTTATACTCAGTCCCCTGCCCGCGACGAATAGCGATCTCGGCAGTTGGCGCCACATAGAGACTACTTGCTACTACATTTATACAGGTGAACACCATTGTTCCAACAAAGAGAGTGAGCATGAGTGCTGCCCTACCAGAAACGAGAGCATTTACATTTTTCTGTGTGTGTTTTTTATTCATATCCATAGGGTCGATTAGATAGTTCACTGATTGTAATGATAAGATACGTAAGTAAAAGATGTTAGCCCATTAGTATAATGGAAAACCAGATACACGCAACAAAATCATGAATTATCCTTGTACCATTCGCGCCTACCCTCCGAGAAGTACGATTCCGGCCGACCAGTTGAGCTACATACAAAACAGATAAAACCAACACAGCCACCAGACGAGTAATTGCCTGATGGCTGTGTTCCTACTGCCAATCTCATAATATCTGCTTTACTTAGGATTACAATACATTCACCCGCATATCTTCTGAAATTGCTTCGATTTCTTCTGCAACGGTAAGTGCTGAAGTACCTTCAGGAACACCTACCGTGATTTTTGCTGAAAACACAGACTCCCCAAGAGCTGAAACGGGGAAACGGTTAAATTCCAGGTTTTGGACAACAAGATCGAGATTGAAAATGATATTGCTGATATCTCGCGTCAACCCTTCCCGGTCCTTACAATCTACCTCAAGATCTATAGATTTAACTTCCTCATGAGTTTGACTTGCAGCAGCAGATTCAGTAAATTGCAGTTGACTAAACTCCTCAGTCAATGCTGCTTTGAGTGCATTTACACTCTCTGCATCAATACTCACTTTCATCAGGGCAGAAAACTGGCCATCCAGCTTCATCACCTTACTTGCAAGCCATTCTCCGCCATGGTCTCTTGTCGTCTGAGCTAAAGATTTTACGATACCAGGAGTTGAGGGGCCGGATACGGTTGATATATAAATTTCTTTCATAGGCGTTCCTTGAATTCGAGTTTTCAAACATCTCTGGCATAGTTTCGTGGCCAAAATCACTTCTTTGAGGTGCAACTCTGATAATTACACTAAGACTGTTTCACAAAAGAGAAAGGGGGGTGGAAAGCTGATTCTGTGGAATTGCAGGTCTCGAAGGGTAGTAAATATGAAAAACGATTACTTGTGGAATGTGATTTCAAGAAACAAGTATTATTAATGTAATATACTGTTTTGCAAAAAATAATTACTCCCTTTCTTTGCGTACGCAAGATTTAGGTCAATTAAAAAAAAGCAGAAGGCAAGAGTCTTCACCTGAACCGCAGTGCAGACTCTTATTGACTCAGCATCCTAATTTTGCTCCAGAGCCTCAGCTAAAAGCTCTAAAATATGAACCGCTTTCACTGATAACCCTGCATGGTTCACAATATCTTGCAACTGCATGATACAGCCAGGGCACGCCGTTGCAATGTGTGTAGCCCTACTGTCAATGAGGCCTTCGACCTTTCTTGAGCCGATGGCCTTACTCTCATCGTAATGGTAAACAGAAAAGGTGCCACCTAGCCCACAACAGATATCAGCATTTTCCATCTCAACAAAATCAACATTAGGTAGGGACCTTAAAAACTCTCTTGGAGCGCGGGTAATACCTTGGGTTTTCAAGTGACATGGATCGTGATAGGTCACTCTTTTTTGCTGTTTGAATTTCTTCATCTCAGCAAGTTGCTCAAACAGTCCTTCCTGTTCCAAAAAGACATTAAAATCAATAACCTTCCCCGTAAACTCAGAAAAGTCACCCTTCATAGTCTTGTAGTATTCACCAATGCCCCCATTGCAGGATGCACAGGCCGTGATAATGTAGTCCACTTCTCTTTTTTCAAAAGCGGAGACATTAGTTTCCGCCAAATCTTCAACGAGCATTCCATCCCCTGAAGACAGAGCGGGAATTCCACAACATTTTTGTCCCCTGGGCAGGTAAATAGAAAACCCCATGGATTTTAGAATATTCACCATATGTTCACCGATTTCCGGATAGGCATAGGTAATTGAACATCCGGCAAAAAAACCTATAACTGGCTTGGAAGGTCTTCCTTCTGTATATTCAGGAATCCTGTCAAAAAGGTTTCTAAATGCGATCTGTGGAACAGTCCTGTCTTTCATCAATGGAAAAGGGAAGCGTAAGCGCAGACCACTGGACTCTGGAACCTTTTTCAGAATAAGTGGAGACAATAAGGCCCCACCTTTTGAAAGGGTCTTCATGAGAGGCCTTGAAGCGAGAAGAGTAGAGACACCTTTTCCCACAAGAGACAACCCTTGTTTTTTAGTAATCTCGCGGCGAATTGCACCAACAATTTCATTCGTGGGGACTTTATTGGGACACTTATTCACGCAGGAGCCACACATAAGACACATGCTGATATCTTCTTGCAACCGCTCGTCCAGCGTTACCTCACCATCAAGTAACGCTGCAGCTAAAGTGATCTTGCCTCGTGCAACAGAACCTTCTCTTTTACCAACAAGATAGGTGGGGCAATGTGCCTGACAGACACCACACTTGACGCACTCACGAATCACCTTCTCAAAGTCTTTTAACGTTTTATTCTTATGCATAACAGGTGATCAGTCCGTAATCGACTGCAGAGGTTCCTCTATAAATATTTTACCGGGATTGAGTATGTTTAAGGGGTCAAGAGCGGTTTTAATGCGCTTCATATATTCGATGGTCTCTCTATTGAGCTCCATACTCATGTATTTTGCCTTAGAGGTACCGATGCCGTGCTCTCCTGATATTGAGCCCTTCAGATTTACAGCCGCTTTGAATATTTCCTCCATAACGATTGCAACCGTTGCCTCCATGCCCTCTTCTTTAAGATCAACCATCACATTAACATGAATATTGCCGTCTCCGGCGTGTCCAAAATTAACAATAGGAACATTGTGCTGCTTTGAAATAGACTCAAGAGCACGAATCATGTCAGGCACCTTTGATCGGGGTACGACAATATCTTCATTAAATTTATCTGGATTAACCTGACGCAGACTTGGCGACACAATGCGCCTCACCTTCCATATCTCCTCGGATTCCTCATCTGTTGTAGCAATTCGAGTCCCCAGAACATTAAATGGTTTAATAACCGCCAGAATCTGTTCAGCCTGGGCATCCAGCACCAGTTGATCACCATCGACTTCTATAATAAGAATCGCCTGACAATTTCCTGGTAGTGGGATGTCACTTTTACCCCTGATACAACCAATCGTTGCTGCATCTAAAAACTCAAGTGTCGTAGGGATAATTTTTGCACAAATTATGGCCGAGACAGACTTTGCTGCGTCATCTATGGTTTCATACTGAACCAGCATGGTCTTTTTGGCAGCCGGCTTTGGTATCAGTTTTAAGGTGATCTGAGTAACAATACCAAGAGTACCTTCCGAGCCCACAAAGAGCTTTGTAAGATCATAACCCACAACATTTTTGAGAGTTTTCCCACCGGTCCGAATAATATCTCCTGTGGGGGTCACAACCTCAAGGCCCAGAACATAATCCTTAGTGACACCATATTTCACACAACGGGGGCCACCTGCGCATTCTGCCACATTCCCCCCAAGGGTACTGAATTCTTTGGAAGCAGGATCTGGAGGGTAAAATAATCCTTTTCTCTCTACCTGACGCTGCAACTCTGCAGTCACTACCCCAGGCTCCACTTCCGCTGTTAGATTTTCTGTATCAATATCCAGGATCTTATCCATCTGACTGAGCACCAACACAATACCGCCCTGAGTGGGAAGGGTTCCCCCGGTAAAGCCGCTCCCTGCCCCCCTTGGGATCACAGGAATCTTAAGTCGGTTGGCAAGTTTTACAACCTGGCTCACTTCCTGAACTGAACGGGCATATACCACAACATCAGGTAGATACTGTTCCTGAGTCGCATCGTAAGAATGGGTGATTTTATCAGTAGTTTCGGTGGAAACATTTTTAGCTCCTACCAACTCCACAAGTTTTTCAACAACTTCGTTATTCATTTCAAGGTATCCTTTTTATTGACTCCTAAATCTTGCATATCCGGCTGGTAGCGCAGACTCCGAAATTGCCAGTTGCAAGATTTAGATGACTGGTAGACTTTCTACTCAAAACAATAAGGTTGTTCTTTCCCAAATAAAGTAAAAAGACATAAAGCGAATTCAAACGACTTTTACCAAAGAGATATGGTTTTGACAAAAATGAGATAAAATTCTACAATTAAAAAGACTGTAAGATCAACATCCCTAAAAAAAGGACAATATGGTTTCCTTTGCCTTCAGAACTCCACGTATAGAGACTAACATTCCCGTCTTTCTCCGATTACAGGAAAACGACACAGGACACCTGCATCCGGGTTCTGTGAGTGCTACGATAGTCAATATTTCAAAAAATGGGGCGTACCTGCTTATTCAAAAACTTTTCATTAATGGCAAACATCTCTTTTTTGCAACACTCAACAACACCCATGTCATGATATTGCAATCCGGAGAAAATACAGGAAAAATTAAAAATTTCAATATCTCAGCACAATCTGTCTGGATGGATAGCTATAAACATGATAACCGCCTGTGTTTCAAAGTTGGTATCTGCTTCACAACCCCGCAGAAGAAGCTCTTTCAAAATGTTAAAGATGTCAGCGCTTAGGTGAGCGGGAATAAGTTGACATTGTATCCCTTCGCAGTTGGACAAACCTGTACTATTGGCCGCAAAAGTTCCAATGACATTGTGATCGACAACCTCAGTTGCTTCTCATCAGGATTAATATAGAAGTCTGTGCCGGATGTTTTTTGGTGCGTGCGAACAAATTGACGCAAAGAAAAATGTCACAACCACCGTTGAGGTCATTGGCAAAAACTGGTGGTAGGCAGCCCCTAGCAACACAAGCTTTAGAGCTGTGGCTATTCCTGAAATTTCTCTAAAAATCTGACGGTGCCTGAGCCACTCTGTGAAAACAAGAACAAACCCACTAACAAAAACAAGGTAGAGGTACACAGGTGGAGGGGAAAGACTCTCTTTAAAGAGGAATGACGCC
The DNA here is from genome assembly GCA_047622095.1 of Desulforhopalus sp. Lineage (GTDB taxonomy): Bacteria > Desulfobacterota > Desulfobulbia > Desulfobulbales > Desulfocapsaceae > Desulforhopalus_A. The sequence goes on from JBLHNU010000032.1 coordinate 11,533, forward strand.
AAGAAGACTGCAGCCCCTATCTGATGGAAAGCTCTAATGACAACCGAAAGATTCAGTACCCAAAATGGTCGGGAGCCAATCCCTCCCATCCTTATGTCTTTATCATGATCTTTGTTGTACGACATACTCATAGCACAATCCATATTTCAACATCGAAAACAACGACGAAGGTAATCCTCCACTACGATATTTAGCGGCTCACTTCCCGTTTACCGGGGTTAGAATTGTATAACGTGTTCCAACTAAAGAATCACACTATTTATGAGATACCTTTTCCTCTGACCATTACGTTCAAATATTTCTGACAGAAAACACCCCTTTTCTTCTCTCTTTTGTACAGGATATTACAGAATTCAACAGGCTAAGAGGAATTCTCTCCATCTGCTCTCACTGTAAAAAGATACGTAATAAAAAGGGAGGGTGGACAGAAATTGAAACATTTATAGGCTCCATCTCAGCTGCTGATTTTAGCCATGGCCTATGTCCTACTTGTTTGGATGAACTTTATCCCGAGTACACCAACGACCCAAGACTACAGTCTCTAAAGACCTAATATATCACAAAATGCTTATCATCAGTGGATCTTCTGCCTAAACGAAACGCCTTTATAACTCAGCACAACCCCCTCCCAAACAATACCCACCAATTTGGTATCTGAATCGACACTGTCGCCTTCCCGGAGTATCTGATTATTGATGATTATCATTCGCCGCTTAGGGTCATCAGCATAGGTATGACCTGCAAATTTAAATTGTGGAATCTCTTTTTGAATTTCAGGAGGTAACTGCACGCGATATGGTAAACCTTGAATCTCTTCCGATGGTGCTGACCCTACGTTTTCCACTGTTCTTGGAACAACCTTTTTAACCCTGTCTCTTGTAATCCTTATAGGCTGGTGTGATTCGTCTGTAAGAGCAGGCCTAGCGGGCATAAAATCAGAATTTTGAACAACTACAGACGCTTCCTCTGCCTGTTCAATAAACTGAGAGCGAATTTCAATCTCCCTAACAGTAATACTTTTAAAAGAATCTTCTACTTGTCCGGGCATATCTTCAGAAAAAATATAGTAAAAGAATCCTCCAAGACTTAGCGCCACCACTAAACCACCAAGCATCACCCCCCTCTTCCCCATTTTTGAGGAGCGGGCTTTGAAAGAGGGAACCGCATGCACAGTATGTATATGTGGCGTTTCTCCACCTTGTCTTTCTTGTTTTGATTTTTTTAAAGCTTCTAGAATATAAGACATATCTCTACACTCAAATTATCTTTAAAAACATCCAACAAAAGTTGTTACTTCGCACCGGAATTATTTAAAATATCCACTGTGCTGTCTGGAAACAGACTATCAAATTGCTTTTCCAGAAACTGACTATTATTGCTCAATGTCATGTAAAGAAAGAAAGGGGTCAATAACACAAGGCCTGCGATAATAATCTTACTGAAAGTGTATTTATTCTTACTCTCTGGTGCTATGACTTCCTGCACTGCTTTTTTCACTATCTTTACATCAATATACGCCTTATTCTCAGCATATGCTCCAAGCAGCGCCCTGTCACAAATGACATTAATAAGCCGTGGAATACCGCCAGAGTGCTTATAAATAATCCGGACGACATTATCAGATACAACAAGAGTTCTCGGGTCCCCTCCTGCCACAGATATCCTGTGCTGGATATATGCTGCGACATCGCCCGCCTGCAGAGAATCGAGATGATACCTCGTGGTTATGCGCTGACTCACCTGTGACAATGCAGGGACTTTCAAAATATCTCGTAACTCTGGTTGCCCGATAAGAACAATTTGTAACAATTTTTGAGTGTCGGTTTCCAGGTTGGTTAACAACCGTAATTGTTCCAATACTTCAATATCAAGATTTTGAGCTTCATCGATTATGACTGCCGTATTTCTTCCTTTACTGTGAGCTCCCAGAAGATACGCGTTGAGTCCGTCAATATAATCTTTATTGGTGGGGGTCTGCCCAGATATGACTATGCCCAATTCTTCACAAATCGTTTTGAGGAGATCGGCAATGGTAAGCTTAGGATTGAGTATCAGCGCGATATCTGTCGTCTCAGGTAGTTGTTCAATGAGACAGCGGCAGACAGTTGTCTTACCGGTTCCCACACCACCCGTGAACAAGATGATACATCCTTCTCCATTTATCCCATACAACAAATGGGCTAAAGCCTCCCTGTGCAGTTCACTCATATAGAGAAACCGTGGATTTGGGGCTATAGCAAAAGGCTTTTCAGAGAGACCAAAGTAGCGTGTATACATAGTCGATAAAATTAAGTAATAGCCAAATAATTCACTGTCCTTTACTCGATTTTTTCACGTTAAGTGAATAGTTTAATCCTACCTTATACTCTAATTATTTACAATTTCTCTTTATTTCTGTTAATCTCTGGGGTGAAATATCCTCAGCAAAAAAAGATACTGACTTTACATAAAAACAAACGGGGATCTTCTTACCCCTAATTTTTTACAAACGAACCCTATGTCTGTTTTTGAATACCGCGCCCTTAATGCCAAAGGGAAAAACATCAAAGGCATAATAGATGCCAACAGTGAGTCCCATGCGCGCACGAAACTACGTTCGCAGGGAAAGTTTCCTGTTTCTATTACTATTAGCACAAGCAAACAGGGCAGCACTGGCTCCGGCGGTCAAGGGTTTCGCCTTTTTCGACGAATCACACCCGGGGAAGTAAGTAATATAACCAGGCAGCTTGCAACCCTTATGGGGGCAGGAATCCCCCTTATTCAGGCCTTAGACTCCTTGATTGAACAGACACGTAACCCTGCTCTTAAAAAAGTTATTGCTCAAGTCAAGAATTCAGTAAATGAGGGCAACACACTCACCTCTGCTCTAGGAGAGCACCCAGGCCTTTTTTCAAATATATTTATCAATATGGTACGAGCCGGAGAAGCATCAGGTTCACTCGATATCGTTTTGGAACGACTCGCTGAATTCACTGAAAAACAGGAGGCGCTAAAGGCAAAATTTCAGGCAGCCCTCGTCTACCCTATTTTCATGGCATTTATCGGGACAGCTATACTTTTTATTCTTATCACCTATATCGTACCAAACATTACTCAAGTTTTTGACGAAATGGACAAGGTGCTCCCGTTGCCGACCCTCTTTCTCATTTCTCTTAGTGATTTTTTAAAGTCATACTGGTGGATTCTGCCAATACTATTTTTAATCCTACTCTCTGCGGTTCGTTTTATCATTCGTCAGGATTTCGGCAGGAAAGCATGGGATCTCATCAAACTCAAAACCCCAGTAACCGGTACTGTTCTACAAAAAATCATCCTTGCCCGGATAGCATCAACCCTTGGTAGTTTACTCGATAACGGTGTTGGTCTCATGGCTTCCATGCAAATCATTCACACCCTTGTAAGTAATGTTCATGTCGCTCAGGTTATCGAAGATGCGATGAAGCAGATAGAAAAAGGTCAAAGTATGACCGTCGCCCTCAGCGACTCTCCCTGGTTTCCACCTATGTTTGTGCAGATGGTCGCAGTTGGAGAGCAGAGTGGTAACCTCGAGAGCATGTTAAAAAAGGTATCCAAAGCCTATGAGAGAGATGTTGAGACAGCTATAATGGCAATGACCTCACTACTTGAGCCTGCAATGATTGTACTAATGGGTCTTGCAGTAGGGTTCGTTGTCCTCTCAATCCTGTTGCCTATTTTTGAAATGAATCAAATGATTGGTTAGTAAATAACACCTAACAAAAACACCCTTCAAGTATGTTTTTTTATTGGCGACCTCATCATTTAAAGCAACATGCTTATACTCTTCTATTACAAACTTTGTAGCTCCGTCCAAAATAGTGTAAAATACAAAGAGAGAATGATTCATTTTCAGCTGTCAAACACCAACAAATGAGACTCCAAATGTGGAAAACAAACTTATCTGCTGGCATCGTAATACTCATCTTTTGTACATTTTTCCCATTTTCTACAATGGCAAGAACACAAATTGACACCTCCTTTGGTGATGCTGGAGCGTCTCTTCAGGACTTCAAGATAGGAAACGACGAAGCGCATGCCATAGCTGTTCAAGATGATGGCAAAATACTTGTTGCCGGTTACAGCAGTAACGGTGCAGTAAAAGATCTTATTGTCTCCAGGTTTACCGAAAATGGCACATTGGACTCAGACTTCAACAGCGCAGGGATATTCACCCGTAGTCTTGGAAGTGGTGATACCATTGGTAGAAGCCTGGCCATCCAGGAAGACGGTAAAATTATTGTCGGTGGATCTACATATGATGGAGAGGCAAAAGTTGCCGTTCTCAGACTCACAACAGATGGGTTCCTTGACTCCTCTTTTGCAGGGGATGGCTACCTTATACTGTCTGTTGATGAAGGTGAAATCGTAAGTACTGGGGTACAACTCACTTCTACCGGAGATATTGCCGTAGCAGCAACAATCACACCTGAATCATCAGCCAGTTATGCTTTTTTTGCCAAGATTAATAGTGAAGGACAACTCGACGACTCTTTTAGCGACGATGGGCAATCCTCCTATAAAGATGGCACAAACAACATTGTTGTGAACACCCTAACAATCTTAAGTGATGATAAAATTCTCGCTGGCGGCTCATTTACTGAAGGTACTGTGACTCAAGCGGGATTATTAAAAATAAACACAGATGGTTCAATTGATACAACCTACGCCACTGATGGAAGATCTTCTTTAGCCTTAGGAGGAACAAGCTCTGTCATACACAGTAGCGCACTCGATTCTGATGGCAACGTAATCGTTGCGGGTGCCATAAATAATGGCGAATATGATGAAGCATTTGTAGCAAAGATAAAAGACGACGGAAGTGTCGCTACTGACTTTGCATCTTCGGGTATATATAAAACAACCTACTCAGTGGAGAATGTAGTCTATTCCGTTTCTCTTCAAGGCGACGATTCAATCTCTGCTGTTGGGTTCATAACCTTGACGACTGGCAAAGACATTTTTGTGTTGACCCTTAGGGGAAATCCAGAAACCCAAACTACCGCAATAACATACATAGCAACAGATATAGCTAAAAACGACGACGTTGCCTACGCCGCTATTACCTTAGAAGACGACATCCTTCTTGCAGCGGGTTCGTCTTCCAATGGTGAGGATCTGGACGTTGCGCTTCTCCGCTTTACAGAAGACCCAACTCTTTCTTCAGCGGCACCTACAAGTTCGGTAGACGGCATCACGACATCAGGTTTTCGCATTACGACTCAACCAGTCACCGCAATAACCAGAGTAGGAGCGATGACAGGAGGTACAATCGTAGATAACACTCCAGGAACCTGTGCAGAGCGCTGCACCTCCCAGTGTATAGATATTACTTCTACCTGCTTTTCATCATGCACCGCAAATTGTGAGGACGGCGTAACCATCGTCCGAAGAGGTATAGTTTACGGTACTGAGCCAAATCCCGAATATGCTCCCGACGAAGATACAGAAGAAGACGGAACTGACTCAGAAACAACCACAACTGCAAGCGACACTGAAACCGACAGCGATACCGAAACAACAACTTCAACCGGTTCTATCTTTCCGAGCTCTGACTCAACCGGTTCTATCTTTCCGGACTCCATAACCTTTTTTATTGTGCGTCTCGGCAATACCGACGACGGTGAGGGAGAAGGGCAATACACGACTGAAATTAGCAACATGACTCCCGGTACCAGATACTACCTCAGAGCATATGCGGTCTTGTCAAACGGAGAAGTTATTTATGGTAATGAATACACACTAACTACCGAGGATTCCTGTTTTATCGCAACAGCGGCCTACGGTTCAATACTTGAAAAACATGTCGTTTTATTGCGACAATTTCGGGACGACTATCTGCTAACCAATAGTATAGGCCAGCGCTTCGTTGCTCTCTATTACCATTTTTCACCACCGATTGCCGACAAAATAAGAGAAAATGCTACGCTGCAAACAATTGCTCGTATTGCTCTTTTTCCTGCTGTACTCTTAGCGTTATTCTTTGTAAAAACAACTTTGATTACCAAAATTATCTGTATTGCCATTGGTTTGCCAGGCATCTTACTACTCGGCTTTAAACATTTTACATCTCATCAGGTTACAACGACATGAATATGAAACACACCTCTGCTCGCACTACTCTTAGAAAGGAATCAGGCTTCACCCTGATCGAACTTCTTGTTGTTTTAGTTATAATCGGAGTACTAGCCGGCTATATAGGCCCGAAAATAATGGGTCGTCCTGAAGAGGCGAAGCGAACTAAAGCGAGTTTACAGATTCGTGGCATAGAAACAGCTCTCAAAATGTATAAGCTAGACAACGGCAGCTACCCCTCCACGGAGCAAGGATTGCAGGCGTTAGTAGAACCTCCTTCAACAGGCAAACTACCTCCAAAATGGCGTGATGGAGGGTATATGGAAAAAGGCAAGGTTCCTCTTGATCCATGGCGCAGTGAGTTTGTCTATTTAAGCCCAGGGCTCAACTCGGATTTTGATCTCAGCGCTTACGGCAACGATGGTGAGGCTGGCGGAGAAGGTGATGCCGCTGATGTTAATAACTGGGAAATTGAATAGGTTTGGTTTTTTTATTGGCCGACATCACAGAGATAAATTGGTTCAAACAGAGACAAAGAATGCAAATTTCGACCAGGGTAATAACACCAGCAGATTGCCAGTCCATAATCACATGAGCAACAGTTCTCTATACCAACGCTCCTATGAACATATTCAGGAAACAAGAGGTTTTACCCTATTAGAACTCATCGTGGTATGTGCTCTGATTGGTATTATGCTCACAATAAGTGTGCCATCGCTTCGCAGTGCATTTTTTACAAATCCACTCAAATCCACTGCAAGACAGGTGGTCGGCGTTATCAATGAGGTTCGGCAAACAGCGGTTCGTAATCAAGAGCCCTACAATCTCCATATAAGCCAGCTTGAAAACCGGATTTGGTATGAGAAAGCAGAAAAAGAAAAAAAAGAAAAAGACGCCATAGAGGACGACTCCGACACCCTAAAAAAAAGAGAGTTACAACTACCTGACACAGTCACCCTCGCAAGAGTGTGGCTTCAGAGTAGTGGTGTGTTATCTGAAGATAAAACGACCTTCTGGATAAGTAAAAAGGGATATATGGAACAAGCAGCGATACAGCTGTTAGATGAATCTGACAATTCCCTTTCGGTACAGCTTAACCCGTTCACTGACCCCATAGCTGTAACCAATGAATTCCCTCCCAGTTCACCATAGCAGAGGGACCTATGCAAAACTCAGAAACACCTTGTATAAACGTTGTTTGTAAGAATGAAACAGCGTTTACACTTCTTGAGGTGATGATTGCTGTATCTATTATCGCGATCGGTCTCGTCGCTCTTTTTGGATCGCAGTCGAGAAGCCTCTCAATGGCAACAGAGGCTCACTTTAACAATATTGCCCCTATGCTTGCTTCTCTTAAACTGGCAGAATTGCAAAGCCGTATAATCCCACTGGAGAACAATGAAGGGGACTTTGATGATGATTTTGCAGGTTACTCGTGGGAAATAGAAGTTTCTGATGCTCCAACAGGAAGTTTCGAAACGCTGGAAAACATACAAGATACTCTGCAACAGGTTACACTCACAGTGTCCTGGAGTGAAACAAAGTATACATATTCACTAACTCACTATGACTTCAGGTTATAGCAAGCAAAGGGGTTTTACCCTTATCGAACTGCTTTTCGCTATTTTCATATTTACTATTGTTATCTCTTCAGTATACGGCGCATACAATGCGACGTTTCATATTATTCACGGCTCCGAAGCGACCCTTAACGAATCACACAAAGCCCGCGTGGCTCTTGAAAGAATTTCAGAAGATCTCACCGCATTTGTAACGGGCCCTGGCGCTTTTTTACGAGGAACGGAAGAGGAGGTTTCTGGTGGACGAGGCGACAGTATCTCATTTATTTCATCCACCCATATTTCTTTAAGAGAAAACGATACATTACATGGTGACGCCTTAATCCAGTATAGCTCTCAGGCAGACGAAACAAATGGGACTATACGACTCATGCGATCAGACGCAATAAGACTGCCAGGAGCCACAACAGAAGAGGCGAGCGAAGTAAAATTTCTGTTATGCAGTGGCCTCAAAGAAGTGCGATTCACATATTTCGACAAAGACGGTCAAGAAACGACAGAGTGGGAGACCGAAAGTCGAGTACAGGAGGATGGGACTGAAATTCCTCCTGAGCTTCCAGTAATGATATCTATCGAACTCATCTTTCCAGCTCAGGATACAGATAAAGACGGAAGTAATTTCAAAACAGCTGTTGCTCTATCAAGAGATTTTGAGGAATAGCTTATGATACTTGAGACAATACATCCAAAGCCTAGAATCAGATGTAACAAACGCTCAAGAGTTGGAAGCGATGAACGAGGCATGGCGCTTCTCATTACTATAATGACACTAAGCCTCCTTACCGCTGTAACTATCCAATATCACAAAACGACCTGGCACAAGTTCGTCGTCTCAGATAATTTCAAAAGGGGGATACAACTCAAGTCCATAACAGAATCAGGAGTCAATATTGCCCTTGCATCACTTGCCAACGATCTAGACGAAAACGACTCTGATACGCTGATAGACCCATGGTCAAAGCTGGAACAGGAGAATTTCGACCTTCTTTTTCCTGCGGGGGGACTACAGTTGAAAGTAATAGACTTGTCCGGTAGATTACAGATCAATAATATAGTAGAAAAGGAAAAGACTGATTCCAACGACGAAAATAGTGGTATATCTACTCATTTACGTACTATACTGAAGAACCTACTCGCCTCAGGTGAGTATCCCATAGAAGATGAAACTGAGGCTACAGAGATTGTTGATGCCCTTGTTGACTGGATAGATGCAGATGATAAAGAATCTGACCATGGTGCTGAGACAAGCTATTATCAGTCACTAGACACCCCGTACTCAGCGAAGAACGGTCCAGTACATAATATAGATGAACTCCTTCTTGTGAGGGGTATTACTCCAGAGTTATTTTTTGGAACTGAAGATACGCCAGGGCTAAAAGATGTTCTGACAGCGTATGGCGACGACGGTAAGATTAATATCAATACTACCGATCCAGTTCTTTTAAAAGGTATGAACCTACTTATTACTGATGATCTAGCTGAAGATTTTGATGAATATCGACGGGAAGACGGAAACAGTGATTCCTTCAATGACTCAGGCTGGTACAAAGATATCGGATGGCCTGGAGACATTGAGCTCAACACAGAACTGCTAACAACAGAAAGTTCCTATTTTCAAGTTACCGCATCAGGAACTTTTGATACTCTTTCATGGACTATGGTTGCAGATGTTGAACGTACCGATGAGGGTACACTCAATCTGCTCAGAAAAAAAGTGGAGTAGTCATGGCTGAAACTATTTTTTGTCTGGATATCCACGAAGATAAGATTGCAGCTGTGTCGGTTGACAGTGGCAGTGGTGTAGCCATTGTTAAAGGATATGCAGTAGAAACTCTTGGACAAAGCCCTTTTCCTGCAACTTTAGATCTTATACGAGAGAAAAGTGGATTTACTGACGGAATAAGTCGAATAATATTTGGAGCCGAGCTCTTTTCCTACAGGACTCTGTCACTCCCTTTTACTGATATAAGTAAAATTGGTCAGATTCTGCCACTCGAGCTTGCAGACTTATCACCAGTCGACATCGATTCTCTTGCCATTGATTTTGTCATTACTAAATCTACACCTGAAGGTGTCGAAGTCCTTGCGGCAATGGTCGACAAGGCTGTTCTTTCTGATTGTCTTCTCTCACTTAACCATGCAGGAATTGACCCTGAGTCAATTGGGATAAGCGGTGTAGAAGGGGCATTGCAGATTGCCAAGGGAGATGATACTGACTTTGTTCTGATAGATATCGGTAGCGGCTGGGCAACGATTATAATCGTCACCAAAGGCAATATTTCTTTTATCCGCTCGATCTCTACACCACCGGAGATTTTTGAAACAGACACAGAACTGAGAAGTACTGACTTTGCTCTCAGCATAAAACAGACTCTTTTAATTTCAGGCATTTTCCAGAGTGTTCAACAAGATTACAATGTCTATCTTTCGGGAACACTCTCTCCCTATGAAGGTCTAACAGAGATACTCTCTACCACTCTAGAGGGGATTACAGTTAAATCCTTCCAGCAAAGCACACAACCTCTTATAAAAATAGATTCAGAAACACCGTCCACTTATCTTCCCGATGAAATGGACAGAGCACTCTCTTTAGCCCTCAGGCCGGGTGGCAAATACAATGGTTTCAACTTTCGTAAAGGTGATTTCAAAAAGAAAAAGACTTCAAGTGAATACCGCTCAGAGATATTAAAATATGCAGTTCCTACCGCAGCAATAATCTTAGCAGCGATTATTTATTGGGGATACACATATACAAACTTAAAAAATCAGCACAAAGATCTCAAAGAGCAGATCACACAGGTATTTAAAGCGACTCTGCCAGATGTCACCAGAATTGTAAATCCCGTCCAGCAACTTGCTGTTAAAAACAAAGAGATAAAGGCAACGTACAGGCCGGGAGGAATAAGTGGAACGGAGCTCAATATTACAGAACTCCTGGCCGAACTTTCAATCAGAATTCCAGCCACATATAAAGTAAAAGTCGTCCGTATGGTAGCAGATATGGAAGTTATACGGCTCAAAGCTGTGACTGAGGACTTCAATACTGTTGATAATGTTCAAAAAGAACTCGAGAAATCACCATTTTTTAAAAGTGTATCAATCAGCTCAGCAAATCAATCTCCTAAAGGAGATGAAGTGAGCTTTGAACTCAAAATACAGCGCACCTTATAAATGATGATATGGCCAGCTTAGTTAACAATAAAACCCTACAAAAACTCTGGGATAAATCGGGGATAAACAACCTCGAATATAGGGAACGACTTATCCTTATTGGGGGCGTTGCCTTCCTCATCTGTTTTATGCTTTTCAGGTTCACAGTTGTCCCCTTTATCAGCGCCCAAAACAGACTGGAACTATCAACGGAGAGAAAAAAAGAAGAACTCGTTACAATCAAAGAGCTTCAACAAGAATATTTGACTCTGAAAAAAGAAGAAGGCACCATTCAAGCAATGATTAACGAACGAGGCCCTCAATTTTCTCTCTTTACGTTTCTCGACCAACAGGCGGAAAGGGTACAGGTAAAAAAACAGATAAAGTATATGAAACCTTCCACCATTGAAGGAGAAGATACACTTAACGAAACAATGGTTGAAATGAAATTTCAACTCATATCCCTAGAAGCGCTTGTTGGCTTTCTTCGACTGGTTGAGTCCGAGAAAAATGTGGTTTTCGTTAAACGCATTTCTATTCAGGAAAGTGGCACTGAACAGGGTTCTCTTGATGCTATTTTACAAATTGTCACATTTGAGGAGAAGCAATGATACGACTTACTCCCTCCTCTCGTTTCTTTCTTTATGTGATTTATGGACTACTTCTCACCACTGTTTTACTCTACGTCCGCTTTCCAACTGATACGTTCAAATCTTTTTGTGAACAACGACTAGAACAATCCTTAAAGGCTTCAGACTGTAGTATAAAGCGTATACATTACAGTTTTCCAGTTTCAGTTGTCTTTGAGAAGGTACACGTTATCACGTCAAGCGGAGAGCAGAAATCTGCTTTTACAATTGATCAGTTCAAATTCAGACCAGGGATTAAATTTTGGCAAAAATTTAAAATGTTTGGAGATTTATATTCAGGAACATTCAGGGCGACACTAGCTCTCGACACAGATAAGAAAAGTTACCAACTTACCGATATCGTATTAAATAATCTCAACCTGAATACAATTCTCAAAGACCAGGGCGTGGTGGATAGAAAGGCCACAGGCACCTTGGGTGGATCGGGTAGATATAGCGCAGAGTGGGATACCCCAGCCGCTGGCGAAGGCAAAGGACGCATAGAAGTTAAAACAGGGCAAATAGAGTTTTTACAACCTATTTTATCTCTTACAGCTATTAATTTTAACCGTATTAATCTTGACATATCTGTAGGTGAACAGGTTGAAATTCAACAGGGAAAACTTAAAGGTAAAAATCTTAATGCTGATTTTGAGGGTAGTTTAGACGTAATGGATTCCCTCCTTGCGAGTAGAGTGAGACTTTCCGGCCTCCTTGAACCCAAAAGAGAATTTTTACAATCTCACCCCAAGGAGGCAAAAATGGTGAAACAGTACGCAAAACGCTATAAAAAAAGTGCTCTCCCATTTAAATTGCGCGGTACCGTAGCAAATCCGACATTCAGGTTTAGTAGGTAATACTATGCAAGGTCGAATATCAAACATAGTTCCCATCATCTTGATCACTGTTGTCTCTGTGATTGGTGTAGAGGGCTTCTACCAGGCACTGGATTATTTCGTCCTCAAACCTGCCACTGTGAGCCAGAAAAATCGTGTTCAAAAGCCCCAAAAAGAAGCAAATGCAAAAGAGACACAAGGACCCAAAACAGACTATCGCATAATACTCAAGAGAAATCTATTTGGCACATCTCTTAAAAATGCTAAGCCTGAAGTGGAAGACCCCACCCCACAGACTGTAACTAACAATTCCGAGCTCGGCATTGTTCTCATGGGAACAATCAGCGGAAGCGGTAGTAACAACCGAGCAATTATTCTTACCAAACAGACACGGGATCAGGAATTATTCAGTACAGGAGAAGTTGTTGAAGGAGCACTCATCAAAGACATACAACGGGGCAAACTTTTCTTGTCCATAAACGGAAAAGATGAAGTACTCGATATGACTGAAGCAGCAGCTATGAGACCTGTTTACAAGGCTCCCAGATCAGCTGCCAATAAGCCAGCCAGACGTTTAGCTCCTGGCGCACGTACAAATTCCACTAGTGTAAATGCAGCATCGACGCCGAGAAGACGCGTAGTCCGCCGACCTCGGGCAACACAAAACTCAGCCAGATCAACACAATAATGACGTCGCCCAGTACCGACACAACCTTGAGGTTCCACAAAAGAAAAATGAACCTATTAACAATGGTGGACAAATAATGGTGGAAAAAATATGAACAGGTTTCGATATGTAATACCGTTTCTCGTCCTGCTCTGCCTCAGTTTACGCCCTTATTCCAGCGTAGCCTTCGCCGAAGAACTACCAAAACCTCTTCCTGGTACTTCAGAAGAGAGTAACAGTAGTGGTCAGCACATCATCATTGATTTTGATAGCGTTGATATTCATCTGTTTATAAAATTTATCAGTGAATTGACTGGGAAAAATTTCGTTGTCGATAAAACCGTACAGGGTAACGTAACAATTATTTCCCCGACGAGGATCTCGGTGGACGAAGCGTACAGGGTTTTTGAATCTGTTCTTGAGGTCCATGGTTTCACTACTGTTGAATCAGGAGCTGTCACCAAGATCCTCCCATCAGCCAGGGCACGCTCACAAAACCTTCAAATGATCAGCAACGGCCTATCAGGTCACCCTGAAGATAGGGTCGTAACCCAGCTCGTGCCACTTAAATACAGCTCACCTAACGACCTAAAAAAAGTCCTGGCTCCTTTAGTATCACAAACCTCAGTACTCATCGCCCATACTCCTTCCGGGATGTTGATTATAACGGAGACGATGTCCAACATTCAAAAACTCCTGGGTATCATTAAAGTACTCGATGTGGAATCCAGAGAAGACGAAGTCGCCGTTATCCCGCTGACCAACGCATCTGCCGATGCCCTTGCAAAAATTTTAACGACCATCTACCAGAAGACAAGAGGTCAAGCCAAAGAGGGGGCAGCAAGCAACAGTGGGACAATTAAAGTCGTTCCCTATGAACGAGTCAATGGCATTATTGTCCTTGCCAACTCCAGTGAAATGGGGCGGATTAAAAGCCTCATCACCTTGCTTGATACAAAGGTTCAGCGGGCAGATGGTAACATTCACGTTTATTATCTCCAGAATGCAACTGCTGCTGAACTGGTAAAAGTCCTTAATGCTCTTCCCGAAAAACAAAAACAAGGTGAAAAAGGGACAGGTAAAGCCGCTGCCATTTCTAAAAATGTAACAGTTATGGCAGATGATGAAACGAACGCACTGATCATTACAGCCACAAAGGATGAATATGTTGTTTTAGAGGATGTGATAAAAAAACTCGATATCCCAAGAAGGATGGTTTATCTCGAGGCTCTCATTATGGAAATTGACGTTGACAGCACCCTGGACTTTGGAGTTGAGTGGGCTGGGGCAGGTGAATTTTCTGACAGTACAGGAGTACTTGCAACAGGCTTTAGTGGAGAAGGCGGCTTTGGGTTAATAGATGGAGTAGGCAGTGAAAACCCCTCTCTGCCCGCTGGATTTTCTTTAGGAGTACTTAAACAGGGTATAGAACTAGGGGGAGTAACATTTCCCAACATTGCTGCAGTACTACGCGCTGTACGAACTGATTCAAATGTCAATGTCATCTCCACACCCCAGATCCTGACAATGGATAATAAAGAGGCTGAAATTTCAGTTGGTGAAACTGTCCCATATATTACCAGCCAGAACACCACAGCCTCTGAACAGGACTATACCCAGTACGAATATAAAGATGTTGCCACAAAACTATCTATCACCCCGCACATAAACCAGGCATCGACCCTACGCCTAGAAATTGCAACCGAAGTGGTCCGATTAAAAGACAGCAGTTCCACCCCAACCACCTTCGAAAGGAGGGCGACTACAACTGTTATAGTACGAGATCGGGAGACGATTGTAATTGGCGGAATCATAGGCCACGATGTTACAGAAAGTGAATGGAAGATACCTCTGCTAGGTGACATTCCGTATTTAGGCTGGCTCTTTAAAACACACTCGACCAACGATAGAAAAACAAATATGTTTATTTTTATCACGCCCCGTATTATTCGAAATCCTGCAGAAATTGCAGCGGTCACCCTGAAAAAAGAGGACCAGCTAGAAGCTGTTCTGCCTGCGGTGAAACTCGAACTTCACAAACCAACAAACCCAAAACATGCAGAACAGCTTACCACAACTGGGTTTGAAAAACTTATGGAAGGGAAACTCCAGGAGGCAAAACAGTTTTTTGAAGAAGCCCTTCAGATTGATTCTCAAAACCCATATGCACTCATGAACCTTGGCGTCATTTACGAAAAGGAAATGCTTCCACAACAAGCTCTTGTAATGTATCGAGCTGTCGTTGCAACAGGATCAGAGAAATTAGCAGAGAAGCCAAGTGACCCGACGGCAACAGGCCGAACCATAGTTGAACTCGCCCAAGAGCATATTGACCGTATCCTCAACAACAAATCACAGCAGAGCAACTAACAACTACCAATTTATGATAGATAACCAGGCAGAGATAAATGAAAAAAATTGGCGAATTGTTAATAGATCATTTTGGAGTCTCAAAAACTGCAGTTGAGGTGGCTCTAAAGACCCAGGAACAGACAAAAGCTCCCATTGGAGAAATACTATTAAAAGATGGGCAGGTCAACGAATATGGGATATTACGGGCATTGGGTTTACAGTATGGAATGCAGGTCAAAAAAAACCTCCCTTCTAATATTCAAACGATTTTTGCCGAACTCGTTCCTATTAGCTTTCTGAAACAACATATGATTGTCCCAATCATAACCACAGCCGAGCAGTATTTCGCCGTTAACAATCCCCTGACCTTCCAAGCCCTAGATGATTTACGAGCCCTACTTTCACTTAAAACATCCAAGGTGGTGCTGGCACCATCTCAGCAAATTATTAATGCTATAAATTTCGTCTACGATATGACGCCTACATCTGCCGATGAAGTTATGCAGGACATAGATGACGAGGATCCAGAAAGACTTTTTTCTGAAATCGAAGAAGTCGGCGATCTTTTAGACGACACAAGTGACTCTCCTGTTATTCGCTTGGTAAACCTAATGTTTTCCCAGGCTGTTCGAGACAACGCCTCAGATATCCATATAGAACCATACCAAAACAGTGTGAAGATCAGACAGAGGCTGGACGGTATTCTCTACGACATGTTACGTCCTCCAAAGCATGTCCAATCCGCCCTGATCTCAAGAGTAAAGATCATGGCAAAACTTAACATCGCCGAAAAAAGACTCCCCCAAGATGGCCGAATCGAACTGAAGGTTGCTAATAAGGAGATTGATGTGCGGGTTTCAACCCTGCCGACAGCCTTTGGTGAAAGAGTCGTGTTACGCTTACTCCATAAATCCTCCGTGATGATTTCGCTGACCGATTTAGGTATGCCTGACGACCGGTTTGCCACCTTTGACAAAGAGATACGATCTCCGAACGGGATTGTTCTGGTCACTGGGCCTACTGGATCTGGAAAAACCACAACCCTGTATGCAGCACTCTCTGCGATCAACAATACCGATATCAACATTATCACGGTTGAAGATCCTATTGAGTATAGAATTAGTGGAATTGGCCAGGTGCAGATTAATCCTAAAATCGATTTGACCTTTGCCTCCGGCCTGAGATCAATAGTTCGGCAGGATCCCGACGTTATTCTTGTGGGTGAGATTCGCGATACTGAAACAGCAGAGATTGCGATACAATCGGCCCTTACAGGTCATCTCGTATTCTCCACACTCCACACCAACGATTCAGCCGGAGCAATCACCCGACTTAGGGACATGGGCATCGAGCCGTTTCTCATTGCATCCTCAGTCAATGCCATACTTGCCCAAAGACTTATAAGAATAATCTGTGAACATTGTAAGGAAGAGTATACTCCTGCACCTGAGATGCTTGAACGAATTGGTCTAGGCGGCGAAGAGTACAGAGACCGAAAAGTATGTCGCGGAAGAGGATGTGCGAAATGCCACAGCACAGGTTTTAAAGGCAGACGTGGAATCTTTGAACTCCTCCACATGACTCAGGAGATGAAGGCTCTCGTCCTAAAGACCTCAGATGCAAATCAGATCAGAAATCGGGCAATTGAGAACGGCATGGTCACCTTACAGCAGGATGGTGCCCAGAAAGTTCTTGAGGGACTAACAACAATTGAAGAAGTGTACAGGGTGTCACAGCAGTAGACTCAACGGCCAAGGATTAATTGTATCAATAAAAAAGGTGTCTCCACTAGGAGACACCTTTTTTTATTGTTATACCCGCCCTATCTACACTTTCTCAAAGGGAAACTGTAGATAGGTGTCATTTACTTTATGAAAAAGTATGACAGGTTGCACATTGTACTCGTTTTTCTATGTGCTTTTTATGTCCTTCACTCCTCCAGGACTTTCTTTCGTGACAGCTGCTGCAAAGAGCACTTTGCGCTTCAACAAATCCAGTAGGCTCAGAGGTATGACAGCTCACGCAAGATAAACCTTCATCTTTATGCTCAGTATGCATGTCTTCCCAATTCATACTTTCTTGCTCGTGGCAAAGATTACAGGATTTAACTTTTGCAGGAACAGCGTGATAGCCAAGCGCCTCAAAAGGGACCATACCGGCTCCGTCAGGAGTGGAACCAGAGTTATTATGACACTCTACACAGGAAGGTGCTTTTGATTTTGGGTCAACACCATGGGTAATAAGCATTTCGGCGTCCGCATCAACAATTGAGTAGGTTCCAGTCATTCCCTGTTCTTCCATCCCCTTTGTTACAGCAATGTCGAAATCGCCGGTCATAAACATCCACATAATTACCGGAGGAACCATTTTTCCACTTTCATGCCATGGCATAATTGATGTGTGTCTCTTAATCGGTACAATCTGAGACCTACCATCAAAAGGTGTTCCGTTTGCTTTAGCCATGTTGAAAACACCGGTGTCTTGATTGGCTTCGATGGTTTCACCAACGTTATACACGTACGATGTACCGTCAAACCAAACGTACTCTGGTTTCACATTGGCTTCTTTTATCTCTTCTCCTACAAAACCACCCTGACCTGAACAAAATGCTGCGTTCCAGACCGGCTTACTCCAGTCTCGTGACATCTCCGTTGCACCACCTTTTGCATATTCACGAATATGGCAGACCTGGCAACTTACTTGTCCTTGTGCATGTCTGTTTAATGTAGAACTTGAATGAGGGGAGTCATCATGACAGGCTTTACAACTTGGTGCTTCTGCTTCTGTCTGACGGAGATCAATTCCACGCCCGCCAATTTTATGATTGAGCGCTGCGTGACAATCTACACAGGAGAGATTTGCACCATCTTTTGCCAAATGCACATCCTGATCAACTGTAGCGTGTGCAGAATTTAGTCCCATATCACCACGTTTGGTCCAATCCCCACCACCCGCTTTTGCGTGGCATCTCAGACAGGAATCATTCGTTGGAATATGAACAGCTCTCGCAACATTGACCATACTGGTACCTTGAGGCATTTTGGCATAATCAGGTACTGTGGTGTAATTCCCAGCAGCATCAACCTTACCAAAAACATAGGTCTTAATTTCACCCAGTATATTCGTTACAGTTTCTGTGTTTTCAGGATCTGAAATAAATTTTCTTTGATAAGTATCACTATGACACATTAAACAGTCTACATCTGTAGCTTGAACCGGGTCAGGTGCGTTTCCGTCAGCTCGTACATGACAGGAGAAACACGCAGCTTTTGAAGACATGGCATAAGTGCAGAAAGTATTAATACCCTTAACGCCCTTACCTGTCTCTTCCCCATCACCATTAGTCATATCAGGGGTAGGTCCTGACCATTTCATATGAAGACTATCAAGCATCTCAGCGGCCTCTTGCTGATGGCAACCAATACAGGTAGCTGGACCATCGTATGCAGTTATACTATTATGAGCAGCAATAGTACTATCCACCAACACGACATCTGGTGGTTCAACAACTGGTGGTTCAACAACTGGCGGCTCGACAACTGGCGGCTCGACAGAACCTGCTGCAACCACTTCAAACCCGGAACTATCCTTTACCCGGCTTGATTGATCTGTAATAACACATTTGAATTTCCAATTACCAATTTCTTCCTCCGCGGGTATGACAAAATCGTAACTCGCGGTATTTCCGTCAATATCCATTCCTTGCTGAGATATTACTCGCTCCCCCCTCGGCCTTTCCAAATTGCTTATAACAATTTTTGCTGCTTTTATAGGAGCTTGAACATCTCCCTGTACTGCACATTCAAACTGTACAGCCTGACCAGACACCACTTCTTGTGGATTTGTCGACATTTCGATGTACTTAGTATCAGCAAGACAATTGCCACTTATAAGAACACTAAAACCTACTGCAATTACAACATTTTTCATTACATCCTCCCGCGGATCTTGTTAGTGAAGCTCAATATTGCTTCCCTTGGACGTGCATCACACTATCCGGAGTAGGTGCAAAACCAGTACCACAATGTACCACTTGATATCTATTGAGAGAAATTCCCAAATTGCCTCTCAAACGCCTGCCTTCAACATGTCCAGGATCTCTTGTGCTAAAATTCTACGACAATTACATATACTTTTAGCAAGATACATCATTCACAAAAATGAAGTCCTAACTTCAAATACCCACACGTATGTTTTAATTATTTTTTTGGGCCCCATAATTTAAAACAAGAAACACCAAAACTACCCTTGATGTCAGGCTGTACGTAATTTGCACACAACCAATATTTTATCAGCTATTATTTACTCAGTGTTAATTGCAAAACATCTTCAACACACCAAACGGAACAACCTAAATACAGAGCAAAAAAAGGCCCAGATGCTCTTAAAGAGCACCCGGGGTGTCAATCAGCGTTTAGAATTAGTCCGAGCGGTTTTTATCGTTGGCTTAAAATCCCTCTTTCTTCCAGAAAGATTGGGAGCCTCCGAATCAGGCGTCGTATAGCTGAACTCTACCAAGAACACAGGGAGATGGCAGGTAGCCCAATGATCACTGCCGATATCAGAGCAGAGCGAGAGTTTTCAACTGTGAGTAGAAACAGAGTTGCACGCCATATGCGAGATATGGGGTTACGCTGTAAAACGACGAAAAAGTTTGTCGTCACAACCGACTCAAAACACAATGAACCTGTAGCGTCTAATATCCTCAATAGGAAGTTTCGAGTAGCAGCACCAAACAAGGTCTGGGTAAGTGATATCACGTATTTAAGAATTGGTAGAAAGTGGCAATACTTAACTGTCTTTATAGACTTGTATTCAAGAATAATTATTGGCTGGGATCTTAGTAATTCTCTTGAACGACATTCAATGATGTATGCCTTCAAAAAAGCCCTTATGCGACGCAGACCACCAGGAGGATTGTTGGTTCACAGCGATCGAGGAGTACAATATGCTAGTTCTGACTTTCGAAGTTTACTTCACGATAACAATTGCATTCAAAGTATGAGCAGGCGTGGAAACTGCTGGGATAATGCCGTCGCTGAGTTTGAAAAATATACAGTAAATATGAAATTAGTGGTTTAACTGAGTGTCCATTCTTTTAGGGCAAGATCACCCAGCTAAGTATTGTATAGAGGCACATAAGATTATTGTTTTTTCATTTTCATCGTTTTTTTCTTCTTTTGAATCATCAGCGTGTCTTCGTACATATCTTCAAAAGCTGACTTCATGACTTCATTGAAAATTGCCGGTCTCCCACCATGTGCTTTGATAAAAACATCAGCTTCATCTTTCGTGTCGAAAGCCCATTTAGCCCTCGCAGTCATTACACCCATCCTATCGCCACCAATTACCCAGAAGGCAGTGTCGGCATCAATTTGCTTTTTTGTATTATAATCACCTACGGTAATTTTAGTGACTGGCCTGTCAGTGTGTAACGCCATATCAACAGCGGCGCAGTGTACAGAACAGACGCCTTCTAGAGACCCGTCGGCATGTTCAATAATCATCCATGAATGGCCAAAAGCAGCTTTTTTCATGCCACAGTGAATGCATGATTCATCGTTTGCATATGTTGCACTAGCAAATATTAATACTGAAATAAAAATCCCTACTACACAATACATGGAGTTACGTTTCATCCAGATTTCTCTTTTCATAGCATAAACCTCCCTTGGTGAATAATAAGAATTGATTTCTTTAAAACTATAAAGTACTCCCCATTCAGAGTTCCACTCAAACTCTAAACCCTACCCTATAGATGCCGTTATGACAACCACGAATTGTTAATTAAAAAATCATAATAACAATCGCCTGGGTGAGTCGAGGTGAGTAGCCTATTGCTGGAATCAGGTAATAAGTGCAACACGCTGGCAAGGCCGAATGCGAGATAAACTTGCCGAAGTATAATTTATCCAACACTCATTGTCTGCGAGGTCACTTCATGGGCATTTGACGGGAACCATGTAGCAGCAAGCCGTCACCCAAACTGTGACCTTGACCGGTATCCTCTTGTTCTTGGTCACATTTTTATCGAACTTAAAATCAGGAATAGTGCAAGATGAAAGGATTTTGGCCGCCATGTCAATACGGTTTAAAAAAATCGAGCAGTGGAGAGTGAAGATCAATAAAGATTGTTTACGACCCTATCTCGGAGACCACTGAAATACAATGAGAGCACCCGTCTGGGGCGTGGAGGCTCATATCTTTTTTAAGGAACTCCATGGCGTCTTGAAACCGTCCGATCTGTCCATCGAACCCCCTCTGAAAACGTATTGCCATGTCCTCACTGTCAAAGGTCAGAATTGATGGTCTACAGCAGTGCCCAACAACTCCTCCCATTACAAAAAAAGAATGCTGCGCGGAATGGAGTCTTCCAGAGAGAAAATCTGCAGTGAGTGCCATTGCCACCTGGTCTCCGAACATTAGGTGGGCTGAAATGCCGCAGTGTGGGCAACAGGCAACCTTCTGTTCACCGTTTTTCATGGTGATGCTATATAACAACTGCTGGCTCGGAGGGCGGTTGCAGATCAGGCATTTTCTCTCAGAGAGCCGATCAAAGGAACCTTCCTTTTGCCTGTTCGACAGCCTGGCGGCCCCACCATGAATCCGTTTTAGCGCTCTGCGCTGTTCCAGGTTCTCCAGATCGCGATGGATGGTCATTTTGGAAACGCCAAAGTACTCAACCATTTCGACAAGGCCTAGGGTTCCAACTTCTTCCAGCCATTCCAACATTTTTTTCCGTCTTTCTGTCGATTTCATTTAGCCCTCACTGTTATCAAGATAACATATTTCTAACACTGATGTTTATTTTATACTATGAGTTTTATATGACGACGTGGTAACAATTATACAAAATAATTCTTTTCCAGGCAATCATGTTTCGGTGTTTGCTACATGTTGTTTAGGTAACATTATCTGTAATGCTTTAACAATCTACTCTATGGTGTGAATTAGCAAAATAAATAAAATGAACAAGAGGAGACTTTGAAAGATGCGAAATCTCTATCTGATTATTGCAGTTCTAGTGTGTATAAATTCGGCAGTAGCGGAAGAATTTTCGCCGGAATTAGACGAAGTGGTTGTTACTGCTTCAAGGGTTGAAGAGAAGCTCTCGGATACAACTACAACTATTAGTGTGATCGATGAAGAAGAGATTGAAAAGGTCAAATACAGAAGTCCTGATGAAATATTAAGAAGAATACCAGGGGTTTATAGTCATGATTTTGGTGGCGAATCTGAACTTTCCTCCATCCGGGTACCAACGCATTTTACAAATCCTTATACGCTCCTGTTGATAGACGGTGTAAGAACCTCCAGCTATGGTTCGGGCAGTTCCGGCAATTTCCGGGAGATGAACAGTGATAACATTGCCCGTGTAGAAGTTGTGAAGGGCCCTTCTTCAGCCCTCTATGGAAGTAATGCCATTGGCGGTGTCATAAACACGATAACAAAAGACCCTTCATACGACCCGGAAGTGAAAATCTGGACCGAAGTTGGTGAAGATGAACAATGGCGGAGTGGGCTTTCCGGCAGTGTTTCCAATGATATGTTGGGTTTTATTTTCGGCATGAATCATATTGATTCGACAAATTGGCGGGAACATGCCGAGGTAAACAAAAATTCGGCAAATGGTAAGTTATTGTACGCTCCTTTTGAACAAGGTTTGCTTACTTTCAAACTCGATTATGTCAAGTTCGACAACGATTCACCCGGGACTATTGACGAAATTGATTTTGATGACGACTGGCGACAGAGCTATCATACATTCGCTTACACGAAACTTGAAAAGACAACACCTCTCTTATCCTACACGCATTATCTAGAAGATTCGGAATTCAAAGCTACACTTTTGCTCCGCGATACCGATGAAAAAGCCATACCAAATTATGCAATTCGAAAGCAAGGACCTTATAAATATGTTGGCCAGTATACAAAAAGCGATACGACTGATCTTGATGGCCAGCTGATTTACACTAAAGATTTTGAAAAATTTCGTTCCAAGTTAATCGTGGGCGTTGACGGGGAAAGAGGTGATACAGATTCTCAACAATATGACCTTGATGTAACGTATAATCGATTCCTAAACAAATACGATGGATACACCAATACAGGTATCGATGATGACTTTGGCATCACTACAAAAATGTATGCCCCATACCTGCAGTACGAACTCTCCCCCATTGAAAAACTACGGCTCAACGCAGGTGGTCGTTATGATGCTGTTACCTATGATGTTGACAGCAAGGTAAATACATCCAAGTCAGGTGATCAAGATTTCTCAAAGTTCACGCCGAAATTCGGTGCTGTATACCAGTTTTCACCGATGGTTAATAGTTATTTTAACATATCCCAGGGGTTTGTCGTTCCTACTACAAGTCAGTTGCTTACTTCAAGCTGGGCCAATCTAAATCTAGACCCAGAAGAAGCAACAAACTATGAGATTGGAGTTCGATCTAGTTTCCATGAACGTAAGATCGGTCTCGATGTTGCGTATTACACAATGGATATTGAAAACAAGATAATTGCCAAAGAAATGGGTGCTTATCGCAAAAAGTATGTCAACACCGGTGAAACATCCCAACAAGGTGTTGAAGTTATGGCCAGATATTCACCAGTGAAATATGTCAGTTTGGCTCTTGCTTATACCTATGCCAGGAACAAATTTGAAAAATATGCTCCTGGTTTCGAGGATTTCTCAGGCAATTATCTTCCTCGGTCTCCGGAGCACCGTCTCAATTTCCGTCTAAATGTAAAGCCTGTGAAAAACTTAGATATCGAGCTGGAAATGGATGAGATCAGTAGCCAGTATGCCAACGATGCTAACACGGCAGAATACAACAGGCCAACCCTGTTGAACCTTCGTTTAAAATATGACTGGCGGCAATGGTCATTTTGGACCTATGCGGAAAACCTGACAGATCAAGAGTATGCAAGCTATGTGAGTTATGAAAATAGTGATGAAACATCCACATTCTATTCAGGGAAGCCTCTTACCATATATGCCGGTCTGTCTTTTAAGTGGCAAGGAGTTAAATGATGTCTGCGGTCAGTGGTGGCTTCATAGTGCGAATGTGCCTCATATGTTCTCTAGTGCACGTTGTTTCTCTACTGACGGGAAATAGTCTGTTGGCACAATCCATTGAACTAAAACCGCTTCGTTTGTCATATATGGGAGCTGCAGCAAGAGGATTAGAGTGCGAGCAACATGCGTCGTCCCCTCAATCCACTGGCAAAAAAGGGAAAGCCAAAGGAGGCCGGCCGGCACCACTTTTTGAATCTGAGCATAGGCCTGCAGCCAAGCGGACCTATTACTTTAATGAACACCGCAGACGTGCAATCATAAAAGCGTATGTCAGGAGACCCAGTGGGAAGGTTGTTGAGCCGGAGCTCGTTCTTGGTTACAACCCCTATGTCTCATTTCCTACCCCATTCGGCGATGGACCATTTCATGGACCAAACAGCGTTTATGTTGTTGAGCAGGGAGTGGAAGACAATGTCCTGACTATCCGCTGTGCTAAATGGGTAACCATGCACCACAATTGTGGCTGGGGGCATGAAGGTAAGTTTGAAAAAAATCTTGTAACCCCGCAACCGCTTGATCTCATCCCCTTTGAAATAGTGATCGACAAATTGTGGGATACGAATTTTCATCTGAGTGTGGCTTCGGGTGATCGGCTGGGGATAACTGTTCTTTCCTATGGCAAACCGGTTGCAGGTGCAGTCGTAACTGTTTCTTCCGAAAAAGGATGGAGTAAAAGGGTGGTAACTGACAAGAAAGGCAAAACGACGGTTCAGATGATTCGTGACTACTACCCCCCACTCTGGTCATCCTTTAAACGTGCCCATCGTGGTGAGTTTCTGGTTACCGCTCAGTACGATAGAGACCAGCAAAATAATTTTCGAAATGAAGCCTATAGTCGCGTACACTACATCGCCACTCACCCTTGGCAATACTCGCCATCTTCAAGAGATTATGCGTCCTATTCATATGGTCTGGGTCTGGGAGTGCTTGGGATGACCGTAAGCGGCTTTGGTGTTTATATCTACCGCGAACGCCGCAGAAAACCATACAAGGGTATCAGTTTTGATAAACAAGCTTAGAAAGGCTGTCAACAGAGCCGATATCAGCCGTTTTCGTTTCTATGTACAGCTCGCATCTTTTGCATTACTCATTTATGGTGGATACCTGGCCATTAATATTGGCAATCAACTGCCAACCTTTGGTTGTGTTTTTGATGATGCCAGGGGTGGATCATGCTATCTCATGGGCTTTCAGCATCAAATGGCCACACCTTTTAGCAAAGTATTCAGTGGCAGGGGGATCGGCATCCTTATCGGTCTCGCAACATTTGTCGGATTTTTTATTCTCCTGAATAAGGCATGGTGCGGATATGTCTGCCCCCTGGGAACCATCCAGGATTGGATAACAAAAAGCCGAACAAGACTGGGCATCCGTTACAGTAACTACTCCGCATCGACATTTAACAGACTGTCAACTATTAAATACATACTTCTGGTACTACTGATCCTGATACCTATGGGGATAGGTAACTCCATTGCCGGACTTCCGAAACTCAGTCATGATTTTGGTGTACCCTTTTGCATGATCTGCCCAGGAAGGACAGTGCTGCCACTTTTTACCGGTGACATATCCCAATTGGCAATAGATTTCAGTTCAATAACAAAGATGGTGTTTACATCGCTAGGTTTACTTATCACTGGTATCTTTTTCACAGGATCCTTTGTTAAAAAACGGTTTATCTGTCTTTTCTGCCCCATGAGTGCGCTGCACTACATCTTCTCCAAGGCTGGCCTCTTAAAACTCACCAAGAATGGTGACAAATGCACCCGCTGCGGCAACTGTTACCGATCCTGTGATGTTGGAATTCGAGCCATTGCCGATGACCTAGATCATAAAAACATAGTAAAAGACGACTGTATGATGTGCCTTAAATGCGTCGAAGTCTGCCCGGAGGAAAAATGTCTGCAGGTAAAGTTTACTGGTCTTGTGATATTTGAATCAACCGAGGAAGGTTTTTTCAACAGAAGCAATAGGAATAATAATGGAAAATGAAAGGGCTGAGGCCGTTCAACGAACAACTCGCTTGCATCTTGGCATGGAGGCGGTGGAAACCCTGAGACAGATAGAAGAATTTCCAGATAACCCTCTGTCCATGGACTATTTTTATAATTTTTTCCGAAAAACATTTACAGGCGGCTCTATATTGCCGGAGAACAAACAGCTCATTGGTACCATGTGCGTTCAGGTTCCCGATGAGTTGATTTATGCTACCGGGGCAGTGCCTGTCAGATTGTGCAGCGGAGTCTCTGCGTACGACCAGATAGGAGCTGAGTTCTTGCCGGCAAAATCATGTCCAGTCGTCCGCGCTACTTCTGGTATGCTTCATGTAAACCGCGAATTTTGGAAAGATAAGCTTGCTGGGGTGATAATCCCCACAACCTGTGATCAAAAGAAAAAAATAGCTGAGCAGATCGACGGTTCCTTCTATAATGTGTATTCCCTTGAAATGCCTTCCAGCAAGGAAAGTGATGCAGCCAGATTCTACTGGCAGGAATCGGTTAAACAACTTGCTCTTGATCTGGAGAAAATTACCGGTAAAAAAATTACCGGCAAAAATCTACAGAAAGCCATCGCAAAGAAATCCGAAGCCTCACAAATTTACCGTAAACTCCACGCACTGAGAATTTCTGACTCGCCTGTCATCTTCGGCAAGGATATGCTGCTTGTCACCAATAGCTTTTTCATGGACGACATCGACAATTGGATTCAAGCGGCAACTGTGCTCCTGGCAGAACTTGAAGACCGCACTTCTCAGAAAATTACCGTGACCAACCGCAATGCTCCACGGATTCTGTTTACCGGCTCTCCTCCCATTTTTCCAAATATCAAAGTACCAATCATGGTGGAACAATCAGGTGCTGTCATCGTTGCAGATGAGGTCTGCAGTTCGTCACGTCTCTTGTACGATGCTGTCTCCTACGACGAGGCAAATCTGAGCGATATGATCCCAGCCATAGCCGATAAATATCTAAAACCGTGTACTTGCCCTTGTTTAAGCCCAAATAGTGACAGGCAAAGAAAGCTGCTCGAAATGGCCAAGGACTTTAAGGTGGACGGAGTGGTCTATCAGGCTTTTTCAGGATGTCTACCCTATGAGATGGAACAGATGCAGATTTCGCGCGTGCTGGAGGAGGCAGCTATTCCCATGCTCTATTTGGAAACAGACTACAGCGCTGAAGATCACGGGCAGTTATCCACGAGGATAGAGGCTTTTATCGAATCCATCAAGATGAAAAAGAGAAAGCGGAAGGGGAGACAAACCCGAGTGATAGGGGAAACCTGACAATATGTACTATTTTGCCGGAATTGATATTGGGTCGACAACAATAAAAATTGTTCTGACAGATGAAGATGAACAGCTTGTAGCAGACTACGTCTGCCCTACAGGCAGCTATTTTCACAAACATACAGTTGCAGCATTTGATCATATCCTCAGGTCGGCGAATATTTCCAGAGAAAAAATATCTTATGTGTTTTCAACCGGGTATGGGAGGAAACTGTTTAAAGATGCAGATGAATCGGTCAGTGAAATATCCGCTAATGCCATAGGAGCCGGAAAAGTTGCTTCCGTCGTTGGGAAGGTTTCAACGATTATAAATATTGGTGGTCAGGATGTGAAAATCATCACCCTGGACGACGACAACCATGTCAAAAGTTTCGCCATGAATGACAAGTGCGCGGCTGGAACAGGTCGGTTTCTTGATATGGCGGCGCGTAACCTGGAAGTGGAGGTTGACGAACTTGGTGCCCAGCACCTGAACTCAACAGGTGTTCCCCTTTCCATAAACAGTACTTGTACGGTCTTTGCCGAATCGGAGATTATTGGGCTTCTTGCAAATGGCAATGGCAAGGCTGAGATAATCGCAGGCATCCATTATTCCATAGCTAAACGGGTAGTTCGCCTTTCTAAACGAGTAGGCTTGCTTGGGGAGATGATCTTTTTCGATGGTGGTCCTGCTATGAATAACGGGTTGGTAAAAGCACTTGAAGATGAACTGATGCACAAAATGTTCGTACCTGTAAAACCACAGATTACAACAGCATATGGTGCCGCTCTTATAGCGCGTGATGCCTTTCTTTGCGACTCAGGGGACTATGGTGATACTTGAACCCTCAAGCCTTTTTCTGCTGGGACTTGCATATGGCACAACAGTATGTAGTTTCTCCTGCCTACCCTATTACGGGCCTTACCTGATTGGCTCCGGTACCGGCTTTAAAGACGGAATACTCTCGTCTTGTGCTTTTGCCATGGGTAAACTCTTTATGTACTCAGCATTTGGCGGAGCCGCAGCATTGCTGGGTCGAGCGCTTACGGTCACTCCAGTTCATAAGACCCTCATGGGTCTTATTCTGATTGTTGTGGCAATAACCATGCCTTTTGTAACGAAAGGTGGCTGCCTGAAACGAGCACAGGTTGCTGGAAAACGGCTTTCAATGTTCGTTCTGGGAATTGTATCAAGTTTCGTTCCCTGCCCCCCGCTGGCTGCAGTGCTGGTACTGGCGGCTCAGCAAGAGGATGCCATGATTGGACTGATGTATGGTTTTTGTTATGGATTGGGCCTTACAGTATCGCCGATGCTACTCGTAGGCGGCGGTTTTGCCCTTATTTCATATAAAATCAGGCAGGAAGCAGAGGGATTTGCGCCATATATGCAGAAGCTCTCCATGGGAATCATGGTGGTTATAGCTTTGAAAATGATCTGGTAGTTCAAATAAAGGAAGCATGTTTTATCACATTTCGTCAGCCAATTATACGTCTTGTTTACTTGTCTTTTATGGAAAGGAGAACCCTGCACCATGCAATGGCTTCATTATGCAATTGATTATGGAATAATCGGCCTTTTGGTTGTGATGAGTATTCTTGCATTTTCGATCGGTATAGAAAGATATCTGTTTTTCAAGCGGCTAAGCCTGGAAAACTATGAGAATAGAAAGAGCCTGGAACTTGAGTTGACAAAACATCTTCATCTTATCGCGATTGTTGGCAGCAATGCACCCTATATTGGTCTTTTAGGAACAGTTTTTGGTATCATGCTCACCTTTTACACCATGGGTAAATCTGGTTTTATGGACACCAGTAAAATTATGATCAGTCTTGCCCTGGCGCTTAAAGTCACAGCCGTGGGCTTATTGGTCGCCATCCCGGCGATCGTGGTCTATAACTTGTTGCTCCGTAAAGTTAAGGTTCTCATTATTCAATGGGAGATAAAAAATGGACAATAATGGATTTGACACCATTAATGTTATTCCACTGGTGGATGTCATGCTGGTACTCCTGACGATAGTACTCACTACAACGACCTTTATTGCAGTGGGTGCAATACCCGTCGAACTTCCACGGGCGGAAAACAGCAGCAGTGAGATACTAAAAACTATAACCATAGAAATTGATGAAACTGGCTCCATATATTTCAATCAGTTGCCTTCCTCCATAGTCCAGTTAAAAGAGTCGCTCACACAATTGGAGAGATCGCAGGCCATCCTCATTCGTGCAGACAGAGATATTGCCCTGCAGATCTTTGTCAATGTCATGGATATTATAAAAGGATTGGGGTTCAAAAAAGTCAGTCTACAGACAGAATCAATGACATGAGTCAGTTGCTATTTCGTGGGTTCAGAGTCTCCTTGCTGATCCACCTTCTCATTTTGTCTTCAATAGTATATGTAGGAAATCTGCTTCCCGATGTTACTCCGCCCCTGATAATTGATTTTTCTATTGAAAGTGATTGTGCTAACAGCTTGGCTCCTCAATGTTCCGAGAAGGTTGTCAAAGCAGAACCGGACAAAACGTATCAACCACCACCAGCTCGTAAGATTATCCATGTAAGCAAGCCGCAGCAAGTGTTGAATACACCAGAGAAAAACAAGCCGAAACCAGTGACACAGGAACAACTCAAACCAGAAACTGTAAAGCCTGTGGTAAAACAAATAGTCCCCATGAAAAGGAAAAAGCTGTCGGCGATTAAAGAAAAAGTCATTGTAACCGTAAATAAGCGTCCCCCTGAAATCACATCAGTTCAAAATCCAGATACAAAAAAAGAAGTAACTCATGAGAAGGTTATCGACTCAGCCTTGGACGTATCCTCTGATTACGCCCAAAACGTGCCCCAGAATGTATCCCAAGAATTAGTCACGGCAGTGGTCCCGGCTAATAGTCAAGTCAACCTAACGTCTCTAAAGGAACACTACGTAAAAGCCAATTATTCCTATATCAGAGATGTTGTTGAGCGCAAAACAAACTACCCGAGTATCGCCCGTAAAATGGGCTGGGAAGGAAAAGTACTGGTGGCGTTCACTATCTGCGATGATGGTCAGGTTGAAGACATTAGAATTATTAAAAGCTGTGGATTTAAGAGCCTTGATAAAAACGCGATTAAAACCATTAAACAATGTGCCCCCTTCCCTAAACCTCCAGTGAGAGCTGAGGTTACTCTCCCAATAACCTACAGGTTAAATTGACCTATAGCCAATGAGCCTCATACTGAAAAAGTATTAAGGTACGAGTGATCTGCTTATTGAGCTGCGCTCAATTGGCGATTAAATCTTTTGCCGTTGAAATGCTGCCACTAGTCCGAAGGCGGAGGATTTTTCTGTCTCTCTACCTATTGTTCCACATAGTATCATCCGATTGCCCCCCAGGCTGTGATTTGTGATACAATCAAAAACCCCGTAGGAGAGAAGATGCCCGATGCCACTGCTGTTAACACTCGCAGCCGAACCGGGAGCTCGCGTAACACCCCACACCGAACCTACCTCAAATCCTTCCTTGAAAGAATTATATCCTGCCGATTTCAGAGCATTGAGGTAAACAGTCTCATTGGTATAGGTAACAACCTGCCCCCGAACAAAAACTGGTCCGAAAAGCAGGGCAATCGGCAATAACCAGCAGACAATGGCAGTGCGTTTTGATTTCATGCGGTCCCCCCCCCAAGCTCTGCACATCCTTAAACCTCCCTTGGTAGTCGCAGCTCTCTCGCTTTGACTAACGGGTCTTGCAGGATTTGTTTTTGCTACAGCCGGAATCCTGGCAATCGATGTCACCATCATTATCATTATCGATACCATCCGAACACGTATCTCCTTTGCCCTCTGGACTGCTGATCGGATCGCTGCTACCGGTATCCGGGTCGCTGGTACCGGTATCGCCGCCATCGCTGACCGGACATGATTTACCTTTGGTACGATCTACACCATCGCAATCCTGATCGACTCCGTCGCCCTTGATGTCACAGGCCGCAGGGTTGATGCCGGCATCAGAGTCATTACAATCCAACTCGCTGCCACAACCAGCTTCTGCAAAAAAACCATCGCTATCAGAATCAGTACAGGTGGGCCAGGTTGGATTGGTGAGCATGTCATTTGCCACTACTGCATCGAGTACACCATAGCCGTAGGTGTTATCAGGACCATCTAAATAGGGATGAAAGACCGAATCCATCAATGCCTGCTCAAGCTGTTCAACCGTTGCAGCCGGGAAGGCCTTACGCAGCAGCGCCATTGTTGCCGACACATGGGGAGCGGCAAAGGAGGTTCCTGAAACATTCTTATAACTCAAGAGAAATACCCCCCCAGCTGTGAGGTCGGCCGCTTTCACGTTGACACCCGGGGCAACGATCTGCGGAAAGATGGTGCCATCGCAGGCGGAAGGACCGCGGCTGCTGAAGTCTGCCACGAACTCTGACTCATCGA
Organism: Desulforhopalus sp.; assembly: GCA_047622095.1. Lineage (GTDB taxonomy): Bacteria > Desulfobacterota > Desulfobulbia > Desulfobulbales > Desulfocapsaceae > Desulforhopalus_A. The sequence continues at coordinate 43,608 of JBLHNU010000032.1, forward strand.
CTGCGCCCACCGCAAAGCTCGACGTGTTATCAGCGGGGCTGACGCTGCCTACGGTCCCCTGGTTGCCAGCAGAAAATACCACCGGGATACCTGCAGCCTGCAGCACCTGGATATCAGATTCAAACTCGGTGTAACACTGCCCGACCAAAGTGGGAAATCCCCAGGAGTTATTGACCACATCCGGTTGATCGTCCGTTGCCGGGTTGCCATCCGGGTCCAGCAGCCACTGAAATCCATGGTGGATAGCACTCAGTGAGGCTAAACCGGCATCGTTGAAGATCTTTACCGCGATCCACTGGGCACCGGGAGCAACACCAATACTGGTACCGCTGGCATCTCCTCCCACCATCAGGCTCGTTACCTGGGTGCCATGTCCTGAATAGCCTGATCCAGCCTTATCGTAGGGCGTTGAATGCTCGCCATTTGGATCAAACCAGCTGTTACTGCCGCCTCGGTAGCTGTCTGCAAGATCCAGGTGCTGCCAATCAACGCCGGTATCCATGCTTGCCACCACCGTGCCGGTGCCGTCAACATCATAAGTATTCCAAAACTCAGGTGCGCGGATCATATCCAGATTCCATTCCGGTGTCGCAGTGGCAGAAGGCTCTGGGCTTGGCGCCGCCAGGGTATTATCCAGCACGACATTGCCAACTCCCGGCAGCGAGGCCAGCTCTTTTATCACCTCAGGGTCTGCCGTTGCCGCCAGACTGTTGATTGACCAGAGCTGGATCAATCGCTTCGCCCCGCGTCCTTTGAGGAGCTCAAGAGCTCCAGCCTGGCTGCTGTCCGCCTGCTTCCGCAATTCCCAAAGCAGGGAGGCACGCTCTATTCCCTTACCTTTACCTCTGCCGGGAAATGCGGTGAGGTCAACATGCTTATGGAAATGAACGATAAAGCTGATCTCCTCGCCATCCTGCATGGCCTGCTGCAGGGCCGGTTCTACCACCCCGGCCTTGACCGGCGCACTCAGCACCATCGCAGTGAGGCAAACCCCGTAGAGCAGCAGGTTTATTCTTGTTAAAAATTGTATTTTCATGTTATTCCACCTCTAAATCTGTGGCGCGGAAGTCACCTATGGCCACGGTCACCTTGTCGCCTTTCTGGACAAGGCGGTGATGATTACCAAAAAACATCCAGTAAATACGGCCCTCCTGCGGGGTGTTTGAGTTCCGCAACGAGCCGATCTTGGCGGTATTGGGTACTGCCAGCGCCTTGCCGCTCTCCTGGTGAATCAGATACGGCTTGGTCTGGCGCTTGAACAATGGCGCCGCCTTTTCTGCGTCCAGAACTTTATAACGGAAATCCACCATATGACCCTCCGCCGTGCTGCGCATGGCCACCAATTCGATGCCCCATTTGTCGCTTAATGCTTTCTTCTTACTATCACTGAGATGGATGAATCCCATCTCGTCTGTATAGTTGGATGCATCCTTGTCCACCTGTTTAGCCTCACCAGCATTACTGGCGCTAACACTTGCACCAGCGACGACGGGACCACTCAGCGCAACCGTGGCACCCAGCAGTAAAGCTAGCGCCATAGCCCTGCTGTGAGCTAAATATGTGTTGCTGAAATATTTTGTGTTCATAACTGTTCTTCCTGTCTGCCTCGGGTGAATGCCTGATCCCGCCCGGTAAGTATCAATTTTTTACCGAACGGGATCGGACGTTTGCCAGCAACTCCTTTCTCGTTATTACCTGACCACGTTCACTCTAACCGTCACTTCATTTGATGGCGCTCCATCAAGATCTGAGACTATATAGTTAAAGGTATCCGTGCCGCGGAAGTTACGCTTCGGCGTGTAGTTGACACCATTAGTCAATACAGTCACCGTGCCACCGCGCGTTGTTAGAGAGCCGGTCGTGATATTGATCTGATCTGGAGCCACGTTACCTAAATCATCCTTCAGATTGCCATCGACATCGCTGTCGTTATCAGTCAGGTTGATGAAGGCTGCCGCGCTGTTCCTCTGTACAGTTTCGAAATCCTCGACCGCTACCGGAGCAGTATTCACTGCGACGCCCACATCAACTGTCGTTGTGACCGCTGCGGAGTCCACTGTGCCATCGTTCACTACCAGGCTCACCGTATAGGGTCCCGTTGCCGTGTAGGTATGAATTGGCATTATTCCCATGCCCAGGTTGGTGTCACCGAAATCCCAGGCGTATGTCAGTGTATCGCCATCGATGTCAGATGATCCCGAACCATCCAGGGTGACCGGAACATTTACGGTCGCTGTGTATGGCCCATTCGGATCAGCTACCGGATCATCGTTCCCCGAAGTCACCGTGATGGTTACGCTGGCAACGTTGCTGTCCAGTGTGCCGTCGTTAGCTCTATAAGTGAAGCTGTCCGTGCCGTTAAAGTTTGCATTCGGCGTGTAGGTAAAAGAACCGTCTGCAATTAAAGACAGGCTGCCACTGGATGTCGAGCTGACCAGGCTCGCCGATGCCGGTGGCACTGTGAGTGCAGTTTTAGCGTCTGCTAACGTGTCATTAGCCAGCACACCGATCTCAGCTATATTGAGGAGATCACCCTCATTGACGCTGTACAAATCATCGTTAGCTATCGGTTGTCCAACGCCCGCAGCCACTGTAAGTGATGCGACCATACCGTTGCCACGTCGATCATAGATAACGTAATCGCCATCCGCTGGGGCCTGCCACAGAGCATCGATGGTTTTACCCGCTGCGAGGCTGACAGAATACTGCTGCTTGGCAAATGGATAGGCGTTGCCGTCCTCAGCCACCAAATCCATGTAACTGCTGTTCAGTGCCGGTACGTGAAAATCAAGACCAGCATTCAAAAAGCGCAGCAGCGTAGGGTGGTTGGTGTCACCGGCGGTTGGAAACGATTGACTCGTCGAACCGTTGACCAGGTAGTGCCTGGGATGATAACCCAGTGGTGTGGCCGCAGCCGGTGGACTATGCAGGGCAGGATCGATCTCACTATAGAGCAAAGTGACTTCGTCGTGGACATCTGGATAGCTAGCACCTTTTATCGTAAGTGCACCGTAGAGACCCATCTGCACCTGTTTGGCAGGATGACTGCCGCTCTGGTAGAGATAAGTGCCATCCTTCACGCCAGTCCAGGTATAACTCGCGGTTCCACCGTTAGGCCCAGCCTCATGGGTAAATGCTGTTATCCGTGTTCTACCCGATAAATCAACAGTCGTCACTGGCGTGAAGGTCGCAGGCTGACCGGGGATAACGATAGAAACACCCTCGCTTAAGCAGTTAAGCAAGTTTACGGTAAGATTGCCACCCACCAGATCTGTATCGGTCAGTTGCGGACCCACGCCCCAGGCAACCGGAGCATCTGGGCAAGTAGGAGGTTGATCTGCCGCAAACCCCCACATAGTTATACCATTCCAGGTACCCTCCACCGCCATTAAATCGACAGCATAAGAGGGCTGCGCCATACCGATACCCGCCAGCAACAGTGCCAGACTGATCGGTCTAATTTTAAATGTTTTGTTTTTCATTTCATTAATCTCCTATGATCAATCGATTTGCACGTAGTAGGCTTCGATTATCATCATGGTCAGCATACCGCCAGGGAAGATATCGTAGTTGGCCAGCTCTTTTTCGGTGTGGGAATGCCACATAAAGCTGAAACCGCCGTTGGGGTTAAGTCCACCCTCTCCCGGTGGCAATGCGCCGAGGCTGCCAAGATATGGGCTGCCGCTCCACCAGCCACCGAAGGCCAGGTCGAGCTTCTCCGGTAGAACCACTGGGAAAACTTTGCCGTGATCAGGACAGTATTCATTGGTGACCGGATCATAACCAGGAGATGCTGCTACCAGACCATTACAGGTATGCGCCATTTCGGGCCACACATCAGTGCCGCCATAGATATCCCAGTTCAGGCCCTCGCCGGTCCATTCGAAGATGCCATCACTGGTCTTGCCGGGGATCGACGGGGTGGTGAAGACCGAGGTCCTCAGGTCCGGACCCATTCCCGGAGCGCTTTCCAGCATGCGTCCGTCAACTGCGATGATGCTTGCATGTTCTCCATGGTGGTGGAACGGATGCATATCGCGCCCGCCGCCAACTATCCGCATCAGCAACTTATCACCCGGGTGCATACGCGGCACCGAGTTATAGGGTTGGGTTGGCAACCAGTTGACGTAGGTCCCGCTGAAGTTATCCGGCGCGGTACGGCCGTTGATAAACCAGTAATTAGAGAAGTAGTTGTCTAACAGTGGTAGGAGGTTCGGTGAGTCAGGGCCATGAAATTCCACCTCATGGTGAATAAGCGGGTCCATCTCGCTGAGGAAGAATAACTCCTCATAGTCATAGGCTGTATCTTCATGACCATAAGCCTGTCCAGCGGTTGCAGGGCGTACGATCAATGCCCCGGTCAATCCCATTTCCACCTGTAATCCCGGATTGGTACCACTGTGATACATATAGGTACCGGGGTTGGTGGCGGTGAAGGTATAACTCACCATATCACCGTCATTTTCCGCTTCCATGGTGATGGTGCCATCGGCACATTTACCTGTTAGGCAGCTTACGGTGACATCCTGCCCCGGAAACACCATGGACACGTTTGGTACAGCACCTGCTGTCACGGTCAGTCCATTGCTCAGGTTGATAGTGACCGTGTCACCCTCATTGACGATCAGTGTCGGTGCGGGATACTGTGCCCGGGTACCGAAGCCTGCCTTGTCGTCATCATCCGCGTAACCCCAGAGCAGTACACTACCGCCATCGGCCGTACTGATTTGATCAACCTTGGCAGTCATATTGAAAGCGGTTCCCCTGATACCGTCGATTGCCGCCTGGGCACCGACACTTCCCAGCACCAGAAGCATCCCTCCGAGCACGGCGGAAACTCCAGCTCCTCTATATATCTTTCTCTTTATTTTTCTGTTCATTTTGATTTCCTCGCCGTTTCGCTTAATTAATGACAATCTCAGTCATCATGCCGCCGAATTCCTCTGTATCGTTACTGAGGTAGTTCAGGTTGGCCGTGTAGAGATAGTAGGTACCCGCTGCCACATTGGTGGTATCCAGAATCACATCGAATGATTCGCCGCCACCTATGGTGACCGAATTGGTATTGTAATAAAGGTTGGTCTCACCATCAACCGTGCGCAGCAGCTTGGCGTCTTTACCCACTACCTGCATCGGGATACCCAGGCTCTGTAATGTATAAAACCGGGTGATTGCCAGATTGGATATTCGCAATAACACCTTTTCACCCGCATTGGCCGTAATCAGCGAACTGACCGGCTGTCCCGTGTGTACGTAAGTATTATTGAAACCATCGGGCACCGGGAACGGATCAAGCGCACCAGTCGGATCATAAATGCTTGCTTCACCATCGGTCTTCATGTCCACTGTGTCCGGATAACCCCGGCCGTTGATCATGGGATAGTTATCCTCCATCAGCGCGAAGGGCAGCGGCTGCGTGTTCTCGCTGGCGTCGTGGAAGGCGCCGTCGAAAGAGCCTAGCTGGATAGGATAATCCACATCATAATAGGTCGAGCCGTCACCGTCGTTATAGGCATAACCAGCAGTTCCAGTGGTAGCCGCACACGAAAGATCTTCACAACCGGTTTTGTTCTGTGCCGCCTTGATATAGAGGTTGCCAAGCATACCCATCTGCATATGCTCGGTGGCTTCAACGTGGCAGTGATACATATAGGTGCCAGGATCGTTGAGCTTGTAGTAATAGGTCAGGGTTGCCCCCATGCCTATTGACAAGCCGCTCTCGGGCAGACCGTCGAATACGGTGGATGACTGGGGAAAACCATGGAAATGGACGGTATGCGGATCGAACAGATCAGGCCGCATCATCATACCGACATTGGTCAGACTAAGATAAAACTCCTGACCCTGTTCAAGTTCGATGGTAGGCCCAGGCCATTCGTGGGCAAGTACACCTGCCTGGATTAGGTTGTTCTTCTGGGTCGGGGTCTTGGTAGGCAAGCCCGTGACATCCGCGAAACCGAACATATAACGGGTAGTGCCATCGGCCATGGTGGTGAAACCGTCGCCAGCAGTCAGATGCATGCACTTGATATCAGGATTTGCTGTTTCGCCCCCGGCATCGCCGATAATGGCACTGCCGTCTTTGTCGCCGGGACACTGCACCAGCACTGCGGCGGAAGCTGCTGACGAGCCAAGGGCCAGGGTTATGGCCAGTGGAAGCAGCGCTTTGTTAAAAATATCAATATTCATTTGTATTCTCCTCTTCTTTGAGGGATCCCCGCCGGACGAATCCGACGGGGTATGCTCATTTACGCTACTTCAGTTTATTGAACCTCGTCGGCACCGATGTCAAACGCTCCAACTGGGCGTGGTTCACCATCGAAGTCGGTAAATACTCCAGCACCCAACAAACTGGCATTAATCGCTGATGAACCAGTCTGGATATGGTAGTCACCCAGCAACACACCTGGATTATCCGTATCAGTCTGAGTCAACGGACCGTAACGCAGGCGGATGAAGTTACCGCCCTCATCAAAGGCAGGTGTTGCCTTGATCGTTCCTTCCAGTAAGACGGTGGTTGTATTACGGCTGCCATTGACATACTCGGCGACAAAGGCTGGATCAGCTGGGCCAGTCATGATGCAATCATCGCAGGTAAGCGTACCCGCCGCTGCAGGGATGACCGCCAGGTCGTCATAGACTGGAGCATTGCCACCTGCACAGGTCAGGCCAATCCCGGGAAAGATATCCGGGCACAGGCCGCTGACGGCTGGAACGGGGACATCATCCAGCAACCAGAAGAACTTACGGTTGTGCCAGATAATATTGTCCACCATGTAGGCGTCGGAGAAGGTCTCCGCTGGTACCGCTGCCGTCAGGAACTGTGCCAGCTCGACGCTATGTTGACGTGAGACGATACCCGCTCCTGGCTGCGCATTAGACTGACTGGGTACACCCGTGGTGAAGGCATCACCTGAGGTCGACGCATTGTCATTGTTGGCAATGGTGTTGTGCAGGATATTGACAGCCAGTGCGTCCTGCAGCGAGATACCGCCACCAGCCAGGGCAGCCATGTTGTCGACAATCATGTTGTTGATGATATCAACTACATAATCGACACTGACTTCACCTTTATTGCTGACTGCCACATCCTGGCCATTGATACGGCTCAGGCGGATACCTGCACCGTCACCGACACCGGCTGAGTTACCTTTAATCAGGTTACCGATAATCTGTACCGAACCGGAGCCCCGGCTGGTTACCTGCACCTGATCGATCAGACAGGCTGGATCCGGTACACCGGTGTTTGGATCGACAGGACAACCGAAGGCTGGCATGCCGGAGACCAGAATACCGCCGCCGTTGACCGTGGTGCCCTGATTGAAGTTCTCATTGAAGATCACAGTGTTACCTTCGATCAAAGGTACAGGGCCACTTCTACCGTCAGTGTCACTAAAGCCGAAGTGGGCAATACCGGCACCGCCTGCAGTGGTGAAGTTGCCGCAGACGAAGTTGTCAGTCACCTGGTAGGAGTCTGAACCGGTGTGCAATGCAATACCACCGCCAGCACCACTGAGGCCACCGTTCTGGGTGACAGTGTTGTGATGGAGTGAAACGTTGTCGTTATCCGCATCGGAGTAAAGGATCGTTCTGCCAGTCGTATCTGTTAACAGAGGATGACCGACACGTATACCACCAGCAAAGAAAGCACTGTTGTTAACGATACGATTATTGGAGATATCCATATCGTCTGCGTAACCGTTCAGAACGATACCGCCGCCGGTATCAGCACCGGAGATGGTGAAGCCGTCGATACGCGCACCCTTGTTACTGGCAAAGCTGGTCTGATGCTGGTTCTTGGCCAGCACGAATACGCCAGCACCTTCTTCACTAAAGAAAGTATCCGGTTCAATGCCGCCAAAACCTAACTCCTGTCCGGGAACGAGATCTACATCTTTGTCAATCAGCAGGGACTCAGCAAGAATCCGCCATTCAGACAGCTTGTTGAATGGTGCCTTGATAGCATCAATGAAGGTAGATCCTTCACCCCAGCCCTGAAGCTGAACAGGTTTGTACATGATGACCATTTCGTCGTAGGTGCCGGGTCTAACCAGGATCAGGTCGTTGGTACCAGCAATATCAATAGCAGCCTGGATCGCTCCATTTCCATCTTCAGGAGTTACTGCGATCACATTGGCATTATTACGCAGGCCTACCTGGACGGTAACGCCGGTGATGGTGCTAGTGCCGTCAGTTCGGGTTACTACCAGCTGATGAGCACCTACCGGGATAACGGTATTGACGGCAGAAGCCGAGATAATCGCGTCACCCCATGTGTCTATAGCAACCGCTATACCACCGATGGTGACGCTAGATAGATCACCTAAAGTACGAGTACCGAAACCATAGTCGCGGGTGATGGTTTTGTCGTTATCAATATTAACACAATTTGGGTTAATGGCAGGACAATAAGCCGGGTTCGGAACGTCGATCGTTCCCACCGAGGTGATAAGAATGCCACTAGCTTGAATTTTACCCAAGTAATTTTCAGGCAGGTAAGGACCACCACCTTCACCATTGCCAGGTACATTCACACTGTAGATCCTTGGCGTACCAGCCACATACTCACAGTCAAGCGGGTTCTGGTCAGGTCCGGCAAATGCCGCTACCGGTACCACCGGGGTATCCAGGTAGGTAGTTGAACCTGGCATATACTGGAAGGTGTAACAGAACTGGCTGTACTGCGGGTTGTGCAGCGGATCAATATCACCGTTCGGCAGTGACTTCGCGTTCATGCAAGTGGTGAGCATGTTGGGCGAAATACCGCTGGGCTGGCCCAGGTTCTCCGTGAAGGTAGAAGGAATCAGCGCATTGTAGACACCATACTCGTCCGATACCGTGCGTGAAATCTCACGACCGGTCCAGTCACGGATAGAGACCGGCAGGAACGGTGGTGCATACTTTTCACCAAACTGCGGTGAAGTCGGATCGAATTCATTGGCGGTATCATCCAGGATGAAACCAATGAAGTGACCGGCGATGGGAACCTCGGTAAACAGGGAGAAGTCTGCTGCCGCATTAGCGCCGCTGCTGAGAGCGACCTCTTTGCGGTCACAAAGCGGCAAACTCTGACCCGCTAGTGGTGCAGCCTCGCCGGGAAACAGAGCTAACTCTGCAGGCACGGTGTACGGCGTTCCAACACAAGGTGGTGGTAACAACTCTGGACTGGGGAAGAAGGTATCACCGAAGTCCACATTACGGTCCTGAGATCTGATGATCTGATAACCGGTGGGAGCAATCACTTCCACGACATACTGTGCGGTTTTAAGGTAACGTTTACCACCGACATCATTTGTGATTTTTCTACAAGCTCCATTGTTTATTTCCATGTTTCCGCAGTCAATCTCAGGACCGAAGGCATAACCACCGTCAAACACACCGGGGCGTACCTGGTTCCAGTTGCGCATGCCATCATAACAGTCGGTGTCCACGTCGCGGAAGACGAAAGGATCATCAGTTCCGCTATCGGCATTGGAGCCGTACTGGCAGTTAGTGGGTAAACTATCATCCCAGCTGTCAGTTGTTGTTGTAGCCAACAGGGTTGTTCCTTTGCTGTCGTACAGTTTGACAGTCACATTAGGAATACCAGGCTCCCATGGCTCGGCTGCAGCCGCCTCGGGATCGTCCTCGGCACGGGTCACTGCGTACATCACCACACCGGAGATGCCGCCGTTCTCGTTCGGCGCATAGGCCTTTTTGCCCCACTCGAAGACATTGGTCTGGCCCAGGAATGCCTGGACGCCCTGTGACAGTACCGGGCCGACCTCGGTACGATAGGTGGGGGCGGGGCTGTTCATATCAATGATTGGAAAGACACTGTCCGGGTCCAGGGGGTTACCCTGGATCTGCGGATTCAGCACCTGGTTCCAGTTGGTGCCTGCGCCTTCAGCGGATGCACCAATGGGCCCACCGTCATCGACGGTGAGCGTGACACCAGTTGCCTTGAAGCGGGCAAAGTCCACTTCAGCGACTAACCAGGAGAAGAATGGGAACACCTCGTCAAAGGGGGCGAAACCGTCACCGTCGGTGGCAAAAGACTGGTAGACGGTGCCATCGCGCCAGCGCAGATTGACCGCCTGTTCGATAATTCCTACCTCATCGACTGTATTGTCGTTGCATTCTGGGGTTACGCAGTCACGGACCCCATTCTCGTTCTCGTCGTTATAGATATAGTTCTCCATGCGGGCAAACCACTGGAACACGGGTACATCCAGAAAACAGCTGGTCGTCGCGTTGCAGGTGCCGTCAAAATTACCATTAGTATCAGCGTTCACAATGACGGTGCGCTTGGCAAACAGCAGATCTAGGTTATCGTCCCACACTACCAGCTGGTAAGCGCCTGGTGGTACGTTGGGAATAGAGAAACTGCCGTCACCGTTAGCACGGGCTGCATATACGCCTCTGCCTTCTCCGGCAGCACCTTTGTTTAAGCCAACCCAGGGTGTTGTATGAGGGAAAGGACCGCCGGCGTAAAAAATTGTATCCGGTGGACGCGACAGATGCAGGTTAACAATATCACCACTGATGGTGGCGCCGCCGGTCAATACCGTGGCGTCGATGTAAGGGTCATCAGGTCCAGCAGGCACAAAACCAATGGACACGTGTGGTCCCGGTGGTCCGAATTCACCAAAGAAGGCAGGTTCGTTGGCCTTCACCCAGGCATCAATAAGTTTTTTGCCCTCGATAGTTGAGGTCTGAGTGTAGATGCTGCTGACAAAACCAGTATCTGGATCCTCGACGGCGTTTGGCGGCACAGCCAGGACACCGTATTTGCCGGGCGCCAGGTTGCGTATAGTAACCATACCACAATCAGGGAAATCAGCAGCAGGAACACCACAAGCTCCGGTTACACAGCCGCTGCCAGCTACGTCGATGACAGGGTTACCTGTGGGCAAACCGGTGTCAGGATCGATCTCTTCCACGAACAGTTCACCCGGGTCGTGGCTACCATTACCGTTGCTATCGGTATACTGATAGCTGGTACACAACAGGTTACCGAAGGCATCCTGGCTTTGTATACCAGCCGAGATGCCGTACTTACCGCCCGCATCTTCGAGAATAATGGCGAAGCCTTCAAGGCCGGTCTCGCCCAGGTCCCAGACATTATTGATAGGTGCGATGTCCTCGTGCACAAAAATGGTAATCTGGGCAGTAGGAATGGGATTCGCATTGACATAGACTGTAACAGCAGTATCGCCGGCCTTGATTGGCGCACCGCCGATAGAGTAACCCTCATCCGGCAATACCGAGATGAAATAGTTCTTGCTCGCATCCAGAGTGTTCAGGTCAGCCAGCGTGGTCTCGTCACCCGTCATCACCACCGGCATATAACTGTGGTGAAAACTCACCGATACGGTATTGCGGTTAGGATCACCGACTCGCCAGTTGGGATCAAGGTCCGGGACACCGGCGGTTGTCTTTACCGTACCGTCATCGTTCAGCGGCACATGATACGTCTTGTCCTCCTCAATCAACCAGCGGAAACCACCGGTGAGCGGCGCTTTAGTCGTTGTACACACATCTGGTTTTGCGAGCGGTGCACAATTGTTCACCCCCTCCACTGTGAGCGCTACATCCGCCCTGGCAGTATTGCCAAAAAGCATCACCAGCCCAAGGCTAAAAAATATCGCCATAAGATTCCAATAGATATTTCTATCCGGTTGTTTTAGTTTTTCCATACTCGTTCCTCCTCCAGTTCTGATTTCTGTGGTTGAACATTGAAACGATGCTTTCGCATCATGCCTCGCATCATTACTCAAATTTAGATCTAATTTGTTTCCGGGCATTGATTCCCTCTGATTCACATTTAATGGCGTGCTTGATCTCCAGGCCTTCCACCGACAGGCTCTCAAGCCCAAGCAGCACACTTAACGACTTAGATTTCTTATATTTTTCCAAATCCATTTGTGTACTCCATTCTTCCATAAAGTAAAAAGTGTCATTGTCGTCAATGTCGACATAGAGGTCTGCCTTTAAGCACCCTTCGGCGTCAGCCAATCGCCCTGCCAACTCATTAATCGTCTGGATTATTTCTTTTCTTTTTGCAGACTGACCATGCACTTTAATGGTGGTTAAAATCATTTGGCCTCCTATTTTTCAATGAGAGAAAACGTATTTTGTTAATAGAGTAATACTCAATAGTCATGCCACTTGTGCCACAACGTAGCACTTGAAGTGATGGTCTTGATTTGTCAGGGATTTTTCGCGAACAGCAGTAGAAAGTTGGCAACTTCAGGCTAAAGATTGGTGGCCATATACAACCTCTTGGCTATATATGGCCACCAAAAAAAAGAAAAGAAACAACAAAGGTCGCTTGGTGAGAAATTCGTGTTCGGTGGGGGCTTACGGTTTTTCGATCTTATATTTTTCCATCCTGGCCCGTAAGGCACTTCTGTTCAATCCAAGGATTTCAGAGGCACTGTTTTTACCGCTGTAAGATATCAAAAGGATAGAGATGGGTGTCTGGTGTATCTGGCCTCGGTCCAGATGGCAAGATCGGTGAGACCGAGGTGGTGAACCTGCAGCTGTGCTGTCCGATCACTCAAAAGAGTCGTGCCACCATGCAGCCAGCAGATAAGAAGCTGATAAGAAGCTGATAAGAAGCTGATAAGAAGCTGATAAGCAGTTTACTTTTGAGCATGGTGTTTCCACACGGGTAAAGTTGGCGACAAACACCTCGTCAAAATATGACCCAATCGGTAAGCGGGATAACTTCCGGGTTCGGGCCGGTGCTGATTTTGACCATATAGCATCCCTTTGATGCATAGCGTTGCCCAGAACCGAAGGTGAGGCGAGGGTATACGGCTATTGCATAGTCCTGATCAGTCATCATATCGTAACCCTCCAGGAAATAATCCCTGTAGAATTCACTTCGGAGCTGTTTTATTGTACCGGGCAGCATCCAGCCGATAAAATACATCTTGGCCTGGATGTCAAATTGGGTAATTGGAATCTTTCTCGCTTCAAGCCACCGCGCAACAGCAAAACGACTTGCCTTATTTTGGTCGGGAAGGGTGCTGGGGTAGGTTAATAATAGTTTTCCCCGTATTTCATCGCCAAGAGACGAGAAGTCATTGTTTAGCAGGGTAGACGAGGCGATAACCCTATCGGCCTTATTAATATAACGATTCAAGCCTTTAAATGCTTCCTTTTCACTATTATCTAGCCAAACCATTAATACTACGGTCTTCGAACCATCAAAAATATCGTCCAGTTTCGCATTGATAATAGATTGACCATCTTCAAGCACCAGTTGCACTGGTGACTCTGGCGCTTTTTTCTCCCAGGTTTCGCTGAAACCCCTGGCCAGGGCGGCACTTCTTCGATTGTCACGACGGTATATCTGTACAATCCTGGTCTTGGTATCATCTTCCAGCTGTGAGTGAAGGTATTTAGCGGCCGCCTCCCCTTCCTGAAATTTGCCCCTTGAAAAATAGAGGGTGTACCAGTCTGTAGAAGAAATTTTTGGCAAATCCGTGATCGGGAATATACACGGTACCTTATTATCCTCACTGAAATCGTGGATTTTATCCCATTTTCCAGTCGTTATGCCACCAAGGAGGGCAAATACCGGCTGCTTTTCATAATAGGCATCCAGCTGTTTGCGCCAGGAGGATTCGTGTCCTTTCAATTCCCAGATATGCAGCTTGAGTTTTCGGTACGACCGGTGTTTTTCCGTCTTGTAAAAAGGCCCTGACGTCTTTCTGCGCCCCTCGTTTCGGCTCCCTATATTATGGGCGTCGATATGGGCCTTGAGTACGTCAAGCATGGCGTTACGCCTGGATTCCGGGACTTCGTCGCTGATCACCGTGGCGAAATGCAGTGTATTGCCATCGACCCCCGGATCCAGATCTCCACTCAGATGCTTGAGGTAATAGATCAAGATGGCCATATTCTTTTGCTTCAAACGGTATTTCGGCATGATCGGGTCCAACCAGCGGTTGGCGGGGTCCTTACCAACCCTGAGTGCTCTGGCCAGGCTTTTGTCGGTATAGGCCGGACGAACATCCTCCATCTGGTAGTATTTGGGCAGCTGTTTTCGCGGATTGTTCTTTTCCTCTTCGGTTTCCGGCAACTTGAAAGCTCCCGTTCTACGCCTTGGTATATACAATTCCTTACCGTTGGTGGGCCAGGATATTATCGTGCCTTCTTCGGATCCAAGGCCGCTCCTCTGGTGACAGTCGTCACAGGTAAACAACCGTCCATCAAAGGGGATATCCCCCATGACCAGGGCTTTCATCGGTTCACCCGACGGCAGGATTCCTTCCCGGTACATCTTTTCGCCGAGGGCAAGCAGTTCATCATGACTATACCCCACCAGCTCGTCGTCAGCCCAGGCCATTTGTAAAGGCAGGCAGCATAGTACCAGAACGATCATTATACGATGTAATTTCATTGACGATAATCCTTTTGATGCAACGGCTGATTGATAGGTTTTACTCTTCTATAAGTTGCCGGTACTCGTTCTTCAGGTCGGAGGCACTCAGCAGGCCATTCAGCCGCACCCATTGCTTGTCTCCCGGGCCTCGCATGATTGTCAGGGGAAAATGGTTCATCTTGTTTCCGGCATAGGCGTCGAAAGCTGTCAACACCTCGATGATATTGGAACGTTTTCCAGTCAACGCATCCCAGCCGGGCTTTGCGCCGTATTTGCCAATATACTCCTTCATCAGCTCCGGGGTGTCATTGTCCGGGTCGATGGAGATTGACACCAGCATGACCTCGCCTGCCTGCTCGCCCAATTTCTTCTGGAAATAGGCAAAACTGACCGAAAGGACGGGACAGATGGTGGTGCAGGTTCCAAATATAAAATCCATAATTACCGGCTTTCCCGAATCAAGATACGACTTGAGCTGAATCTCGCTGCCATTCTGATCAAGCAATACGACATCCGGGACCTGATAATCTTCAAGAGTTTTCTTATAGACCGGCGATTTGGCGGCCCACAGGGGGCCAGCGAGAAACATCTGGACCGCAAGGGCCAAGGTCACACCGAACTGCAGTACCGTCATTCTAGCCATATTGCTACCCTGTTAAGATGAACCGGAGGGCGCAAAGCCATTATACAAAGGGTTACGCCCCCGAAGGATAGTACTACTATACGTTATAGAAAAGTTTTCGACAAGTTCTCCGTAAATTGCTCATTGTTACGGTTTTTCAATATTATGCTTCTCAATTTTAGCTCTCAATGTACTTCTTTTTAAGCCTAAGATTTCCGCAGCACTGTTCTTACCACTCACTTTCCAGTTTGTTGTTTCAAGAACCTGGAGGATATAATCTCGTTCCATTTCTTCAAGGGGTTGAAAGTTTTTTGTGATTTGCCCAGGTTGAGATTGAAGTTCATCAACTACATTGAGTTTTGTGCCTGAAGTATTGATTACTGCCCGTTCGATCACATTTTCGAGCTCCCGCACATTTCCCGGCCAGTGGTAGCTTTCTAGATTTTTCATTACATGGGTAGGTATCGAGCTGATATTTTTCCGCTGCTTTTTCGCAAAACGATCAGTAAAATATCTCACCAACAGAGCGATATCTTCTACTCTGTCTCTTAAAGGAGGCGCCGTAATAGGGAAAACATTTAACCTGTACCAAAGGTCCTTACGAAAGAGACCATTTTGAACATCTTCTTCCAAATCTCTATTGGTTGCTGCTATAACCCGAACATCAACTTTAATGGTTTCTGCTCCCCCAAGCCTCTCAAACTCTCCTTCCTGCAAAACACGGAGTAGCTTTGGTTGAAGTTCCAGAGGCAACTCTCCTATTTCATCGAGAAATATTGTCGCATTATCTGCCAGTTCAAAGCGCCCGATTTGCCTTTCATGGGCACTGGTAAAAGATCCCTTCTCGTGACCAAAGAGTTCACTTTCAATCAGACTAGGCTGTAATGTTGCACAGTTAAGCTTAACTAAGGGCCGATCTTTTCGAAGACTGGTATTGTGTATTGCCCTTGCAAAAAGTTCTTTACCTGTACCTGTTTCTCCAAGTAGCAGAACTGATGTGTCAGTTGAAGCGATCTGCTCAATTTTAAAAAATACATACTGAATTGCATTACTGTTTCCCACAATCTCATCATGGTTTAAAAAGAGCTTCATCTCCTCTCTCAGGTAAACACTTTCCGCCTCAAGCTGTTCCTGGTAGTCCTTAATTTTAAAAAGAGCCTGTTTCAACTCATTTTCATTAAGTTTTCTCTTCGTAATATCCCTATTGCTGGTACGGTAGCCAAGAAGATCATTTGTCTCTCCAATAACAGGTTGACACACATGCTCTATCCAGCGAATAGTTCCATCATTTCTCAAAATACGAAACTGGAGCTCTTCCTGGTTCATATGGAACACCGAGTTCTCAACATATCTATCCCACATATCTCGATCTTCAGGAACTATAATATCTCGGAAAAGTTGAGGATAACTCATGAACTGCTCGGCGGTATACCCTGAAATCCTCTCACAGGATGGAGAAACATATTTAAAACTGCCATCTGTAAGCCGCCAACATTCCCAGTCATAGGTAAAGTCAGCTACTGTTCGGTATTTATACTCTAACTGGCGAAGGCGGGTTTCCAGTTTGGTTCGTTCGGTAATATCTCGTATCAGGTTCAGGTAAAAGTTTTTCTCACCATCTCGGCCTTTAACAATTGAGCTCGTAACTTCTGCTGCTATAACAGATCCGTCTTTTTTCTTAAAATTAACGCCAAATGGTTTTTCCAGTTCCTCTTCGTTGAGCTTCGTTCTTTTTTCTGATACCTCGGTAAACTCTGTTTTATTACTATAAAGAACGACTGTCCGCTGACCGAGAAGCTCTTGCTCTTGATACCCAAGAATCTTCTCCATGGCATGATTGAGCATAATGATACGCCTATCGCTATCGACACAGAGAATAGCGTCGGGTAATGCTCGAAAAACTCGCTTAATACTTGATATTGAATGCTCGCAAACATCACCAGAATCATCACCGTTGTTAATACGGTTATCCACGGTGAATGATTTTTCGTCTTTTAGCATAAACACTCCTTAGAGTTCTAATCCATAGAGATTACTTATCTAAAATAATTGTAACTATTCAGGTCAAGCCACAAATGTACAACGTTCCCTGAACTGTAACTGTTCAGAGGTAAGCGACCTCAGGGAGACTCCGGGTGCCTCAGATGTGCATAAGCAGCCTGGAAAACTATAGTTTGCCTATGTTCTTCAGGCTGATCATGCGCAGATGGGGTGTTGCTGAATAGTTACAAATAATTGAGATTACTGGTAGCCACAGCATAGGTTACAAGAGTTAAAAAGCAAAGCGTGCTTCCCAGACACCAGTACACCCAACTCTTTTCCACCTTTGATAACACCTCTCCGACACCACTAAAGCTTTTAAGCGGCTGGAACAACCCTGGCAAGATTCCAAAATAAATGGCTAAAAACAAGCTTATATATATTGGGTAACCTATATAATAGTACCAACCTTGTAGAATATCAAACGGGCAGTGGTGGGTTGGCAATTCATATATGTATATTGAAACAAAAGAAATTATAGATACAATGGATACAATAAAAAACAGTACTGCAAGACAGGAGTAGAAATAGCGCAAGACTCCAGAGGAGTTCGACAAAGTGAACACAGAAACAGCAAGATAAAGCCCCCCCCCCACATAAAAGACAATCATTGCCGGCCACACAGGCACAGCTGAAACAGAAGCAATGGCCGCCGTACTATCGCCGCCAAAAAGAGAGCCACAACATGAAGTGATAATAGCCGGATCAAGC
>JBLHNU010000033.1:0-57497 GCA_047622095.1 Desulforhopalus sp.
CCAAATTCTTCGGAATTCCCAAAAAATAATGCTCGCAATATCAAATATATGGCTGTGCTTATTTTTTAGGAATTTCTCGATTTTAAACAAAATGCCTATTCTCAGACAAGCTCCTAGGGCAGGTACTGAGAGGTTGAGCAGATAAAGAACTAAATGATAGAAATATGGACTATTGAGCAGTTTCGATGGCGGCAGCAAGATCAAGGGCTTGTTTGGTTGCGGCAACATCGTGAACACGAACCATATCGATTGCTTTACAGGCAGAAAGAGCAGAAACCACTGCGGTGGCGAGATCTCTGTCTTTTTCGAGGGTCACTCCGGTGACATCACCTAAAAAGCGTTTTCTGCTATGGGCAAGAAGCACCGGAACACCGAATTGTGAAAATCTATCGAGGTGTTTTAAGATAGTGAGGTTGTGGTTTCGTGTTTTTCCAAAGCCAATACCTGGATCAATGATGATTCTATCTGTTTTAACACCGTGAGAGTTGAGGTAAGCCAATCGTTCAGTGAAAAAGGCCAGCATCTCTTTGATTATATCTGTGTACGTAGGCTTGATCTGCATATTCTCAGGCGTACCCAGCATATGCATAATTATAATGGGGACGGAGGTGCTACGAGCAACTTCTATCATCTCAGGGTCGGTTCTGAGTGCAGAAATATCGTTAATATGTGTAGCGCCTGCTTTGAGAGCCGCTACGGCCACCGTCGATTTAGTGGTGTCTATTGAGATGGGGATTGAGTGCTTTTGGCGGATGGCGCGAATAACTGGAATGACTCTTTGCAGTTCTTCTTCTGTAGCTACCTTATCGGCAAAAGGCCTGGTGGATTCACCCCCGATATCGAGAATGTCAGCCCCTTGTGTGATAAGACTTTCTGCTTGATCAACAGCAGAATCGATGGTGGCAAACTGGCCACCATCTGAAAAAGAATCGGGCGTCACATTAAGGACGCCCATTATCTTTATTTTTGATTCGCTCATTGTGCTTCTGGGTCGTTTTTCTTCTCTTCGCTAGGTTGTTCTTGGGTTTCTGAAACGGTGTCAGCAGGTTCAGACGCTGCGGCTTGCTCTGCTTCCACAACTGGCTCTTTAGTTACAACAGTTTCTTTAACTGGCTGTGGCTCTGCGGCATCTTTTTTGCTCATGCGATCTGTGAATTGACCTGGACGAAGTTCCTTAATGATTTCTTCCATATCCGTTAGGACGATGGTCTCCTTTTCGAGAAGATCTAAAGAAATACGTTCAAGAATGTCTTTGTTGTCTTTGAGGAGTATAGATACAGTAGTCATGGCAGTCTCGATGATTGTGCGCACGGCAAGATCAATCTGTCGAGCAGTTTCGTCACTGAAGTCTCTGCTCTGTGAGATATCTTTACCTAGAAAAACCTGATCATCTTTTTTCCCGTAGGTAAGAGCACCCAACTCATCGCTCATACCCCATTCGCAAACCATCTTACGAGCAAGACCAGAAGCACGTTCAATGTCATTTCCAGCACCGGTGGTTATTTCATTAAAGATGAGCTTTTCGGCAAGACGCCCCCCATAGAGAATACAAAGCTGGTTCTCAAGATAGGTCTTAGAGTGTGTATATTTATCATCAGTTGGGAGTTGCATGGTAAGACCGAGTGCACGTCCCCTTGGGATAATTGTTACTTTGTGAACCGGGTCTGTTCCAGGAAGAAGCCAGGCAACAAGTGCGTGGCCTGCTTCGTGGTATGCGGTGACCTTTTTTTCTTGTTCGTTGATGATCATGGAGCGTCTTTCAGCACCCATCATGATTTTATCTTTAGCGCCTTCTAATAGTTCAAGGGTGATTTCTTCGGCACCTGTTCTTGCAGCCATAAGAGCCGCTTCATTGACAAGATTCTCAAGATCAGCACCTGAAAATCCTGGGGTACCTCTGGCGAGAACTTCAAGATCGACCTGAGCTGCCATTTTGGTTTTTTTAGCATAAATTGCAAGAATCTTCTGTCTGCCGCCAACATCGGGAACAGGTACAATGACCTGACGATCAAAACGGCCAGGGCGAAGAAGGGCAGGGTCAAGGACATCAGGACGGTTTGTTGCAGCAACGATAATGACGCCGTCGTTGGTCTCAAAACCATCCATTTCAACGAGAAGCTGGTTTAGAGTTTGCTCGCGTTCATCATGGCCTCCACCAAGACCTGCTCCACGGTGACGGCCTACCGCATCAATTTCATCAATAAAGATGATGCACGGTGCACTTTTTTTACCCTGGGCAAACATGTCACGTACACGGGATGCACCAACACCAACAAACATCTCGACAAAGTCGGATCCTGAAATAGAAAAGAACGGTACCTCAGCTTCACCCGCAATGGCTCTTGCCAGCAGAGTTTTACCAGTACCTGGTGCGCCAGCAAGCAGGACACCGGTTGGAATACGTCCTCCAAGAGCAGTGAATTTGCCAGGATTTTTTAAGAAGTCAACAATTTCTTCCAGTTCTTCTTTGGCTTCATCAATCCCTGCAACATCATCAAAAGTGACAGTGTTGTCGCTCTGTTCGGTGAGGCGAGCCTTGTTTTTCCCAAAAGAGAGCGCTCCACCTTTACCTCCACCTTGCATTTGGCGCATGAAAAAGACCCATACTCCAATAAGAAGAAGCATTGGGAACCAGGATACAAAGATGGTCATAAAGAGGGAATCTTTCTGAGTCTCTTTAACCGTAATATCTACACCGGATTCACGCATGATGGACAAGAGATCTGTGTCGTTTGCCGGGATGATAGTCTGAAAGGTCTTGCCGTTTTGCAAGGTTCCAGAAATGACATCCCCACTTATGGAGACACGAGTTACCGTTTTGTTGTCAATGCTGGATATGAATTCACTGTAGGTCAGTGAAGCCAAGTTGCTTTGCGGTTTATTGAAAAGATTAAAGAGGAGGATCATGGTAAGACCAATCACCAGCCACATGCTCAGATTTTTGTAGAAAGTATTCACGAACCCTCCAGTGGTTCCTGGTTTAGAAAACAAAAAATGGCTTAAAGTTAATAGCTTAAACCTTTGATTTATCAGTTATTAAAACAGCAATGGGATTTGTATAATCGACCCATGCTCAGTTAAGGTAAATATTAAAATCAGAATGTCGAGAAGAAACCCTGATTTATTTTACCCTATCAAATTAATCATGTAAAGTATTGGACCGGTTGAACAGAAAGCTCATTTTTTTGTAATGCCTGCATTCCTTTAACAAGTGCACCCGCTCCACTTGCCGTTGTTGTATAGGGAATGTGATAGTCAAGAGCCGCCCTTCGGATCATGTAGGAGTCCTCTGTGGTGCGTTTTCCAAGAGATGTGTTGACAATCCATGAGATTTTCTTGTCCTGAATTTTATCAAGAATATGTGGGCGTCCCTGGGATATCTTGTTAATGATTGTGCACTCTACACCACCCTCTTTGAGATAACTTGCTGTGCCTGTGGTTGCATAGATCGTGAAATTGAGATCCACCAAGGCCTTGGCAACTGGAAGAATGGTTTTTTTATCTCCGTCGCGTACACTCAGAAAAACATTACCCTCGGATGGGATATGAGATCCGGCAGCTAAATGTGCTTTTGCAATAGCGAGACCGAGGTTATCGTCAATACCCATAACCTCACCTGTTGACTTCATCTCAGGTCCGAGAAGAGTGTCTACTTTATCAAATCGATCAAAAGGAAAAACCGCTTCTTTTACTGCCCAGTGCTTTATTACAACTTCTTCCATTAAACCCAGGTCATCGAGAGTTGCACCCATCATGACTTTAGTGGCAAGTTTAGCAAGTGGAACACCGGTTGCTTTACTCACAAATGGGATTGTTCTTGATGCGCGTGGATTTACTTCAAGAATGTAGAGCTCCTCGTCTTTCACTGCAAACTGTACATTCATGAGGCCCACGACGCCGAGCTCTTCAGCCATGGCACAACTGGCCTGTTTGATCTCTTCAATCAGTGCATCAGATAGAGTGTGGGGTGGAAGTACGCAGCAGGAATCTCCAGAGTGAATACCTGCTTCTTCAACGTGCTCCATTATACCGCCAATGATGGTACGGGTACCGTCACAGAGTGCGTCCACGTCAATTTCAATGGCATCTTTTAAGAACTTATCGATGAGGATAGGGTGTTCAAGGTTCGTGCCGCCAACTGCCTTCATGAAATCCTTTATTCCCTTGTCGGTATATACAATGCGCATATCCCGTCCACCAAGAACGTAAGACGGTCGAACTACCACTGGGTAACCGATGAGGTTTGCAGCAGCAAGGGCTTCATCGAGGGTGTGTACCGTGTTGTTTTCGGGTTGACGCAAGTTGAGTTTTTGTAGAAATTGCTGAAAACGTTTTCTGTCTTCTGCTCGGTCAATAGCATCAGGTTGGGTACCAATGATCGCAACCCCAGCTTCAGCAAGAGGGACAGCGAGATTGAGTGGTGTCTGTCCTCCAAATTGGACAATAATTCCATCCGGCTTTTCCTGGTCAATAATATTCAGAACGTCTTCTCGGGTAAGTGGCTCAAAAAACAATTTATCCGAGGTGTCGTAATCAGTAGAAACGGTCTCAGGGTTGGAGTTAACCATAATGGATTCAACGCCAATCTCTCGTAGAGCAAAAGCTGCATGGACACAGCAGTAATCAAATTCTATTCCCTGGCCAATTCGGTTTGGTCCGCCACCCAGGATCATGATTTTTTTACCGGTGGTTATGGTCGCCTCATTTTCCTGCTCGTATGTTGAATAGTAATACGGAGTATACGATTCGAATTCAGCCGCACAGGTGTCAACGAGTTTAAAAACTGGAGTTACTTCCAGTTTTTTGCGTAGCTGACGGATATCATTTTCTGTGGTTCCTGTGAGATATGCGAGTTGTTTGTCAGAAAAACCCCGCTCTTTACAAAAACGAAGGAATTCTGCATTTAAGCCTTGGAAACCACAATCGGTGATCTCAAATTCGGTTTCAACGATCTGTTGGAAGTTGAAAAGGAACCATGGATCAATCTGAGTAAGGGTAAAGAGCTCATCTATGGTCATGCCTCTTTTTAAGCCTTCATAGATCTGGGCAAAACGCTGTGAGTTTGGAGATCTGAGACCTTGCTCGAGATCTTCCTGTTCCACATCAACAAGTATTTGTTTTCCGTCCCCACCAAAACCGTCTCTGCCAGTTTCAAGAGAGCGCATTGCCTTTTGGAAGGCTTCTTTGAACGTTCGTCCCATGGACATGGTCTCACCCACAGACTTCATTGCGGTCGTGAGAAAGTCATCGGCTTCAGGGAATTTTTCAAAAGTCCAGCGTGGGATTTTAACAACACAATAATCAATGCTGGGCTCAAAAGCCGCCAGAGTTTCTTGGGTGATGTCATTTGTAAGCTCGTCCAGAGTGTATCCAACCGCAAGCTTTGCGGCTATCTTGGCTATTGGAAAACCTGTAGCCTTGGAGGCGAGAGCTGAACTTCTTGAGACCCTTGGATTCATCTCAATGATCATCAGTTCACCGTCGGCAGGGTTTACTGCAAACTGAACATTAGATCCGCCCGTTTCAACACCAATCTCACGGATGATGGCGATCGCCGCATCACGCATTTCCTGGTACTCGCGGTCTGTTAAGGTCTGGGCAGGTGCGACAGTGATACTGTCACCTGTATGAACGCCCATGGCATCAATGTTTTCTATGGAGCAGATGATGACCACGTTGTCATTTTTATCACGCATTACCTCAAGCTCATACTCCTTCCAACCAAGAAGGCTTTTTTCAACCATGATTTCAGTGGTCATGGAGAGGTCAAGGCCTGCGGTGCAGATTGTTTCAAGCTCCTGGCGGTTATAAGCTACACCTCCACCGGTACCACCTAAGGTGAAACTTGGTCGGATGATGATTGGGAAACCAATTTTTTCACCGGCCACCATAGCGTCTTCAAGAGTGTTTACAATGTAAGATGTGGGGACTTTGAGGCCAATTTTATGCATGGCGTCACGAAATTCTTCGCGTCCTTCAGCTTTTTTGATAACATCAATGTTTGCCGCGAGAAGTTCAACATTGTATTTTTCAAGAACACCGAGCTCAGAAACCTTAATTGCGACGTTTAAAGCAGTCTGTCCACCGAGAGTCGGAAGCATTGCATCAGGTCGTTCTTTTTCAATGACCTTGGTGACAAATTCAGGAGTGATCGGCTCAATATAGGTGGCGTCGGCCAGCTCAGGGTCGGTCATGATGGTTGCAGGATTAGAATTGATGAGGACAACCTCATACCCTTCTTCCTTTAACGCTTTAACGGCTTGTGCACCGGAATAGTCAAATTCACAGGCTTGGCTGATAATAATAGGGCCAGAACCGATGATGAGTATTTTTTTTATATCTGTTCTTTTCGGCATGATTTGTCGTATTGGCTCTGGGTTTTATAAAACCCGTGAATAGTAAGATAGCGTTCTCTAATTCGTCTTTGCTCAGGCGGCTTGCATCATGGTGATAAACCTGTCAAACAGGTATTTTGCGTCATGGGGGCCTGGGGCGAATTCCGGATGATACTGAACGGAAAATGCAGGGTATTTCGTATGTCGCATACCTTCTAGGCTGTTATCATTGAGATTGATATGGGTTATTTCCACATCGTCTTTGGGGAGTGTCGATTCATCGATACAAAAACCGTGGTTTTGTGAGGTAATCTCCACATGGCCTGTGGTCAGGTCTTTGACCGGCTGATTGCCACCGCGATGACCAAACTTGAGTTTGTAGGCGGATGCTCCGTAGGCGAGTCCTAACATTTGGTGGCCAAGGCAGATACCGAAAATAGGTTTTTTCCCGAGAAGTTCTTTGATGGTGTCAACAACTCCTTCGACACCTTCGGGGTCCCCAGGACCATTTGAAAGAAATATTCCGTCGGGATTCATGGCTAGGACGGTCTTGGCGTCCGTTGTTGCGGGCACGACCTGAACCTGACAGCCTTTTTCCTGGAGGAGGCGGAGTTGGTTGTATTTGATACCAAAATCATAGGCAACAACCTTATAGGATTTTTCACCTGGTTTTTGGGCCGTTTCAAAGTTTGATCCAGCAACGGGTGCGTTGTCACCCCAGCCGTATGGAGCTTCACAGGTAACACGTTTGACCATGTCCTGTCCCACAAGACCAGTCCATTCCTTGGCTCTTTGTACCAGAATATCTTTGTCGAGCTCTTTTGTGGAAACGATACCTTTCATAGCGCCCTTGGTCCGAATATGTCGAACCAGTGCGCGGGTGTCAAATCCTTCGACTCCAAGCACATCATGATCCTGTAGAAACTCAGCAAGTGGCTTGGTTGATCGGTAATTAGATGGGTAGGAGTTGTATTCTTTTATCAGGAAGGCCTTTGGATGTGCGCCAGAAGATTCCATATCTTCAGGATTTGTTCCATAGTTTCCTATGAGCGGGTAGGTCATTGTTACTATTTGGCCCGTGTAGGATGGGTCGGTTAATATTTCCTGATAACCGCTCATAGATGTGTTGAACACAATCTCGCCAACAGCTTCTCCATGGCCAGTGAATGAACGGCCTTCAAATGTGGTCCCATCTTCCAGGGCGATAATTGCTTTCATACTCGTCTTTCCTCTATTGTGTGCTGATAGCCTGTCAAGGGAGGCAATCTTTTGAAAGAATTGGGATATAGTTTTTCTACTGTGTATGTCGCACGTCTAGACATTCGAGATGGTCCGTGTGTTCTGGTCGTAGAACGTTGGATTTGCATCGTGAATGAGAGGAGGGGGATTTTTTTTGTCCCTCAAATGCGCAGACAAAAGTATAAAATATAACCCTAAATAATCGTTTTCGTCAACTATAAACGCTTGCCGTAATGCGAAATCAAGTAAAGACATCTTTGTATTGAGCTTTAATGGTATCTACTTGAGCATTATGAAAACAATTATTTTATGGAGATTAACCTTTGAGGCCAACGAAAAAATTGGCATAATTGGAGGTTGTCGGTCGAGCACTACCTGGAAAAAAAGACATATAGAGCTGCCCCAAAGCAGCTCCAGACAAGAGCCATTGCTGTTAATACAACACATATCATGGCAATAATCTTATGGCTGATGTTTTCTTTTCTTTTTTCTCTGTAACCGAATAAGAGAGCAAGGAGGATACCGCTCACGACTCCTCCACCATGTCCCCAGTTATTGATTCCAGGAACCAGAAAACCGAACATGGCAATTCCGAGTGCCCAACCGCCAATTTGACTAAAAATGGCCTGTCCGTAGACTCCTCCTCTACTTTTTCCATAGTAGAGAAGTGCTCCAATAAGGCTGCATAGGGCAGCAGATGCACCAATCGTGAGCTGAACGCCGGCAAAGGCAGAGATAGCAAAACCTCCAACACCACCCAAGATGTAAATTGAAATTGTTCTGTAGGCGCCAAATTCTTCAATAACCAGTGGTGCTAACTGGCGGACAGCAAGCATGTTGAAGACAAGATGTAGAGCACTTCCATGGAGAAAATTAGCGGTGATAAGTGTCCACCATCTGTCATATTGAAAGAGAGGGATGGATCCTGTAGAGCCTAAAACGAAAAGACTTTGGCTACTTGGAGACAAAAAACTAAAGGGGCTGAAATTAAAACCAATCTGTGATGGGATGAGAATCACAGAGATAAGGAACATAATGGCGTTGAGTGCGATGAGGATTGTGGTGAGTTGATCAGAATCACCCAGACTCCTTGTGAATGCGTTGTTTTTTAACTTTGATGAAGGGTTTTTTAAGCCACAAAAAGGACAGTTATCTATAGAGCCGGATATCAGTTTTTTGCAGTTTGGACAGAGGAGTGACGTTCTAACGTTTGAAGGTGCCATATCTCGCTTGTTTATGTTGGGCTACCAGGTAAGATAGCTGGCAACTATTGTGTTAATACTCTTACCTAAATCTTGCACACGCAAAATAAGAAAATAATGTAACTTTGCAAAACAGGATATTACGTTCATGATACTTATTTTAAAATCACATTCCATAAAAAATATTTTCTCATATTTACTGCCCTTCGGGACTTGCAATTTCACCGAATCTGCGTTGTAACCGAAGCCTTGAAGTATATGTATACGTCTGTAGCTCCGGTGCCTCGCATATTCGGTAAACTTACCAGTTGCAAGACTTAGGTCTTAAGCTTTCCCAAACTTTACTTGTTCAAGTGAGTTATGGTAAAGTGCGTAGATTATTTGTGATAAATTGTGTTTTAAGTACTCCTTAATACCTTTAGCTGTGTGAGTCCGTATGTCAATCATATTATATGAAGATGAAAACCACAAATGTATAAAACTCATTTTTGAGCCACCAGACCACCGGCCTATATCTTCCTGTCGTATCAGTAGCCAGATATTGATTGAAGCATGAATCTTTGGCTCTAAGCTGTCACCATACAAGGTGGGTTTAAAGAGGAATTTTCGATCTGCCATCGCAGGAGAACACGCATATGAAATCGCGCAAATCAGTAGGACTTGTTCTGGGTAGTGGTGCGTCCCGTGGCTGGGCTCATATAGGTGTTATACGGGCTTTGGAGGAGGCAAATATCACCATTGACTATATTGCCGGATCCAGTGTTGGTGCATATGTCGGCGCAATTTACGCGAGTGGTAGTTTAGGGAGCCTTGAAACGTTTCTTCTGGAAATGGATGGCAAAAAGATTTTCTCCTATTTCGATGTTGTTTTTCCAAAATTCGGTCTTTTGAATGGTTCAAAAAGGGTTCAGGAACTCTTTTCCATGCATACCGATGCAGAGTATTTTACGGACCTCTCTATTCCCGTTATGATGGTCGCAACTGATCTTGAACGTGGTAAAAAGGTAATATTGAAATCTGGTAGCCTTCTTAGGGCACTCCGAGCGACTATGTCATATCCAGGCTTGTTTGAACCAGTTCGAATGGGAGGGCGGTGGCTTGTTGATGGTGCTATCGTCGATCCCGTGCCTGTAGGAGTTGCTAGAGCCATGGGAGCTGGAGTTGTTATAGCGGTAGATCTCAACAGTAGAATTGTTTCCCGGTCTAAAGCTTATGATGCTATGAAGACAGAAGAAGGCTCAGAGCAAGCTGCATTGGAAAAACCAGCTGAGGAAGGTGAGAATAGGAGCGAGTTGGTGAAAAAGATGTCCGATTTCTATGATAATATCGGAAATAGTGTCCGTCAGAAAACAAATGATTTTTTAAACAGTGATGTGGCTCCGCCTGATATTGTTGAAACTGTGATGACATCCTTAGGAATTATGCAGGAAAGAATTACCAGAATTAACCTTGCAGTTGAACAGCCTGATATTTTGATTCAGCCCCGACTTGGTGAACTGAAAATGATGAACTTCGATAAAATTAAACATACAATAGAGGAAGGGTATGTCGGTGCGAAAGAAAAGATAGAGGATATTAAAATCCTCCTGGAGACTGCCGATAAAAAATAGATCATGGTGTACCTATTTATATTTTTTCCTCAAAGAGAGTAGAACAAACGTAGGCCCAAATGCGAGAAACATTTGGGCCTACGTTATTTTTATACTTTCTAATCTGTTCGTGTCTTACCAGATTTCATACTCACCGGACTGGTAACATTCACACTCAGCATTGAGGAATTTTACTGCGTAACCTTCTTCTTTTAGAATGCGATATCCAATTTCACCACGGCCACCAGTTTTACAGTGCACTACGATGAATTTATCCTTAGGTATTTCTTTTAGACGGGGCTTCATCTGTTCCAGAGGAATTGATACAGAACCAGGAAAATGTCCGGAATCAAACTCTTCTGGAGTACGGGCGTCAACTACATAAATGAGATCAGATTTGAGAGATTTCGTGAAGTCTCCAATGCTGATCTCTCCAGAACCAAGTTTTTTCTGCCAGGTAATGGGTACATCGTCGCTTGCTGTCAATGCTGGGCCTTTCTGAAGCTCTTTACCTGCGGCTTTCCACATGGCAATTGCGTCGTAAAATCCATTTACATTTTTATAGCCCCATTCTTTTATCATTTTACGAGCAGGGGCAATGTCTGCATTGTTGTCCGAGTACAGATAGATTGGAGCACCAAGGCTTTGAGGAAAGGCATCTTCAGCATCTTCAAGATCAGACATTGGTATGGTATATGATCTTGGGATGTAGCCGGCTTCAACCTTCTTCACGTCTCTTAGGTCTACCAGTACAATATTACCTTTTTCTATGTGGCCAGCAGTAGGCACTGTGTGGTGTCCTGACTTCTTCCAGGCAGGTAGTCCATCAACATAAACACGTGGGCTTTTATGACCCCATTTAACCGCCAGACCGGCGGATTTAGGACTCATGGTTCAGGTGGCGCCCCCACAATAAAAGACCAGTTGTTTGTCTTTGTATTTATCAAAAAGTTGAGATCCTTTGTCTCCCATCTTGATAACTTTGGAAAATGGGATGGATACCGATGATGCGATATGGCTTTCAGCATATTTTACAGACGGTCTAGCATCGACGATGACGAGATCCTTGTCACTTTCAATCAACTTTGCAAGTTCATCTGTTTTTATTTCTGTTACCCCTTTTGGGAGTTTTACTATGGCTTTTTCAAGAGAACTGGCAAGGTTTTCACCACCGACAGTTGTGTAGTGAACGAAGATAGCCTCGCCAACCTTAAATTCTATTGTAGAAGCAACTCCGTTGAGAGTGGTGTCATCGCTAAATTTGAGTAAGAAAAAACTCTTATCTTTTTTTGATAAGGCAATGGTTTTAGCCTTTTGAGAGATGTTGGTGATTTTTCCTTTAACTTTTTGCATCTCTACTTGGGCTTTTTGTGTTTCTGCTGCAAAAACAATTCCTTCTGTAGGTTGCATTACATTACCTGCAAGAAGAATATTTACAGCGAGCAGGCTAGTGAGTCCCGCCTTAAATACACCTTTTTTCATCGTACACCTCATTGTTGAAGAAAAATTTACCGGAAATTTTACCAGGCACCATGAAGAAAATTCATGGAGTGGAAACACCATGACGTTTGGATCAATTTAACTATTAAATGTAATAGTAATATTTGAAGGGCGAAAATGCAACAATTTTCAAATCAGAAAGGTTGGAGATATGCTGCGGACTTGCGGTGAGGGAGAGCTACGGGCAAGGATGTTGCCCGTAGCTTTTGGTTGTACTATTCTGGGAAAGAATCCTTAAAGAGTTGTTCTATTGCTTCTCTGCCAGCTTCACTGAGGTAACGTGTTCCACTACCTACAAATGTTTCATATTCGATTTTAGGAGAATCTTCCTGCCACTCATTATTCCAGGTAAACCATTGTTTTTTGGGTTGGTCATACACATGAAGAGGACGGTTAAACATTTTGGCAAGTTCAACGGCCCAGCCTGTTCCACCCTTTACAGAGCCATCTTCCTGGATAGAGCCGATAACGAAAACCTGGTGTCCGCTGTTGACCATATGAAAAATGGTCTGTAGTACTTTGCGAATTTTTTCGGTTTCATAATACGTACGATTAAGCATTCGTGATGCTAGCTCCATGCTAATATCACCACGCTCAAGCTGCTCCTTGTCCAGAATTTCAACATTCTTGTCTCTGGAAAGTTTGTGTCCATCAAAAGAGTAGACGACTTCTTTGATACCGGCTTTTTCAGCCTCATCACCAAATGCGGATTCCGCGCCTTTCAATCCACTACTGTACAAAGTGCAATTCGATAATTCCATGACGTCTCCTTAAGTCAGCCAATAAGAAAAAAAAGTTCTCCCGCAGTGTAACCACAGTTATCTTGAAAGGCAATAGTTGGAATAGTATTGATCAACCATAAATCACTCTTTTTTATCACCTTTAAGAAAAACTCGGCAGGGTGCAGGGTAGCCTTCTACTGTCAGATGTGGGTTCTCTTGGTCGATGAAATCATCGTACGACTCAAATGTCATCCACTCCGTCTTTCGCTGTTCAGCAGATGACATCGGGTGGGAGCAGAAAAAGTCTATGTTCTTAAACCCCACCTTTTTCATCCAATTATACAAACATTTTCCGGTGGGGACAAAATAAGTCCCAGGAACTTTGGCATATGTATCATCTGGAAAAAGAGCATAAGGATCATCACCAGGGATCCCCTGAGATTCCAGAATGAGTGAACCGCCAGGTTTGAGCGAAGAGAGAATGTCTCGCAGGGTATCAATAGGAGAGGGGCGGTGGTAGATAATTCCCATCAGAAACACAATATCAAAACACTGACTGAAGAGGTGCAGATGTTCGATGCCGAGCAGGTCAATATCGAGGTTATTACACCCTGCCATGGCGTTGAGGGCTTTAAAACAGTAATAGTGTTGAATAGAAGGCTCAAATCCAAGCACTAGCTTAGGATTCGCGTCAGCCATGCGAAACATGTAATAGCCATTGTTGCAGCCGATGTCCGCTATCACTTTATCTTTAAGATCAGGTAGGACTGGGGCTACGCGTTGCCATTTTTTCTCACTTCGCCACTCTGCATTAACGTTATTGCCAAATACAGAAAAAGGCCCCTTCCGCCAGGGTATGAAGGTTTTTAAATGTTGATGAACAATCAATTTTTCATCAGCACTTAGTTGTTTGTCGTCTCCAATGAGTACGGTGTCAGAAGAACAATCGACAAGATTAGCCTTAAACTCACTGAGTGCCTTATATGGATTGCGATATCTGAGAAAGCCTTTCTTCGGTTGATTGATCCATTTTTGAAGTTTTTCGTGCTCAGAGACAATAGTGTTCATTTCCACGGACTGTGGGAGAAAGTCAAAATAGTTCATTATACGGTGTTGGTTATGCGGGTTTGAGAGCGATAAAAGATGCGAAGTTAAACCATTGAAAATAGGTTTCAACGGATTCGAAACCACATTTTTTAAGCATTGCTCTGTTTTCAGAAATGGAAAAAGGGATGAGTACGTTTTCCAGAGCTTCACGTTTTTTGGAAATTTCGAGCTCTGAATAGCCTCGAGACTTTTTGAAGCTATGATAAATATCTATGTATTCTCTGTTGAGTTTGCGATTATGGCTGAGAACCTTTTCACTGACAAGTAAAATTCCTCCAGGGCGCAAATTATCATAGAGTCTTTGGAGAAAATCTTCTCTCTGTATGGGACGGATAAACTGCAGGGTGTAGTTGAGAATAATAGCCCCGGCTCCGGAATGTGAAAATTCAGTTATGTCTTCAAGAGCAAATGAAACCACATCTTTTTTTCCGTGTAACTCTGCTTTCAGGGAGGCTTTTTCAAGCATGGGGGCTGAGTTGTCAATGCCCACAAATTGAAGATTTCTATCTCCTAAGATGCGGGCACATTCAAGCAGACTGGTACCTGTTGAGCAACCAAGGTCATAGACTATGTCGTCATCAAGCGTGAGTCGGTTGAGCAGCTCTGCTGAAGATTCAATGACTTGCCTGTAAAACGGCACGGAACGGTCGACCATGTCGTCAAAAACCTCAACCACTCTCTGGTTGAAAACAAAGTCTTCTTCAATTGTATCGACGTTAAATATGGTATCTCTGGCTGAACCGTTCATACTATTATTTTTTGTACCAACTACCATCAATTTTTTGGAACCATTGTCCGGCCTTACCTTTTTGAGCAATCATTTTAGCCCGTCTTTTTCCAACGAGATCTGAAGAAACACCCTGTTTTTTAGCAATAGCCTTGTAGACGACACCGCGGTCCTTGTTTTCGTCTGCAACGAGTTTTGCACTCTTTTTAGCTGCTCTAAATTCAAGATAGCCTTTGTTTGTTTCACCAACCACACCGGAATCTTTAAGTGAGGTGATAGCTGGGATGCGTCCGGCCATACGCTCTTTGATGGATGCAGAATATCCTGGTTGAACGAAAAGGAGAACAGTGATCAGTGAGATAAAGAGTGAAAGTAGGAATGTGTTTTTTTGCATGATAAACCTCATGGAGTCAGTGGTATAGTTATTCTGCAGGAACGTCGTCAAGATCGCTAAAGAAATCGTCAAGAGCTCTATCGACTTTTACATTGATGTCGATAGTAATGTGAATAGGTTTGATTTCAACAGGTTTAATTTCCACCTCGTGTCTCGTGCATCCTGAAGAGATGAGGAGTGCTACCGCGCCCAGTAAAAGGACCCAGTAATTTTTGCTTAACGTCATATTACATTTTCTCCATTAAGGATTGAAGGCTTTTTCCGGACTGAAATATATCCTGAAGGGGAAGCCGAAAGTTCATATCAAGTCGTACAGGATGTTGCAAGCCAGGTCCCTTTTCAGTTGCTACGATCTGACCACGTTTATAGCCAAAAGGCAAGGGAACTGCTGGTTTGCCGTCAAGTTGCATTGTCAGTAGGAGATCTTTACCCTCAGTGCTAAATGAAAGTTTAGTCCAGTTGTATGCAAAGTTTTCAAGGGCTTTAATGGAATAATCAAGAGTTGCTGTTTGACCAATATCCGGCATCCCCTGGCGTAATTGGTCCGTATTGTTAAAGCGGACTATACCACTATTGCCTGGGGTGGAAAATAGAAAACCATCATCAAAATGAATGCCTTTTTCGTCGAGAGCTATGGGTAGTCTTCCATTTAATGATCCTTCTCCTTCCGTATCCTCTACACCAAACTGTTTGAGGAGTTCTACAAAACTGAGTCTGTCGCAATATACGGTCGTTTCAAGGTCTTTCATGTCGGAGCTGACGCTAAGGCTTCCCAATTCGACTTTGCCTCCACACCAACTGAGTCGGGCTTTTTCAAGAAAGAGCTGTTGATCATCTTCTATACGGAAAATTACCTTACCGTTTTGTAAATGTATTTTTCCGGATTCGATTGAGCCGATGGTCGCGAGTTGGCTCGGCTTGCTTTGTAGGTTTGGTAGATTTGGAAAGGAAATAGTCGTCTCAATTTCTTTAATGACTGTTCCACCACTGGTAAGTGTACCATCCGAAACATGTATCTTGAGATTTCCTTTCTGTTTGGTGCTACCTAGCTCAAAAGCTGCATTTGCTGTTAATACTCCTGTAAAAGCAGTTTCTTCTGGTATCTTGATGTAAGGAGGTAGGAGTGATGAGTCAATCGTCGTGTCTGGTAGAGTACAGGAGCTGGTAGCGTTACCACTGAGCAATACAGAACCATTGCAGTGTATTTGGCCACTGATGTCCAGTTGACTTGTTATATCCGCGGAGTATTTGAAGCCATCACTGGTCTGGTTTAAATTCGTAGAGAGTCTGGCCGTTTCTGCATTCTTATAGTGAAGGGAGCCGATATTGAATTGACCGTTATTGTCAGACGTTCCTTTTTGCAGAGGAAACTGTAGAGGAATGTCCCAATTGATATTTTCCAGAGAGAGTTCGTGTGATATTGATTGTACGTTGTCAATATTGCCGGCGATCTGGGCTGTTACAACAGCATCTTCGTAGGAAACGTTTGCATTTATTTTAACAGGTCCCACAGAGATATCTTTATCAATGTCGAATTTGTCTGCGCTTATATTAAGAGTAGCAAGGGTAGCTTTAGGGTGGATTCCACCGTTCAGCACTATTGTAAAAGGACTGTTGAGACGCGCTGAATGAATCGTGGCTGTGGCCGCAATGCTTTTACTTATAATATCAATTCTTCCGGCGGCAGTAATGTCAGTCTCTTCTGGTCCCTTTGTGGAAAGCTCAGAGATTTTAAAGTTAAGGGCTTGATGATCACCTTCGAGCTCAATTTGCACAGGCTTTTCCGACAATGTCCGTGTGAAATCGAACGGCTTAAGTGAACCCACGAAGCTATCAATATCTGCATTAACAAGAAAGTGGGAGATTTGCATACTCGGACTCAGTGTAATCTGTCCTTTTGCTGAAAGGGCTCCGGTTAATGTATCATTCTGTCTACCAGGGATAAGGCAATTTATCTCTGCCAAGTCAGGTGCATTGACCTCTGCATTAAAAAGCATATCTTTTGCCCTGAAGATACCTTGTACAGATGAATTCAGAGTAAGATCTCCTACAGTTGCAGTATCAACAGAGAGAGTGTTGAGTTTATATTTCTTTGTTTCTTTTTTGGTAAAGCCGAATTTGATTTGGCTGTTTACAATTATATTGTGTAATTTTGTCTCTTTTTGCAGAACTATACGACCGTTTCTTATGGTGACTTTTTTTATCGAAATAGGCGATATAATGGATACTGGGTTTGTAGATTTGTCTGTTGTGTCGGGCTCGTTTTTCACTCCTGCTATAGAAAATGTTCCATCAGAATAGTGTAACTGTACAGTCGGAGAATCAAGGAGGATTGTATCTATTTCTCGTTTTATAAGTGAGGTGGGGCTGTATTGGATTTCAAATCTCGGGATGTCTGCAACTGGACTACCATTTTGGCTTAGACGAAGGGTGCCTCTGATTTTCCAAGGCGTAATTTGGGAAAGGCTGAGCTCTTTTTGGCTAAACGGAAGTTGCTCAGCAAGGCGAGGGAGCAGATAGGTATCACAGAGAAAAGGGAAAAAGATAAAAAGGAGAAGGGTGGCGATCAGGCCGGTGAGTAGAATTGTTTTTGCAAAAGGTATTTGGACTTTCATTTTTTTATCATAAAAATATGAGTAGGATCAAAAGGTTATTGTGATTACAGCTAGATGGGGATAAATTATAACCTTGCCTTGATCCTTTTCTGCCAGTATAAACGTATTGCTCAGTAGTTGCATAAAAATTTAGTACCTTACTCTTGAAAGCCTGTCGTAAAAAACAAGAAATCTGGAGATTGTATCGAAATTAGAAATGTAGAGTTACCACCAAGGTACTTAATCCTCAGGAGGCTCTGAAAAGAGTCCCGGCTTACTTCATGTTTACCGGGGTAGTATCTTACTCTTGAATTTCTGTCATTCTTTTTGGGGTGCCAGTTAATAAATAGGTCAGCTCACCAGTGGCCGATCTTATGAATAAATGATAACAGGTTGTTAGTATGGCAAATGAAATAGACTTTGATGAATTACTCAGTAAATATAAATCAGATCCCTTTGATTATGTGGATATCTACGCAGTTCATACTGGACTAGTATCTTTCAAGGTGATGGAAGGGGCTGAAGTTGAGGCGGCAAGTGGTCAGTGGAGCCAGGTTCCTGGGTCAGTACTGTATGAGATAAACAGAGAGAGAAATCCAAAGCTCATAACTGCCAAGACAAATGGAATAGTTGCTAATATTAATAGAGAACTCGATGGTCAGTTTGTTGAGGCTGGCGAAAAATTGTTGACGATCAAGCATCCGCTGAAGAAAAAGGAAATCATTGAGAATATCCTCAAAGAAGTTCTTTCGCTCTTTGTGGCTCCTGAGACGGCTAAGTACTTTTTTTCCGTGGATATTCAATCTCGAATTGATAAGAAAGGCCCAGGCTCGGTGACAATCAAGCCCGGAGACGAGGTCTTGACAATGTCTTTGATGAAACGAGATACCCCCGTATACTATAAAGGTGAAGAGGGTGTTATTCATTCCATCTATTTTAAGCCTGGTGTCTCTGTCGCCCAGGGTGAACCATTGATTGGTATCTGTGATTCTGAGACGTTACCTATTATCCAGAAGATCATAACCAAGGTTAAGGCTGATTGGGATACTGATCACTAGAGCCAACCCTATAGATTTTTTCAGTAATAAATTCATGGCAAATAATAGCCCCAACCCTGAGATGGTTCTACGCTATCTCAGGGACCAGCAGAAGTCCGAATCCTCCCGTGTATCTCAAACCAGTAACTCTTTAGAAATTTTCCGATATGGAGCGTTTGTTGGCGCAAATATACAGAGCCACGCAAGTCTACCTCGGGCAATGGATCGCGGCCGTGAACTGATTCGAGATTATGCTTCCCGCAATCGCTCTGTCGAAAGTGGTACCGTTATTCTCGCAGACACAATGACCCAATCAAAAGGAAGGTTTACCAGAAGCTGGCACGCTCCCCTTGGTGGTGTGTGGGGGTGTCTTGTTCATGGTAATAATTTGTTACCTGAATCTCGTCAGTTTATCCCCATGGCGGTTGGTCTGGCTTGTTGTGAAACTGTCCGTGAATATGTGGGGGGAGATTCAAAGCTTCGCTGGGTGAATGATGTTTTGATTCGAGGTCAAAAGCTGGCTGGATTTTTAGTTGAGAGCTACACCGAGCCGACCTATGGTGAGGAATTTACCATGGTAGGGTTTGGTATAAATGTTAATAACTGTACCTTTCCCAGTGAGCTAGAAGGACTTGCTGTGTCACTTAAGCAACATCTGGGGCATTCCGTTGACCTCGCAGATTTCACTGCTCGTTTTCTTGCAAAACTTGCCTGGCATTTTGGTGTTATCTATTCTGAGGAGACAAGACATCTTGCGGGTGATGGATATTCTGGAACGGGCGGATTACATTTAATACTCAGTAGATGGAAAGAGCTTTCGGACACCATCGGTCAGGATATTGTGTATGGCTTTGATGTGATGACAACTCCGCAATACAATGGTCATGTAGTGAATGTAGATGAGATGGGTGGGCTTATGATCCGTTTAGATGATGGATTTGTAAAAACAGAATACAGTGGTGAGGTCCGGTACAGAGGGTGAAAGGGAAGGTGAAGTGTCAGTCAATCTACAAGGCTTGATGCTCCTCCTGGAAAAACCTGCCAGAAAGAAACATCAAACCTTGTCAGTTGCTAGACCGGATTTCTCATCAGCAAAGGTTACTGTATATGAGATATTAGGGCTACAGGGCGATTCGCACAGCCATACCGAGAAAAACTGTGTCTGTATCTATATCACTATCTTCATCATCAAAGTCTGCAGAATCATTGAAACGGTAGTTTCCGTAAATGTCTGCGTATATTCCAGGAAGCAACTCTAAGTTGAAACCCGCCTTAAGTGCAAAGAAAGGTTCATCAACAAAGTCTCCGTCTGTATAGGTTGTTCCAATTCCAACTCCAGCATAGATTCCTTTTCCAACAAGCAGATACGCCTGAGGGGAAACGGCAGATTCACCGAAACGATCCGGTAGAAATTCCGCATCTACTTCGAGTCCAAAGAGCCCAGACCAATACTGGTAAGAACCCAAAAAAGCGATTCCATCGTCATCGAGTTTGTTGTCTCCAATCTCGATATCGTCAATGGATACCCAGTAATTGGCACCACCACCGATTCTGTGTTCTCCTGCAGTCGCGCTCGTTGCTGCCAGGACTATCAGACCTAGAAGCATCATTGATTGTAGTATCTTTTGCATAATATTCTCCTTTGTTAAGTATTTTTACGTGTGATCTAAGTCAGTTGGGCGTGTTTTTTTGGTATCTGTGAATACAGATGTGAAAAACGTCTAATATGTACTGAATACTTTGTCTTGTTGGTCAAAAACGTGCCAGGAAGTTATCTCTCTTTGAAAGATTTGTTTACCAAAATTATGAAGTAACTGAAGTGATTCTGAAAGGATAGGTCCTGAGAATTTGAGTCGATGTAATCTTTCCAATGGTTGATCTTGCGAGTTCTGGATCATTTTGATTGTTCCGTAGGAAAGTGGGCGTCCACTTCTACTGTGTTTATTGCAGTCCGAACAGAGAAGTTGACCGCTTGTGCTATTAAATCGATAGGAATTGGATGGGCTGACAGTTTTGTTGCAACTGACGCAGGTCCCAAAATCTGGCCTGTAGCCTATGTAGTCAAAGAAATGGATAAGAAAAAGGACCAACACCTGGCGTTCGTCTGCCTTGTTGTCGAGTCGGTGAAATGCCCAGAGTGAAAGGCGGAAAATGTTTGCGTCAGGCTCTCCCTCTTTTATTCCAAGTAAGAGGAATTCTCTAATAATAGAGGCAACTCCGTAGAGATTGAGATGGAAGCGGATGTTTGGAAATCCAGCATGAATCTCAGCCTCACTTAGAAATGCCAGCGATCTCTCATTTTTTTGCTGATATTGTATTTGCAGGTAGGTGAAGATCTCGAGTTTATTCACAAAGCGCTTCTTACTTCTTTTTGCACCTTTGGCAATGGCTGACAGTCGTCCTGTATCGTGGGAAAACAGGGTTACGATGAGATCGGATTCTCCATGATCTGTTGTGTCGAGGACGATAGCATCAGATTGCATCTTAAATGCCTGGACAATTACTGTTGGAGATCATTCGGGAGAGATATGGTCAGCGTCGCATTGTCTGTTTTAGGCAAGTGGATCTGGGTTTTGTTCAGACTGAGAGAGGCAGTGGTATTACCAGGAAGGGTGATATTAATTTTATTTTTTGCAGACCATACTGCACTGTCGCCTTTCTGGTAGACACTGTCGTACACAGGGTTGTTGTCTATAACGAGTGTCACTTTAGTTGTTTCTTTAAAAGCCGCTATGACTATGTAGGTATCAGTTGTAATGACAGGAGGTTTAAACTGTTGTTTTATCTCTGAAGCATTAGATGTTGATGGAATGCTGAGCATATTTTGTAATTCAAAGAACTCTTTTTCGGGGCTTTCGAGTTGGGGGGCTTGTTGTGTGGTTTCTTGACCATTCTGTATTCTTTCACTCAGATATGTGGCAGGATTCCAGGAAAAATACCAGCAAAGAAAAGCTCCGAAAAGAAGAAGGAGTAATACAAATACACCTAGATATGAAAAAGGAAGCGAATTAGGACGTTCAGCCATAGTCCCATTCTCGTGTCTGTTTTGACAAGAGGACAGGAGGATAGCGCTGGCATTGTTTGGACAGGATTTTTCACTGTCGTATCTTTTAAGAACGAGTTCAGGGTCTAGAGAGAGTGCCCCTGCATAAAGAGTGTAGAAACCACGGGTAAAGACCTCGGCAGGTAAGGAATCGAAGTTATTCTCTTCCATTGCTATGATATTTTTTATGGAAATCTTCGTGTCTTCTGCTATTTGTTCAAAGCAAAGTCCCTTGGACTTCCTGGTTTCACGGAGATGCTCTCCGAGAGACTCTTCGGTGGATTCACTGGGTTCTTGTGACATTTTTAAATATCTTGTTGTTACTATGTTACATAGTTTTAAGGGACTTACAGCTTCTGGATGTATGCGCTTTCTTTGAGATTTTTTACCCAGACCTTGTACGCTTCTTTCATCTTTGACTCATACAACTTGTCTCGTATTTCACCTTTACTCGATTCAAGTGAGGATGTAACAACAATGGCTTCGTCTTCGCCTGAGAGCAGTTTGAAAAATTGATATCCTGATTGTAGTTCAATAATTGAGCTGAGTTCACCCGGTTTTAAATCTTTTACGGCTGATTGCATTGCTGGTGCCATTTCATCGAGTGTGAAAATACCTATATCTCCACCATCGCTGGCAGAAGGTAGGTCTGAGAACTTTTTAGCAAGTGTCTTGAAATCCTGTCCACCTGTCACAAGGTTATGTATACGCTTGGCGATCTTAAGCGTTTTGTTTTTACTCTGTTCCAGATCTTTTTGGGGATCCTCTTTCCAAGAAAAACCCATCTGTAATAGATAGTAATCACCTTGGTTTACACGAGAGGTGTAATGCTGGTCATAATAATCTAGGACCATTTCGTCGGTGATAACAATTTTTGAGCGAACGTCCACGCTGAGTATCTTGCTTTGCAGGATATTGTCACGTAATTGATTCCTGTATTGTTCTTCACTCAAGCCTGATTTTTTGAGTTTTTGTCTAAATTGGCTTGAGTCAAGGGACATATTACTCTTCGTACGCTCAAAGGCAGAGTCAATTTCTGCTTCTGAGACAGACAAATTAAACTGCTTCGCTTTTTGTTCCATCAACGTCCTGTCGATCATTTTGTTGAGAGCGAGTTCACGCGCCTCGTCCATTGCTTCAAGCAGATTTTCAGGGCTTTTGTTGTTCGCAAGCGTTTTATAGATGCCTGTTGTTTCATTTTCGAGTTCACTGAGAGTGATAATGTCATCGTTAACCACAGCTACTATTTTATCGACCATTTCAGCAGTAGAGTTTACCGAAGTTTGAAGCCAGAAAAAAAGAGCAACTATGCAACATTGCGCATATGTTTTCATTTTTGATGCTTGGGGTAAGTGTTTCATACTGTTCCTAAGGGTGAGAAGTAAAACTTTTGCAAAAAATCGTAAGTGGAGTTATGTGTAGCTTGGTGAAAAAAGTATCAAGTTGCCTTGCTTGCAATATCTTTGATGAGTATAATTTAAAATGTTGTAATTTCAGCTTATTATCATTTATTGCAAATTCTTTGATATTTTGAAGCGAGAGTATATCACAGAAAAAATAATATTGAAATCTCCTAGGGAGTTGTTTTATGAAAAAAGGGTTACGTTTTTCGATGCTGGTTGTTTCTATACTCGTATTGTTTTCATGTTTTACATCATTTGAAGTAATTGCTGCGACCAAAATGCCTTCTTTTTCTCTCGAAAGTGTAGAAGATGGTAAAATCATTGAGTCAAGTTCCTTTGAGGGCAAAGTGTTACTTCTTACTTTTTTTGCAACCTGGTGCCCACCTTGCGCTCAGGAGGTTCCGGTTCTTAATCAGTTACACGAAGAGAATAAAAAATCGGGTTTTTCTGTGGTGGGATTGTCGGTAGATCAACAAGGTCCTTCAGTGGTATCAAAGTTCATAAAGAAAAAGGCAATTCAGTATCCGGTGCTTATGGCAGAGGCCAAAACTACATCTGATTTTGGTGGTGTATATGGCATCCCCGTCGCTTTTTTAGTAAATAAATCGGGTAATGTTGTAAAAAAATATACTGGATATGTACAACATACGATTTTAGAAAAAGATGTGAAGAGTCTTTTGAATTAATTCATCGATGTTGCATTTCATCTAAAATTGAAATATTATGGTTTCGTTCATATGTTTGCAGTATAGAACAGGCAAAAGTGGGAATGTGTTTCCCAACTAACTGGAATTTTAAGGAGAACTATAATGAATAAAAAAATCGTATGTTTAGCACTGGCCATGGTTTTTGCTTTAAGCACAGCGGGTATTGGTTTTGCCGCTAAGCTTAAGTGTACCGTTGATGCCGTTGATGGTGATAAAGTGACTATGACCTGTAAGAAAGCTGCTAAGCTTGCTCCTGGTGATAAGATTAAAGTATCTCCTGCCAAGAAGGCGACCGTTGAGGGTTGCTAATTGACAGAATAATACTTTTTAAGTATTGTCACGGGTCGGCTGATTTCTGATCAGCCGACCTTTTTTTTATCCAGAATTCCATCATAGATGGAGTTGAGAATACTATTTGTAGAATCGGTGCAAACGTTGGAATTACTAAAAGCAATTATCCTTGGGGGGATTCAGGGATTAACTGAGTTTTTACCTGTCTCAAGCTCGGGTCATCTCGTGATAGGTTCAGAGTTACTTAATTTTCAGGAGCAAGGTGTCGTTTTTGACGTTTGTCTTCATCTAGGTACTCTTTTGTCAGTCTTTATTGTTTTCCGTAAAGAACTTTTGGCAATGATAAAGGCTCCGTTTCAGTATTTCAGTGGGAATGTTGACGATGATGTAAAACGTTTTTTCTTCTGGGATATATATGTAATTCTTGCGACACTGCCAGCCGTATTCGTTGGTTTATTTTTCAAAGATTATGTTGATTCGTTTTTTGGATCCACATTGATTGCATATTGTATGTTGATTATTACTGGTACTATTATGATAATCGCTCAATATGTTCCCGAACGGCGCGAATCTCTTAACTGGTGGAAAAGTATTCTGGTTGGCTGTGCTCAGGCGCTCGCAATTATGCCAGGATTATCCCGGTCTGGATCAACTATCTTTGCCGGTATGCTTCTTGGAATACCAAGGGAGACAATCGCGAGGTTTTCTTTCATTATGTCGATACCTGCCATTCTAGGAGCAGCTGTTTTGCAGCTGGGGGATTTTTTCCAAAATCCTCCAACATCAGATACGGCTCTGAACCTCATTGCAGGTATGGCAATGTCAGCTACTGCAGGTTACTTTGCCATCAAGTTGCTACTTGATGTTATTCGCAGGAACAGGTTGCAATGGTTTGGGTATTACTGCCTTATTCTTGCAAGTTGTGGCCTTACTCATCATTTCTTTTTTTCAGCCTGATACTCTTTTAAATAATCAATCACGGTTTCAATTATGGATATTCGCACTCTCCCAGAACACGAACGACAAATTTACAATAACATTCGAGAAAAATACTCCCTTACTTTTGACAGCTTGAAAGTGAGTGGAAACACGGTGCGTATTCTTAAAGTTGCAGATCTTGAAGAGTTCTTAGATGGCAAAGATCCTCTCGCTGATGTTTCTGAGTTTCCATTTTGGATACGTCTGTGGGATGCGGCAATGATCCTGTCTTATGTTCTTGGTGCTCAGACTGAAACCAAAGGCAAGAGGCTGCTTGAACTTGGAGCGGGCCTGGGTGCCCCCGGATTGGCTGCAGCAGCAGCTGGTTTTGATGTGACACTCAGTGACTATGAAAATATCATAATGGATTTTCAAAAGGTGAGTGCTGCAGCTTCAGGTCTTACCAATGTCGAGTTTAGTTATCTTGACTGGTTAAATCCTCCTGAAATTGAACCCTTTGATGTGTTGGCGGGTGCTGAAATTTTATTTAGGGATGAATTTTTTGAACCATTGCTTAATATATTTAAAACCTGTCTGAAACCTGACGGTATGATATATTTAGCCCACGATTCTAAGAGACAAAGCTTAGGGAAATTTCTAAAAATAGCCCAAGCGGATTTCGACATTGCCCTTAAGGAACAGAGCTTCATTCGTGATGGACAAAAAATCACTGTTATTGTCAACAGGTTGCGACATAAACGTTAGTCAGTAGTTACAGATTGTTGACTGAATTTATCAGATATTTCCTCAGAAAAAAGTGAGTTTTTTAAATGTCTCTCTATCCCATCAACCTTAAGATTGAAAATAGCCTTTGTCTGGTTGTTGGGGGCGGTGTTGTGGCATTTCGTAAAATTCGAGGTTTGTTACAGGCCGATGCAAGAGTGCGCGTTATCAGTCCG
This sequence comes from Desulforhopalus sp., assembly GCA_047622095.1. Lineage (GTDB taxonomy): Bacteria > Desulfobacterota > Desulfobulbia > Desulfobulbales > Desulfocapsaceae > Desulforhopalus_A. Next base: position 25,768 of record JBLHNU010000033.1, read on the forward strand.
GAGCTGCTGCCTGGTCTCCGTTTGCTTGCGGATAATGGTGCTATTGAATGGTTTGAACGGCCCTTTGTAGAAGGTGATCTTGAGGGCGTGAGTCTCGTCTTTGCCGCTACGAATAAGCGAAAGGTTCAAGTTCTCGTTCAAGAGGAAGCTTGTAAGAATAAAGTTTTACTCAATAGTGCTGATGCACCTGTAGAGAGTGATTTTCATGTTCCTGCTCATTTCAGGCGAGGACCGATGATTGTGACTGTTTCGACTGGTGGAGGGAGTCCTGCTCTTGCCAAAAAACTCAGAAAACAATTGGAAGATGAAATTGTGCCTGAGTATCAGGGTGTCGTCGAATTAATGGCAATTATTCGGGAAGGTGTGATTAGTATTAGTAAGGATCAATCGGTAAGTGGTGGAATCTTTCGCAGTTTGCTGGAAGGGAATCTTGTGGAATATGTATTGGAAGAGAACTGGTTTGATTTGCAAATGCTTCTTTTACAAAAATTACCAGAAGAACTCGACAGTGTTATACTGATGAAGACTTTCTTGGAAAGACAGGACCATAGTTAGTGTCTGAACGAAAATCTGCAAATTCTGTCGAGTTCAAGGCGGGCGATAATTTTAACCGGAGGAATACATAGAGTATTTTGAGGATTAAAATTTGAGGCCAACGAAGAAATCGGCAGAATTGGTGGTTTTCGGTCGAGCACTAGTTAAAACGTGAAGAAACACCTAGCCTTTAGAGGTAAAGCCGTCCATATTTTGCTGGAGTACGCATGGAAGAACTAAATTATCTCCTCTACATTTCTGTATTGGGGGTGACTACTGTCGCCATGGCTGCCTATCTCGTGTATTTTGTGAGCCAGAATAAGGCAGTAAGAAAAGTCGCCCGAGTGATCCTTGTTGTCTCTGGATTGTTACAGACGTCGTATATTGCGTCTCGTTTTTTTCTTACAGGCCATACTCCCATTACCTCACAACATGAGACTGTGATTTTCTTTGCCTGGGCAACGACCTGGGCTTATCTCTCTTTTCGCTGGCGGTATACTGTAAAAAATTTCGGAACCTTTGTTTCTATTCTTATCTTTTGCCTGGTCGTCATCTCCTTTCTATCAAACCGTGATGTAACGGTTCTTGTACCAGCATTACAAAGTGCATGGCTCCCCATTCATGCAGGTGTGTCTCTTGTTGCGTATGGCTTTTTGTCTTTAGCATTTTGTGGCGGTTTGATGTATCTGCTTTTAGAAAGAGAACTCAAAGCGAAGAAATTCGGTTATTTCTTTGAGCGACTTCCTTCCCTTGAATCCCTTGATCAACTTAACAGCCATTGTATAACAACTGGTTTTGTATTTTTAACCTTAGGTATTGTTACTGGTTCTGTTTGGGCTCGTCAGGCCTGGGGAACATATTGGCAGTGGGATCCTAAAGAAACCTGGTCACTTGTTACCTGGTTTTTATATCTTGTTCAGATCCATCAGCGTTTTACCGTGGGTTGGAGAGGTAAGAGGGCTGCGGTGCTAGCTGTGGTTGGTTTTCTCTCAGTTTTATTTACACTCTGGGGTGTTACATATTTTCTTGGTGGAGTACATAGTTATGCCGGCTGAACGACTCCTGCTCCTCGGAGTAAATCACAAAACTACGCCCGTTGCTGTGCGTGAAAAAATAGCCCTTTCTGATGGTTATGAAGAGCCGTTAACTCGATTGAAGCGTGTTAAAGGCTTGAAGGAATATTACCTCCTGTCAACGTGTAACCGTGTCGAATTTTTACTCGTAGAAAAACCTGGTAAAAACGTTGAAGATGCAATGATTTCGTTTCTCTTTGGAGAAGATGCCAAGCTAGAGGATGTTCGCAAGTACCTGTATATTTTGGAAGGTCAGGAAGCGGTAAAACACCTGTTTATGGTTGCAGCAAGTCTTGATTCCATGATTATTGGGGAAGCACAAATACTGGGCCAATTGAAGGTTGCATACCGACATGCTTCTCAGCTTGGTTGTACTGGGCCACTGTTGAATAGACTTTTGCATAAGTCGTTTACTGTAGCGAAAAGGGTGCGGACAGAAACTGCTATTGGTTCCTCCGCTGTTTCCATTAGTTTTGCTGCAGTACAACTTGCCAAAAAAATATTTGGAAATCTGCAAGGCAAGAATGTCATGCTTGTGGGTGCCGGTGAAATGGCTGAGCTGGCTGCTGAGCATCTCGTTGGACAAGGCGTTGGTTCTGTGGTTGTTGCAAACAGAACACTCTCGCGTGCGGTAAATCTCGCTCAACGCTTTAGCGGTACTGCCGTCTCCATGGATGAACTTGTGGCGCAATTGGAAACAGTGGACATTATCATCTCTTCAACGGGAGCAAAAGGTATCATACTTCACAAAGAAGATGTGAAGTCTGTTATGCGATCAAGAAAGAATAAGCCGTTGTTTTTTATAGATATTGCTGTGCCAAGAGATCTTGATCCTAAACTCAATGAAATTGAAAATGTGTATCTCTATGATATCGATGACCTGAGCAGTGTCGTTGAGATGAACCGCGCTGAACGAGATAAAGAAGCGGTGAAGGCCACAAGAATTGTAGAAGAAGAAAACTTGAAGTTTGAGCGATACTATCAGGGGCTTGCTGTCACACCGACGATTTTGGAATTGCGTCAGAAGGTTGAAAATATTGGGGCCCAGGAGCTGGAAAAAACACTTGGTAAACTCTCCGGGCTTTCTGATTCAGACAGGAAACATTTGGAAAAAATGATTTCAGCAATAAATGCCAAAGTTCTTCATAATCCTCTGATGTTCCTTAAAGCTGATTCTTGTATGGGCCGGGATAACAGAGATAAGAAAGTTGCAACCATTCGGGAGCTGTTTGGTCTTGAGGATTGAACCAACTGAGGATGTAACTGATCTCATTGATAATGAATGGTATATTGTGAGGTATTCAGGTGAAATTCCAGAAATTGCTTATAACTCAGCCATATACTTTCTCACAAGAGCCACTGATGGGCCACAGATTACTCTAAGTAACATACACTTTGATCGTCTGAAGCAGGCGGCCGTAGATAGGTATGAAGAAATAATTTTACGTGATTTATTGCATGAAAATGTTGGTAAATCAGTGTATCGCGGGATTGCACGATCAATTTGTAATTATGATCGTTTCACTCAGTTTTGCAGACGCCAAGGTCTTAGTCCTGAAACAATACAGCACGCAGCGGGACAGGTATTGACTGGATTTCTTCAAACTGAATTCGAGCAGTTAACCGGCAAAAATTATAATCCTGTTATCAACTGTTCCTTTTCTGATCTCACCGATTTTGCTCAGACCCTATATATTCCTTTTCTCCCCAAATATTCACTCTTTGAACCTTTCTGCCTGTCAGCCTCAGAGTAGAAGGAACGCAGGTTTAAGGCTCGGGGTATTTTATCCCATTTTTGATTATTTTTTTTCTGGCCGCAGTTATCGGATCCAGGTTGTAGGCCGTAGCTAGAGTGGTGAGGTATATCATTATATCTCCGATCTCTTCCTCAAGGTGTGTTAGAGACTCACCTTCGAGTCCACAGCTTTCATCTGGAGTAAGCCACTGAAAAATTTCTACAAGTTCTGCAACCTCAACACTGAGGGCCATTGAGAGATTTTTGGGTGTGTGATATTGGGACCAATCTCTTTTTTTTATGAAATCTTTAATTTCGAGCTGTAATTTTTCCATGGTTACCTAATTGTAATGGTATTTGTTTTTCTGTTCTGTTATCACTAGCAGGGTTGATTACCTATACTCTTTGTTTTCCTGTGTGAATTCTTCTTAATGATAATTATGAAAAATATAAAGATTTTCTCTTTTCTGAGCGTGGCAGTTTTTCTTTTTCTCTCTTTTTCAATATCCAATGCTGCGGTAAGTCCGAGTCAGAAGATTGATAGTAAAAGAAATCGACTTATTGGCTATATTCTAAGTAAGCAGCTTCCGCCACTACATTTCAGTGATAAAAATCTAGACAATAAACTCTCTAAAGCTGCGTTTAATCTGTATATCAAGCAGTTAGATTTTCAAAAGCGTTTTCTCTTAAAAGAAGATGTAAAGCAACTTGAGGCTTTTGCCCCATATATTGATAATAATCTTGCAAGAGGACATATCTCTCTTCCTGATGCTGGGTATGATATCCTGAGTGAAAAAATAGATATTGTACAAGATATTGTCTCTAAATTGCTTGTCGATGAGACTGTTACAATAGGGAACAAGGAAAATAGTGAGATAGTTGTCGGTTCATTTAATGTGTCGCAAAAAGATATGTACGAAACAGATCCTGAGAAAATGGATTTTGTTGAAAACATTGAAGGCTTGCGAGATCGTTGGAGAAAAATTCTCAAAACCCAGCTCATTTCTCAGTATTTTGATTTGATAGAAGAGCAGAATAAAGAGCTGCAAAAAAAGAATGGCTTAGATAATCCCCTCCCAATAGTAAATGATGATGTCAACGTGTGGGAGGATTCACTTGCCAAATTACGTAAGCGGAATACGAGTTTTTTTCAAAGAATCCATCAAGAGACACTTCAGGATCACTATGATCGCTATTTTAACTGTATAACGAGGGCATTTGGGCCACACACAAATTATATTCCGCCTGCAAGCAAAGAACAGTTTGATATAAGTATGCGCGGAAGCCTAGAGGGTATTGGCGCACTCTTAAGAGAAGATGATGGCCTTATCAAGGTTGTACGAATTATCCCCGGAAGTGCTTCGGCGATACAAGGACGCCTTAAGGCTGAAGATGTTATTTATGCGGTAGCTCAAGAGGGTGAGGAACCCGTTGATATAACCGATATGCGTTTGCGAGATGCTGTACGTCTTATTCGGGGACCAAAGGGGGAAGCTGTTACCCTGAAAGTAAAAAAAGCAGATGGAGCCAAAGAAACCATCAGGATTATCCGTGATGTTGTACAGATTGAGGAAACATTTGTTAAGAGTACAGTCATACAGTCAGATGATGGCCGCAAAACAGGTTACATCTTTATTCCTAGTTTTTATCGAGATTTTGAGGGAAGTCGAAACGGTGGAAATGGGCGCAATTCCACAGACGATACAAGGGCTGAGCTTGAAAAAATAAAAGCTGAGGGAGTTGACGGTATTATATTGGACCTACGCGATGATGGGGGCGGAGCGCTTGTTGATGCTGTTGATATAACTGGTCTTTTTATCGAGTCAGGGCCGGTAGTGCAGGTTAAAAACAGCTTTGGTGATATTAGGGTGCTCAGTGATACAAGCACTGATGTTGAATTTGATGGGCCGCTGGTTGTTCTTGTTAACCAATTTTCGGCATCAGCCTCTGAAATTGTAGCAGCAGCACTACAGGATTATGGGAGGGCTGTGATCGTAGGTAATACACATACCCACGGTAAAGGGACTGTGCAGACAATTATCGACCTCAATGAAAACATTCCTCTTCTTCAGCTCAAAAAATATGACAATCTTGGAGCATTAAAGGTTACGATTCAGAAATTTTACCGCGTTAATGGTGGGTCTACACAGTACGAAGGGGTTGTGCCGGATATCATTCTACCGAATCTGTCAGAACATATTAAATCCAATGAGAGGTATCTCGATTATTCGCTTCCTTGGGACTCTATTGAACCTATTGAGTACACACCTGCAAAAGGACATATAAAAGATCTTTCTCTTCTTAAACAGAGAAGTCTAAAGCGAGCAGCGGCTGACGAAGGTCTTCAGGTTATCAAAGAGGAAGCGGCTAAAGCCCTTGCCAGAAGTTTAGATACGACTCTGACAATTCAATTTGATAATATGTTGGACAAAAGACTTGAAGTCGAACAGGTGAGAGAAAAAGTTGGCGTTCATTACAGTAAATTTAAGGACATTGAAGAGGAAGAAGAGGAATTAGAGAGTGGGGTTGACGTTAAAAAAGATGAGAAAAAGAAGTGGTTAGATGAGGTAAATAACGATCCATACATACGAGAAGCTGTCAATATTATTACCGATATAATTGAATTGTAAAAGTGTCGGGAAAGCCTAACTTTACAGAGAGTTAGGCGGAATGTGCATCAAGAATCTACTTGAAAAAGTGGTGAAAAGGTGCTAGAAATGCCATTTTGTGAACCATCATTCAGTTGTGATGGTTTTTTTATGAATGGTAGTTTTATAAATAACATTGACTGGGAAGGTTGTATTTGAATGGATCTCGCCGAAGGTTTTAGAAACCACAGAGAAAAAATTGTTAATAAATGGGTTGAATATACACTCTCTACCTACGCTTCTTCAGGGTTTTTTGTTAAAGAAAAAGATAAATTTGCAAATCCTGTTGGCGGAAATGTTCGTGAAGCATTAGGGGAAATGTTTCTGCTTCTCACAAAAGGGGCTGAAAGCAGCGAACATCAGCCGTACCTCGACCAAATTATTAGCATCCGTTCCGTTCAGGAATTTACACCTGCCCAGGCACTTGCACCGTTTAATGCCGTGAAACATATCACCCGTGAGGTCTTTCTTGCAGATAAGGAAAGAGCACATCTGGTGGCCGAACTTTATGACTTTGAGTTTGCAGTTGATCTTGTGGTTCTTGCCGCATTTGACACATATATGCATTTTCGGGAACGTATATACAAGGTGCGGATAGCCGAAATAAAATCAGGTAGTCATATACTTACAGACAGTAAGTGTCCATCTAAAATGCTGGCTGATAATGATATTCAGGATTTAACAAAAGTAAAAGGTAATTAACTGGTTGCTGAGCGTATGCGTTTTATTTGTCGCATTCGTATGGTTTCCAAAACAGTTTAACTGAAGCGAGGTAAGAAATGAAGTATGCCTTCTCATTCCTGGCAGTCATAGCGTTGGTATTGATTGCTTGGCTCGGATCACAGATACCGGGGATGCCCTATTTGTTTGGCGTGGCACTACCGTATCTGGCGCTGATGATCTTTCTTGGTGGCTTTGTCTATAGAGTGGTGCATTGGGCTAAGTCCCCAGTTCCATTTTCTATCCAGACAACATGCGGCCAGGGGAAATCATTGGATTTTATCAAGCATGATAGGCTTGAAGCCCCTAACACAAATGCAGAGGTTGTAGCAAGAATGTTTCTTGAAATTGTGCTCTTTCGTTCACTTTTCAGAAACACTAAATCTGAAATTCATGACGGACCACACATCACTTATGAATCGTCTAAGTGGCTTTGGCTCTTTTCACTTATCTTCCACTATTCTTTTCTTGTGGTTGTTGTAAGACATCTCAGACTTTTTCTTGACCCTGTTCCAGCGTGCCTTGGCTGGCTTGAATTTGCCGATGGTTTTTTCCAGATTGGCGCTCCTACTTTGTATATGACTGGCATTGGTCTACTCGCTGGTTGTGTATTGCTCTTTGGTCGACGTCTGATCACCCGCCATGTGCGTTTCATTTCCCTTGTAAACGATTATTTTCCACTGGTTTTGATTTTTGCAATCGCTTTGACAGGTATCCTGATGCGTTATTTTCTACGCACCGATATCGACATTGTCAATGTTAAGCAGCTGACCGTTGGGCTTGTTACTTTCTCTCCAGTTATCGGAGCTGAGATCGGAGCAATCTTTTACATTCACATTTTTCTTGTTTGTGTACTTCTTGCATATTTTCCATTTAGCAAGTTGATGCATATGGGTGGTGTTTTTATGAGCCCTACCCGCAACATGAAAAATAATACTCGTGCTGTTCGCCACGTAAACCCATGGAATCCACGTATCCTGCCTCATTCTTATGCAGGATATGAAGACGATTTCCGTGAGCACATGGTAGAGGCTGGTCTTCCTGTTGATAAGGAGTTGCCTCCTAAGAAGGATGAAGAATAATAAGATTGACCCAAAACTAGCTTAAGAGGATTAGATAACGATGTCAGTTCCAAAATTAGAACAATTATCGAAAAGCGTAGTGCAGGGACCATCCTTGGCAACAGGAGCGATACCTACCATGGATTGGATGGATATCCCGGTTGTATTCAAGCCTGGGAATTATGCCTACCCTGCCAAAAAAGATAAAGTCGAATATCTCGACAGTCAAAGTGGTTTGAGCTTTCCTAACGCTCGTGTGTGGAATCCTGAAGATGAGGACTGGAAGCTCCCTGAGGATTGGAAAGAGATCATCATTAAAGGTCTTGCTGAGCGTCTGGATAAATTTCGCTCCTTAAAGATTTTTATGGATTGCTGCGTGCGTTGTGGTGCTTGTGCTGATAAGTGTCACTTCTTTCTCGGTACCGGTGATCCAAAGAACATGCCTGTACTTCGTGCTGAGCTTCTCCGATCTGTATACCGAAATGATTTTACCCTTGCAGGTAAGATCCTCGGTAAAATGGCTGGCGCCAGAGAAATGACGACAGCTGTACTGAAAGAGTGGTTCATGTACTCTTATCAGTGTACCGAATGTCGTCGCTGTTCTGTCTTCTGTCCATACGGTATTGACACCGCGGAAATCACTATGATGCTTCGCGAGTTACTTCATCTGGTGGGTATTGGAATTAACTGGATTTTAGAGCCTGCTTCGAATTCCAACCGTACCGGTAACCATATGGGACTTCAGCCTCATACCTTTAAAGACAACGTCGAGTTTTTAGTCGATGATGTTGAAGGTTTGACTGGAATTCGCCCGAACGTCACCTTTAATCGTAAAGGTGCTGAAGTACTGTTTATCACTCCTTCTGCGGATGTATTTGCAGAGCCTGGATTGTATACCGCTATGGGGTATATGATTTTATTTGATGCCATTGGCCTTGACTATACCTGGTCAACCTATGCATCTGAGGGTGGTAACTTTGGTCTGTTTACCAATAACGAAACCATGAAAAAACTCAACGCCAAAATGTACGCAGAAGCTGAGCGTCTCGGCGTTAAGTACATCATTGGTGGCGAGTGTGGACATATGTGGCGTGTACTTCATCAGTACATGGATACCATGAATGGGCCTGCAGATTTCCTTGAAACTCCAGTTTCCCCAATGACCGGAACAGTATTTGACAATGCAGCTGCTACTAAAATGGTTCACATCAGTGAGTTCACCGCTGATTTGATCAAGCATGGTAAGCTCAATCTCGATAAAAGCCGTAACAGCCATGTTAAAGCAACCTGGCATGACTCCTGTAACACGGCGAGAGCAATGGGCCTCATAGATGAGCCTCGTTACATACTTGACCATGTTGTTGATTGGGTTGAGATGCCTGAGAATACAATTCGTGAACAGACCTTTTGTTGTGGTTCTGGAACCGGACTGAACACAGATGAAATCATGGAACTGAGAATGCGCGCAGGATTACCTCGTGCAAACGCTGTGAAGTATGTTCATGACAAACATCTTGTGAATATGCTTGCTTGTGTATGTGCGATCGACAGAGCGACTCTTACGTCTCTCATGAACTACTGGAACCCTGGTGTTGAGGTTTGTGGTCTTACCGAACTCGTTGCAAATGCAATTGTTCAAGAAGGTGAGAATCGCCCGGATCTTCCAGAAGGTCTCCGTACCATGCTCTTCTAATCCTGAACAGAACATAGGAGTTAAGTAATGTACAATAAAGGAACAATAATACCGGGACTGGCAATATTTGTCCTGATAGTGACTTCTCCGCTCTGGCTCAATGCGTTCATGTCTGGAAGCACGGTACCAAAGGTTGAGTTACCACCGGGTGGAGAAACAAAATGTGTCGCTCCTGCCTCAGAGATGCGGGCTAAGCACATGCAGTTGCTGAACGAATGGCGTGATGGTGTCCTTCGTGATGGCGAGCGTGTTGCGGTAACAGTGGATGGTAAAGAGTACCGCAAAGGTCTGCAGATGGCGTGTATGGAGTGTCATACCAATAAAGAAAAATTTTGTGACTCCTGCCACGAGTACGTATCTGTCAAGCCGTATTGTTGGGATTGTCACTTGAGCCCGACACTGGCTGCGACAAAGAAGGAGACACACTAATGGATAAGCAAAGAAGAAAATTTCTGAAAGTTGCAGGAGTCACGGCTCTTGCAGGGATCAGTGCTCCAGCTATTGTAAAGCTTACTGCAAGCGATGCGGTTGCATCATCTGCTGCTCCAGTAGCTGATGCCCATGGTGCTGTAGCAGGACATGGTGAGGTAGAAGCACCTCAAGGTATACGCTTAGGCATGGTCATCGACATGCGAAAGTTGTACGGCAAGCCAGAACTGATGGATGAGGTAATTGCCGCATGTAATAAGGCGCATAACGTCCCTCATTTTGACAACAAGAAAGATGAAGTCAAATGGATATGGAAGATGCCATTTGAAAATGTTTTTCCAGAACATTCATCATACCATGAGTCTGATACGAGCAAAGAAAACGATTACCTCGTTCTCTGTAATCACTGTGATGAGCCGCCATGTGTGCGCGTTTGTCCGACGAAAGCGACATTCAAGATTGAAGCCACCGGTATTATTGCAATGGACTATCATCGTTGTATCGGTTGTCGTTTTTGCATGATGGGTTGCCCATATGGTGCACGGAGTTTCAACTGGTTCGATCCACGACCACAGATTAAAGAGTACAATGCGGAATTTCCTACTCGTATGCGTGGTGTTGTTGAGAAATGTAACTTCTGTGGAGAGCGACTAGCCAAAGGTCTTGAGCCTGCGTGTGTCGAAGCTGCCAAGGATGTTGGAGCAATTGTCTTTGGTGATCTCAATGATCCGGAATCTGAGATCCGAAAGGTTCTTGCCGAGAATCATACCATCCAGCGGAAGCCGTCTCTTGGAACTAAACCTTCAGTCTTTTATATAGTGTGAGGGAGTCATGATAGAAAAAGTATTAAAAGGTAACTCGAAATACTGGATGTGGCTCGCTTTTCTGAGTGCGTTCATTGCGGTTGGTGCGATCTGCTATATCAGGCAGTTCATATACGGAATGGGACTGACAGGGATGGGACGTGATCTGACCTGGGGACTCTATATCTCCCAGTTCACCTTTCTGGTTGGTGTTGCGGCTGGAGGGCTGATGCTGGTTCTTCCATACTATATCCATGACTATAAAGAGTTTGGTAGAATTACCATATTGGGTGAGTTTCTGGCTATTGGAGCGCTGATTATCTGTCTGATGTTCATTTTGGCGGATATTGGTCAAGTAGCTCGTGGCCTGAATATGGTTTGGCACCCGACGCCAAACTCCATGCTTTTTTGGGATATGGTCGTTTTGTGGGGGTATCTTATTCTTAACGGACTCTGCGGCTGGGTTATTCTCACTGCTGAGCGTAAGCAGGTAAAACCACCTAAATGGATATATCTTTTCGTATATCTTTCCATTCCATTTGCAGTTTCAATCCATACTGTAACTGCTATGCTCTATTGTGGTCTGCCCGGACGTCACTTTTGGTTAAGTGCGATCACCGCTCCTCGTTTTCTTGCATCCGCATTTGCAGCGGGACCTGCGCTGATCATCATTGCTTGTCTTATTATGAAGCGTGTGGCCAATTTTGATGCAGGTAAAGTGGCAATCCAAAAGCTGACTACTATTATTATGTACGCGGCTTTAATCAATGTGTTCTTTGTCGGCCTTGAGTTCTTTGTTGGTTACTACTCCAATATCCCAGGACATATACACTCTCTCCAATACCTGTTTTTTGGTCTTGAGCATAACGGTCATTTTTACAATAATCTTGTTCCGTTTATGTGGGCTTCAGCCTTCCTCTGCTTTGGTGGACTCGGCGTATTTGCTTATTTGAAAATCACCAAGACCTATAATGAACTTTTAATTGGGCTCGGTTGTGCTGGTATATTCATTGCTCTATGGCTGGATAAAGGACTTGGTTTTGTCATGGGTGGCCTGGTTATCAGCCCTCTGAATGAAATAAACGAGTATATCCCAACTGCAAATGAGATCGGCGTCACCTTAGGTATTTGGGCGACTGGAATCTTAATTGTTACTCTTTTGTATAAAATTGCAATTGGTGTGGAACATGAAGTAGAAGCGTAGTTTTTCTACTGAAAAATGTTGTACTAAAAACGCCTCCGACTTGTCGGGGGCGTTTTTTTTTGTTAAAAATATATTCTTATAGTTCTTGTGTTCCTATAACTTTAATTTAGTTGACTAAAGAGGGATGGATTGAAAAAACGTGTCCTTGTCGTTTACTATTCATTTACCCAGCAGACCAGGATTCTGTTAAAACAGTTTTGCGCAGGTCTTGAAGAGCAAGGGGTAGAGTATGACTATGAACGAATCGAATCTGTGAACCCTTACGAGTTCCCCTTTAAGACCGATCTTCGATTGATCTCTGTTATGACCAGAACTTTTTTTCGGGGTAGAAAAGAGATTCAACCAATTTCGGAAAAATGCTTCGATTCCTGGGATTATATAGTTCTTGCAGGACCGACCTGGTCCTACCATCCCAGTGGGCCGATTCTTGATTTTCTGGATAGGTATGGCGAGAGTGTTTTGGCAGGAAAAAAGGTGTTACCCTTTATCTCTTGTCGGTCATACTGGAGAGTTCATCATCTGAGTTTAAAACGGGTGTTGGAAAAGATAGGTGCTCATTCTCTCTCTCCAATAGTATTTGAGCATCCGATGAAAGAGCCGTATCGGGTTCTGGGACTTTTATTAAAGCTCAGGGGGAAGATAATTCAACAGGACTGGTTTAGAAAACACTATGAATCGTACGGACATAGTAAAGCCCAGAGGCAAGAGGCTTTTAGGTGCGGGGTGGAATTTGGAAAAAACATCACTGATGGTTAGTGTTTTTCTACTCTCAATTACCGAGACGGTGGTGGTTCTTCGGACAAGTTACTCTTTAAAACCTACTCCTTATGGCCACTCGCCGTTGAGGTAGAGTTGAAAAAAGTAGAGTATTTTTTCTGAGAAAAATATGTAGATAAGTGCTGCTATTGAAAGAAATGGTCCGAAAGGAATTCTTGTATGACCACCTTTTTTTTGATAGCCCATAGCAATAAGGCCGACTATAGTTCCACTTAGTGAGCTGGCAAAGATCACAAAAGGTAGAGATTGCCATCCCAGCCAGGCTCCGATCATAGCCAAGAGCTTAATGTCTCCTCCACCCATTCCGTCTATTTTACGAATGAGAAAATAAGCAAGAGCAATTGCGTACAGTACACCTCCGCCGACCGCTAGGCCAATGAGAGAACTTTTCCAGGTGAGGGTTGCACTAAAAACGGAAAAAAGAAGACCTGCAATTATTCCAGGAAGACTGATGACATCAGGTATTATCTGATGGTGAATGTCAATGACGATAATGACGAGGAATGCGGCGCTGAGTATAAAAAGGCCGGCAAAATCAAAACCGAGACCAAATTTGTACATTAAGGCCGCAGAAAGTCCGGCCATTGTAAGTTCTATTAGCGGGTATTGTAGTGATATCTTTGTTTTACAGTGACCGCATTTTCCGAAGAGGAAAAGGTAGCTGAGAACGGGAATATTTTCATACCAGTGGAGAGGTGTTTTACAGATTGGGCAATGTGAGGCGGGAAAGGCAATTGACTCTCCATCACTTGGAAGTCTGAGGATTACAACATTTAAAAAGCTTCCAACCACAGCGCCAAAGAGAGCTGCAATAGCAGCTAGTAATGTTTGCGATATCATAATCAAAGAAAAAATATTAAAAGTATATAACTGTTTTTAGTGCCTTACTAATGAAAGGCTGTCAGGTAGTGAATGCAGAGACCTGTCGAGATCGTACACCCATCCGGAAAGCAACAGACTCCGATAGGTTTTTGAACGGGCTCTCAGCTTAATGAGCGTTTACTGAGACGAGATCAAAAAATATAACACAAGGTGTTTAGCTAACTATGTCACAATACCAGGAAAATGCAACTGTTACTCGTGTGGAACAGCTTTCAGAACAAAACTATCGACTTACGTTTAAAGCCCCTCTTATTGCAGAAGCTGCTAAAGCTGGTCAGTTTGTAATGATACGGACCAGTATTGGCAAAGATCCGATGCTGAGGCGTCCTTTTTCAGTACACCAGGTGCTCGGAGATGGTCAGATTCAGGTCTATTTCAAGGAGGTTGGTCGTGGTACCAGTATTCTTGCACATGCTAAGTTAGGTGATACCTTTTCAGTCTTTGGTCCACTGGGTAGAGGATATAAAATCAATCCAGATGCTCCTTCAATTCTTGTGGGTGGCGGACTTGGGATTGCACCCATGCTTCTATTACTTAAAGAAAACTGTCGTTTGAAAAAGAATTGTGACAATGATTTAATTATCCTTGGTGGGAAAACCCGTGAGGAGGTTGAACCACTCCTCGAAGACTTCAAACAATATGGAGTGAACGTCAGGGTTTCTACGGATGATGGTACCCTTGGACAGCATGGCTATGTGACTGAAATTTTAAAGTCAATTGAGTTTACAGGCAAGAGTATTGTGTATGCGTGTGGACCTGAGCCTATGTTGGCTGGGATAGCATCAATCTGTCGTGAAAATAAGGTCGCTTGTCAGGTCTCAGTTGAAAGTGTTATGGCTTGTGGTATGGGAGCTTGTCTTGGTTGTTCAAGACCTGATAAAAATGGATCTTATACCCATGTGTGTCTTAATGGACCAGTCTTTGATGCGGAGAAATTAGAATGGAATATGTAAAACCAAACGGAGATGCCTTCCCGGATATGAGTGTGAATATTGGCTCTCTTAAACTGGAAAACCCTGTCATGACAGCATCAGGTACTTTTGGGTATGCCAGAGAATTTGAGAACTTGATGAATTTGCACCGGCTCGGGGCTGTTATAGTTAAGGGTATATCACTTAATCCAAGACCAGGAAACCCTCCGCCTCGCATTGTTGAAACAGCATGTGGAATGCTTAATGCCATCGGCTTGCAAAATGTTGGAGTGGATCGATTTATTACAGAAAAGATGAACTATCTTGCAGGACTCAATATTCCCGTGATAGTAAATATTCTAGGTGATTCCATTGAAGAATATGAGGAAATAACCTCCAGGCTACAGGGAGTCCCGGGGGTTGCTGGTATTGAGGTCAATATATCATGTCCCAATGTTAAAAAAGGAGGGGTCGCTTTTGGAACTGATCCTCAAATGGCTGCAAAGGTTACTGCTGCGGTTAAGGGGAAGTCAAGTGTTCCTGTCATGGTAAAGCTATCACCAAATGTTTCTGATATTGGTACGATTGCACTGGCGATAGAAGAGGCTGGAGCTGATTCTGTTTCCCTGATAAACACACTTATTGGTATGGCTATTGACTTGAAAACGAAAAAGCCGGCACTGGCTAATGTAATTGGAGGGCTTTCTGGGCCTGCAATTAAGCCAGTGGCACTCCGAATGGTCTATGAAGTCGCAAAAAAAGTTTCAATTCCAATTATTGGTATTGGTGGTATAGAGTCGGCAGAAGATGCGTTAGAGTTTATGCTTGCCGGTGCGACTGCTGTTCAGGTGGGGACTGCCAACTTTGTCAATCCACGTGCCAGTGAAGATGTTGTTGACGGAATTATCGATTACATGACCAGAGAAAAAATCCCTTCCTTAGATTCCATCATAGGACAACTCGATCTTTCTTAGTTAGCCTTTAAAGTAGATGGAAATTTAAGACAACCTGTAACTCACGAATAATTATGATTGAAATACAACCTCTTGATAATATTGACGTAACAATAGAAGTGCCAGGATCTAAAAGCCTTACGCAAAGAGCCTTGATAGCGGCATCCCTTGCTGAAGGAACGAGTCAGTTGATCGGCCCTCTTGAAAGTGAAGATACCGAGTATTCATCTGGTGCTCTAGAGCAGATGGGTGTGGTTATTGAACGCAATAAAGATTGGACGATTAGAGGAAATGGTGGTGTGATTTCGCCAAGTGACAAACCAATCTTTCTCGGCAACAATGGAACCGCCACTCGTTTTTTAACATCCGTTGCAGGGCTTGGGCACTCACCATACGTCATTGATGGTGGCAAAAGAATGCACGAAAGACCAATCAGCCCACTTATGAGTGCATTGGCAGGTTGGGGCGTTGACATAGTGTCTGTTCATGGTACAGGATGTCCTCCTCTTAGGATCAATGCAAGGGGGCTTGCTGGAGGAACGACTGTTTTACCCGAGGGGAAGAGTAGCCAGTATCTTTCATCTCTTTTGCTGGTTGCACCCTATGCCAAAAGTCCAGCAATACTCAAGGTTGAAGGCGAAGTTCTTTCTAGGCCCTATGTGGCAATGACGCTTTCAGTTATGGCTGATTTTGGAATTGTGGTCGATTGCACAGAGGATTACAGCTCGTTCACTATTCCTCAAGGCTGTTATACAGGGCGGGAGTATCATGTTGAAGGTGATGCTTCTGGTGCTTCCTACTTTTGGGCTGCAGCGGCAGTAACTGGAGGCAAGGTTTGTGTAAGTAATGTACCTGTTCCATCTCTTCAGGGGGATTCCATGCTCGTACCTCTTCTTGGTCGAATGGGCTGTGATATCACTATGAATGAGAGAGGGCTGACCTTACAGGGGCCGAAAAAGTTGAATGGTGTAACTATAGATATGGGTGATATGCCAGATGTCGTTCCAACCTTAGCCGTTGTTGCCGCATTTGCCGAAGGGAAGACCGTCATCAATAATATAGCTCATCTCAGAATAAAAGAGTGTGATCGACTGAGCGCTGTTGTCACTGAACTTGGTAAGTTGGGAGTGAAGATAGAAGAGCATGAGGCGTCCATGGTTATACATGGTGAAGGTGGGCGTGGTTTGACAGGAGCAACAATTGAAACCTATGAAGATCACAGAATGGCGATGTGCATGGCGGTTGCTGGTCTGCGGGTTCCTGGGGTGAAGATTACTGGAGAAGAGTGTGTTGCGAAGTCGTTTCCAGATTTTTGGCAGCGCTTTGATCTACTTAAAGGTTAAGGTCTTCTGTAAAAAAATCCCATAGAGTCAGATACAGCCGGGTTTCGGATAAGCTCACCCGGCTGTACCATTTTGAAGCTGTAATGTCAGGGTTAATTCACCCGTTTTTTGCCAGCCCACTCCTTGTCTCTTAGTTTGAATTTTTGAATCTTACCGGTGGCTGTTTTTGGTAATTCTGAAAATTCAACATACTTTGGTGCCTTGAAACGGGCCAGATGTTCCTTGGTGAAGTTAATAATATCCTCCGGTGTCGGATTCTTTCCAGCTTTTGGCACGATAAAGGCTTTTGCCACCTCGCCCCATTTTTCATCGGGAACCGGAATAACAGCGACTTCCTGTACGTCGGGATGACCGTAGATAACGTTTTCCACCTCAACCGTGGAAATGTTTTCACCGCCACTGATGATGATATCCTTTTTCCTGTCCATGATCTGGGCGTACCCATCGGCATGCATGACCGCCAGGTCGCCGCTATGGAACCAGCCGCCGAAAAACGCTTCTTCTGTGGCTTTCGGATCTTTATAATAACCTGTCATAACGTTGTTACCGCGCATGACGATTTCGCCCATGGTCTCACCGTCTCTTGGTACTGGTTCCATGGTGACCGGGTCGACTACATCCATATAATGGGTGATCATATAAGGAACCCCCTGGCGTGATTTCACCTTGGCCAGTTCCTCCTCGGATAGCTCTTCCCAGCTCGGTTGCCAGGCACAGACGCTGTGTGGTCCGTATACCTCGGTCAGCCCATAGGTGTGGGTGATTTCTGCACCCATTTTTTCAATGTCGTGGATGATAGTAGGTGCAGGTGGTGCTCCCGCTGTCATTATCTTGAGAGTCCGTTTCATTTTGATATCTGCAGCACCGGGCCAGGTACTCATCATGATTAGAACAGTGGGGGCGGCACAGAGATGCGTCACATCTTCTAAATCGATGAGTCGGAAGATATCATCCGCCACCACTGCGCGCAGGCAGACATGGGTTGCTCCAGCCGCAGTTACTCCCCAGGTAAAACACCAGCCATTGCAATGAAACATAGGCAAAGTCCAGAGATAAACAGACGAAGCGGTCATGTTAGATTCGTATATCTCTCCGACAGCATTCAGGTATGCGCCACGATGGTGGTACATAACTCCCTTGGGACGACCGGTAGTCCCGCTTGTATAGTTGATCGCAAGAAGCTGATCCTCTGAATCAATATCCAGAGGTGGCTTTTCAGCAGAAGCGGATGCGAGAAAACTCTCATATTCGAGACTACCCTCAAGCGAGATAGTGTCATCCACATCGCAGACGGTTACATATGTCTCCACTTTTGACAACTCTTTCATGTCCACCATAGCGGCAAATTCACTGTCGACGACCACGAGTTTAGCATCGGAATGATCGACAATATAAGAAACTTCTCCACGCGCGAGGCGGATATTTACACTGACCAGTGCTGCACCGATCATCGGTACGGCATAGTGGGCTTCGAGCATTGGTGGGATATTGGGGCAGATGAAGGCAACTTTGTCTCCCTTGCCAATCCCTCTACTTTTAAGCGCATTGGCAAGGCGATAGACCCGTTGAGAAAATTCGCGATAATTATAGCGTTTGTCTCCATGGATAATAGCCGTTTTTTCGGGATAGACGAGGGCACTTCTGGTTAGAAATTCCACCGGGGTAAGGATACTTTTGTTTACGCTCGCAGTTTGCATCAAATCTCTCCTTTTGACTGTTTGTCCCTGATCTCAACTGGGCAACCTTTTCACCTGTAGCCGAGTGTACATGGACGTAAATAATGACAAAAAAACAGGTAGTGAAAATAACAGAAAATAAACATTATCAGCTCATGACCCCATTTAAAGATGGAAAGACATCTAGACCTGTCAGGTCGTTTTATGGGGCTGTTTTTATAATACAGTAGATACTTTTTAATCAGGACCAATACTGGGGATCGATGTCTCTTATTGCTATACGTTGATTGACTGAACGCTCACTCAGAAAACACACTGTACAATTTTCCATTCTGTTATGCAAACAATTCGGAATTTTACGATACCATCATCAGATCGTCTGACACTTCTATAATCGTTTTTGAATCAATGTCAGTGCTATGAGGAATTGCATTATAGATGATGGAAAAGACAATAACGCTTTTGTATATCAATATGAAATGAGATGCTTTTGTTTTTTGGATGTTTCCGATGAGGCGACGTCTCTGGTCGAGTTTTTGGCTTTAATCATTTGTTGTCTTCTGGAATCCTTTTTTAACAAGAAAGTAAAGTTTACCTGGATGTTTCATATGATTGGCGGCAGTTTCAGCGTAGTTGCCATTGCCCCAAAACACGTCAACCCGACCTGTTCCCTTTATCGCCGATCCAGAATCCTGTGGGAAGACAAAACGATTCATCGCTTGCCACTTTTTGATTGTATTAGTGGCATCAAGAACAGGCTTTTCTGACTGTAGATAAGCGATAGTCCCAGCGGGAAGGGCTTGGGGGTCAATGGCAATGGATCGTCCGGCTGTAAGGGCTTCCCCTGAACTCCCCTTGGGTCCTTTATTATCCCCCCATTGAAAAAAGATATAGCGGGGGTTTTGTTGGAGGAGATTGAGCATCTCATCTGGATGCTGCTCTAAATAGTCACGAATAGCAGGAATATTGACATCTTTTAATTTCATTATTTTTTGGTCCACCAGGTACTTCCCGATGCTTTTGTAGGTGAGACCATTGGTGCCTGCAAAACCAACTGATTTTATCGAGCCATCAAGTAGAGCGACCTTACCCGATCCTTGAACATGTAGAAGATAGGCGTCAAATGCATCCTTGAGATAAACAAGTTCATTACCTGCAAGATGGTGTTCGGTTTCGATCTCTTTTCTGGTCCAAAAAGCAGTGAAATGTTGCTCACTATCATATCTTCCCAGCTCTTTCTTGCCATCAGAACCGGTCCGCTGGATAAGATCCGGAGGGCGTGTGTACAGTGGGATGAGATAGGGTGGATTCTTTGTTAAACTACCTTCAAAAAGAGGCTCGTAATATCCGGTTACGAGCATTTTCCTTCCCCACTTACCTTTGCGGCCACCTGCCTGGAAAAATAGATAATTTATTTTCAGAAATTGGGTGAGTTGAGTCTGATCTGGATTTCGTTGAAGAAAGCCAAGCATATCGTTAACAGACTCAAGGAGCCAGTCGTTGGATATAAGGTATGAACCAATTGGTATTTTTTCATTTCCTGCCTGGCCCTCAAGATAATGCTTTTGACTCTTTAGGACTCGGATGAGAGACGCTCTGTCTTGGTCATCTGCGAGAGTGGCGAGTGAGTCTATCTGGTGAAGTGGTTTGTACGGATCATAAAAATACCAGAAGCTAGCTGCAGCCAGAAGGAGAAATAATATACTGGCAGTAATGCGGCGGTAATTTGTCATAATTAAGGTGGGGAATTACTTCAAAAAAGATTCGGCCATTTCGCTCACAGCCATGGCATATTTATGGCTATGGTTATATTCAGTAATGGCATGAAAGTTGGTATAACCTGCAACATATCGCAGGCCTCCACCTTGTTTTGGTGAGAGATCAAGGCCAATGATAGAAAGTTGTCCTTTTTGAGGCGGCCGAGGGAGATCGACGTTTTGTGTTGTAGCAACATAGCGCCAGTCAACTCGAGCGGTACGGCCCTTGGCGTGTGTGGCAATAAGTTTACTGGACTTGAGAGAGTTACCTATCTCTTCATAAACCGGTGCGTCCAGTGTCCAGCCAAAGGTTTTTAGATAATGAGCAATGGAGGCAAAAATATCCGGCATAGAAGAAATGAGATCGCGTTTGCTATCTCCATCAAAGTCGACAGCATAGGCGTTGTAACTCGATGGCATGAACTGCGCCTGACCAAAGGCTCCAGCATAAGATCCTTTTACTTTCAGTGGGTCAAGTCCATTGTCTTTACACAAAATGAGATAATTAATGAGTTCTTTGCGAAAGAAGTCTGATCTTCTAGGGTATGCATCAAAGAGAGTATTCAGGGTTCGAAAAAGATTGAAGCCTCCCTGGTTGGAACCAAATCGTGATTCAATACCCCAAATCGCAACTATTACTTCTCGGTTAACACCATATACACCTTCAATATGGTCAAAAAGTTCATGGTATCTTTTAAGGTATTTTTTCCCATCATGAATAACAGTTGAGGTAATGAAGAGGGGTCTGTATTCATAGTATGGTTTTCCCTCCCACTGTTTGTCCATTAATTTAAGAACTTTCTGGTCTATATTGACACCTTTAAAAAGGGTGTCCAGCTCAGCTTGGGTGAACTTATGCTCTTGGATGAGTTCAGTAAAGAAAATCTGGTACTTTGAGCTGCTGAGATCAATAGGTTGTTTATCTGTGACCAGATCAGCGGCTTTTGGTTGGTTTTTTTCTGAGTAGCTTTTAGTCGTGGAAAGAAAAAGCATACAGCTTAACAAGCAACAGAAAAAGCAGGTTTTGAAAATCGGAGTAAAGGATGTGGTTAAGAAACTGTGCAATGTAGTAATTTGAAGAGTTACCCGGGAAAACATAATATCAAGGAAAAATAGAGTGGAATGCTTGGAGAAATGTATCAAGTGATTCAGCTGGAAGAGCGTTTATTCCGGCGGCTGCGGCTCTACCACCTCCAGTAGGGAATGATTTGCATAGCGTATCAGCGTCTCTTCTATTTGCGAGTGGTGCGCGAACACTGATTCGAAATGTTTTATCGTCGTTTTCTGTAATTATGGCATGGGCAGAGTGTTGCTGCTCCCGTGCTTTGAGATTGGAGAATACACCCGAGACCCTGCGTGCCCATCTCTTGTCGGGAAAAGTATACACACGGTTTTTACCATCTGTGGCAAGCGGTCTCTGTTCCATTGCCTGAGCCATGTCTTCTGCGTACCCTTCTCGAAGTTGTTTGAGTTGGGGGGCATTTTCTATGAAATCTAATGGATTCTCAAATGGTTGGATCGCAACATACAACTCTTCTGGTGTAAAATGTAAATCGCTAAGATCTGCCCCATATCCATTGTAGTTAAAGAGCTCACCGAGTTCCATGAGTGCTTTTTGCTGGTTTTCGTTTAGTCCTAGGGGTGATTCAATATCCTTTGCACTTTTGTTGAGATTATCACCATATGCTCCACATATGGCCCATAGAGGGTATGCGTGCTCAAGGTATTCGTTGACTATAATCGAGGTGCAGGTCTCAGCGGAGGGATTTATGCGGGTGGTAAGTGCTGGTGCGTCCGGTATTTCTCCAGCGAAATGATGATCAAAATAGAGAACACTGTTTTCAGAAGCCAGAATTGTAGTCAGTGGATCGCGGTTGCTGTCCAGAGAGATGTCGAAAACGGTTAGTTCACAGTTTTGAACGTCTTCCACCTGGTTCAGTAATTTAATATCTCTTTTAACCCCTGTAATTCTTTTCGCATCCGCTTGTGGATGCACAAGACGATATTGATGTAGGGCAAATATCCCGTCGGCATCACCATTAAATATGTCGTAGTGCATGGATATTTCCCCTACTTGTTTCCTCATTGCTTAATTCTTCTTTAAAAAAATTTTATTACTAGAAACCAGCGCCTAATGGAATACCGATATTGGCGAGATTAAATACGACGAGATAGCTTGTATCCTCTGGTGTATATGTTGTCTGAAATTTCACAGACCAGCAAAGAGCCTGATATGTAAGAGAACCTTTGGCTTTCACAGTTTCGTCGGATGACAGAGAGTGTTCTATTTCGCCTTTCACGAGCCAGTTATTAAAGATGGTGGTACCAAAGGAACCATTAATCTGGTCAATATCACTTGCATCTTTAAAAGAATAATCGAGGGTGATGAAATCGCCTCTACTATTTTCATAGGCACCTTCTACGGTGTGTGATGTAAACTTACTATCATATGTGTCGAAATATGTTTTGTAGATAAGTGATGTTTGTTTCATTGGAAACCATCTCAGTTTGGCGTATATGTCTGAGAATGGTTCATCGGCTGAGTCGTCACTGAAGTTGTAAGATTGCTCTATGGTAAATTGGGCATAATCTGTAAGTGAGTCAATTCCTCTATTATTCAACTTGAGGTGATTAAAGAAGTTGTCAACACCATAGGTAATGTTGTTCTCTTTAATTATGTTGTCAACATCATCAAATTGTGGGATTTCGTCCTGGTCTACATCAGGAATATAGTGGTATTCAAGATACGGGCGAAGTTGATGACGCAGGGTTTCAGCGCCACCCTCTTGAGCAAAGAAGTCTCGCTGAAGGGTGGTTGCCACTTCGGTTTCAAAATCTGCATAAAATCGATTTTGGGTGTCATCGTAGTCCCATTCTTCATCACCATAGGCTTCAACCATATAATAGGTGTTTCTAAGAGAAACCTCTGCTCTGGATTCAAGATATTGACCTAAAGGAATTGGGGTTGAGAGGGAAGGTTGAATATCAAATCTGTTTCCACCAAGGCCCTCTTCACGCCAGTAATTGACATAGTCAGCATCCCAGCCAAATGTAACATCAGCAAACCCAGATGGCACAGTTCCTGAGAAATCTACACTTGGTAGGGTCCAGAGTGGTGTCTTCGGTTTAGTTAGCGTTGTAACTGTTTCACCGGTTTCAGCATTGGTTGTGGTCTCTTCAATAAGTGTATCAGATTGTGTGTCCGTATCATTTATGGCAATTGCTTCACCAACAAGAGACATACCACTCCAGGTCTTAAGAACTTTTAATGAGTTTTTCCGTTGTGTCTCGGTGTCGCCATCAAACCCACGGCCAAATGTATCAAGATAGCGGGCCTGTGTGTCATCAAACCCTGTGTAGCCAAAGTTGAATTCTTTTAAATAGTCCTCATCAGAAGCGATATCTATGTCGAGTCTTGATTGCCATGCTTCCCCCCAGTTGTAGTCGGCTTTACCACGCAACCAATATCTGTCACTGTTATCATGGGTATAACCGGTATCACTGTAATATTCCGTTTCGGAAGGATCTGAGAGCGTGTCATCGAGATAGGAGCCTGTAAATACCCCTTTGCTGTTATCATTGGCTACATATCGATATTCTATACCCGGCATAAATCCACGGTTGGCGAAATATTGTGGGAAAAATGTAGCATCGGAGGATTCTGAGATATTGAGAAAGAAAGGAAGGTTAAATCCAAATCCACTGTTGGTTGAGCTTGAAAACTCTGGGAAAAGAAAACCAGTCTGTCTCGTATTCTTGACAGGAACAATAAGATAAGGAGAATACAAAACAGGAACACCTTTAATGTTAAACTTTGCGTGTTTTAAAACCGCATAGCCACCCTGGCGGATGTCTGTATTCGCGCTGGAAAAACTCCATGGAGGTGTCTCACCTTCTTCAATCTTACAGGTAATGGCCCAGCCATCAACAATTCGATATGTGTCAAAGCCTGTTTTTTCTATAGTGTCGCCTTCAAGATGCAGAGAATCTTCATCGCGAACGACAGTTGCCTTGGTAAATTTACCAGTTTCATTGACGAGATTAAGGGTACCTTCTTTTGCCGTGAGCAGGTCTTCGTCGGTAACAATTTTCACGTTACCTTTGGCCTTGATTGACTCCAAGTCCATATCATAAACCATCCAGTCAGAGCTGATTGTGACTGTGGTTTCGTATATCGGAGGACCTTCGTTTTCTATATCTTCTGCTGTGACTTCTTTTGGTTCATTGGTCTCTTCAAGAAGTTCGTCCCAAGAGGTTATTCCAGCTGTTTCCTCTATTGTTTTCTGGGGTACTTTTTCCTTTTTTTCCAGTATTACATTACCTGTAGCAACGATACTGTTAGGAGACTCGTAGCGCACTACTTTGTCTGCTGATATATTCCATTCTTCTGTGGAGACATTTTCTGCAAATGATGCTTCAGCAGCTAATAGCGTGCAGCAAAATGCAGCGGCACAACAAGTAACTGAATATCTCGAATATTTTCTTAGAGATGAAGGCACAGTGAACTCCTTTCTGGAGACTTTTATGGATGGCAATATCGACATATTAATCTATGAAAAAAAGGTTGATAAAAAAAGAGTATGAATTCAAAAGCTTATGCTTTAGTTAGGATGGTATACTCTATCATATAAGGATAAAGAGGTCAAAGTTTACGGTTCAATGCTGACACTGTCAAGTTTAAAGTCGTATCCTAGGCAGTAAAATATGCTATTATTCTCTTTATATAACTGCACGAAAATTCATTTCATTTAATGAGGTTGAGTCTGGTAAATGGTTGGTTAAGTTAGGCTGTTGCAACTTATTTGAGTAAGAAAATCAAATAATATTTGTGTTTAGTGTGAGACAGTACTAGTGTATCTTGTGTACGCTTAATTCTCTTTGTTTATTCTAAGAGATAGTATCACAGTCTTGATTTGAAAATTTTATCAAAGCAAGATATTGGAAATTGAAGTGGAAGAACAATAGTTTCATTTTTCTGGCAACATTACTCTTATATCTGGCAGCTGGTTTCTTTGTAACCGTTTTAAACGCTGTCATTGCCCGAAAAGGTTGTATTGTTTTTTTACTGGTATGAAGAAATGATAAATAACATCAAGTGGTCATGGGTCAGAAACATTCATGCGGAACAGATGATTATTTCCCCCCAAATATAGCTGGACACCATTATAGATATTGTAATGTGTCTGGTAAGAAGGAATAGAGATGGTAGAAAGGAAAAAAACAGAAAAAGAGAAGAAATCCGTTCAAGTAAAAGCAACCACAGGCGCATGGTGGAAAAGTAAGCCTGAAGAAGAGAATGTCGAAACACCAGTAGCTCCTAAAGAAATAACACAACCTGTAAAACCCAAAAGAACACCACGACCTAAAAAAGCGGTGACTCCGAAAGTAACTGCTTCTGATGCTGCTCCCCCCAAAAAAACGAGACGAGCCACAACCCCAAAAGCCGTTAAGGCTGCTACTGCTGTTGCGCCAGTTGCAGATGCGCCAGTTGCAGATGTGCCAGTTGCAGTGCCGGACGTTGTAGATGCTCCTACAACTCCCGCCGCCAAGAAGGCCGCACCCAAAAAGAGGGTGACGAAGCCTCGCACTCCAAAAGCAAAGGCTCAACCTGCTGAAAAAGTAGTTAGCGAAATTGTGGAGAATGCTCGTCCAGATTCATCACAAACAAAAGAAGTTGAAGCGGCTCCAGTACTGGCGGAAGGGGAGGTAACTAAACCTAAAAGTCCCAAACCTCGTCGAGGACGTCGTCCAAAAGCTGTTGCTGCCGAGAGCACAAGTGAAACAGTTACAGTAGGTGGCGAGTCTAATCAGGTTGGAAATATTTCTGCTGGAGATGTAGCGGTTGTTGCCCCAATTGCAGCGGAAGCAAATCAAATTGAAGTGGTCCCAGTAGTGGCGGAAGGGGATGCAGACAAGCCTAAAAGTCCAAAGCCTCGTCGAGGACGCCGTCCAAAAGCTGCTCCAAAGAAGACGGCTGCTGCCGAGAGTACAGATGAAACCGTTGCAGTAGATGAGGAGACCCATCAGATTGGAAATGTTTCTACTGAAGCTGTAGGCGTTGCAACCTCCAATTCGCTGGAAGCAAAAGACGTGAACGTGGTACCTGTACCAGCGGGGGAAGAGGCAAGTAAACCTAAAAGTCCAAAGCCTCGTCGAGGACGCCGTCCAAAAGCTGCTCCAAAGAAGACGGCTACTGCCGAGAGCACAGATGAAACCGTTACAGTAGATGAGGAGACCCATCAGATTGGAAATGTTTCTACTGAAGCTGTAGGCGCTGCTACCTCAAATTCGTTGGAAGCAAAAGACGTGAACGTGGCACCAGTACAAGCGGAGGAAGAGGCAAGTAAACCTAAAAGTCCAAAACCTCGTCGGGGACGTCGTCCTAAAGCTGCTGCAAAGAAAAAGGATATCACTACAGACGCTGATGCAATCGATGCTACACCTGACGCTGTTGAAACGACTGTGGACTCAGATGGTGAAGTACCAATTGAAAATGACGCTGAAGAAGTAGAGAGAGTAACGCAGAGTGGTGATAAAAAGCCAGAAGTGACGAAGAGACCTCCTAAAGAGGTTGTAGAAGAACCACAGGAAGAAGTTAAAAAACTCAGTAAGCTCCTCATTAACGCTGAAGAACCTGAAGAATGTCGCTTGGCACTGCTTGAAGATGGACGACTGGAGTCCATCAATGTGTCTACAACTAACCGTGAGCAGAGAAAAAATAATATTTATAAGGCTCGTATTGTCGCTATAGAGCCAAGTTTACAGGCGGCTTTTGTCGAGTACGGAACAGATAAAAATGGTTTTCTGCCATTTAGTGAAATCCATCCCGAATATTTTAAACAGGACCTGAGTGAAAATCTACAGCATCTTGTAGATACCCAACAGTGGAAAAAACTCAGCATCACGGATGTGGTCGAACGAGGTCAGGATATCCTGGCACAGGTCGTCAAAGAAGAGATTGGGAAAAAGGGCGCGAATATGACGACCTTCCTCTCTATTCCAGGCAGATGTGTTGTACTTATGCCTGGGTCTGACTCATCTGGTATCTCAAGAAAAATTTCAGGTGAGCAACGGCGGTCACAATTAAGAGAAACCATGAGGTCCATGGAGCTACCTGAAGGGATCGGTTGGATAGTTAGAACAGCCAGTGTGGATATCACTCAGGAAGCACTAACACGTGATGTGGGATATCTTCTTAAACTATGGGACGATATAAAAGGTAAAGGTCAGTCACTGGAAGGTGTGGGACTTGTCTATGAAGAACAGCATAGTGTCTTACGCTTTTTAAGAGAACATTTTGATCCATCTATCCAGGAAATTTTGGTGGATGATCGAACGGCACTTGAGCAGGTTAAAGAGTTTGTTCAAATGCTCCCCAAGGATCAGCAAACTGTAACGGTGAGATTGCATCAGGGAGCAAGGCCTATTTTTAATCAGTTCAGTGTTGAGGATCAGATTGAGTCTATATATCAACCCCAGGTGAGTTTGCCGTCCGGAGGGTCGATTGTTATTGATCCAACTGAAGCCCTGGTGGCAATTGATGTTAACTCAGGATCCACTTCTAAAGGCAAGAACTTTGAAGCTTCAATTTTTCTGGCTAATATGGAGGCTGCAGCTGAATTGGCAAGGCAATTACGGCTCAGAGATTTAGGTGGGCTTATTGTTGTCGACTTTATTGATATGAGAAGCCGCAAGAATATTATTGCTGTTGAAAAACAGGTTCGCGCCGCCATGAAAAAGGATAAGGCGAAGGTTGATTTTAGCAGAATCTCTAAATTTGGCCTGATGGAGATTTCAAGACAAAAGCTTGGTGCTCCTATTGAAGCTGGTAACTACCGCAGGTGTGAGCATTGTAAAGGGCGAGGAACTGTTCGCTCTGTAGAGACACTCTCACTTTTTTATCTTAGAAGAATACAAACAGGTGCTAGCCGTAAACCTGTTGAGAATATAGAGTGTCATTTCCCACTTGATGTTGCAGCCTATCTTTTAAATAAGAAACGCACAGAAGTAAGTGAGATGGAAAAACGTTACGATGTTGAAATAACAATCAATGCCGAAACGCATATGAAGCCTGCTGAAAATGAAATTATTTTCCATAAAGCAGAAAAAGATACAAATAATAAAAAACAAGCTTGAAGTCATATTCCATATGGGGTATATAGCTACCTCCGATGCACCAGTAGCTCAGCTGGATAGAGTACCTGACTACGAATCAGGGGGTCACAGGTTCGAATCCTGTCTGGTGTACCAAGCAAATTCAAGGACTTACAGCTTAGGCTGTGAGTCCTTTTTTTGTTGGTATGTGCCAACTATGTGCCGTAGTCGTGCTGGTGGACACATATTTGTCTTTTCTTGCGATATATTTATCCATCGCTATCATTCTTGATTCTTCATTGTTGTTCAGCTTTGTCACAGTTAAAATGGTGTTGGATCGCCTGATGGGGTATAGGCCTCCGCCCCCCATGGCACTCTCTTGTGTATTAGTTAATACCCATCTACACATTTTCGGGAACCATCCTGCTCCACATTGCCTCCTCGCTTGATGTTCACGCTTCACCCCTGATAACCTTCCCCTCTTTCATAACTGTATCACTACCACTACTGTGGAAGGTTGCTTGCCGCCTGTATTATGGTGGAGGTCAGCATGTGGCGGCTATAAAGATAAAAGTTGGGATGATAGAGATATGGCACAACAGGAGCCAACATGGATGGTCTCCCATCGAGACTTGTATTTTTTACGGCGAGCGCTGCGACCATTCTTCCATGCACCACCTCGGTTAGTTTTACCGCTTTGCAAATAATCGCAGTGGCATGGTGCATATCCATACAAATCTGACCATATCAAAACAGTAATAGGGACTTCTGCAAGGAGGAGGCTGGTCTTGGCTTCTTTCAACTGTGAATGTTCTGGAATTATCAACAATTTAAAATGCTCCATTTTAGGTAAGTTTTCTGGACATGATCACAAGAAAGCTGGTCGGCAAACATATCAACCTCCAGTACGTCTGGTAAAAGTAGACCTTGCCTTTGCCAAAAGCACCTGACTACTCGCGTATACTTTTGTTAGAAAACGGAAAGGAGGAGTTTAGGTGTTTGCGATGAACCTCAACCTGTCATTTTTATAACCAGGTTGAGGTTGTCAATACGTATTTGCTCTTTGATTTATATGAGAATTTGTGGGACACTGATTATCAGATGTTGATCCATTAGCATCATGATACTAAACAGGGGCCATTATGCCCCATCAAAAGTGCATTATCAACTTGTTGGGTTAAGTTCACCTAATAATAGCGGTTAGCCCAATACAAAATGGCGCCAAGCCGTGGAGCAAGATCCGCAATCCCAACCACAATGAGGATAATACTATGAGACAGACCGTAAATTTTGCCTTTTGTATGGCCGCCACCTGTGCCCTTACCTTAGGATTCGGCACGGTGGCATCCGCTGAGACTAAGGTCACACTCAACGATTTCTACCGGCCGTTTTCGCTCTCCGAGATCACGCCGAAGAACATGCAGGCTTGGCCATACTACCGCTACACGTCGATGAACTGGGACGAATACGGCCTTTTCGGCACAGCGTCCATCATGGCGGCGAAGAGCCCGGCTAAGCTGAGCGTCGCGGACACACCATTCGACATCCAGCAGGATTTCCGCGAGGGGCAGACTTTCGTCGAGTCTCTGACGGCGACCCAGACCAAGGGTTTCCTGATCTTGAAGGACAATGTGATCCTGGGAGAGTACTACGACAACGGCTTCAGCCGTGAACAGACCCAGCTCCTACAGTCCTCATCCAAGACCTACGCAGGCATCATTGCCTCGAAACTGATCGACGAAGGGTTGCTCGATCCGAATAAAACGGTCGAAAGCTATCTGGTCGACTTCAAAGGCTCGAAGATTGGAAAGGCCAGGGTTCAGCACGTGCTCGACCATCAATCTGGTCTTCTTCCCGCGGTCGACTATCATGTGCCGGGAGGCGAAGCCTTCATGTTCGAGATCGAGCAGGGCTTAAAACCGGGCAACCCGACCGGTCACCGCAAGGCCATCATCGAAACCAAGACGCAGGACGCGCCTGGCGAAGTCTACAACTACAACGACAAGAACACTGATCTCTTGGCCATTCTGGCCGCGGAGGTCACGGGCCGACCTTTCAATAAGCTCTTGTCTGAACTCTTCAACGACTTCGGCGCCACCAGCAATGGTTCGGTTGCGTTGACCGTCGATGGGACGGCCAGTCCCTCCTACGGCATCAGTTGCACCTTGCGAGACTACGCCCTGTTTCACCAATGGATTGCCCAGGGCAAAGCACCGAAGAGCTATTACCGCTCGGTCCAGAATCTCGACAAGGATCTGCTATCCAAGTCCGAAAAGGGCAAAGGATTGGCTGCTGCCTTTGGAACGTCGGTAGTCTACGGGGCGCAGACTTGGGTTCTGCCCGAGCACAAGGTCGTCTTCTCCATGGGTTCCTATGGCCAGGATGGTTTCAGCGATCTGGAGTCCGGTATCTCGGTTGTCTTTATGCAAGATTGGGAGGACAATGGTGTTACGGAGAAGTTGGTTGATACCGTGGCTCGCGCGTTGTTCGTAATCGAACAACTGGGAGCCAAATGAGCTGTTCGATGATTCATCCCGGCTAACAAGTGTGACAATGGTGCTGGTTTTCTGTTGGCAGCTCAAAACCAGCCCATTAAACAGGCGTTAAGATAGCCAATGCGAACCTGGTTAACTTTAGACTACTGCCAGCCCAAACTTTTCCTCAACCCTCTCAAGTTTAATTTTCTACTGTGAATTTCTGGTTTTGGTAGGCCAAATGCCTATCACATTTTTAAATGCTGCCTTTCCGTGATAATTCCAGACCATCAATATTCTTCCGGGTAACCTGTGCTTCTACTCGGCATTATCTTTAACCCTGTTGGTCAGGCCCCATAACTTATCACCGCAACCTTTCCAAAAACCTTAGATGCCGGTCGATCCTTCTCAATACCGGGACTATCATATCTTATGTTTAAAACCTCGATGACAGCCTACTTATCCAGATCGATCACCGCATAAATTGAGGTGGAGTTGAAAATCCCATGTGCCTCATCTACCTGTTTGCTGATAACCTGCCCCTCCTTCAAACTGGATATGCCGTCATAGGTCGTGTCGGGACGCTTGTGTATGGTCTGTTTTATGGTGGAGTCAGTATGTGGCGGCAAGCACACAGCGTCCAGCGCTGCGACCATTATTCCATGTACCACCTCGGTTAGTTTTACCGCGTTGCAAATAGTCGCTGTTGCTGCCACATGTCCCAATCTATCAGTATTTTTCCCACATCATAAAATATTAGGTTTTGTATCAATATCTTACTAAACACTACTACAGTGTGGCACTTGATGTTAAGCGATTGGGTGTTATGAAATAATATAAGGGTTGATCTGGTACATACATCTGCCATGGAAACATCTTTCTTTTTAGGTTGTCGAGGTTTACTTGAAAAACCACTATTATAATGAGATGCGAGCCATCTCATCAATGCAACTGGAGGAAGTC
>JBLHNU010000034.1:0-56064 GCA_047622095.1 Desulforhopalus sp.
AGTTATATCTCTTCTTGTCGTAAACAGAATATTCGATCGACAACTGCCTTGGCTCTATTGTTTAAAGGCGAAATGCCGGAATTTGTAAATTAAATTTGAAGCGTTTAAGATTACGCTGAATGGTTACAGTTTTTATACATTAATTAAAACCTAACACACGACTATGGAGGTGAAACAATGGTATTTGTGCCAGACATGGGAAAAGAGGTGTGGAGAAGCCCCGCCTGCTCTTTTTTGACAGTGCTGGTTGAACATTCACTCTATCAGGATATTATACATGAAAGCAGGTAACGTGCTGAAATTTAGTTCTATTTTTGCTTTTTTTGTGGCGACAGTATTTTTTGTCTACTTGGTTAACGCATCAAAAGCACTGTCTTACCTGTCAACCGATCCTAAAGCTTGTATTAACTGTCATGTGATGAACGTACAGTACGCTACATGGCAACACAGCTCCCATGCACAACGTGCAACCTGTGTTGAGTGTCATCTACCCACGGACACTATGGTAAACAAATACAAAGCTAAGGCACGAGATGGTTGGAACCATACAGTTGCTTTCACAATGAACACATTTGCTCCGGCCTTACAGATCAGCGAAGATGGTGCTAATCGTGTTCAGGCAAACTGTATAACATGTCATGCAAGGTTGACAGAGGTCATTCTCTCTAACAGTGACAGATACCACGATTTTACAGGTACGCCCCAGACAGACAGGAAATGCTGGGAATGTCATAGAGATGTACCTCATGGTAAAGCAAGAAATATATCGTCAACTCCAAATAATCTTGGCGTTAGAGAATAACAATACGTGGAGGGAAAAGTGAATAAATACAAGTTTTTACTCGGTGGATCTATAGTGACCATTGCTGCAATGGTGTTTATGGCAAATTCCATAGCAGGTAAACAAACAGAAAGAGATCAGCTCAATACAAGCCCTGTTGTTAAGGCAGAAGGAGTCGAGAGCAAAAATGAGGAATGGGCAAAGTACTTCCCACGACAATACGACTCATGGAAGCAGACCAAACAGAATGACAAAATCGATGACATGATAGAGAAAAAGCCTCAATTGGCAATTCTCTGGGCTGGTTATGGTTTTGCTAAAGACTACAACGCCCCACGTGGTCACTTCTATGCTGTACAGAGTAACATTAACTCTCTTAGAACCGGCGCACCAGTTGGGCCTGTAACAGGTCCAATGCCAACAGCGTGCTGGACATGCAAATCACCAGACGTACCACGCATTATGGATGAACAAGGTGAAAATGAATATTTCACCGGTAAATGGGCTCGCCTAGGTGATCAGATTGTCAATCCTATTGGTTGTGCTGACTGCCATGACAGTAAAACTGCCAACTTGCATATCTCCCGCCCTTACCTCAAAAGAGGTCTTGAGGCAAGTGGTGTTAAGCTTGATGAAATCACGCATCAAGACATGCGTTCACTGGTGTGTGCACAATGTCATTCAGAATACTATTTTAAGACGACAGAATATAAAGATGCTGAAGGCAAAGATCAGGTAGCAAAGGTCGTCACCTTTCCATGGGCTGAGGGCTTAAGTGCCGAGAACATGGAAACCTATTATGACGGTTATGGTTTTAAAGATTGGACACACAAAATCAGCAAAACTCCAATGCTTAAAGCCCAGCATCCAGGCTATGAGATGTATAAAACTGGTATCCATGCGAAGCGCGGCGTAGCCTGTGCAGACTGTCATATGCCATACAAGCAGGAAGGTTCTGTAAAATATTCAGACCACCACATTGCTAACCCGCTCGATAATATCGCAAACACCTGCCTCACTTGTCACCGCGAGAGTGAAGAAGAGTTTAAATCATTGGTTAAGACAAAATTTGACCGCAAAGAGCAGCTAATGGAACTTGCCATGAATAGTCTCGGTAAAGCACATCTCGCTGCAGGTAAAGCTTGGGAATCTGGAGCCACAGAAGATGAAATGGAACCAGTACTTCAATTGATCCGTTCAGGACAGTGGTTGTGGGATTATTCTATCGCAAGCCATGGTTCTTTCTACCATGCACCAGAAGAGACCCTTAGACTTCTTGGAGTAGCTAATGATAAGGCACAAGAGGCTCGACTCATACTTGTTAGTGTACTCGCCAAACATGATGTCTTTGACTATGAAGCACCGGATTTTTCCACCAAAGAAAAAGCTCAGGAAATTGCTGGTGTACCTCTACAAAAACTTGTGGATGAGAAGTTAGCATTCAAGAGTGCTCTACTTCAAGAATGGAACGAGACCGCAGTTAAAGAAGGTCGTTTGAATATGGAACCAAGAAAAGGGATGAGCGACAATAGCTCTTACTCTAAGTAATCTGGCCCCCATGTAAAAACTCCAATGCTCTGACGAGGTTTTTTTCCCTTGTCAGAGCATTTTTTACCTACGCCCTTTGTTACAAAAACAGCCTAATACATCATCTCACGCCACTTGACACCAAACTTTGTAATACCATCAAACTGAAGAACATTACCTATAAAATCAAAGCGACCCTCTTAAATCCTTGGAAAATAATTCTGCAGACGTATCATTTCTTCCAACGACTGTCTCCTGTCATCAGGCACGAGCATAAAATTTATCTTGCTCAGAAATTGCGTCGGTTACGCCATCTTTATAGGCAAAGATCATGTCGCCTTTTTTAACCAAGCTGTTTTAACCTTGTTTAAGGTAAGGTCAAGCGGCTTTAGCAGATGTTTCACTTAGATACTTCCTGTTCAGGTAATCTCAGCAACCGAGCGTTGAATTTAACATTGCCACAACGAAGCTAATCAATGTGGCATTATACTCAAACTAAAGGTGTTTCCTGTTTATACGTAACAAAGTAAAAACCGCATAAAATGTTATAATGTAGTCATTAATAACCTGTTTTTTCAACAAAGGAAAAGGAGGACACGATGACCGAAACAACAGGTATACGCCAAGACGTACTAACTCCAGCTTACCATCCAACCGCCCCCTCTCACTCCAGCTTACCGGAACCTGCATCCGCGACTGTCCTCTATAAACGTAAGATATTGGACCGCTGGACAACGCGCATAACTGCAAGTGGCCTGCCGGGTTCTGTAAGAAACTGCGTTGTTTGTCATACCAGACATAGTTTCAGCATTGCAGAGGCTAGAAAACCAGCAGCCTGTGCTTTATGCCACTTCGGGCCAGATCATCCGGATATAGAGATTTTTAATAACAGTAAGCATGGACAGATTTACAACTCAGAAGGTGATACCTGGAATTACACCAGCGCCCCTGATGCATGGGAGCCTGGTGATTACCGTGCATCTACCTGTGCTGTATGTCATATGAGTGGAATTGGAGAACTCGAGACCACCCATAATGTTTCTGATAGACTCAAGTGGAATCTCTGGGCACCAAAGTCCGAAGTACGTAATTCTCCAGATCCTATGAGTCCACTTACCGGTGGACGGTGTTGAAGGTCGAAAAAAGATGAAGAGCGTTTGTGCTAATTGCCATAGCTCTTTACATAGTGATAATTTCTTTGAGCAAGCCGATACACATATCGAACTGTATAACGAAGGATACTGGGAGCCAGCATTGGCTTTAAAGAAAGAGCTGGCTGAGAAGAAACTCTTAAAAGCTAATCCATGGGATGATGAATTTCAGAAGATTCTCTACCATCTCTGGCATCATGAGGGACGTCGCATGCGCCAGGGTGCTGCAATGGGTGGTCCTGACTATGCCCATTGGCATGGAGTATTTGAGGTGCAACAGGATCTGTATGAGCTGAAAGCAATCGCTGAAAAGCGTCTCAAAACTGGTAAGATCGAAGAGTGATTTTTTTACTCTTCGCCCAAAATTCTCATGAACATTGTGTCAATTTGGGTTGGTAAGTAGGAAGGGGTTGTGTCCAAAAATTTGGATACAACCCCTTTTTTATTGAAACCGAAATATCTTTACGAACTGCATGAAAGCATAGAGCAACCCGCCTTGTTACGTGCCCACTCTGGCCTCTTTACCGCATACTGCTCATTCTCAGGCTGTTCGTCGTATGGATGTCGTAGCACTTCAAGAAGTTCATTCACAAGTGAGTTATCACCAGCTTCAGCCTTGTCGATGGCGAGTTGTGCCAGATAGTTTCTTAAAACATATTTAGGATTAACCTGATTCATTTTCTGTTGTCGCTGTTGTGGGGATTGCGGATCATTATCCAACCGTTTTTGGTACGTCTCAAGCCACATATTTATTTTAGCAATATAGCCTGCGTCTCTTAGTTCTGGATTATAGTATGCCTGGTACAGAGGATGTGTGGGGTGAGTTACATCTGCAGGAATCTTATTATCAGAGATTGCTGCCAGATTACGGAAAAATATGGTCATGTCAGTCTCTACTTCCTGCAAGATATCGATGAGATCACCAATGAGTGCGTCGTCGGTTTCTTGGACAAATGTTGCCAGGCCAAGTTTGTCTGCCATCATTTTGTTCCAGCCAATCTGAAACTGTGAAGAGTAGGACTGAAGTACTTCTTCGATAGCATCTTTATCCTGGATTAGTGGGGAAATTGCATTGGCAAGTTGGAGGAGGTTCCACTGGCCTATATGAGGCTGATTGCTATATGAGTACCTTTTCCCTTGCGCATCTGTTGTATTCGGCGTCCAGTTGGCATCATAACCTTCTAGCCAACCATATGGGCCATAGTCTATGGTTAATCCGAGAATGGACATGTTGTCAGTGTTCATCACTCCATGAACAAAGCCCACTCTCATCCAGTGTAGAATCATCTCCACAGTGGTGGTACAGATTTCCTGGAACCATGTCAGGTATGTTGACTTAGATGAGGGGCCGAGATGAGGGAAGTCTGTGGTTATTGTATAATCAACAAGTTGTTTGAGTAAAGACAACTCTTGTCTGGATGCCAGTATTTCAAAATTACCAAAACGCAAAAAAGATGGGGCAACTCGGCAGACCACAGCACCCGGTTCGTTTGCGGGGTGCCCATCATAGAACATATCCCGTAATACCGATTCCCCTGTGGTTATAAGTGATAGTGCTCTTGTGGTTGGAATTCCAAGGTGGAACATAGCTTCACTACAGAGAAACTCACGCACGGAAGAACGTAACACAGCAAGACCATCAGCATTTCTGGAGTAGGGAGTGGGCCCCGCACCTTTTAGTTGCAAAACATGTCTCTGCTTGTCTTGTGTTACTACTTCGCCAAGATTAATAGCGCGCCCATCACCTAATTGACCAGCCCAATTCCCAAACTGGTGACCGCCGTAACACATGGCAAAAGGGTCCATCCCGCTCAGTACCGAGTTACCAGCAAAGACTTGTGTGAAAAAATCAGAAGTGCAGGCGGAATCTGATAGATCAAGCTGGCTGGCAACCTCTCTGCTATAGGCAACCAGTTGAGGGTGAGCTACTTGTTCTGGTAGAACACGAGAAAAACATGCATGTTTGACCTGACGCCTATAGTTTTTTGGCTCAAGATCTGCTGGGAGATCCCGTGTGAATGAATTGTCAAAATCGAGCCCTTCTAGCTCTGTCTGCGGGATGATTGTATTCATAAATGACCTGTTTAGAAAAAGGTTATCGTTGTTGTTGCAGTCGTGAGTCATGAGTCATCTAACCAACTTAATCATCCTACATTGTGGTGCAAGAAAGAATGAAAGTAGGCAGAGATGAATTGATTGATACTGTAAAATAAAACAGGAAGGGTAAGATCGGAGATCTTAATAGTTGAAAAAACATCTGTTCTGTTAAGGATTTAATTGCTTCGTCATCTGATAAGAACTACCCTTATATTGTGGCTAGGTTTAAGATTTAGGTGACATAAAAAACAACAATTTAACGAAAATGGAGTGAATGAAAGCATGATTGTAAGAATACTTATAGCGGGTTTTGCCTCTTTTGTTTCCGGTTTTAGTTACCTGACAGGGCTTACTCGCCTTATGACCGCTTTACTTGTTGGTTTTGGAGCGTTCAGTTCTTTGTTTTTTGGCTGTTTATTTCTGCTTCCGGTTGATCAGGAAAGATTGGTCTTTCCTATCTATGAGAAGGTGCCCGCCTGGCCATATTTTATTCTGGCTGCAGTGTTGTTTGCACTGGTTGCTGTTCTTTTTCTGGCAAAAGCAAAACCTGCGGCCGCAGAACAGGTCTCATCCTCTCATTTTAAATATTTGATTGGTGGTATTGCTGGTTATCTGACAAGTCTGTTTTTTTCATCTATTTATTGGTTTCCATCCGATGAAAGAAGGCTTGCAGCAGATGGGTCCGCCTTAAGTACTCAGGTGCTGGTTGGAACAGTTATTTTTCTCCTTGGCATTTGTGGGTCATGTTATCTTTTTTATAAAGCATCTAAGGGAAGCACCGAACAAAACCCGGATCTTATGCGACGGTTTGTCCTGGCATTTTTCACCTTTATCCAGCTGGATAAGGTTCCACTTCTGGTCGCATACTTGCTTATTTATGCCCCGGATACAGGGATTATTTTTCCCAACATTGCAGCCCTTGCCCTTTCAGCCTATATCCCCGTTGCAGCCTTTTTAATAAAAGCTACCTGGGATTCTAATCGTGGCGCTATGTAACCATGGGAAAGTGTCAAGAAAAGGGGTTTGAAAAAAACAATATTGCTATTTTACAATGCGCAGCAGGTTATGACATGTTTGAACTGTTATGAACAGCGAAGAGGTCTGCTAATTTGCCAAGTTTATGTGCTGTATTTTTTAAGGCTAAAGAGGACGGAGAGCTAGGATAGAGTTCTGCTATTGGCAGAAAGGTTTTAAGGGCCATCTGTACCTGTGGATCGTCAGGAATTTCACCTAATTCAGGGATTTCAATACCAAGGTATTTTTGTACCATCTTTTTTAACTTGCCTTTGTTTAACCTGCCGTTTTCGCTGTCGCGGTTAACGATGAGAAGTGGGTGGAAATATTTCAACGCTTCCTGGGCCATATCCCTGGCTCCCTCACTTGTCTGCTCAGCCAGGTTAAATACCTCTCCAAGGGAGTTGAAGTTGGTGGTTTTTAATACGGTTGCTACGTCACTTTTTGAGAGAAAACTGGTCAGCATTTTTCTAATGGTGGCAAGTTGAAGGAAATTGTACAGATCCATAATTGAAGTGGGGTCTGGTAGAGTGACGCAGATCTGAATATCCGAGTGCATAAAAAAATCCAGAGCATGATAGCTCGTCCCTGCACCTACATCAAGCAGTACAATGTCAGCTTTTATATTGTCTATGGCTCTCAGGAGACGAAGTTTCTCTTGGAAGGTCATGTTTGCCGTTTGCAGAGTATCTCCGGTACCAGGAATGAGCTGCAGGCCGTTATGGGCGTAAAAGGTGTGGGCAACATCCTGTATATCATCGACCTTTCGGGTGATGAAATCGGTGAGCGTCTTTTTGGGTTCCAAAAGACCGAAAAGTATATGGGTATCGGCTCCTCCAATATCAAGATCAACAAGGCATACTTTTCTACCACTTTGGGCGAGTAACAAGGCTAGGTTGGCCATGATCATGGTTTTGCCAACACCACCTTTTCCTGAGCCTATGGATATTTTAATTGCCATATAGATTATAGATAATTGGAATGGGCTTAGTTTTTCTGCCTACGTAGACGGATCTCGTAAATTCGTTCGGCTCTGGCTAAAACAGTTTTAAGTTCAATCGTACTGTCTTGGTTACAGCTCCATAGCTCCCAACCTTCTTTTGAGCGAAGTATCATTTTTCCATTTTCAACAGAAAGAGTCGTCTCGTCTAAGATGTTGGTGTCAGATTTTTTTTCTACTACTACTTCTACAGGGATATGGACGATCTCGGCTTCTTTTTTATGCTGAATACAGGCGGAACAAAGCTCTTTTTCCCTATTGCCAAAGAGGTTGAGAACTGTTCCGCAGTCTTTACAAAATCGCATAAATGTCATTTGCCGCAAGGGTTAGGGGGCGCCGCTATGTTTATAGTGAAAGAATTGTGATTTTCGTATCAATATTACTTAAATTCTATCAGAGAATGTCAGCCGCGTCATTTTTCTGGTTAATTTTGTGTAAGAACTTTCTTCTTTTCGGCATAAGTGCCTGAAATATTAAGTGCTGTATTCCTTTCTGTACTTGGGTGGATTGAAGTAGGAAGGGGAGAGGGGAACCGGGGACGCTATTATTTCGATTTCTTAACTGTGATTTTTTCAACTACCTTACGGTAATAATCGTCCTGAGTGGCAATATTTGAACGAAAAGCACGTTTTTCCTCTACTTTCATAAGGAGGACATTGAGCTTTTTCATCTGTTTTAAACGCTCATGTTCGTCTTCCGTGCTTGCAATGAGATCTTCGATTCGTCTTATTTCTTTTCGTTCTTCGAGCTCGGGAGGAAGGTAACCACTGTTTTTGAGAATTTTATAGGCTATTTTCAGATCTTCTGGAACCAGATGATCATCCTCCAGTGGAAGAGGTTTGTTCTTCCACCGGGGAGAGTTGAGATCTCTTTCTTCCATGGCTTTAAGTATTTTCTGTTCAGCGATAAAAGCGAGGGATTCCATAGTTCCTATCCTTTTTTGAGAAAGTGTGCTCTTGGTCAGTATTATCATTGGTTCAGGCAAGGTCGGATTAGAGTAAAATTGTCTGTAAACATGTCGATATATCTGCAATCTGTTCAGGGCACACAGAATGTTCCATTGGATAGTTTTTGTACTCAGGCATATACCCTTTTTCTTTAAGATCAGAAATGGCCTTTTGGGCAAGCTGTTCCGGGACAACGGGATCAAATTTCCCATGTTGTATTTCTATTGGAATTGATCGGTTGGCTTCACTATACTGGACAATATCAGATGTTGCAAAGTAGGTTGACATGGCCAGTAGTCCTGCAAGTGGCTTATTATAGCTAAGACTGAAGTGATAGGCGACAGCACCTCCTTGGGAGAATCCTGCTATGACGATCTTTTCGCTGCTAATCCCACGTTCCATCTCACGTTCAACGAATTTCTGGATTTCAAAAGAAGAGTCAATAAGGCCCTTTGTATCAACTTTTCTGTCTATATCCATTTCCAAAATGTCGTACCAGGCCGGCATAACCGCGCCACCATTAACAGTGACCGGAATTGACGGGGCATGGGGAAATATAAAACGAATCGATAGATGATCAGGTAAACTAAGTTCTGGGACAATTGGAGCAAAATCATTGCCATCGGCTCCGAGTCCGTGGAGCCAGATTACAGAAGCGTTGGGATTTGAATGGGTTTCTGTTTCTATTGCTGGTAGCAGAGTCATATTGATCCTCAATGTGTTAGTAGTAGGTATAAAAAGTTATTGAAGCTAGAAATGTTAATTCCGGCTTACATTCCGATTACTGGGGCTTCTCTGACCAGTTTTTCAACAAGAGGAATATCTGCAGGAGCCCACTTGAGGGACGATAACTGGTGAATATGGAGCCATTTGATTTCGTCATGATCGTTTAAGGTAAAAGTTCCACCAATATAATCGACAAAATAACTCAAAAGCCGTATTTGTTTCGTTCCATAGTCGAAACATGATTCTTCAAAGAAAGGTCCAATCCTGGATTCGATATTGAGTTCTTCTTTGAGTTCTCTTTGAAGACATTGTTCAGGAGTCTCCCCAAATTCGATTTTACCACCAGGGAATTCCCAGTATCCAGCCATGTGGGAACCTTTTTTTCTCCGTGCGGCGAGGATCTGTCCCTCTCGTTGAATAATTGCTGCTGTGACGTCTATCATTATAGATAAAAAGAGTTTGTAAATGTAAAAGAAATGCCGAGGATGTCTCCGCCTGGTCAAATCAGATTATTGAATTTACTGTTGTAAATAAACTGAAAATGTTAACGTAAACGATTTCTAATCGGTTCAGTCAAATATAAATCATATAATACATATCTATTGTTTGTAGGAGAAAAAATGAGTTTACAAAAACAGATGCACACAGATTTAATCACAGCAATTAAGGCGAAAGATACTGAAAAAAAAGAAGCAGTTCGAATTATAATGGGAGAGTTTGGGCGTCAGAATGAAAAAGAATTGAGCGACGATCAGGTTATCGCAATCATTAAAAAGCTTGTCAAATCCGAGAAGGAGTTACTCGCTGCAAAGGGTGAGGATGAATCCGAATATATCAAGGTTCTTGAGAGCTATCTGCCCCAGCAGGCTACTGAAGAAGAGATTCGCGCCTGGATAGAGAAGAATATCGATTTTACAACCTTTGGTAATTTTATGCAGGCGATGAAACCGGTAATGGTACATTTTGGTGCTGCAGCTGAAGGCAATCTTGTAAAAAAAGTACTACAGACCTTCAAGTAGCAGGGTGATTGGTGAATTGTCTCTTTTTAAAAGAAGATGCAAAGCTTGTCGCAGACAAAAGGATGTTTAAGTTAACAGGATATGAATTACAGGGTTCTGTCTGAGGTTGGAGTTTAATGCTCAGCAGAGTAGATATAGACGAAAAAATGGAGGATTAAAGTGTTACGAATTGTTCTGTTTCTCGCAACCAACATGGCTATTCTTGTCTTGCTTGGCATTGTAATGAGTGTTTTTGGCGTTGATAGTCGGTCCACTTCTGGGCTGCTGCTTATTGCGGCAGTTTTCGGCATGGGAGGATCGCTCATATCCCTTGCCATGTCGAAATGGATTGCAAAGAAATCTACAGGCGCACATGTCATCGTAAACCCAAGCAACCCAACAGAGCAGTGGCTATACAATACTGTGCAGCGCATGGCCAAAGATGCTGAGATTGGAATGCCTGAAGTGGCGATGTATAATGCAGCGGATATGAACGCTTTTGCCACAGGAATGAACAAGAATAATGCCTTGGTGGCTGTTTCCTCCGGCTTGTTGCAAAATATGTCAAAGGATGAAGTCGAGGCGGTTCTGGCCCACGAAATTACCCATATTGCCTGTGGTGATATGGTGACCCTCTCTCTTATTCAGGGCGTGCTTAATACCTTTGTCATATTCCTCTCCAGGATTGCTGCAAACATCATCAATAACTTCCTGAGTGGAGATGAAGAAGGTGAAGGGCTTGGGTTTTTTGGT
The DNA here is from genome assembly GCA_047622095.1 of Desulforhopalus sp. Classification (GTDB taxonomy): domain Bacteria; phylum Desulfobacterota; class Desulfobulbia; order Desulfobulbales; family Desulfocapsaceae; genus Desulforhopalus_A. The sequence goes on from JBLHNU010000034.1 coordinate 10,995, forward strand.
TATATGGCTGTGACGATAGTCCTTGAATTGGTTCTTGGATTATTTGCATCCATCATTGTTATGTGGTTCTCCAGAAGAAGAGAGTTTACTGCAGATAAGGGTGCTGCCTATCTTACAAGTAAAGAAAAGATGACCAGTGCTCTGCAACGTTTGCAGGCGCATCACGAGCCTTCTCATTTACCTGACCAAGTAGCAGCATTTGGTATTCGACCTAAAAAAGGAGGTTTGGCAAGTTTTTTCAGAAGCCATCCTCCACTTGAAGAGCGCATAGAAGCCTTGAAGAATTTATAGGCTGCACGTAAAAAACAAAAAAAGCGTCGGGTGTAAGCCCGGCGCTTTTTTTGTTTGAGCACTTACACCCCCTTGTGGGGTGCTAACTATTCTGAGTAATACCCAATATGGTATGCCAGATTTCTCCCTGACCCCACTGTTTGAGTATAAGTACAGGCTTTGTTGCAAGATGGGAGAGAATCTTTTCTGCTTCGCTGGTGAGTAGGCCGGAAAGGATAAACCATTTCTGTTTGTAAAACCCTTCTGTTTTTACCAACTCTTTCATCACATCGTAGTGGATATTTGCAACCAGTAGATCAGTAGGGATAGAAAGATGTTCTTCGGCTTTGCCGTTTATGACGAGTATTTTGTCGTCAAGGCCGTTGAGTGAGACGTTTGCTCTGGCAGTTTTGGTGGCAAGATAGTTGTAGTCTACGGCAAGAATGTTTTCACAACCAAGTTTTGCTCCGGCAAGGGCAAGCACTCCTGTACCTGAGCCGAGATCAAGCATGCTTTTGGTTTTGTTACCGGAACAGGCTATTTCCATAGCCTCAAGGCAAGCCTGGGTTGTAGGGTGCCCTCCATTGCCAAAAACGACTCCGGAGTCAAGAGTGATAGAAATATCACCTTCTTCAGCTGAGGCTTTGATCCAGGTTGGATTGAGGAGAAAACGACCAATGCGTATTGGTTCAACATTTCCGCCCTGCCACTCCCCATAACTCATCTCATATTCGTCAATAAGAGAATAATCAGGAAAAGATTTGAGGATTGTCAGAACTTCAGCTTTGGCGGGTTGGGTAAAGAAAAGAAAACTGAAATCATCTTCAACCCAGTTGCCAATGAAGTGGTCGTTATCGACTTTGTAATGGGCCGGAATTATTCCTTCAATATAGTAGATGAAGAGTTGTGTATCCGGCCGAAGCAACTGCGGTGTCTGAACCATGATTTCAGAGTGGGGTTGGGGTTTATAGGATATTTTGAAAAATTAGAAAAATTCACATAAATTCGAGGCGCCTGCAAAATTTTACCACAGGTATATAGATAATATCGAAGTCTACGCTATCTCCGGGATAAAATTTTAAGAGCAACGAAGAAGTTGGGTGAATTCGCTATTTTTAAATGTAGCCTAAAGTGAGCATCCTGCAAGAAAGCTCTGCATACCAGTCAACATTTGGCTTACTTTACCAGGGGTGACCTCCTCATCCTTATCAGCCAAGGCATCGGAGTAGAGTTCAAGCCAAGCGATGATCATTTTATTTTCAGGGCGTTCGTAGATCTTCTTTTTGTAGGCTTCACCTGTGAGCTGTAATCCTTTCTTGGGTACTGCTTTTCCTTGGATATCATTGAAGATTTTTATCTCAGCTTTCAGGCAGAGGCAACGTAGCAATTCTTCAAGGATGGTCCCCATCATAATGGCGGCAGCCTTATTGTTTTTCAGAGATGCCTGGACTTTGGCAAGTCGTAGCATGTCGCTGAGTAGATCTTTGGTGAAGGCTCCTTTGGTGGTCTCAAGCCAGTCACCTGCAATATCTCTTTGTCCAGCCTTGATTATCCCAAGACCTCTTCTGGTTCTACTGGCAGTGGCGTGGGTGACTTCCGTTTTGAAGCTCTGGTAGTACGTACTCTGGTTGCCAAAGACCCTGCTGAGGTAGGAAAGAGCAGAAATTCGAAATTCGTGAAATTTTTGTTCACTGACAAGTGGGTTGGAGTTTGTTATTGCTGTTTCGGTTTCGAGAACCTTGTCTCCTAACCTGATAATAACTGCTGCCTGACCTTTAAGATCTTCTCGGTTTTTCATGGTACGTTCAACTCTGTAAAAGATTAAATGTGATGCAATATAAAAGATTCTCCCATATACACTGATATGGCAAATTAATCACCTGCAGAATGTACTCATTCGGGATGTTTCTGGGAAATACAGTTAAAAGCGCATGGTTAAAGGGCTACGTTTTACTTTGCTAAGTAGATTGTTCTGCTGGGGGAAAGGTTAAGGACGTACTGCTTTTCATGGTTTCTAAAATGAAAGAGGTCTTTACATTTTGAATACCGGGGATGCCGGAAAGTTTATTGTTAACAAAGTCTGTATAGGCGTCCATGTTTTTAACAATGACTTTCAAAAGAAAATCGATTTCACCTGTGAGTTGATGACATTCCACTACCTCATCCATGCCCGTGAGTCTTTCGATGACATTTGCAAGTGATGCTATCTGATGGTGACTGACGCACACCATGACGATGGTCTGGATATCAAAACCTGTCTGTTTTCGGTCTAGTATTGCGACATACTTATCGATAACCCCCGAGGACTCAAGCCGCCTTACACGTTCGAGGACAGCGGGAGGAGATAGACCAATTTCCTGAGCCAACTTGGAATTGGTAATACGGCCGTTGTCTTGCAGTATAGTCAGAATCTTTTTGTCTGTATCGTCGATCATATCAATAGTTGTGCAGTTGTTAAGTGTTGATGGCGTCGTACAAACATGTTCATCATGAGTTTGTATTGAGATTCGATAGTAGCTTTTTTCCTGAAAAAGCGAAAGGGAATTAGTAGTTTGGTTCCTTAGGCTACTCTTAACACTTGAGGGGTAATTATTGATAGACTATGTGTCATTATCGTTTTCTTCTGGAAATTTTTCTTTAGGAAGTTCGGTGTCGTAGAGTTGCTTGGCTGAAAGGAGTAGAAATGGAATCGTCAGCAGGGGGGCCACCACAGGACCGAGTTGGAAAAGATCTTTGAGCTTTTGATTAGCGGGCGCGAGTTCGGGTAATACATATTTAAGCGTACAGTACGTTGCAATTGCGCAGAGAATGCTCACCCACCAGGGAATATGTTTTTTCTCGGAACTCTTTGTTGGTTTGTCTGTTTGTTTCTGATTCATGTTGTCTCTTCTAGGACCATTTCAACCATTTCACGAACTTGGGGGCTGGGGTCATTTTGCTTTGCTTTGATTAGGTTTCTTGCTTCAGCCGTACCTATAATGCCAAGTAGAGATATCGCTTCGCCTCTCATGAGTGCATTTTCATTTTCTAAAAGTGGTAGAAGTGAAGGAACTGCTTTTGCGAGTTCATCAGGTTGGGTTTCTTTAAGCTCTTCAAATAAAACAGTCATACCTAGACGAACATTAAAACGTTCGTCCTGTAGAATATCTCCACTCCACTTAAAGTATTGAGGGTCCTGACGAAACATAGAAACTATGTTTTCAATATGTCCCATTTCGAGAAAGTCAGCGATTACTTTTTTGAGTTCCGCATCGCTTACTTCATGATTCTTTTCCATCGAAGCTGTACCATTTATCGGGCTGAGTTTGAGGCAACTTTGAGTTGTGCCTTGCAAATGAACCTACAGTGCATCTTCTTGGCATCTATGAGCCTGTTAATTTACTAGGATTTTTGTTCGAGATCAAGGCATACTAGAAAAACAACCACAGGCATATAGATGATATTCCGAGGATTGTTTTTTTTGTATAACGAAGATATCGGACCAGATAGCGTAGACTTCGAAAGACAGTAAATCAACGGACTCATCTATGGCAAGACAAAAAGGAAGATGTGTACTGATTACATATATTACCTATTATAGATGGAGTCGTGATGATTGAAATAGCTATACCAGATGGTGTCACACTGAAAATACACCATCTCGTTCTTGACTATAATGGCACACTGGCAGTGGATGGTGAACTGATAACGGGGGTTTTGGAGCATTTAAAACTTTTGGCTGGCAGTGTCAAAATCCATGTGATAACCGCTGATACACACGGAACAGTACGAGAAAAGGTCGATTCTATTGACTGTCTGGTTCATGTCATTGGCGAAGGTGAGCAGGATAAACAAAAAGCTGAATATTTGAATAATCTCGGTGTAGATTCCACGATGGCAATTGGCAACGGAAGAAACGATACTTTGATGCTCTCACAGGCAGCTCTTGGTATTTCAGTGATACAGAGTGAAGGGATGTCACCCATGGCGATGGTGGCAAGTGATATCTGTTGCAAAAATATAAATGATGCGTTGGCACTACTCCTGAAACCATCGAGAATAATGGCTACCTTGCGTAATTGACTCATGTTCTTTCTGAGACCTTTTGGCCGTACAGGTGGGTAAAAGGTGAATGAGTGCGCAAAAAGTGCCCACGTACATCGATGAGAAGAATTCTTCGTTTGAGCTCAACGTGCTGAAAATATAACTAAAGTAATAGAAGCGGTTGTGGCATGTTCTCTGCAAGTCTCTTTTGTGTCAATTGAAGAGAAGATTTTGTTTAAAATGGAGAAATGCTATGAGTACACTTATCTGGAACCTGATACTGCCTGTAATGATTGTTCTATCCACAGCCAGCCCGGGGGCGGGATTATATTATGTAGATCCCAGTGATGACGTTATTGAAGTCGCCTCAATCGCAGGAAGCGGCCCTCTTATAGCTGGAACAATGGTGGCGCATCTACCGGACGGCGCACGGTCTGTAATCATCGAGAAGACGCAATATTTTATTTCAAGTGGTAACTGGTTTGTGGCAGTATTTGAGGGTGGTGTTCACTATATGGTGGTTTTAGCACCGATATAAATGAGACCGCGTTTCGTTTACGGTGGTAAGGTTTACTCCGTAACCACGTTTTCCTCTGATAAAACAACACCTGTGTTTTCGTCTTTGTCGTTTTCAAGGTCCATAGCAACGAGAGTGGCATAATGTCCAATATTTTCAAGTAATTCTTCGTGTGTACCACTTTCTACGATTTTCCCCTGTTTCATAACGACAATCTTGTCAGCACGCCGAATGGTAGAGAGTCGGTGGGCGATGACGAGGCTTGTTCTTCCCTTAAAACTATCAGCAATGGCCGATTCTAGAATGTTTTCTGATTCCGTGTCGATGGCAGCAGTTGCTTCGTCAAGGATGAGAAATGCAGGATTGCGGCAAAGAACCCGGGCAAAGGCAAGGAGCTGCTTTTCTCCTGTGGAGAGGCCAAGTCCTCCCTCACCAATTAAGGTGTCTAGCCCCTGAGGAAGCTTATTACTGAATCGATCTATTCCCGTTTGTTTAAGAATCTGTGCCACTTTTTCGCGGGTACAGTCTGTATCCATGATAATATTGGCCAGTAGTGTGTCCTGAAGAATGAATACGTCCTGGAGTATGACACCCACCATCTGGCGTAAATCTGCCAAAGCAAGATCTTGGATATTGTGACCATCAATGGCTATTGTCCCAGTTTCGGGCTCGTAAAAACGCAAGAGCAGGTTCACGAGTGTTGTTTTGCCTGAACCTGTAGTGCCAACGAGGGCAACAGTTTGGCCAGGTTGAAGTTCTAGCGATACATCATGGAGAATTTGAGAATGAGATTCATAGGAAAAATGAATATTTTTAAACTCCAGAAGACCTTTTGGTTGTGAGATTATTTCAGGATGAGCCTTTTCTAAAATTTCACTTTTCGTATCTAAGAGTTGAAAGATTCTTTCAGCAGAAGCCATTGCTGATTGAACAACCGAATATTTTTGTGACAGCTCTCGTAAAGGCTGAAAAAACAGTCGCATATAGGAAATAAATGCGACGAGTTCACCTAGAGTAAGTCTTTCACGCAAGATCTCACCACCACCGTAGAAGAGAATGAGAGCAACAGCTGCTGAACTTAAAAATTCTGTCAGTGGCATAAAGGTGCCAAAAAGCTTTATCTGTCTCAGCGTTTTCTCAAGATAACCAGCGGTTAAATCTTCATATGTTTCTTTGACCTGATCTTGTTTGTTGAAAATCTGTAAGATTGATACCCCCGCCAGTGTTTCAGAAAGGTAGGAATTCATTGCGGCGAGTTTAGTACGGATTTCCCGGAACCGTTCCCGTGCAAGTTTTGCAAAAAGGATAGTGATGGTGAGGGCTACGGGAATAAAGCAGGCCATAATTGCGGCCAGGCGAGGGTTCATGTAGAAAAGTAGGGCGAGGATCCCTCCGAGGCGTAACAGGTCATTAAAAAGGGTGACGATGACTGAAGTGAACATTTCATTCATGTTCTGAATATCGTTTGTGAGCCGTGTAACCAGTTTCCCTGTTGGGTTGCTGTTGAAAAAGGGAAGGTCAAGATGGAGTATGTTGTCAAATAGCCTTTGTCGCACTGTATGCATAACAGACTGGCCCACCCACTCAAGGACCAAGATCTGACTAAATGTTGCGAAAAAAACAATTACGATGAGTAGACCGTATTGCAGTGTGGTTCTCGTGAGGCCTGATAGTCGCTCTGCATTTTCGAGATCTACTGCTGTGATATAGCTGTCTATTGCTGTTTGCACCAGGTAGGGAAGGGTGAGGGTGCAGGCGGTGATGATCAAGGAAATTACGATAGCAACAATGAGTCCCCCTTTATAGGGCGCTGAGAATTGTATAATTCGTTGCCAGAGCCGAAAGTCGCTCAGAGATCCCTGCTGTCCTTCTTCACTATATCCGTAGTTTCTCATGGTTAAGCAGGCTCCCCATAGCTTCTTTTCATCTGTTTATCATGCATTGTCTGATACAGGCTATTGGTCGCGAGGAGTGCATCATGTGTTCCCTGTTGGTTGATTACACCGTCTTTTAAAATGGTGATCTGGTCCGTCATGGAGAGTAGTTTTATACGGTTAGAGACGATGATTACTGTTTTGTTTGCCAGATGGTTTTTTATGCCGTTAAAAACATCATGTTCTGTTGCCACATCCACAGCAGAGAGGCCATCGTCAATAATAAGGATCGCGCGATCGCAGATGAGGGCTCTTGCAAGACTAAGACGTTGCCGTTGGCCTCCGGAGAGCTTTACACCCCGTTCTCCGATCACGGTATCGTAACCGTCTTTAAATGCGAGTATATCATCGTGGATTGCAGCATTTTTGGCTGCCTGTATCATTTCTTCCTCCGTGCTTTCAGGTCTACCAAGTCGAATATTTGCAGCAATAGAGTCTGAAAAAAGAGTTGGTTCCTGGCTTACATAACCTATGTGCGAGCGGATAAAGTCAAGAGGAAGAGTGTTGACATCAATACCAGCAAAATAAAGGGTGTCATCGTCCACCGGGTACATGCGGGTCAAAAGCTTACAGAGAGTTGACTTGCCAGAACCGGTCCGACCTGTAATACCATATACGCCGGGGGGGAAATCCAGTGTTACCTCAGTTAGTGCCGGTTGAGATGAACTTGCATAGGTGAAATTTATATTTTTAAGGGTAAATCCGGGGCTTTCAATATGAGGGATATTGCTGGGACGAGGGATATCGAGAAGATCCGGTTCTGCACTAAGGATGTGCTGGATTCTACCAAGGGAAGTGAGGCCACGCTGGGCGAGGTTGGCAACCCAGCCAATAGCCATCATCGGCCAGATCAACATGTACAGGTATGTGATAAAAGCGACGAAATCTCCAAGACTGATAGTAGTAGCAATGACCAGTCGCCCACCGAAATAGAGAATCATGACCATGCCGCAACTTCCGACAAGGCTTGCCAATGGGCTGATGAGGCCCTGTATCTTAGCAACATCGATATTTGCTGCAGCGTATTCTTTACCGAGGATATTGAAACGAGCACTTTGAAACGTTTCCATCGTGTACGCTTTAATGAGATCAATGGAGAGGAGTATAGACCTTGAAAACTCTGTCATGCTGGAAAACTGTTCCTGAACAGTTGCGAATCGTTTATGTAGTTTGCCTGAAAGGATGCGGGTAGAAATGGCAAGAAACGGCATGGGTAAAAGGGCTAGTAGCGTGAGAACCGGGTCGATTGCAATCATGAATCCAATGGCCGCTACAGACATGACAAGGGCATCTGCTGCAGCAACCAACCCCATTCCACATGCCATCTGGACGGCTGAAAGATCATTGCTGAGATGAGCCATCAGGTCGCCGGTTGTATGTTTTGCAAAAAACTGTGCATCCATTTTGAGGATGTGGGCAAAGAGCCTGTTACGGATAGCACGTTCGAGCAGGCGTGAAAAACCAAAGATAAGGTAGCGCCAGCAGAAGCGAAGTATGACGACTAAGAATGCAATTCCAAGAATTGTACCCCCCAATCGAAGAAGTTCACCCTGACCAATGGTTGATCCAGACAATCCATCCACACCTCGTTTTATCAGCCTTGGTATAGTGAGTTGTAATAAGTCGACGGTGATGAGAGCCGTAAATCCAATGATAAGTCGCTTTCGATGGGTGGTATAAAGAGGGACGAGTAGTGCTTTTAACTCTTGAAACGAGATTTTTTTTGATGCTGCCTTTTTTACGACTGGTGAAGGTCTGTTTTTCAAAGGGTGTCCCGGTTAAGTAAATACCTAAATTTTGCAATTGCTAAGTTCGGAGTCTGTGCTACCTGCCGAAAGTGCGAGGTGGCGTACACGCAGACGTACTGCAGTACTTCAAGTGTACGCAAACAAAGCAGATTCGGGGAAATCGGCAAGCCCGAAGGGTGGCAAGCATGGGAAAATGCTCTATAATGTAACTCACATAAAATGTAAACTGATTTTTCACTAATACAGTCGCTAAGATACTGAAACAATAAAACTAAAGCATTTTTTCATGTTTGGCATGCGAGATTTAGGTAATAAAATAAATGACGTATCATCAAGGTGTAAAAGATAAGCAAATGGTTGGCGGATGTCACTGTAAATTTTTTCACAGCTGTGCAGGGATGTGCTAGGGAGAGAGGGAGCGGGTGTCTGTAGTGGGGATTTGTAGAACGTACGGATGAAATGGTTACATAAAAAAGGCTCCATTTCACGATTGCAATCGTAAAATGGAGCCAAAACAGCAGGAGCCTAATCTGCTTTGTTACCGGATTGGAGTGTCTTTATACGTCTGTAGCTCCGGCGCCTCGCATATCCGGTAGGTAGCGCAGACTCCGAACGTACCAGTTGCAAGATTTATGTTGTTGTTACTACCGAGCAGCAGAAAATTGAGGCAAAAAGGATGATAGAAAACCGGTTGACTGTTCTTTCCTTTCACCCCGAATAGGAACAACAGTGACTGGTACTTTTGATCTCTTCATTACTCGTTTAGAGAGGGTGGTCGTAAAGGTAAAAAGAGGTTTCTCGTGTGCTCCCATGACAACAAGGTCACAGTCCGAGTTAACTGAATGTTTTAAAATCTGCTCTTCGACATTACCGTACACGACTTTATCTACAATTTTTAAGCCGAGTTGATCTGGACAAAGCCCATCTTCTAAACCGAGCTGTTGATGAATGAATGAATGGTGATTTCTATGTACCATCTCCTCACGTGATTTGTTGGTTTCCTGAAGCAGTAATTCCTGCCTAATCTCTTTTGGGAAGTACGTAGCGAGGGTCATATTTGCGTCTTGTGAATATTTTTCAATTACATGTAAACAGATGATTTCGGCGTTAAACTGTTTCGCGAGATAGAGTACATATTGGTACACTTTGGGTGCGGATGTCGTCAGGTCCGTAGTGTATAGAATTCTTTTGATATGGTTTTTGTTGGTCAACGGGTCCTGAGGCATTTGATTGGTATTGTTTTTGCTCATGTGCAGGCTCCTTGCTATAGTTAATATTGATATATGCGTTCTGATAACTTTACATAGCAAAGGGTGTGCCAAAACTGAAAAGCCTGTAGGTGCGGGGTGTTAGCGTTTTGGTGTTGACAGCGCGAATGCATTTATGCATTTTAAATGCAGCATTGCATGCAGTTTATAGTTTCCTCGACAGGGTAGATTGATGAGTACCTAAAATTTTTGCGGCTTCAGCCTGACTCCCACACTCTTTTATTGTCTGCTGAATAACGTCTTTTTCAAACTGAGAAACCTGTTGACTGAGGGTTCCGCCATAGTGTGGCAGCTGTTTTGAGATGTCTTGGGTACTTGTGGTTGCCCACTCGAGAACATGCTCTGCTGTGATTTCACCACCTCCGGTAACGATGAGGAGACGTTGAATAAGGTGGGAGAGTTCTCGTACATTTCCTTTGAAAGGGAGCTGCGTCAGTTCGTTGAGGGCCTGAGGGGTAAGAGAAGCCTCAATTCCAAATCTGGTTGAGTATTGTTCGAGAAAAAAACGAGTCAGAGGTGGTATCTCTTCTGTACGCTTTCGTAGAGGTGGTAGTTCGATGGGCATGCCATTTATTCGATAATAGAGATCGTCTCTAAACATTTTATTGGCAATCATGGATGTTAAATTTCTGTTTGTGGCTGCAATAACGGTGCAGTCAACGGGGATCGGACTTGTCCCACCCACAGGGTAAATCTGACTTGTCTCAAGAAACTGGAGAAGCTTTACTTGGAGAATGTAAGGAAGTTCACTGATTTCATCAAGGAATAGGGTTCCTCCATCTGCAGCCCGTATGCGGCCTTTTTTCCCTCCAGCTGTGGCACCGGTAAAGGCTCCGCCCGTATGTCCAAAAAGTTCTGATTCCACAAGTTGATCCGGGATAGCTCCACAGTTTATAGCAATAAAAGGTCCTTCTCTTCTTGGGGATTGGTCATGAATAAAGCGGGCAAACATTGTTTTTCCAACTCCTGATTCCCCAGTAAGAAGTACAGGTACAGGAAATTTAGCAACCTGGAGTGCGAGGTTGAGCTGCTTTTTCATGATATTACTTTTTACAACGATTCCGTTTAATGTGTACTGCTGAGTCTCTGCGATGAGATGCTCATCTTTAGCGTCAGCGTGAATCGCCAGTTCAACTGATTTAGTGGAGTCGTTTTCAAGTACCGACTGCAGTGACATATCCCTGTCGTTAAAGAGTACGTAGAGGATTTCACCATCATCATCAAAAATTGGTACACCTGTTGATAAGATAGAGTTGCCACCTCTGGTGGTCTGTATGACGGAGAGAGTCTTTTTCTGTTGCACTACACGCTGGAAGAGGTTTGGCGACCACGCTCCTTGTTTAACAAGTTCAAACACATTAAATCCAAGGACCTCAGAGGTGGGGATTTGAAAGATTTTGCTGTAGCTGCTATTCATTGCAATAACAAGACCTGTGGAGTCAGTAAGTAATATTCCATCGGTACTGTATTTTAATAGGATCTTTGCGAAATCGGTTACATCAATACTGGGTAGTATATTAAGCAGTGGCATCTGAAATCCGTATAGTTTTTGGAGAATCTGGTGGTAAATATTCCAGGTAAGAGTGCACGCTCTTACTCATTTTGTCAATCAGTTGATATTGAGAAAGTACGACAGCAGGTCTATATTAAGATATACAGATAGAGTCATTATTCGTGTTTCTTGGTTTGAATTGTTTTTATTAGAATACTTTTAATATTAATTTGAATATAATATTATGACGGTTGAATAATTGAGTATAAGATGGGTTTGTTCTAACGAAATATAACAAACATATGGATATATCTTGTTCAGTTAATTAATTGTGATAATTTGTTCATGTAAATATACAGTAGTTTTTTTTAATTAAAGTATCTGAAAAAGAGGTAGACAATTGCTCTAAACGTTTTAAGGTTGAAAATTAATTTAATTTTATACTTATATTAATCTTTCTCAAAGGAATAAATATGAATGAGTTTTCAGCTATACTTTGTCATGCAAGACGTTTTAAGGGTAGTGTTAAAGAGTTGAGTATTGAACAATTAGAAGACGTGAAACTAAAATTAGATAAGATAATTAAAGATCGAACCCTTGAACTGGAAGAACTTCACAAGGGAGAAGCGGAGCACTTGGAGGAAATTAAAAAAATCCAGGAAATGATGGCAGCAGTAGGTGTTGAGGCCAGTGAGCTGCAGTCTTCTGCTACAGTTAGGGCCGCAAAGAAGGCTCCCCGTCAACCAAAGTATGAAATTAATAATGCAGAGGGCGAACGTATTACCTGGACAGGTCAAGGACGTATGCCAAACCTGTTTAAAAACCGTGTAGAGCAGGGTGAGAAAATGGAAACATTTCTTATCGATTCCTAACGGACTTATTGTTTTGTGTTAGCGAAGTAAAAAAGTATTACTGTTATTTCTCACAGTAATACTTTTATAAACCGTAAATACAGCCAATGTATCATGGTAATGTTTCCCCATCCCGTTACTCTCCTCTTGAGACGATATTTTCGTTTAGTTTTTCACACAACATTGAGTTGAATCCTGACACAACCTAAGATGATTTAGTTACTTTTTAGGAGTCCTGTTTTCTGCCTTCTTTACTTTTTGGTAAAACTCATTTGTCGTATAACTTTAGTGTGTTAATGTTGTATCTCGTTTTTTAGGTCTCTTGAAGAAGAGACTGCTACATTATTTTACTGAAATACTTATGTCGTTTGGTACGTTGAGGAAACAGGTAAGATTCTGAATCGATTTTTATGGGTTTGTTATAGCCCGTTGAGGAGACTTGGTGAAACGAAGAACATTTCTACAGTTATGTGGTGGTGGGACTGCTTGTGTTGCTTTGCTTCCACTACTCGCGCAACCAACAGCTGCATCTATCCTGAAATCACCTGTTACTACAAATCTATTGCGGCCTCCCGGGGCTGTTCCTGAAGAGCTCTTTCCTGCGAAGTGTATACGTTGTGGTCGGTGTGTTGAGGTATGCCCTTATCGATCAATTAAAATGCTGGATATCCGTTCAGGCATTCATGCAGGTACACCACTGATAGAAGTGGAGAATATTCCATGTTATCTCTGTATGAAGTGTGTTGATGTTTGTCCCACTGGCAGCCTGCAGCGGATTAAACAGGCTGAGACGAGGATGGGGCTTGCTGTAGTAGACAAGTTTAATTGTGCTGCCTGGGTGGGGATGACTATGTGTCGAACCTGCTACGATAAATGTCCTTTTCCTGAAAAAGCGATTCGACTTGATCAACTGCGACCTGTGGTTGATCAGGATGCCTGTACGGGCTGTGGCTTGTGTACACATGCCTGTCCGGTGACAACAGAATCTGGGAAAAAAGCTATTAATATTGTGCCACTGTACGCCAAAGAAAAGGTGACCGGGTGATTGGGATAAATAAGAAGAGTTCTAAAGGAAGAGCCCCCTCCCAAAAGAGCAAGAGGTCGCATTATGGACGTTATCGTTTCCTCGGGCTGGGGATTGCTTTTTTAGTGGTTCTCGTAAATCCCTTTCTTAACTATTATTTACATCAGAATTTTTTGCAGGGCTGGTATCAATCTTTGGGAATTGGAAGCCTGTGGTTTGTTTCCCCTTTAGAAGGGCTTGAAAGTCTTTTGATTAGTAAAACCTTCTATCTACCATCTATAGTCGGGATGGTTATACCAATTCTTATCGCATTGTTTCTTGGTAGGGTTTTTTGTTCCTGGATATGTCCTGTGACCTTTATTCTTGAAATATTTGATCGCCTGAGAAAATCATTTACTGGAAAAAAATATATTGCAAATGGGCTTTTGGTTGCTAAAAGAGTGCTCTGGTTCACACTTATCAGCGAACTTGTTTTAAGTATGGTTTTAGGGGCACCTGTCTTTGTGTTTCTTTCGCCCCCTGGTCTTGTGGGGCGGGAAATAATGATGCTGGTATTTTTTAAGACATTCGCTTTTGAGGGTGGAATCTTAATTCTTATTCTTTTTTTAGAGCTTCTCACCAGAAGGTTTTTCTGCCGCAGTTTCTGTCCTTTAGGAGGTCTATTGGCCTTTATAGGGAGAAAGCGAAGTCTTCTGGTGAAAACCGATAGCGCAAATTGTACAGACTGTGGACTTTGCATACGGGTGTGCCCCATGGGGCTCAATCCTCAAATAGGGGAGGGGGAAAGCGCGTATTGTTGGAATTGTGGCGAGTGTCTGGATAATTGCCATTTTGACGCGCTATCTTTTGCCTGGAAGGATAAGTAGTGCTCGACCGAATTTGCTGGTTTTCGTTCAGGCACTAAGTGGGAAGTGGACGGTTACTCTCGTAGGTAAAGGTGTTTGGCCCACTTTCTTTCATAGGACTTTTTATAACAGATGCAGTCCCATCTCCCAAAACCCTACCTCAAGAACTGTTGCCTGTTTAAAGGTTTTGGCAAGACTCTTCATTCGATCTTGGCCCATACGTGATTGGGCAAGAGTATCAAGGTGAAGGGCGGCATGAGTTGCTACATTTTGGTATTCTTCTCCTGCGTACATTTCGATCCAGTCTTTGTATGGATTACCTTCAAGCTTGGTCGCCGGGTCTTCCATAAGGCGTTTGCAAATAACTGCGTAGCCGATAACGCAGGGCGCAAGAGCTACGTGTAGATCTAAGATATCACCTGCAAGCCCACGTTCCAGTACATATCTGGTGTATGCCATGTTGGCGCCAGCTTCATCAGTTTGTTCCAACTCCTCTTTTGTTATGCCCCATACAGCACAGTATTGTACATGGAGAGCCATCTCAAAATTCAGATGTGTGTTGAGTGTCGCTGTTGCTGCACGCATATCTGCAAGTGTTTCAGATTTATATACTGCCAGAGCCCAGGCCCGTGAAAAATGGATAAGAAAGAGATAGTCCTGCATTAAGAAATGACGGAAACATTCCTGTGGCAGGCTACCATCAGCAATCTGCATGACAAATTCATGGTGGCTGTATGCATCCCACTCCTTCTGGCAGCTGGTGCTTAGTTTATTAAACAGGTCATATGTGGGCAAAGGCTTAACTCGGTTGGTCATCTCTTCTTCCTTACAGATTGAATTATCAATGATGAAAAAACTGGCGCCTAAAACGCGGAAGTGCCAGATTTAGATGGCAATTAATATACTCCTCTTTTGTTTCTGATAACAGGTCTTATAGTTGCATTTATTGTTATACTTTTTTGGTTAACGTGGACTTTTCTTTCATGAAGTATACAGGTTAACTGCTCAGGACTTTGAAAAACTTATTATCAATTTACCCATAATGAATGCGCATATAATAAAAGCTGACAACATATCAAAATTCTTTTTCCCCGGAGGGCAGCGCGTTCAGATTCTAAGTGATATTTCGCTGTCTGTTGAAACGGGGGAGTTTGTCGTTATTGCAGGAAGTAGTGGAAGTGGAAAGACTACGCTACTGAGTGTACTTTCAGGTCTTGATAAACCTGACGGAGGCCGTGTTGAACTCTGTTCTGTTGATATCACACCACTTTCTGAGGATCAGCTTGCACCGATCAGAAATGAGCTCATTGGTTTTGTCTTTCAGTCTTTTCATCTTATCCCTTCTCTTAACGCTGTAGAAAACGTGCAGTTTCCGGCAGAACTGAGACATGATAAAGATGCCGGAGAAAAAGCAAGACAACTCCTCGAAAAAGTTGGCTTGAGCCATCGTTCTGGAAATTTCCCATCCCAGATGTCGGGAGGAGAGCAGCAGAGAGTGGCGATCTGTCGAGCCCTTATTAATGAACCCAAAATTGTATTTGCAGATGAGCCGACGGGGAATCTTGATTCTGAGAACAGTGAGGGGATTATCGACCTACTCTATAATCTTCATGAAGAGTTGAATACCACTCTGGTGATAGCAACTCACAGCCATTCTCTTGCAGCCCGAGCTGGTCGCATAGTGCGACTTCGTGACGGTGTTATTGAAGAGGGGCGTGGAATGTAATGAATTATCGTTTCATTATGTCCGAGATATCCCACAGCCGTGGACAGGGCTGGATTTTTGTGGTGTGCGTCGCCCTTTCCCTTGTGAGTCTGGTTGCCATAAACAGTTTTCGCCGTGATGTGAATCAATCGTTACTCAGCGATGCCAGAAACCTCCATGGTGGTGATGTGATAGTTCGCTCCCATCATCCTCTTACGGCAGGTATTCAAACTGAACTGGATGTGCTGGATAAAGAGGTTGGTACCTCTGTTTGTAATACATGGGAGTTCTATTCTGTTGCGAGATCAGCCACACAGCAGAGGACAGTATTGGCAAACATCAAGGCCGTAGATGATAATTATCCCCTGTACGGGGCCGTTGGTCTTGCCTCAGGAAAAGATTTTCGGGATGAATTGCAACCGGGAACGGCAATAGTTGCGTCCTCTCTTCTACCAAGATTAGGTGTTGAGGTGGGTGAGAAGGTAGAGGTGGGGTCAACTACGTTTATAATAGTGGATGTGATTGAAGGGGAATCCCAGCGTCCAGTGGATTTCTTTGATTTTGGACCTCGAATCTTTGTCTCATCCTCAGATCTTGAATCCATGGATCTGTTAAAGCCGGGAAGCAGGGCGCATTTTGAAGCATTGGTTAAGCTAGGTAACTCGACAAATGCCGATGCAATTGCCAGCAGGTTGCTGCCTCATTCAGAAATTGGGAAGGAACGAGTCACAACCTACGAAAATGCTCCTTCCAGGGTGAAACGTTTTTTTGATAACCTGCTATTTTTCCTTTCGCTTATATCTGTTTTTACAATGCTCCTGGCCGGAGTTGGTATGCAAAGTTCCCTTGCAGCGCTTTTGCGACATAAGGAAAAGAGTCTTGCAATCATCAGGGCACTTGGGGCCAGTGGAGCCTTTTTGTTTAAGCACTACTTAGTTTTGGTCCTTTTTTTAAGTCTTGTTGGTTGTGGTCTAGGAGTGTTTGGGGCGTACGTCTTAGAGCAAAATTTTACCGTAGTGTTTGCTGGGCTCTTGCCTTCCAATATTCAATTAGGCCTTTCTGTGGTTGATGTGGTCGAGGGAACCCTACTCGGACTCTGTGTTGTTGCTTTCTTTTCATTTTTTCCACTTCGAAGTGTGGCCTCGGTAAAACCTGTTGCAGTGTTACGTAAAGAAGCTGTGCCTGAGCAATCCAGAGCAACCTATATCTTTTTTCTCTGTGGTATTGTTCTATTTACGGGGCTCATCATACGACAGCTGGGTGATGTGACGGTTGGTTTGTATTTTGTCGGAGGTACCTTTTCACTTATTGCCTTGATTTCACTTCTTGTGACAATAGCATTGTTTTTTATTCGCCGTTTCTCTGGAGGTGGACTGGCTGTAAGGCAAGCCCTGAGAAGTATGCTGCGCCCTGGAAATGCTGCAAAAACAATTACCGTTACGCTCAGCTCAGCCCTGACTCTTTTACTTGCTATCGGTCTCATTCAAAATGATCTTCGTTCTACCTATGTTACTTCTTATCCTGAAGATGCTCCAAATCTGTTTTGTATAGATATTCAGAAGAAACAAAAAGATGGATTTGTTGAGCTTTTAGGTGGGAATGTTGAACTCTTTCCTGTGATTCGGGCAAGGCTTCTTGCTATTAATGACGAAAAAGTACAAAGAGAAAAGGAGTCCAAAAAAAGAGGAGATAGCCTCACCCGGGAGTTCAATCTCACCTACCGTGAAGGTTTACTCGGTGATGAGGCATTGGTTGAAGGGGGCTCTGTTTTTGGTGAGGAAAAACTAGCGCCTGGTCTTGTCCCTGTATCACTTCTCGATTCAGTGGCAGATATGGGGGAAATGGGGATGGGTGATATTCTCACCTTTAATATACAGGGGCTTACGGTAAAGACTCAGGTGGTCTCCATCAGAAGTCGCACCAAGTCAATGCTGTACCCATTTTTCTACTTTGTCTTTGCTGAAAAGGACTTAGGCGCTGCTCCTCAGACTTTTTTTGCAGCACTGAGTGTGCCAGTAGAAGATATCGGACTTGTTGAAAATAAGGTGGTCGAAAAATTCCCCAATATATCCACTATCAATGTGGCTGAGACGGCAAAAGAACTCGGCCGAATTATGGAAAAACTCTCTTCAGTTATCACATTTTTTTCTCTATTCTCAATTGCTGCAGGATTGCTTATTCTTGTAAGTTCTATCTTGGCAACCCGCCTTGCCAGGGTGCAGGAAGCTGTATTCTATAAGGTGTTGGGTGCAGATTCTGTTTTTGTTTGGAAAGTTTTTGTTATAGAAAATCTTATCTTGGCTTTCACTAGTAGTGTGTGCGCCTTGATTGTGGCGCAGATTGCAAGTTGGTCTTTGTCTACTTTTGTTTTTGATATTGAACATAGGGCCTATTTTTCGTTTTGTTTTCTTCTTCTTTTGTCGTCCTGTCTTATTGTGGTGGCAACAGGTATCCTTTCGTCGCTCACAATTATTCGGCAAAAACCGGGACAATTCCTTCAGAGAAAGAGTGTAGAATAGTGGATTGGTGTACAGCTATGGAAATCCCAAAAGTATAGTCTGAATATTTCATGTGAAAGGCGTCTCATTTACAGGCTTTCATGAAATGTTTGGGCTAGAGTGAAATGTGGTAAATATGGTAAAGAATCTCTTGATCGCAATGTTGTTTATAGTTGCCGTAATTTCTGCAGGTTGCAGTGATGAACAGTTACAAGCTGATACGCACAAAAAAGATCCTGGTGAGAATGTAGATATGAAAAAAATTGTTGCCCTGGGGGATAGCCTCACAGCTGGTTTTGGTGTTGATCTTAGTGAGAGTTATCCCGCTCTGTTAGAGAAAAAACTCCAGGAAAACGGGTATCAATATACGGTGATCAATGCAGGCGTGAGTGGTGAAACCAGTAGTGGAACTCTTGCAAGAGTTGAGTGGATACTGACCCAGGACCCTGAGATAGTCATTGTAGAGACCGGTGCAAATGATGGCCTGCGGGGAGTTGCTGTAAGTTTGCTGGAGGAGAATTTACGTGAGATAGTTGAGATGCTCCATGACAACAATGTTGCGGTACTTCTTGGCGGGATGAAAATGGTCTGGAATCTTGGACCGGCTTATGTGTCACAGTTCAATAAGGTCTACCCCAAAATAGCCGATGAGAGGGACGTGGAGTTGATTCCTTTTTTTCTGGAAGGGGTGGCGACGAAAAGTGATCTGAACAGTGACGATGGGATACATCCAAACAGTGCCGGTTATATGGTGATTGTTGAAAACATATATCCTTATGTTGTGAAGGTTATAGATTCGGTGGACAAGTGATGGATAAGAATAAAGATTTTTCCGAAGCGGCCAATGAAATAATTCTAGAGTCGATTTCTGATGGCGTTTTTACCGTAGATCATAACTGGCGGATAATGAGTTTTAACCGTGCAGCAGAAAAAATTACAGGAACGCCACGGGAAGAGGCAATCGGACGATTTTGCTGGGAGGTGTTTCGATCAAATATGTGTGAAGGTGATTGCGCCTTGAAGCGTACCATGAAAGAGAAAAAATCTTTTGTTTCAACCTCCACCTACATAATAAACAATGTGCAACAGCGGGTTCCCATCGGTGTTTCAACATCTCCTCTACAAAACGACAAAGGTGAGATTTTAGGAGGCGTAGAAACCTTTCGTGACCGCACCCTTGTTGAAGAGCTCCGTCGTGAAATTACCGCAAGTTATGTGCTTGGTGATATGGTCAGCCGCAGTGTGGCAATGCAGAAAATATTTAATATTCTTCCCCAGGTAGCTGAGAGTGATTCCACAGTGCTCATAGAGGGAGAAACAGGTACCGGCAAAGGGCTGATGGCTTCAGCAATTCACAGCCATTCGGATCGGAAAGATGAGCCTTTTGTCGCAATTAACTGTGGGGCTTTGCCGGATAGTTTACTTGAATCGGAATTGTTTGGTTACAAGGCTGGAGCTTTTACCGGGGCGGATAAAGATAAGCCAGGTCTTTTTGAGGCAGCGGGGAAGGGGACTATTTTTCTTGATGAGATTGGCGATACCAGTGCAGCTTTTCAGGTACGCTTGTTACGTGTTCTTGAAGAAAAAGAATTTCAACCTCTAGGGAGTGTTGAAAAGTGTAAAACAGACACCAGAATCATTGCGGCAACTCATCTCGATCTTGAAGAGAAGGTTGCTGATGGTAGTTTCAGAAGAGATCTTTTTTATCGCATTAATATCGTTCGCTTTACTCTTCCCGCTCTGCGAGATAGAAAAGAAGATTTACCTCTTTTGGTTGAGCATTTTATAGAAAAACTCAACCGTATTAAAGGCCGTTTTGTGGAAAATTTGTCCCAGGAGGTTATGTCCCAACTCCTTGCTCATGATTTTCCAGGAAATATCAGAGAACTCGAAAATATTATTGAGCATGGTTTTGTGCTCTGTCAGGAAGGAGAAATGGGTATGCAGCATTTGCCTAGTTCTCTTGGTGGTTCGCCTGCTGAAAAAAAATCTCCTCCAGCAGGTAAAATAGTGCAAAACCTCCAGGTGGCGGAAGCGGATCTTATTCTGGATGCTCTCAAGCGCTGTAACTACAATCGTCTGGCAGCAGCGAAAGAACTCGGTATGCATAAGAGTACTCTTTTTAGAAAACTTAAAAAATACCAGATCGAACTTCCTACTCTTGATGGGCGTAGTGGTCGAACTACGTCGTAGCACCTAAATCTTGCATGTCAAACATTAAAAAAACACCTTTACTATATCAATTGCATACGTTCGTGCTCATTTGGAAAAAGAAGCTATTCATTTATTAATGAACTCAAAATAGTGTTTTTGTGGTCAAGTTTTCCACCCTCCAGGATCACCAACTACGGAGTCTGCGCTACCTACCGAAGCTATTCCGTTAACAGCCACTTGAGGTACATAAGTACATCTACGTGTTTGTTGCCTTGCATCTCCGGTACATTTGGCGATTGCAAAATTTAGGTGGTATCTTTTTCCTCTCCCAAAGTCCTACCTTTTCACTTCGAAAGCCTCTTTTCTGTACGTATCTGACTTATAGCTAACACTATCCCAGAGTTGTACGGTCGCATAGTCGCAGGGCAGAGTCGCAATGCGCGACTGTACGCTGCTGTTTCAGTCGCAATAGTGCGACTGTTTGAGTCTCTTTGTGCCTTTGTGTCTGTGTAAATGTTCCAATATAACAGTATGTTGTTTGGTTTTGTTTCTGGTGGCCCCTCCCTTGCATTACTAAAAGGGAGAAGGAGTATTTACCTATGAAAATTGCGATTACTGTCTGGGGCAACCGTATATCACCCGTGTTTGACGCGGCCAGCACTCTACTTTTAGTAGAGATAGATGGAAATGATGTCGCTTCCCGTGACATAAGGCTCTGCCAGCCAAGTCGTCATGATAGTTTTGTCGCTTTGTTAAAAGATAATGATGTGCAACTTCTTATCTGTGGCGCTATCTGTGAACCAGCCGTCAAGAGGCTGGAAGCAACAGGGCTTGACGTTGTGCCTTTTTTGGCAGGGGAAGTAGAACAGCTCATTGAGAGTTGTCTGGTAGGGCATGATTTTTCTAAATTTGCCATGCCGGGGTGCCGTCACGGACGTTGTTGTCGAGGAAAGTATAAAGGGGTTGAGAGTCAGGAGTAGGGCTGGATGTGCGAGTAAGAACATTCGTGCACATCTGTAACTGATCACACCTGTAGAGGAGGATATGATATGCCTGGATTAAATAAACAGGGACCTGATGGAAATGGAGCAATGACAGGAAGACAGCAGGGAATGTGTAGAAGAACCGAGGATCTGTCTTTAAGAGGCCGTAGGGACGGCCAAGGTCGTGGTATGGGAGGCCGGTGCCGTGGTACTTACTTCCAAGACACTGACGGACAGGTTGCCTCTGGTGTCGCTACACCTGAACGTTTTACCCAAGGAAATGCAGAGGAAATTGCGGATCTTAAGGCTGGGTATAAAAAAACGCAGTCCATGCTTGCAACGCTCATGCAGAAAATCGAAGGTTTAGAAGGTGTTGGAGTGGCCGTCAAACCAACAAAGACAGAAGATAACGGGTAAGAGGTAACGCCGCTCCCCATTACTATAAATTATTTGGAGTAAATGATGACACGTATATTGTTTGTTACCGGGGAGTCCGGCGAATTTGAAACCTTTAAGAGTGGTCTGTCCAAAGAGTGGGATACCTCTTTGGGCACTGTCAGTTCTTCTGATAAAGCTCTTCAGATTCTAAAAAATGACAAAGTTGATGTTGTTGTGCTGGGTTCAAAGCTTGATGATGATACGAGCCTTGTGTTTATGAAAAAAATGATGAGAACATATCCGCTTGTTAACTGTGCCATGGTGAGTTCGCTCTCCCACGACAAATTCCATGAGGTTACAGAAGGATATGGACTTTTTATGCAAATTCCCGAAAACCCAGGCGTTGAGGAAGCTACCACAATGGTTGCCCTTCTTAATTCAATATTAGGTCTTATGAATTCATAAGGCACGGAGAGGTAGCATAATGATCATAAGTATTGCGAGCGGTAAGGGAGGGACAGGTAAAACAACAGTGGCAACCAACCTCGCCCTGTCTTTAGGTGGCGATGTTAATCTTCTTGATTGCGATGTCGAAGAGCCAAATGCCCACCTGTTTATAAAACCTACTATCACCAAAGTCGAGCCGGTCAGCACTTTTATTCCGGAGATCGATCACGCCAAGTGTAACCTTTGTAGAAAATGTGCTGAGATCTGTCGGTTTTCTGCTCTTGCCATAGCTGGAAAATCAGTCCTGCTTTTTCCGGAAATGTGCCACAGCTGCGAAGGTTGTCTGGAGGTGTGTCCCGAAGGTGCAATTACTGCATCCAGCCGTGAACTTGGTGTGATGGAATCAGGAACATGTGGTGATTTAGGTTTCTATGCTGGGCGTCTGCGTGTAGGTGAGGCGATGTCTCCACCACTGATTAAAAAAGTACGAACGAAGGAAAGAGAGCGCGATATTACAATTATTGACGCGCCTCCTGGGACATCATGCTCTGTCATTGCAGCGATGAAAGGGACTGATTTTGTTCTGATGGTTACAGAACCAACTCCATTTGGCTTGCATGACCTCAAACTCGCCGTAGAGGCGGTTAAAGTTCTTGGTATCCCAAGCGGTCTGGTGATTAATCGATCCGACATGGGAGACGATGGTGTTAAAAAGTACGCCAAAGAAGAAGGTCTCCCCATTTTGCTTGAAATTCCCTTTGAGAGAAAAATCGCTGAAGCATATTCACGAGGTATACCAATGGTAGAGGCATTTCCTGCATGGGCGGTTAAGTTTCGAGTGTTGCTTGAAAATATTGAAAAGCATAGTTCTGCCAAAAAGGAGTCGTGATGATAAGGGAACTTGTAGTCGTCAGTGGAAAAGGCGGCACCGGAAAAACCAGTGTAACAGCTTCTTTTGCAGCCCTTGCTGAAAATAGTGTCCTTTGTGACGCTGATGTAGATGCAGCGGATCTTCACTTGTTAATGGCTCCTGTTGTAAGAGAAAAAAACGCCTTTATGGGTGGTTCCATAGCATCTATACGTGAGAACGATTGTGTGGAATGTGGTCGCTGCCTTGAGTTGTGCAAATTTGATGCGATCTCAGATGATTTTGTGGTTGACCCGTTGAGCTGTGAAGGTTGTGGTGTTTGTGTTGATCTTTGTCCCGAAATAGCCATAGATTTTACCGTACAGCAATGTGGTGAATGGTATAAATCTGATACACGCTTTGGGCCAATGGTTCATGCAAGACTTGGTATTGCTGAGGAAAACTCAGGGAAACTGGTGAGCCTTGTACGCCAAGAAACCAAAAAACTGGCTGAGGCCAGGGATTGTGAAATCATTTTAACCGATGGTCCTCCGGGTATTGGCTGTCCGGTTATTGCAGCAATCGGTGGTGCAACGGCACTTGTTATTATTGTAGAGCCAACAGTTTCGGGCTTGCACGATATGCAACGGGTAGTGCAACTTGCTGCTCACTTTAAAGTACCAGGTCTTGTTTGTG
Source organism: Desulforhopalus sp. (assembly GCA_047622095.1). Taxonomy (GTDB): domain Bacteria; phylum Desulfobacterota; class Desulfobulbia; order Desulfobulbales; family Desulfocapsaceae; genus Desulforhopalus_A. The sequence goes on from JBLHNU010000034.1 coordinate 34,675, forward strand.
TCAATAAGTTTGATCTTAACCCCGATATGACGGAGGAGATTGAAGAGTTTGCAACAGGGAAGAATATGCAGATCGTCGGTCGCATACCTTTTGATCCAATCTTCATTGAAGCAATGATCAAAGGGAAAAGTGTTTTAGAACATGCTCCAGAGTCAGGCGCCGCAATGGCAATTTTGGATGTGTGGAGGAAGATACAGAGTTCGCCATCGATGAATGAGATGGGAATTAAAGATTTTTCAGCAGTAATTAAATAACACCCCACAGGGGGGTGTAAGTACCTCGAAGGTCTCTCTTCGATCGCTATCTGGAGGTTACTTTAAGGTCCTATTTTCAAAACACTCTTCAGATTTCTTGTTTTTGTGACAGGTTTTCAGGAGTAAGGCACTAAACTAATAAAGGAGTAGTAAGAATGGCAACAGTACGTATTGCAGTACCTTCGGAAGGAACAGGCGGACTTGACGGTTTAAGAGCAGGACATTTTGGACATTGTGACGTTTTCACTCTGGTAGATGTGGAAGATGGAGCAATCAAAGAGGTATCCATTCTTGAAAACAAAGAGCACGTTCAGGGTGGTTGCATGGTGCCTGTGAATCTTTTGGCAGAAGCAAAAGTTCAAAAACTGATAGTGGGTGGCATTGGTATGCGTCCTCTTCAAGGGTTTAATCAGGTTGGCATAGATGTCTATTACGATGGTGAAAGAAGAGATATCCGTCCTGTCGTTGAAGATATGATCGCCGCGAAATTACCAGTTATTGGTGAAGACCAGGTTTGTGGTGGCGGTAAATAATTGTTGTATAGTCGACTTATATAAGAGGTGAATCAATGAAAGTAGCGATTTCGTCAAAGGGAGAGCAGTTGTCATCAGAGGTTGATCCTCGTTTTGGCCGAGCTCCCTTTATCATCATTGTGGATACAGAAACAATGGCTTTCGAAGCACTGGATAACAGTACTAATGTGAACGCATTTAAAGGTGCAGGTATTCAAGCTGCAACCATGGTAGCTGACAAAGGTGCTGAGGTTCTGCTGACAGGATATTGCGGGCCGAATGCTTTTAAAACTGTAAATGCTGCAGGGCTGAAGGTTGTTAACGATATATCCGGGACAGTACAAGACGTTGTTACACAATTTAAAACTGGAAACGTGACCTATAGTGAAGACGCAAATACTGATGGTCACTGGTAGTATTAAGGAAGGACTGTAATGAACGACGACGATTTTGATGCCCTGGTATCTAAAATTCAGGGCGAAGTTTTTGATGAAGCAAAAAACGCTCTTGGCGAGAAGGGTTTTGACCGCTGGCGGAATCCTAAGTTTTGTGGTCGTCTTGAGGGTGCTGATGGTTATGCAAAATTGACCGGTGATTGTGGTGACACCATGGAAATGTATGTGATGATCCATGATGAAAAAGTGACGAAGGTTGGTTACTTTACTGATGGTTGTAGCTCTAGTTCCATTGCCGGCTCATTTGCTGCAGAACTTGCAACAGGTAAAGAATTTACAGAGGTCCTCGATCTTCGTGGTCAGAATGTGTTAGATGAAATAGGCAGCTTTCCAGAAGCCGAGGAGCATTGTGCCCATCTTGCTATACGTACGTTGCAGGAAGCGCTGAACAGCTATCTTATAGAACATACAAAGGTTTGCTAAGTTTGGTAAACTCATGTTGTCTTGCAAGAAAAACCGGAGTGACCGTTTGGTCACTCCGGTTTTTCTGTTTATGGCAGAAATAGGCTTGGTAAGGTTTGTCTAAAAATTGAATACTTTAGCTTCGGCAGCCATGTCAATAAGATGAGGACCACCGTCGAGGACCATATTAGAATTGAAGTTTGCCTCATCAAGATTTCTGTTTTTAGCACAGGGTGTACATATTCCTGTGGTGACTTCATTTTCAACAAGATACGGTAGGTAGTCAGCAGGACAATCACCGGTGATTGTTTTGATACTTCCGTCTTTACCAGCTATCGCCCAATCAACAGCACTATCGATGAAGAACATGTTGACCTGGTGGCCTTTTGAATGGGCAATTTTTGCGAACTGGAAACAGCGTGTTGCTTTTTCATTGTCATTGGATTGTAAAACGAAGAGAAAACTAGCCATGTTAACCTCACGTAGAAGAGAAAATGGACAGGAATAGTATGTCTATTCCTGCAAGTTACGATGTTGCTCTGAAAACCAATTACTACAACTCAGTAATTCAAAATATTTTTAACAAATACTCTATTTAAAACGACTCGGTAGTTGTACCGCTCAGATAAAGAGAGACGATGAAAAAATACTGCAACACGTCTCATTTATGGCGGGGTAAAGAACATATGTCAAGATACTCCAAACAGAAAAATATCCAAGTCTGAAATCTCATTTTTGTAAATATTTCTTTATGTTGTGTCACAATGCAGGATAGGGTGGCTGTCCTGTTGCTGTTGTGGTATTACTCTGCTCTGTGCTTTGAGAATCTCGGCTTGTAGTATGAAAGAATTAACAGTTTAACAGTCTGTAATGTTCAGGTAAAATTATGAATTTTGACACATCAACAAACACCTTGCACCGGCAACTTTTTGGCTGGTTAGCAGTCTTTAGTTCCACATTCTGTTTTTACTTCGCCACGGTTATCCTCCGGTGGTCTGAGTCTGAGGTAAATGTAGAATCGTCCTACTTTGTCTTTGCAAGATTTTTACTCGGATTCATTATTGTCTCGACAACAATGCTCATTCAGAGGCAGCCGATACGGCCTAAGAATTACCACTTTCTACTGGGGCGTACGATTGCCAATGCCGTCGCAGTTTTCTGCTTTTATAAAGCTGTTGCAGTGGGGACTGTATCAGAGGCAAATATCCTCAATATGACTTATCCACTCTTTGTGGCTTTGTTTTCCTGGTTCTTTTTGAAAAACCAGAGAGATATGTTTTCTGTTGTGGTTGTGATTATTGCCTTTGTCGGCGTTTGGCTTGTGTTGTCGCCAAGTGATATAACATCCTCAATGGGGAATGTATGGGGAATCATCTCTGGTGTCAGTGCTGCTGCGGCAATTATATATTTGAATGTGAGTAGACGCTACCATGATTCACAGACAATTCTTTTTGTTTTGTTCGGTGTTGGAGCTGTTCTCATTTACGGCCTTTTTCATGACGTAATTTTTTGGCCCGATAAAAAAGAGTTTGGCTATCTTTTTGCCTGCTCTGCGGTAGGTGTGGCGGGGCAGTATCTACTGACTTATGGTTTTTTGTTTGTGACTGCGGTGGAAGGTTCTATCATTTCTTCTTCCAGGATTTTGCTTGCGGCACTACTGGGGCCGATTATTGTGGGTGATCCACAGCTTACTGTTCTGGGGTGGTGTGGGGCTTTACTTATTTTCGGGGCAAACGCGGTTTTGGCGATGAGGAAATCGTAGCTCCTTTTATGGTATGAAGGTCGGAGCAGAGTTATTTTGGTTGCTAAATTTTTCATTCCGAATTATCAGGGCAAATTACACTGGATTACTCACCAATTATCCTCGTACAGAATTGCTGAAAAAGTCGTTATGTCAGAAAATATTGATTGTGAAAAGAACATGAATGAAAATGAGATATTTAACCGTTTGTTAACGGTATTAGAGTCGTATCGTGCATCCGGAAAAGATGGAAAAGTGCTTGAGTACCATAGCCCCAATGAGCTTGCAAAGATACTGGATTTGCATGGACCTGAGAAAAACGGAGACTGGGAAACCATATTCGACTGGGTTGAGAAATATCTCACCTATTCAGTAAAGACAAGCCATCCAGCATTTTTAAACAGGATGTGGGTGGGGGCTAATCTTCCTTCAGTAGTCGGGGAAATTGTTGCTGCGGTAACGAACACATCAGCCTGTACCTTTGAATCGGCACCTGTATCAACTTTGGTTGAAAAATATATGATTGAGCAGATGCTTGATCTCGTAGGTTTTGTCCAGGGTGAGGGACAGATGACGACCGGCTCCTCAAATGCGAATATGGTCGCCATGATGTCTGCAAGAAATATGAGCAATTCCAAAGTGAAAACGGAAGGACTCTGCGGACAAAAGAAACTGTATGCGTTTGTCGGTGCTGATTCTCACTATTCTATGGATAAGGCGGTCAATATTCTTGGGATTGGGACCAGCCAACTCGTGAAAGTTGATCTCAATACAAATGGTGAGATGATTCCCGAAATGCTCAGGAAAAGTATTGAAAAGGTCATTGCTGAAGGTGGCGAGCCATTTTTTGTTGCAGCCACGGCAGGCACTACGGTACGTGGAGCCTATGATCCTATTGAGCCGCTTGTCGAATTACGAAAAGAATTTGGGTTCTGGCTTCATGTTGATGGGGCCTGGGGTGGTGCTGCTGTTCTTAGCCCCGTCTTAAAGGAGAAGTATCTGAGAGGTCTTGAAGAGGCTGATTCGTTTACCTGTGATTTTCATAAGATGCTTGGAGCCTCTCTTATGTGCAACATCCTTCTCATCAATAAGAGTGTGCATACTCTTGGCTCTGCACTTAGTGCGGGGGATGGTAGTTATCTTTTTAGAGATGAAGGGATTAATGAAGTAGAGGATTTTGGTACAGTCTCTCTGCAATGTGGAAGACGTGTAGATAGCTTGAAGTGGTTTCTTGACTGGAAGTTCTTTGGCAGAGAAGGGCTTGCTAAAAGGATCGAAGGATATCTTGCACTGTGTGAATATGCCGAGAGTCTGGTTGTAAGCAGTGCAGAGCTTGAAATGATTGCGCCCAGGACTTCATTTAATATCTGTTTTCGTTACCACGTGGCAGAAAAAGACGCTAACAGCTTTAATATTGCGCTAAGAACAGCCCTATATAAAGAAGGTCTTAGTCTTGTGGGTGTTGCGTATATAGAAGGCAAGGCAGTAATGCGACTTCTCATCACAAATCCTGATGCAACGAAGGCCGATGTAGATAATTTCTTTGCACGTGTTAAAGCAGTTGGTAGTCGCCTCATGCAACAATAACAAGGTGGAATACAATGGCTTACCGGGTTACGAAAACCTCTGTAGAGCTGGGGAGCAACATAGAACTCTGCTGTTTCTTATCTCGCCTTTTTGGTCTCCGTTTCTTGGGAAAAATAAAGTCACCAACAATGCAGAGTAGTCTTACGTAATCATGGGAAATATTATGGCTCGTGTGTTGCTGATATTCTGGCTCATTTTCTATACTGTACGTTATAGGACAAAACCGTGGGATTTTTTTCAGCTTAACGAATTCTATTTCAATAGGGACAAAAATATTTTCTCAAAACTTGATCTGGACAACCACATTCCGAAGCAATGGAGGTTGGCGCAGGTCGTTGATGACGGGAAGATCGTCCCTCGTTTCCCCGTCTTTGTCAAGCCAGAATGGGGTCAGAATTCACATGGTGTTGGAATTGCGAATAATCTTGATGAACTCAATAATCTACGTCAAACTCGTAGAGATACGGATGTAAATTATCTTCTGCAGGAAGCCGCAAAAGAAAAAAAGGAATTTGAGTTTTTCTATATTCGCTCAACATCTGATAGTAGTGACTTTGATACTCTCTCCCTTACAGAAACCGTAAATAAAAGTGACGAAACTCTTGTTGTTAATGGTATTAACAATAAGGACTCTGTCTATCGGGAAGTTGGGAATGAACTTTCAGCAGGTGAGAGGGCAACGTTGTGGAAGCAGCTGGGATCCATTGGATGTTTTTATATTGCTCGTGTTGGCGTTAAAGCAAACTCTTTAGACGATCTGCTTTTCGGGTCCTTTCATGTGATCGAAGTGAATATCTTTTTACCAATGCCCCTTATGCTCTTGGATAACCGTATAAGGGTAAGAGAAAAACATCAGTTTATTCGACGGTCCATGAAAGCCTCCGCAAAACTTGCAGCAAAAGTCAATGTGAGCGGGGCGGAGAGATGCTCGATATTTTTCAAACAGCTTATTGCCCATTATAAGGTAAAAGAATGATAGCTATTAAACGAATATTGTACCGTTGGATTGATAAAAAATTTCTTGGGGGCTGTTCCAGCTACAACAGTCTTGAGGTGCGAAAGAGCTGTCGCTCCAAGTTGCAGGCAAGAGATATGTTTGCAGCCAACGATATTCCCCATGCTAAAGGGACCACATTTTTCAATCCCTTTACGGCCATACGTTTTGCTAAAGAGCATGGATTTCCTCTTGTTGTTAAACCGAATGTGAGTGGATTCTCCAGGGGAAGCCATTTCCCCATTCGAAATTATTCTGAACTGATCAAAGGAATGTTTTTTGCCCGGGCATGGTGGCCTGTTTCTGTAGTTGAACAATATCTGGAAGGAAAGAACTATCGGGTTGTTGTTGCAGACGGAAAAATTATTTCCGTGATCCAGCGTTACCCTCCCTTTATTGACGGGGATGGAACATCAACAATTGACGCTTTAATCGATAGGGAAAACCAGATCCGTGACGAGATGAAACTGGGACCGACTATTCATAATATTGAAAAAGACGCTAAGGTTATTGCTTATCTCAAAAAACAGGGCCTTTCTTTATCCTCAGTTGTCGGGGATGGCGAGCGAGTGTCTCTCTTCCACAGGGTAGCACTGGCCCCTGGAGGGGTTGTGGAAACTGTGGATAAAAATTCTCTTCCCGAAGAAAATAAAGAGCTTTTCATCAAGGTTCTATCTCTTTTTAATGCTAATGTTTTTGGCATCGATGCAATATTTAAAGATGGTATAGATAAGAGTTACAAAGAGCAGGACTGTATTTTTTTAGAAGTGAACTCTAGACCATATCTGAAGATGCACGACTTCCCGCGATATGGTGAAGTAGAAGACCTTTCCTCTGATTACGAAAAGCTAGCTGAGTTGCAGGTAGATAAACAGGATATCTTTTAGAGCCTTAACTCTCGTTTTCCGTGGACCACATGATCAACGTTACAAAGAATTTTTATCTTTTCCTTGGGTTTCATAGTTTTCTACTCGGGTTATTTCCTTTTTTTCTCCCCGTATATTTGTATAAAAACGGGGCGGGACTCGATGAGATATCTTGGTTTATTGCAGTTACAGGAATAGCATTTTCTCTGACACTCTTTGGCCTGGATTTTCTTCGGGGTAGGTCGTATCTCGTACCGTTGCTCATTTCCTTTGTTTTAGAGATGTGTCTTCTCGCTCTCTTGGTCTTTGGAGCGCCGCTTTGGATCGTAGGGATAATTAATGGAGCGTACAATTGTCTGTATTGGATGCTACAACGTATTCTATTCCTCTCTGGTGGTACTGAAGAAAACAGCGGAAGACGATTTGGGAACTTTCAGATTTATATTCTTGTTGTACTTAAAATGGGAATTCTTTGTGGGAGTCTACTTCTTGAAAATATTGGGATTGCCTCCGTCTGTATGTTGTCAGTTGGTATTGCCTGCACAGGTGGGATATTTTTTATAAGGCAGAGGGAGCATCTTAACTTTCCGCAATCTTTAGTCTCGCGGCAGCCGCTGAATGTACTGGCGATTCTTAGATTTAAAGATAATTGCAGGTCACGCCAGGTGTTTATTTTTGACGGCGTATTCTTATATATTGAAAGTTACTTCTGGGTGATCTCTCTCTTTCTTATGGTGGGGGAGAGTTTTGTGAAGCTTGGGGGGGTGGTGATATTGTTGGCCTTGGTTCTGGGAGTCGTTTTTTATGTGATTAAGAACCGAATTGATAACATCGATAAACAAAAAGTATATAGAATTGGTGTTGTTCTTTATATGTTTTCATGGGCACTGCGTGGTCTTTTTAATGCAGAATTATCCTATGTTCTCCAGATCGCAATGCTTTTAGTTATCGCATTTTGCACATCTTTTTTTCGCCTTACCTTTAATAAACGATTCTTCGATTTGGCTAAACGCAGTGGTGAAAATAGATATCTTTTTGTAAAGAGTCATTACTCACAATTTTTTATTGCTGTAGCCTTTGGAATTCTCGGATGTTGTGTTCTGAATTTTGACGATAATGTTGGTTTTTTGCAGACAATATATTTTGTTGCTGCAGGAAGTTCAATTTTTTACCTGTTATACAGGTCTTATGATAGTGTGGGAAAAGAGACTGTTGAAGAAAGGCTTACTTTCAAAAGATAGGAAAGTTGGCTACAATATGAATTGAAACTGTACTTTGCTGGGTGAATTCAGTTGAGTAAATAATCTATTAACACAAATTGGTATATTGAGATGGGAAAATCATTTCAGGATCAGATGTTGGCTCTTGGACTCGTTGACAAGAAAAAAGCAAAAGATACGAAAAAGCAGCAACATCAGACGAAGAAAAAAAACGCAAAAGTCAGTCGAAATACACAGGTGATTGATGAAAATGCACTTCTTGCTCAAAAGGCTGAAGAGAAGAAAAAGGCACGGGCACGCAAGCTGAATCAGGAGCGTGATGCGAAGCTTAAAAAAAGGGAAGAAACCGCTCAGATAAAACAATTTGTGGTGCAGAATCGAATAGATAAGGACGAAAAAGGAATCGCCTATCGTTTTAATGTGTCCGGAAAAATCCAACGTATTTTTGTGCCTAAGGATGTTGCAGACAGGCTCAGTGATGGTCGGCTCGGTATAGTTGTACTTGCTGAACAGTTTGAGGTTTTACCCCGTACTGTTGTTGAAAAAATCACAACCATTAACAAAAAGATGATTGTGATTCTCAACGAAAGAACAGGGGATGATATGGACGATCCAGATGATCCGTATGCTGAGTATAAAGTCCCCGATGACCTGATGTGGTAAGTCGGTTCGTTTTACTGAGCTGAAATTACAGGATGGAGGCTGAGCTCGAGTGATTGAGACTTAGCCTCTATGTTGACGATTTTTGCGTCAATTGTCACAGTTTTCGTGCCAGTCTCGGCCACAAGCGGGTCAAGTTGTTGCATGTTTATGGGGAACTCTCTTCCATCAAGCATGGCTATGAGCGCCTTTCCAATCTCTCCATTAGCTCCACTGCCACTTCCGGCAACGTCTTTGATTATGGGTTTCAGGTAGAGTATCTGTTTTTCTATATCAAATCGAAGGGCAGCGTCAGTGCTTACATCAAGTTCTATGGAACCCACTTTCAGACGGATTTCATGACCCGCAATCTCTGTGAGCAGTGCAAGATTATTACCACCTAAACGGAGCCGGCAAGCAAGGTGACCATCGGTCAATTTGAGCTCACTGATGTTAATTATAGTAATATCTCCATCAACTGACTTAGAGTGTGTATCTATTTTAATAGGGAGGAGCGCACGTGTGACCTCGGTTATAACGCTCTGAGGGATCGTGAGGCGAATGGGCTTTTTGGCTATAGAATTTTGGGGTGAAGCTGCAAATATGAAGAGAGCAAGAAGGGTCAGTCTGAAAAGAAGATGCATATGTATTTATCCTGAGTGCGGTTTATTGGAATTGATTGAGGCTAAAACTAACGATTGCAGTACTAAAGCGCAAGCCATAAAAAGACCAATGAATGAGGCAAGATCCCTATAGTTGTTATGTTGGTGAAATGCCTTGCTTGTGATTGTGTTGTTATCCTGGAAAAACCCTGAAAAGGAAACCCTACCGGATTCTTGCGGCAAGGAACCTGTAATTTTTATTTTCTCTCCACTATATATTTTCACCTCATGGGTGCCTGCGTTATAGCGGGCACGGTCAAGCTTAATCGGTTTACCCGTTCTCTCGTTGATATTCCTCATGGTGTGGATGAAATACGTATCCGCATCATCTAGCTGGTTGATGAAGTAGAGGGGGCCAAGGAAATAGAGGACTATGAAGAGTGAACCAATTGCATATTTTTTTTTGTTGGGAGCTTTGTGCAGCGGCCTATCTGTTTTTATCTTGTTCCAGTTATAGATAAGGTACAAAAAGCCAACAGCAGAGAGGATAACGGTTCCGCTAAATTCAGGCCAGAAAATATCGAGATGAAACAACTCCCAGTTGAACGGCGATATGATATTAACTCCATTTCCCCATTTTATCTGTAAAGAGTCAAGAAGCAGGTGGAATAAGCTGTTTATTCCAAGGATGAGAAAAATCTTTATGGAATTTTGGGTTAGGAGGCAGAGACCTCCTGCCAGTACTAGGCAAAAGAGCAGGCTCGCCTGAGCTGTACAATAGAGTCTGAGATCATATGGGTTGATCGTCTGTGTTGCCAGGAGAAGTTTGAGTTCTATCCAGGGGAGATCTGGGATTACGCAGGCTATAATTACCCAGATAATCTCATTTTTTTTCAATGCGAATCCGTTAAGAGGAGCTTGGATTCCGATATGGCAGAGTGTATTTGGCAAGGTAGTACAGATTATTTTAAATAGAGTATATTGATCAGTATATATTTTATACACACGGATGGCTTCTCTCAAGAGAATAATGGAATCAAGAGTCAAAAGCAAAAAACATTTCTATTTCTATAATATGGTGTGATTAATAATTTGGCTATTTATTGACGGCGTATGGTTTACGACTTTGCCTTTTGAAACAAGTGTCCTCTCTGCTGCCTTTCACTCGATAGAATTTGCAGGCTCTCGTGCAGACACTATGTCGTTTGAATAGGGGTGAGTGCGGCCTTTTCGTCATCATATTGTAAGGTATCAACGAAGAACCCAAGACTTTTTTCAAGTTCATCTATTTGCTCAGACGACAATTTATTTAGGGTGCTGCTTAATTTTCCCTCTGGAGGGCTGGGGCTTTTGCGAGAATTGCTTTTCCCTCATCTGTTAGAAAGAGGCGTACGGCCCTTTGATCCGATTTCTGTAAATGAGGTCTGTTGCCTCTAATTTATCAAGCATATTAGAACATGTAGATCTATGGATGGATAGCAATGAGGCAAGTGCTGTAACTTTGATGCCGGTTGCGTTATTTATCTCATACAGCATCCAGAGCCTGACACTTGATAAGCCGCAAGTGCTTTCTACACGTTTTGAGTGAGCCTGGATTGCTTTAAAAACAATCCTCAGTTGCTGTGTGATATTATGTTCTTTTGTTAAGCGATTTTCCAATCAATCACCTCCATATTTAAATGTTGTTTAGTGCCTTAGGAATTCATTCTAAGTCCTCGTCTACGGGTTGATAAACTCGTAAATAGGTTTTCCGAAACTCCCAATGGCAAAGTCCAAAAGTTCTCTGCGTATTGACAGGTTCTGAAAATATAGTATGCTAGGAAACAGTTTTCAGCAATACAATATTCCACAATACAGTATTACACAATAAAAAGTAGTGCTTTCAGAGTTGCTCCCATAGACAATCTTTTATACACGTGTCATGTGATTGGAGTCGCCTCAGAAGGTGTGAAAATGCAACTGGCTTCCTGAAACAGATCAAAAGAATCGAGACAACAGCGTTTTAATAAATCTAGCTACATGGTGTTCTGCAAAATACCAATTCTTAAACCAGACCATGTATACGTTCCACAAAAGATAGAAGGAGATTAGATGAGCGGAGAAAACAATGAGGGCCTTGTAACGACTCTCGCAAACGATAGCCTTAGTGGAAAATTGACCAGAAGAAATTTTATTACCTATACGCTTGCCGCAGGTTTCACCATGACAGCGGCCTCTTCTCTTTGGACATCTGAAGTAATGGCCAAGACACCAAAGCGTGGAGGAACATTCAGGGTTGGTGTCAACGATGCCAACACCTCAGACTCTATGGATCCGGGTAAGTATGCGGGTGTAGCTGAAGTTCAACTTACTCACACCCATCGAAGCTATCTGACTATGGTTGAGTCCGATAATACGCTTGGACCAGATATGGCGGTTTCCTGGGAAGGCCTGGATGGTGCCAAAAAATGGGTAATTAAACTTCACGAAAACATCACCTTCCATAGTGGTAAAGCGTTTACTGCAAAGGATGCCATTGCCTCTCTCAATCATCATCGCGGTGAAAAATCGACCTCGTCTGCAAAGGTTCTTCTGGATGCGGTTCAAGACATTAAGGCTGATGGTGATCATACTATTATCATTGACTTAAGCATCGGTGTCGCTGATCTACCCTGGGTCTTAAACGATTATCATTTCGCTATGCTTCCCGCAAATGATGATGGAACAATTGACTGGCAGAGTCAGGATGGAGCTGGCCCATATAAGATCGTAAGCCACAGCCCGGGTGTGAGTACCGAAATGGTCAGACACGAAGCCTGGCATGGGAAAGGCGCTTATTTTGACGCGGTGCATTTCATATATCTTAATGACCCTAATGCCCGTCAAACTGCACTTATGACAGGTGATATCGATTCTATGCTCAATGTCGATACCAAGACATATAATTTGCTCAAAAGAAACAAGAATATTGTCATAAATAACACTCCTTCTGGTAGTTCCATTACCTTACCGATGTTTGCCGATCAGAAACCATTCGACGATGTTAACGTTCGGCTTGCCTTAAAGTACGCCATTGATCGAGAGGAGATTGTTAAGAAAATCAGTTATGGAAATGCGACTGTGGGCAATGACGTGCAGATCTCATCCAATATGCCCTACTATGCAGAGTTGGAACAACGTCCCTATGATCTCGACAAGGCAAAGTTTCACCTGAAAAAAGCCGGCCATTCCAGTCTGAATATTGATTTATCCGCCAGTGACTCCGTGTTGCCAGGTGCTGTGGATATGTGCTCACTCTATGCTCAACAGGCAAAACCAGCAGGGATCAACCTCAATGTAGTTCGTGAGCCTGCCGATGGGTATTGGTCTAATGTGTGGATGAAAAAACCGTTCGTTTTTACCAAGTGGGGACCTCGACAAACCCCTGATATGATTTTCAGTGTAGCTTATGCAGCTGATGCCGCCTGGAATGATTCTCATTGGAAAAACGCTAGATTTAACAAGCTTTTAGTGGCGGCCAGAGCAGAACTTGATAATGCCAAGCGCACTGAAATGTATTATGAAATGCAGGTCCTTGCCAAAGATGAAGGTAGTACAATACTTCCTATGTTTGTTAATTATGTGGATGCGCACAGTTCCAAAGTTCATCATGGTCCTATTGCCTCAGATTGGGATAATGATGGGGGACGAGCAGCTCAACGCTGGTGGTTTGCCTAATATCGTTATCTGCATTTAAGCGGCTTTCACCCTGCAACTCATTGGGTTAACTGATTTTCAATGACCTGCAGCCTTTGTGCAAGGTTGTAAGTCATTGGGAGCGAAAACTGTGATTGTCAGAAGTTACCTGTCTTCTTGCTTACCTGTATACATTCTTTTTTGTATAAAATTCCCTGCTGAGAAAGAACATGAGTAGGGCAGCCACCTGGGAGATGGTAGATTTTTACTATGGATAATATTTATATAATAATTCTCAAACGCTTAGGACTAGGACTCGTCACGCTTCTAACAGTATCTGTGATCATATTCAGTGCAGTGGAGATGTTGCCTGGTGATCTCGCTGAGGCTGTATTAGGCCAATCTGCAACCGAAGAGACCGTCAATGCCATGCGCTTAGAGCTCGGGCTTGATCGTCCGGCTCCGGTACGCTATTTTGAATGGCTAATCGGTGCCGTGAAAGGTGATTTTGGCAAATCCCTTGCAAGTGGGATGTCAGTCTCAACACAGATTACGCCAAGGTTTGGAAACACTCTGTTTCTCGCTCTTTATGCTGCCGCTATTGCTGTCCCCTTATCGGTTATTCTTGGTGTTCTTGCCGCACTATATAGAAACTCATTTTTTGACCGTGCAGCAAACGTGACGACACTTACCTCAATTTCTTCACCTGAGTTTTTCCTGGCTTATATTCTTGTGTTGTTTCTGGCTATCAATAATCCATTTTTCCCAGCCATTTCAACCTTAAGGCCTGATATCACCTTCGTGGAGAGATTACATCGTACCTTTCTTCCGGTTTTAACCCTTGTGTTGGTCGTGACTGCACACATGATGCGAATGACCCGGGCTGCTATCATCAACCTGTTGGCGTCTCCGTATATAGAGATGGCGAGATTAAAAGGTGTGCCCCAGCTACGAGTTATTACACACCATGCTTTGCCCAATGCTCTGGCCCCGATCATTAACGTTATTGCTTTAAATCTTGCCTATTTGATTACAGGTGTCGTGTTGGTTGAAGTGGTCTTTGTATATCCGGGGATTGGTCAATTACTCGTAGATAGTGTAACTAAACGGGATTTTCCAGTGGTTCAGGCTTGTTGTCTGATTTTTGCCGCAACCTTTATCCTGCTCAATCTCATAGCTGATGTGGCCTCAATTATGACTAATCCACGGCTCAGGCACCCGAATTGAGGTGGCATTCATGAATAAATTTATCGTCCTTTATTTTTCCAGCCTGATTGCCAGTTCCAGTGCACTGGCTTATTTTAAGCAACGTACCGCTTTTCTTCTCCTGTTTTCCTTTACCATGGTCTCCTTGCTTATTGGGATTCTATGGGGGGAAAGCGGGCTTAGGCTTGTTGGAATGTTTACTGCGGTTATGGCAGCAGCATCTGGTGTTGGTTATTGCTTTCGCGAATTTTTAGGTTATCTGGTACCTGGGGAATTAGGGAAAATATTCGCAACAGCACCCCTTACTGCAAGTTTCGGTCTGTTTATTATTCTGGTATATCTCATTGCTGCCATTTTTGCCCCCGTTATTGCACCGTTTGGAGAGGCTGAAATTATAGCTGACGCATTTGCTCCAGCCGATAAACTCATGATCCTTGGGGGCGATCAGCTCGGTCGAGATATGTTTAGCCGTATTATTTACGGAGCGAGAAACACTGTTGGACTCTCCCTGATCATTACATCCCTGGCATTCATTATGGGTACTTTCCTTGGTTTGTTTGCAGCCCTAAAAGGAGGATGGATTGATCAACTGCTTGGTAGGGCTGTTGATATTGTAATGTCGATACCCGCACTCATTTTCTCACTGCTACTGCTCAGTATTTTCGGTACCAATAGTTTGAGTCTTATTCTTGTCATTGCGATTATTTATACACCAGTAGTTTTTCGTCTGGCTCGTTCCGTGGCTGGTAATATTATCGTGATGGATTATGTTGAGGCCGCCAGATTGCGTGGGGAAGGCAGTTGGTATCTGATGTGGCGGGAAATACTCCCAAATGCATCGGCGCCACTCATTGCCGAGTTTGGTTTGCGATTTTGTTTTGTATTCCTGCTTATTGCCGGATTATCATTTCTTGGACTGGGAATTCAACCACCAACTGCTGACTGGGGTTCCATGGTTCGTGACAATGCAAGTCTTATTACGTTTGGTGAATATACGCCCCTGATTCCAGCGGCCGCCATTGCCCTTTTAACGTTGTCGATCAACTTCGTGGTTGACTGGATGTTATACAGATCTTCAGGCCTGAAAGACTAAGGAGTTACGAAAAGTGAAAAAAAAAGACGTCCTGTTAAAAATTCGAGGTCTTAAGATTGAAGCCAATGTTGAATATGATAATTGGATGGAGATCGTCCATGGGATTGATCTAACCCTGCACCGAGGTGAGGTTTTAGGCTTAATTGGAGAGTCCGGTGCCGGGAAGTCTACAATCGGGCTTGCAGCCATGGGATTTGCCCAGGATGGCTGCAGAATTTCAGATGGTTCCATAGAGTTTGACGGACTTGAACTCACCAGCATTTCTAATAGTGACTTGCGCAAGATTCGAGGTTCACGTATTGCATACGTCGCTCAGTCGGCTGCTGCATCGTTCAATCCAGCCCATAAGATCATTGATCAGTATACTGAAGCTCCTGTACAGTACCGGATCCGCAAGCGCTTGGCGAGCCAGGAAGACGCCATTGAACTCTATAGAAAGTTGCGATTGCCAAACCCTGAGGAAATTGGATTCCGCTATCCACACCAGGTTTCTGGTGGCCAGTTGCAAAGGGCTATGACAGCTATGGCTATGTCCTGTCGGCCAGATCTTCTTATTTTTGATGAGCCTACCACAGCACTGGATGTGACCACACAGATTGAGGTGTTAGCAGCTATTCGCGATATTGTTGACGAGTTCAACACAGCCGCTATTTATATCACTCATGATCTTGCTGTAGTGGCACAAATGGCGGATACCATAAAGGTACTGCTTCGGGGCAAAGAGGTGGAAGAATCTGATACCGAAAGCATGCTTACAAACCCTCAGGAAGATTATACAAAGTCCTTATGGTCTGTTCGTTCTTTTGAGAGTGACTACCTCGCAGATCCGGCTGATGATGCTACTCCTGTAATCTCAGTGAAAAATATTGATGCAACCTATGATGGTGTAAACAAGGTCCTTCACGATGTTTCCTTTGACATTTATCGAGGCAGAACGGTGGCAATTGTCGGAGAGTCGGGTTCTGGCAAGTCAACTACAGCCCGCTGTATTACAGGCCTTCTCCCCCCCATGGCTGGAAGCATTGAGTATAGAGGCACACCTTTTCAACCGAGTTACACTAAACGTAGCCGCGAACAGTTACGTCAGGTACAGATGATTTACCAGATGGCCGATACCGCTCTGAATCCTAAGAAACGGGT
Organism: Desulforhopalus sp.; assembly: GCA_047622095.1. Classification (GTDB taxonomy): domain Bacteria; phylum Desulfobacterota; class Desulfobulbia; order Desulfobulbales; family Desulfocapsaceae; genus Desulforhopalus_A. The sequence continues at coordinate 51,040 of JBLHNU010000034.1, forward strand.
TGGTGAAATCATTGGCAGACCTGCAGCTTTTTATAAGGGCCTTTCCGGTACCGATCTGAAAAAACGCGTGGATGAACTTCTGGACATGATTGAACTTGATCCATCTACATATTACTCTAGATATCCAGCAGAGCTTTCAGGGGGACAGAAGCAAAGAATCGGTATTGCGCGGGCCTTAGCCGCTGAACCCAATTTTATTATCTGTGATGAGGTGACCAGCGCTTTGGACCAACTCGTTTCAGAGGGTATCCTGCGATTACTGGACCGCCTCCAAAAAGAGCTTAATTTGGCCTACATGTTTATCACCCATGACTTGGCAACAGTCAAAGCAATTGCCGATGATGTGGTGGTGATGAAGGATGGACGTGTGATTGAAATGGGGCCAAAGAAGGAAGTGTTTAGTCCTCCACATGACCCTTACACAGAACTGTTGCTGTCATCTGTTCCTGAAATGGACCCTGACTGGCTCACCACACTGTTGGAAGAACGTGGTGTTGATAATGGGGCTGACATACGCAAAGCCTAGTACATTGAGTGAAATATAATAGTCTTTGATGTATTGCATTGCTTGAGTTAACACCCCGTCCGCTTGCGGCGAGGTTGTTTATTGACTCTGAAGTTGCCTGGGGTGGGTTGAATGAGCAGGAGGCAAATAAATACATGGCTAGAGATTGGGCGTTTATCATGGCGAATTGCTACTTGCGATTCGGGATGGGAGTGAGCAGATGCCAACCTCTGTAAGTTCACGGATGTTTTGTGGCACTACTGTTGGATTGTAACCTCGTTTCTGATGTGGTATGAATAGCTCCTTTATAGATTGTAATTCTACTATGAATTAACGGAAAAGCTTTTCAAACGCCTCGGTGAGGCGGGGGCAAAGAGATACTTCTGCTTTGCCCCAGTAGGGAACCCGGTGACATTCCGGGGCGGACCCGCCGCTGTGAGTGAGGACGAACGCCGTATAGAGCCACTGTGTTGCAGATGTATCAACGAAGCAGCATGGGAAGGCACGGCCAGTAGAGTGAATCACGAGCCAGAATATCTGCATGAAAAGCTTGATATAACTTCCCTGAGAGACGGTAAATCCCTGGGCTGATTCTTTGTCGGCCTAGTTGACTTTTGTGTCGACATCTCTTACTTCACGGGAGGTATCATGACTTCGTATCAGCTGTTTCTTCTATTTCTAACCATCTACATCACCGTTCTTGTCGGGACGGGTCTCTATTTCAGCAAACGGCAGAAAACTCTTGCTGACTTTTGGCTGGCGGGCAGAGATGCCGGCGTTCTTTCTATTGGTTTCTCGGCAGCGGCTTCGTGGCTCACTGCTGGGGCACTCCTGGCGGTAATTGGTTTTTTTCTACTCTTGGGGATGGGCTCGATTTGGGGATTTGTGGCGCCCAATATACTGGCCTTGCTCATCATTGGCCTTCTTGTTAAAAAGATCAGAAAACTACCGGCAATAACCCAGCCGGAACTTTTGGAACGTCGATATGGGAGTTACCTGCGGCTGCCTGTGGCCCTCATCATTACCGTGGTAATGATTCTTTTTGCTGTGTCTGACATCAAGGGCTTTGCCATGGTCCTGCAGGTGTTTTATGGTGTTGATCCCATACACGCAGCCCTCATCGTCGGCCTGGCTGTTGCAGTTTATGTGACACTGGGTGGTTTGTCGGCGGTTATCACCACGGATATCATTCAGTTTCTCTGCCTGGCCTTCTTTGTTTTGGTAATGGCGGTGATGGTTATGGCCGGAGCATCGGATGTTTCTGCACTTACGGTGTCCGAACTCTTTACCTCTATGCCAGAATCGTGGTGGAACCCGGTGTCAATCGGTTTGCCAATGGTTCTGATCTTTGTTTTCGCAATAGTGCCCGGCTGGATCAGTGAGCAAGACCCCTGGCAACGTGTGTGGGCTGCAAAAGATGATAAGGCAGCAAGGAACGGTATGTTTTTGGGCTCGGTTTTAGTTGCTTTGGTCTTTGGTTGTTGTGCTGTTATAGCTGTTGGTCTTAATACTCTTTTTCCGGAGATTGCCAGGATGGGGTTTCCTATGGGAATGGCCAAAGCGGAACCAGCCTTGCTTAATTTTATCATGGGCAGTGGCTTATCTGATGTTGCAGTTGCTCTCTGCGGTGTAGCACTGGCAACAGCAGCAATGTCCTGTGCTGATACTTTTGCTACCTCGGGCGCCTCCTGCCTTGCTCGAGACGTGTACCAGCGTCATCTGCACCCAGGCGCTACAATGAAAGAGATGCGGCTGGTAAACCGAATCTCGGTGATAGCAATCGTTGTACTGGCAACCCTTGGGTCATTTTTTATTAACAGCATCATCGATGCAATACATATCGCTACCTTTATAGCCAGTGCTTCCTACTTTTTTGTGCTGATGGGCGGGCTCTATTGGAAACGTGCAACTGGCTCTGGTGCAGTCGCTTCGCTTTGTACTGGTTTTCTGATTCAGGTCGCTCTGGTGATCTTTGATCTTGTCAAAACAGCTCCTATGGCGCCGCCTTACCTGGAAAGTCTGCATCCTCTTCTTATGGGGCACGGAGTGATTGTTGCTATGGCAATTTCAGGTAGTGTTTTTATCGGTGTATCCCTTGCTACCAAAAAGACTGAAAAGGCGCGGCTGGCGCCATTTTTTCCAACAGAAGAGATTGCTTTCGCCTCTTCCATGGAAAAGGATAAACATGAAGTGATCCGTGCCGGGCATGGGGGAATTGGTACCATTGACGTCGGGTACTTTGGTGAAAAGGTTCGTCTGCATCTTGCAGCCGATCTTCTTAATGGCGTGGAGTGGAACGAGCTGGTTGAAGGGCTTGTTGGACACAGTAATAATTGGCATGTCATGACTGGGGGAGAAACTATTCAGCGCTTTGGTCGTGGCCGGCAGCATTTGCTGTCGACGGTCATGCTGACCCGGGGGGAAAACCGGGCCACGCTCTGGTTTGAGACTGAAGGTGACGAAAACTTGCTCGAACAGCTTGAGGTCGATCTCTCAAAAGCCTATATGGATGTGGAGAGTGTTCTCGATCTTGGTAGAGTGCAACAGACAGAGACGGCAGAAGATTTTATTAGGCTGAAAGCAGCTTAGGACCCGTTCCGAGAGAGACCTCGGCCATGTTATTTTTTGACAACGGCTTAGCTCTGAAAAAGCAGGTTAGGTTGACATCCCAAGGTGACACAATGAAAGAAAAAACCCGCTTTCTCGAAGTCGATCCCGGAGAAAGCGGGTACCAATACTTAGAAGATCTTTCCACTGCCCACTGGTGTTCAGAGGTCTCTTTTACGGTATTGGATTCAAAGCTATTCACTGGGCTAGCGGAAAAGTAGCGGCAAAGATAATGAGTGAATGGATAGTGAAAATGTTGCTATCCTTTGAGGAAAATAAAAGATGTTACGAATGACAGTTTCGCATGATTGTTTGCTTGAAAGTGGGAATCTAGAGTTTGACTCTGCGTTAAAGAAAAAGCTGACCATTGAGAACCCTCAATATGTGTCAGCTAAAAAATATGGTCGTTGGATTGGAAAAAAACTCAAACCACAACTGAAATACTACGATCCTGTTGCAAATGGAGTGAGATTTCCAAGAGGCTTTTCTAATCAGGCTGTTTTGCTTTGCAGGGAAATGCTTGGAAAAGACCCTGAAATAGTGGATAAGAGGAGATTGCTGGAAGAAGTTGATCTCTCTTTTTGTGGAACCCTGCGACCTTATCAGCAAGAAGCAATTGATAAAGCCGAACATAAATCATTTGGTGTAATCGAGGCGGGAACAGGTAGTGGAAAAACAGTGATGGCATTGGCTCTGCTAGCCAGACGTCGTCAGCCGACACTTGTGATTGTTCATACCAAAGAGTTGCTCTATCAGTGGCAGGATCGGATTCAGCAGTTTCTTGGAGTCGAAGCGGGCCTGGTTGGGGATGGGCATTTCGAGATTGCTACTGTTACAATTGCAATCGTCAATACAGCACGAAAACGTGTGTCAGAACTTTTTCCCCACTTTGGACATCTCATTGTTGACGAGTGTCACCGAGTGCCTGCAAGTCTTTTTACCGATGTGGTTTCCGCATTTGATTGTCATTACCTTTTGGGGCTTTCAGCTACGGCGTTTCGTAGTGAGGATGAAATGACAAAGCTCATCTATTTTTTTATGGGAGATCGAATTCACAAGGTTGACCGTGATGAGTTGATGGCAACAGGGGCAATACTGGCTCCGGAGGTTATTCGGACCTCCACGTCGTTTGATTATGGCTATCGCGGAGATTACCAAGCGTTGATCAAGGCTCTGGTAAAGCATGAAGGACGAAATCTGCAAATAATAAATGATATAATAGCTGTTTCTAAAAAGCCAGACTGCGGAACTATTCTCGTGGTTTCAGACAGGGTGAACCACTGTCGTTTATTTGTAGAAAAATTACAAAACAAAGGTTTGCAGGTGGCCTTACTTTCTGGGCAGTTGGCGCCAGAGGTGAGGAGCGAAGTCGTAGAGGGTGTATTGAATGGATCTGTAAACGTTTTGGTTGCAACCTTGCAATTGATCTCTGAAGGATTTGATTGTCCCGGACTCTCGACACTTTTTCTTACGACTCCTATTAGTTTTGAAGGGCGACTTCTTCAGGTTATAGGCAGAATAATGCGGCCCGCAGAGAATAAAAGGGCGAGAGTCTATGACTATATTGACGATAATATTCCTACCTTACTCCGTTCTGCTAATGCCCGGGCGGTAGTATTGTCTGAGTTATAACGAAAATGTGGATGCTGAGGGGATCCATAAGAAGGCGTCGAGGTCAATAGCTCCAGATGCGCCGAACACAATTCCCTCATTTTCAAGTAACGTACGTTGGTCCAGGTGGCTCATGGAAGATCGGGGAGGAATTTCACCATTACGGTTAACGACTCTGTGCCAGGGAAGATCATATTTTTTAGAACTTGAGTGTAAAATACGCGCAACTTGCCGGGCACCGCTTGGACTTCCGGCAAGGGTGGCTACTGTTCCGTAGGTGCTCACTGTACCGTAGGGAATAA